>NZ_JAFCWA010000007.1:0-342323 GCF_049897325.1 Janthinobacterium sp. DSP2-3-3 | reverse complement strand
GTAAGGTAATTGTTTTGTTTGGCGACATCAATTTACCAATTCAAAACCCTCGCTGCCACCCCCTTCCAGCAAAAACGTCAAGTCCATCTTCCCCCACCAAACGCGAAGAACCTTTTTTTTCCTCGGCCGGCTTGGCAATGTGCGCGCCGCTCCAGCGCACTATAGTTGACTATGTGCAAAAGTGCCGCCAGCGTGCCGACGGGGCTGCACGATACACCGTAAAATGTTCGATAACTTTACGCTACGCTTCCCTGGAATGCCATGACCTCGACCACGCCAGACTCTCTGCACATCGTGTGCCCCCATTGCGACGCCGTCAACCGCCTGCCGCCCGCCCGCCTCAGCGAGCAGCCTACCTGCGGCAAGTGCCAGAAGGATTTATTCATGGGCCAGCCGGTGGACTTGGCCAGCGCCCGTTTCCTCAAGCATATCGAACGCAGCGACATCCCTGTGCTGGTGGAATTTTGGGCGCCGTGGTGCGGTCCGTGTCGCAGCATGGCGCCATTCTATGTCCAGGCCGCCAAGACACTGGAGCCCGCGTTTCGCGTCGTCAAGGTGAATACGCAAGCGTCGCCAGAGCTGGGCAGCCGTTTCAATATCCGCAGCATTCCCACCCTGGCCCTGTTTCGCAAGGGCGTGGAAGTGGCGCGCCAGCCGGGCGCCATCGATGCGCAGTCCATCATCGCCTGGGCGAGGGATAAAGCCCGCCTTTGAGGCGATGGGAAAACCATCATGGCTTTCCATTTGACATTTAGTATGGCGCCATATTATATTGCGCCATATGATAAAACTCGAACAAAAATACACGGCCTTGCTGGGCGACGTGCAGCGCCGCGCGCTCGGTCCGGACATGCCGGCATCCATAGTGCGCTTGCGCCTGTGCTTTGAAGTGCTGGGCCTGGCGTCGGCCATCGATGGCGATTGTGCCACGCGCCTGGGCCGCCATGGCTTGTCGGAAGGTAAGTTTGTGCTGCTGTGCCTGCTGCGCGACGTGCCCGAGGGACTCTCGCCGCACACACTGGCCGAGCGGGCCGGCGTGACGCGCGGCACCATCACGGGCTTGCTCGACGGCCTGGAGCGCGACGGTTTCCTGATGCGCCACGCGGACCAGTTCGACCGGCGCAAGCTGCTGGTGCGCCTGAGTCCCAAGGGCACGATGGCTGCAGCGACCCTGGTCGATGAACACGCGCAATGGATCGCCAGCCTGTTCGCCGATTTCACGGCAAACGAAATGCAGTTACTGAGTGCGCTGCTGGAAAAAGCCTGGCGCAAGACGGATAAAAACGAAATGCAGGGCGCACCATGAGCCGTGGCATGGCCGACATTGTTCCCGCGCGCCTGGCTCTGCTGAACGCGGGCAGCGTGGCCAGCGCCACCCTGACCGAAGGGCTGGCCATCGATTTCACCCAGCTGCTGGCTGCGACCGTACCCGATATCGGCGCCGCCCGGCTGGAACAGATGCGCGCGCAGGCCGCAGCGGGCATCACCAAGCGCATGGCGCTGGCGGCGCAATTGCTGCTGGAGGCCAATGCCGACCTGGCTGTGCTGCAAGCGCACCCATCCGACACGGTGCGGGGCTGGGCCTGCTTTGCCATCGCCGCCCAGGCGGGATGGAGCTTGCCGCAACAGCTGGCAGCCATGCGCCCGCTGGCCGACGATGGCCACTTCGGCGTGCGCGAATGGGCCTGGCTGGCGCTGCGGCCCCGGCTCGCTGCGCATCTGCTTGACGCCATCGCGCTGCTGGCGTCGTGGACGGCGGACCCGTCGGAAAGAGTGCGCCGCTTTGCCTGCGAAGCGCTGCGCCCGCGCGGCGTGTGGTGCGCGCATATTGCACAGCTAAAAGAAGAGCCGCAGCTGGCCTTGCCCCTGCTGCAGCCCCTGCGGGTGGACCCGGCCGTCTACGTGCAGGACTCCGTGGCCAACTGGCTCAACGATGCGGCCAAGAGCCAGCCGGACTGGGTACGCAGCCTGTGCATGCAATGGTTACAGGAAAGTCCCAATGCCGCCACGGCACGCATCTGCAAACGGGCCCAGCGCTCGCTGGCCTGACGAGACCTGACCCAAGGAGTAAGCATGCATTACTTGCTAGAACTGTACAGCCCGAAACCCGCCTGGCTGATCCTCGATGGCGCCGCGCGCCGGGCGTATTTCGATACGGTGGGCGCCGGCATGGCAGCCTTGTCGGGCATCGGCGCCGAAGCGCTGGCCATGGGCGCCATCGATGGCGGCAAGCTGCATGCGTCTGCCCAGCAATTTTATGCCGTCTGGCGCTTCCCGGACGAGGCGGCACTGGACGCCTTGCTGGCCGGCATCGCCGCCACGGGCTGGCATGATTATTCTGAGACCGTCAATGCGGCGGGACCGGTCGTGGATTTCCCCGCGCACCTGGCGCAGCTGGCCGCCATCTAAGCGTCCGACGTTTTCTCTGCCGCTGCGGTAAAGTTGGCATTTCCATTCGACCACTGACGTTGATGCCAATCAAATTGCTCTCCCTCCTGGCGCTTGTCCTCGCGCCCATGCTGGCCTCGGCCGCTCCTGCCACCACCGCGCAAGCCCTCGTCGCCGCCGCCCGCAGCCAGGTGGGCGTGACCCTGCAATACGACCCGCGCTACGAACGACTCGCGTATCCGGGCGGCGACGTGCCGCTTGAGCGGGGCGTGTGCACGGACGTGGTCGTGCGCGCCTATCGCCAGTTGGGGCAGGATTTGCAGGTGCTGGTGCACGAAGACATGCGCAAGGCGTGGCAGGTGTACCAGCAGCAGGGACGCTGGCAGATGAAGGGGCCGGACCGCAATATCGACCACCGCCGCGTGCCGAACCTGGGTACGTACTTTGCCCGCCACGGCAGCAGCCTGAAGCCAAGCAAGGAAGCGAACGCTTACCGCGCAGGCGACATCGTCACCTGGCGCCTGCCGCGCAACCTCACGCACATCGGCATCGTCAGCGACAAGCGGTCGTGGAGCGGCGTGCCGCTCATCATCCACAACATTGGCGAGGGCGCGCGCGAGGAAAATATTTTGTTCAGTTATCCGATTACGGGGCACTATCGTTGGCAACCCCGCTGAGGGGGAGGGGAGCGATTTCTTGCAGGATAGCCAGTACCTTGGCCAGCGCCGTGTCGATATCGAGCCTGTCGATGGCGCCATAGCCGAGGAACAGGCCTTCATGGCGGGCGGGGCCATGGTAAAAGCCAGATAGCGCATACAGGCTGACGTCGGCCCGGCGCGCCCTGCTTAGCAATGCGGCGATATCGAGCGGCGTCTGGGCCAGCGCCGCCACGTGGAAGCCGGCGCTGGCCGGCACCAGGCGGAACCACGGCGACAACGGCCCGTTGAACCAGTGTTGCAGCCGTTCGCGCCGCCCCGCATAAATGTCGTGGCAGCGGCGTATATGGCGCAGCAAGTGGCCATCGCCGATGAACTTGGCCAGTGCATGCTGGCCCAGGCTGGCCGTATGGCAATCGCTCAGGTATTTCAGCGTCTGCATGGCGGCCACGATGGTTTCTGGCAGCACCACATAACCGAGCCGCAATTCCGGCAGCATGATCTTGGAAAAGCTGCCCACATGGGCCACGACGCCATAGCGGTCCATGCTTTGCAGCGCATCCTCGGGCCGGCCTTCGTAGCGAAAGGCGCTGTCGTAATCGTCCTCGATGATGATGGCTCCCAACTGCTGCGCCCGCTCCAGCAAGGCATGGCGGCGCTCCATGCTCATCGGCATGCCGAGCGGAAATTGATGTGCAGGCGTGACATAGATCAAGCGCGTGCCGTCGGGGATTTGCGCGACGATGAGACCATCCTCGTCTACGTCGACGCCCACCACGCGCGCTCCCTGGCTGGTGAATACGGCGCGCGCCACGGGGTAGCCGGGTTCTTCCACCGCAACCGTGTCGCCCGGCTCCAGCAGGGTAAGCGCGAGCAGATGCAAAGCCTGCTGCGCGCCGCTGGTGACGAGCACTTGCTCCTCGGTGCAATGGATGCCGCGGCTGAAGGCGGCATGGCCGGCGATCGCCGCGCGCAGGGACGGCAAGCCGGCGACAGGGCCATAGCGGCCGCGTGCCTGACCATCCTGGCGCAGCGCGTGCAGCATGCAGGCGCGCCATTCATCTTGCGGGAAGTGGGCGGGCGTGGCGCGCCCGCCGATGAATGCGTAGCGCGCGGGCGTTTCCTGGCTGGCCTGGCGCAAGGGCGTGGGTGTCGCTTCCCAGCGGGCGATGCGCTCGGCGCTGGCCAGCGCGGTGCTGGCGTGGCGGGGCTGCGGCGAGGCGTGCGGCGTCTGCACGAAGCTGCCCACGCCGACCTTTCCTATCAGCAGCTTTTCATAAGCGAGCTTCTCATACACATCGGAGACTGTCTTGCGCGACAGGCCCAGCTGGCCAGCCAGCAGGCGCGATGGCGGCAATTGCTGGCCGTCCGCCAGGCGGCCCGAGCGGATGGCCTCGCTGAGCTGGCGATACAGCTGGCCGCCCAGGTCGCGCGTGCCATCGATCAGGATATGTAATTCCATGGAGTATCTAATGGTGGTCTGCCGTTTTTCGGCAGGATTGGCCTGCCGCGCGCGCTACTCGCGCTTCTACAATAGTGCCTCTCTACTCTATCAAGGAAGCATCATGACACAGCAACGACTCGATTTCACACAAGCTTCGCCGGACGCCGTCAAGGCCATGTATGCGCTGGAAGCGGCCATCGCCAAGCTGGGCGTGGAACACTCGCTGCTCGAGCTGATCCGCCTGCGCGCCTCGCAAATCAATGGCTGCGCCTTTTGCGTCGACATGCACACGCGCGACGCGCGCAAGGCGGGCGAAACGGAGCGCCGCCTGTATGCCGTGTCCGTCTGGCGCGAAACGCCGTTCTTCACGCCGCGCGAGCGGGCCGTGCTGGCCTGGACGGAAGCGCTGACCCTGCTGCCGCAAAATCATGCGTCGGACGAAGACTATGCGGCGCTGGCAGAGCAATTGACGCCGGCGGAAATGGTCAACGTGACCCTGGCCATCGGCTCCATCAATACCTGGAACCGTCTGGCCGTGGGCTTCCGCAAGATGCTTGAATAAATCCTGTGTTCGTTCGCGAACAGACGCCTGGCTGGTCCCTGCGTAGGCTGACAGGACGATTGATCAGCCAGGGAGCAGCCATGCCAGTACCTATCGGGGAAGGCGCCGGGAAGACGCCGCAGCAGGAGGAAGCACAGGAAGAAGCGCGCCGCGAATTCATCGCCGAACTGTGGCGACGCTTTGAAACCTTGCAGGAATGGGCTGTCAGCCATTGGCCCGATCAGCAACATCCCTTGAGTTCGGCCGACTTCGTCGAGGCGCGCAAAGAGCTGTTGAGTTTGCGTTCGCCTGCCGGGCCGTTGAACCAGCCGGTCGCGCGTGATGCGGCGGAACCGGCCCCGGAGCAGGGCGGGGCACAATACCTGGATGTGACGCCCGCGCCCTGGCCGTAATCCGACAACGTGGTTGGCGGGTGATGTCGGATTACGCGCTTGCGCTAATCCGACCTACGCGTTAGCTTTACCCTGCGCAAACACCCAGCACAGCAAACTCACCAGCAATCCCGCCATCACGCCATACGCCAGGTTCAGCGCGCTGTCGAACAGCAGCGGCGCCACCAGGCCCGACACCAGCGCGAACAGCAACATCTGGATGAACGATTGCATCGACGACGCCAGGCCGCTGTTGTTGGGGAAATGGTTCAGGGCCATCAGGGTCATCGGCGGCATGGCGATCGACAGGGCGAACGAGTAGAAGAACAAGGGCAGCACGGCCCATGGCACTTCGGCGGCAAAGACATAGTTATAGCCGATGTTGGCCAGCGCGGCGACGAGCATCAGGATGAAGCCGGCCCAGATCATCTGGCGCTGGCTGTAGCGGTGGGCGATTTTCGCCGACAGGGCCGAACCGAAGACCATGCCGCTGATCAGGGGAATGAACAGCCAGGCGAACGCCGTCTCCGGCAGATGCAGGATGTTGATGATGAAGTAGGCGGCCGAGCCGATGTACAGGGCGAAGCCGCCAAAGGCCGCGCCGATGGCCGTCGACAGCAGCAGGAACTGGCGATGGCACAGCACTTTCCAGTAATTGACGGCGATGTCGCCCAGGTGGAAGGCGTGGCGCTGTTCCTTAGGCAGGCTTTCCGGCAGCGCGCGCCAGACGACGATGAACATCAGCACGCCAAACGCCGTGAGGAACCAGAAAATCGCCCGCCAGCCCAGGCCCACCTGCAGCCAGCCGCCCAGCACGGGGGCGATGGCCGGCGCCAGCGCGAACACCATCATGATGTGCGAGAGGATTTTCTGCGCGGCGGCGCCCGAATAGCGGTCTTGCACGATGGCGCGGCCGATCACGGAACCGGCGCCGGCCGAGAGGCCCTGTAGCACGCGCCAGGCCAGCAGCCAGCCCAGCGACGGCGCCAGCGCGGCGCCCACGGAGGCGATCACATACAGCACCAGCGAAACGAGAATCACGGGACGGCGGCCGAACGAGTCGGACAGGGTGCCGTAAAACAGCATCATGAAGGCGAACGTGAACAGGAAAAAGCTCAGGGTTTGCTGCACCAGCAAGGGGCTGGCATTGAAATCGTGGACGATGGCGGGGAACGACGGCAGATAGGTGTCAATGGCAAGCGGTCCGACCATCGCCAGGCCCGCCAAAATCCAGGTTAATAATTTAGTCATGTTGAAGAGTGTTTTTGTTAGTCCGTCATTTTACGCTAGTGGCAACAATCGGGTTTGGCGCTGTGCTGTTTGCCATTCATATGCGATTTTCGCATATGGAACCTTGAAATTCTTCGTTTGAATCGCGGTGCCTGGCCGCTAAGCTAGGGCGACCCGGCCTGTTTGCCATTTTTGGAAGTGATACGCCATGCACAGCATTGATCCCGCAGCGCCCGCCGACGACACGGCCCAGTGGAATCTGGGGCCCGTGATCCAGGCCTTGCGCAGCTCGCGCGAAGACAAGCACAAGATCCGTCATAACGGCAGGGTGCGCGAATTGCCGTCGCGCGAAGCGCTCACCACCATCGTCAACGGCCTGTCGGCAGCCCTGTTTCCCACGCATTACGGGCGTCCCAACCTGACGGACGAAAGCATCGACTATTTTGTCGGCGACACCCTCAACACCACCCTGAATCGCCTCAGCGAACAAGTGCGGCGCGGCCTGCTATTTTCTGTGCCGGCCGGTGAGGAGCAAGATGCCGCCAGCGACGATGCGGCGCTGGCGCAGCAGGCGCGCGACATCACGCGCGCCTTTGCCGCCAGCCTGCCCGACATCCGCGCCTTGCTGGTGTCGGACGTGCAGGCCGCCTACGCAGGCGACCCGGCCGCCACCTCGGTGGCCGAGATCATGCTGTGCTATCCGGGCACCATCGCCATCTTGTACCACCGCCTGGCGCACCGTCTGCATGCGCTGGGCGCGCCGTTCCTGGCGCGCCTGATCGCCGACATCGCGCATACCCTGACGGGCATCGACATCCACCCCGGCGCGCGCATCGGCGCGTCCTTCTTCATCGACCATGGCACGGGCGTGGTGATCGGCGAGACGGCCATCATCGGCCAGCGCGTGCGCCTGTACCAAGCCGTCACCCTGGGCGCCAAGCGCTTTCCTGCCGATGCATCCGGTGCGCTGATCAAGGGCACGCCGCGCCACCCCATCGTCGAGGACGACGTGGTCATTTACGCGGGCGCAACCGTGCTGGGGCGCATCACCATCGGCGCAGGATCGACCATCGGGGGAAATGTGTGGCTGACGCAAAGCGTGCCGGCGAACAGCAATGTATCGCAGGCGCAGATGCGCAACGATTGAAGAGTGGCCGAGAAAACGCCCATGGCGGCGCTGCGCCTTGCCTTGAACGTTTTTCAGGCACTCTTGAAACGCGGGAGTGCGGCTTTTACTTCACCGTCAGCGCTTCATAACGGGCCACGGGCACGCCATCCTTCAGCAGCAGCAATTCCTGGTCGGCGTAGCGGTAGCCATTGACTTCGCCCAGGGTGGTCAAGAGCAGGCGCTCCAGTTCCATGTCCTGCGGCTGACACATCATCATGGTGCCGGCCAGCTGCGAGAAGGCCAGGGTGCTGATGCCATCGCTGGTGTAGCCGCCCATCATCTGGTTGCAGCCGCTGTGGCCACTGGCGCGGCCTTCGGCCAGCAGCAGGGTCACTTCGCGCTGTTCAGGCGCCTTGCGCACCACTTGCTTGCCCTTCAATTCCTTCAGCTTCCACTGCGTGCCCGCCAGCTTCGGCGCCGGCTTGGCGGGCGAGGTGGCGCCAGGCGCGGCGGCGGCAGCGTCGCTGCGTGCGGGCGTTTGCGCGCAGCCGGCGGTGATGGCGACGATGGCGGCGAGGGGAATCAGTCTGGCGAGGTTGAACATGGCATTTCCTTCTTCAAATGAATGGCGCCAGCGTAGCAGATTGGCGTCAAGCCAGCGTGCACGGTTGACAAGGTCACTGGCAAATTCACGGTTGTTTTTCCTGTTCCAGGCGCGCGTCAAGCAAGATACGCGCCGTAGCCACGTAGGCGCGGCATGCCTGCGGATCGATAAAGGCATCGCTGCCGCCCGTGACGCTCGCTTCCAGCCGCTCCCACAATTGCGACGCTTCCGGGTGCGCCGAAATGAGCACGTCGCAAGGCAGTTTTTCCAGGGTCTCGAAGCTGTGGCGTAAATCTGCCAGCGCGTGCGGATATTCGCTGCTGGCACTGAACTTGAAGCCGGGCCGCGAGACGGCGTTGAGGCTATCCGCGTACACCATGTTCAGGCAGCGGGGGCCGTCGCAAGATTGCCACGTCCAGCTCAGGCCTCCGGGCGTGTGCCCGGGCGTGGCATGCGCCGTCAGATTGACGTGGCCGACATTGAACTGGCCGCCGTCGCGCGCCAGGCGCATGTCCTTCACGGGCGGGTACTTGGGCAGTGCGTGGTATTGCGGATCGTCCGGCCCCACTTCGCCCGACGCCAGATCCAGCGCGGCCGACGGGCTGGCGGCCACCAGCGCATTGCTGCGTCGCTGCAGTTCGGCCAGGCCGCCCGCATGGTCGATATGGCCGTGCGAATTGAGGATCAGCTTGACGTCTTCGACGCGAAAGCCCAGCGAGCCGATATTGGCGATGATCTTTGGCGCCGATTCCGGCAAGCCGCCGTCGATCAGCACGTGGCCCTGCGGCGACGTCACCAGCACGGAACTGAGGCCTTTCACGCCCACGTAATAGGTATTGCCGAAGATGCGGAACGGCGCCTGGTCAGCATTCCAGGTGGCGCAGACATCGCAGCCCGGCGTCGGTGCTTGCGCCTGGGCGGCGGTGCTGGCCAGCAGCAAGGCCAGGAGTAGCGCGCGTGGTGATGTGAGGGGCATTGCGATCCTTTTCCGTGTTGCCAAGGTGGCGTATGCTGACATGGAACGGAGCTGGATGCAAACGCCTACGGTGCGTCAGGCGATGCGCAAGCTCAGGTCCCGCATGGCGTCGGCCGGCGCTTCGGCAGGTGTATCCGCCTGCGTGCCGGCGTGCGCCGCGATGTGGCTGGCAGCCAGGAGGACGAGGACGGGAAGGAAAGGAGGGTGCACGTAGCGGCCGGTCTGTTTTCAACCTGGCACGCTAACATGAATGACAATGCTTGTCACTGGCCGCGTCAGGCCGCCAGCGCAGAGGCGGGCGTGGACGCGGGTGCGATGCTGACCTGGCGGCCTGCATGGTTGACAGGCAGGTGCGGGCCCTGGCCGAAGACCTTGTGGCGCAAGCTGCCTTCCTCATAATGGGTGCGGTAGCGGCCGCGCCGCTGCAGTTCCGGCACGATGTGGGCCACCACGTCGGCCATGCTGTCGTGGGCCACGGCGAAGGCCAGATTGAAGCCGTCGATACCTGTCTCGTCGAGCCAGCTTTCCAGCTGGTCTGCCACCTGGCGCGCATCGCCCACCAGCACGGGACCGCGCCCACCGAGGCCGATGTATTCGGCTGCCTCGCGCACCGTCCAGGTGCGGTCCGGGTCGGCCTGGCTGAACGAGGCCAGCGCCGAACGGCCGGCCGGGGAGTCGATGTAGTCGATGGTGGCGTCGAGCGGATAGCGGCTGAAATCGACGCCCGTCCAGCCGGACAACAGCACCAGCGCCGCCTCGATATTCACGTGGCTGCGGAAATCGTCGTATTTGGCACGCGCTTCCGCTTCGGTGGCGCCCGTGATGACCAGCGCCTGCGCGTAGATCAGCAGCGCATCGCCATCGCGTCCCGCCAGGCGCACGGCGGCGCGCAAGTCGTCGGCGTAACGCTTGACGACTGTCTTGCTGGGACCACTGACAAAGGTGGCTTCCGCATGGCGTGCCGCGAAGCGCGTGCCGCGCGGCGAGGTACCCGCCTGGTACAGCAACGGCGTGCGCTGCGGCGATGGTTCGCACAAATGGATGCCGGGCACCTGGTAGTGGCGCCCGGCATGGTTGATCGGATGCACGCGGGCCGGATCGGTGTAGATGCCGCGCGCCTTGTCGTTGACGACGGCGTCGTCGTCCCAGCTCTTTTCCCACAGCTTGTAGACGACTTCCAGGTATTCGTCGGCCAGGTCGTAGCGTTCGTCGTGGCCCAATTGCTGGCTCAAGCCCAGGTTGCGCGCCGCGCTATCGAGGTAGCCGGTGACGATATTCCAGCCGATGCGCCCACCCGTCAGGTGGTCCAGCGTGGAGATGCGCCGCGCGAACGTGTACGGGTGTTCATAGGTGAGGGCGCAGGTGACGCCGAAACCCAGGTGCGTGGTGGCCTGCGCCATGATGGGCACGAGCGCCAGCGGGTCGTTCAGCGGCACCTGCACGCCGTGTTCCAGGGCCGTATCGAGGCTGCCCCGGTACACGTCATACACGCCCAGCACGTCCGCCAGGAACACCGCGTCGAACAGGCCCGCTTCCAGCAGCCGCGCCAGTTCCGTCCAGTGTTCGGGATCGGTATAGCGGTGGCTGCGGTCGCGCGCGTGCGTCCACAGGCCCGGCGACTGGTGGCCCACGGTATTCATCTGGAAGGCGTTGAAGCGTATCGTTTTTGCCATGGCTTATTTGCTTATTGAGTTTGCGGCCGTCTGCAACGCTTGCTGGTAATCCGGTTTCGAATAGCCGGCAAAGTGCTTGTTCGTGATGTCGAGGAATTCGCGCGAACGGTAGGCGGCCGCCAGGTCTTTCACGAACTGCTTGTCCTTGTCGGCGGTGCGGATGGCTACCAGGTTGATGTAGTTGGGCGAGATTTTCTCGGCCACCAGCGCATCCGTCAGTTTCAGTCCCGACGCCAGCGCGTAATTGCCGTTGATGAAGGAATAGTCGGTGTCGCCCAGGGAGCGTGGCAGCTGCGCCGCCTCCAGCGGCAGCAGCTTGATTTTCTTCGTGTTGACGGCGATATCCTTTTCCGATGCGCGCACGGGGTCGAAGCTGGCGCGCAGCTTGATCCAGCCCAGCTGGTCGAGCAGCACCAACGCGCGCGCCTGGTTGGTCGGATCGTTTGGCAAGCCCACCGTCGTGCCTTCCTTCACGTTGTCCAGGGTCTTGTGCTTCTTGCTGTAGATGGCAATCGGTGCCGTGGGTATCGTGATCAGGTCCGTCAGCGCCAGCTTGTGCTCCAGCGCGAATTTCTTCAGGTAGACGATGTGCTGGAAGACGTTGGCATCCAGCGAACCTTCGGCCAGCGCGAAGTTCGGCTGGATGTAGTCATTGAATTCCACCAGCTTGACCTTGTAGCCCTGTTTTTCCAGGATAGGCTTGATGCCCAGCTTGATCTGGTCCGCGTATGGTCCGGCGCTGGTGCCGATGGTGATCTCTTTCGGGTCCTTGGCGTGGACAAGGTTGCTGGCCAGGGCGAGGCTCAGGGCGGTAAGCAGTATGGTGCGGCGGGCGATGGTCATGGTGGCTCCTTGGTGGGTGAATTATGAGTACGCGGTCGGTTCGGGCAGCGTGCCGGTCAAGGCAAAGCGCCCCAGATCGCGCAGCTTGTAGTCGATGGGGTCGTGCAGGGTATGCACGCGCACGTTGCGCCAGTAGCGGTCGAATCCATACTGGGCCGAGGTGGAACGGGCGCCCGTCAGCTCGAACATCTGGCTGCTGATTTCCAGTCCCGCCTTGTGCGCCAGGCACTTGGCCTCGGCCACGGACACGGCCAGCAAGCCCCGTTCGCGCGCCGTCACCAGCGCGCCCTTGCGGAACACCTTTTCCAGGTCCTGCGCCGCGCCGTCAGCCAGCACTTGCGCGGGACGCAGCAGTAGCCATAGCTGGCCGTAGCGGTGCTGGATCAAAGGGTCGTCCGTTGCCTTGGCCACGCCCGAGGCAAACCAGGCTTTCGCCTGCTCGTCCGTGTGGCGGCGCGCCGCCTCGAACGCGCCTTCGGCGATGCCCAGATAGAGGTTGCTCATGATCAGCTGTGCGATCTGCGAGCGCACGGTGGCTTGCGGCGTGGCGGCCTGCGCGGGCGCTTGCAGCACCAATTCCTGCGGCAGGGCGACTCCTTGGAAATGCACATTGCCGCTGTCCGTCTGACGCTGGCCGAAGGCATCCCAGTCCGCCTGCACGGTCACGCCATCCTGGCGCGTGGGCAGGGCGGCGATCAGCGCCGTCTGCGTGGGCGCGTGCCAGGCCGAGACGGTCAGCCAGTCGGAACCGACGGAACCGGAAGAAAAGCTCTTGATGCCGTCGAGGATGAAACCGTCGTCGCTGTCGACGGCCGTGACCCGTTTGTCGAGGGGATTTAAGGCATTGCCCCAGAACAGGCGTTCATCGACGGTGAGGGTGAGCAGGCGGCGCTGCTGCTGCGCGCTGCCATATAGCTGCAAGCCCGCCAGCTGCAAATGGTGGAAGCCGAAAACATGCGCCAGCGCGCTGTCGGCGCGCGCCAGGATACGGATCACCTGGTACACGAGGGGCCACGACCCACCCTGGCCGCCGAATTCCACGGGAATCGACAAGGTCAGCAAGCCTGAATCGCGCAGCCATTCGCGTTCCCGGGCCGCGTGGCCGCCGGCCCGGTCGCGGGCATTGGCCGTTTCGGCCAGGCGCGCGGCCAGCGCGGTGGCGACGCTGATGGCGTCTTGCAGGGGCTCGGTTGCGGGAGCGACGGGGCGGGCTGCGTGGAGAAAAGCGCTAGACATGAGTGACATTCCAGAAAGACGATGTAGCCGATATTGCACCGCCAGACGTGCGCCGTACACGAAGAAAACCGCGCATGGATATGCGAAAAAAGCCGCGCGAGGACCGCCGCCTTCGCTCGCGGGGCGTCAGGGCCGGATAGTCAAAAAACGCATATCGAAGCGCGAAAGCATTCGTTTTACCGGACAGCTGATGGCGATAGGCTGCAAGCATCCGAGCAACTCCACTTTCGCACTTTCGATAAATTACAGGCACGGGCATCACATGAGCATCTTGTTATTGGGCGGTAGCCCGCAACTTCCCTCGAGTTCCAGCCGCCTGCTGCTGCATATCGGCGAACAGCTGGCGCTGCAGGGCCACAGCTACGCCAAGCTGCATGTGCGCGACTTGCCGGCGCGCGCCTTGCTGTTGGCCGACTACGACGACGTGGCGATAGCCCGCGCCGTGCGCGCCGTGGCCGATGCCGACGCCATCGTGATCGCCACGCCCATCTACAAGGCCGCGTACACAGGGTTGCTGAAAGCCTTCCTCGACTTGCTGCCGCAGGATGGCCTGGCCGGCAAGCTGGTGCTGCCGCTGGCCACGGGCGGCGGCCATGCCCACACCCTGGCGCTCGACTATGCGCTGCGTCCCGTGCTGCATGCGCTAGGCGCCAAGCAGGTGTTCACCAGCATCTACGCCAATGCGCAGCAGCTGGACTGGCACGAAGAACGGGGCCTGAGCCTGGATGCGCCGATAGCCGCGCGCGTGCAAGCCGGCATCGAGGAACTCTCCACGGGTCTGTTCGTGCTGCAGGGACAGCGCCCGCCAGCACCAGCACCAGCACCAGCGGATGCTTCCGTGCCCGCCCGCTCGCTGCAAGACCGGCCTTACGCACCCCACTATCAATCCGCCTGATTATTCATCGACCAAGGAACCGCCATGACACACCGCCACGCACAACGACTCTCGCGCCGTACCACTCTTGGCCTGCTGTTTGCCGCCGCCGGCGTGATGGCGGCCGGCATGCCGGCCGCGGCGCTCGCACAGGTCAAGGGGGAGCTGCAAGTGCAGGTGCGCATCGGCTATCAGAAATACGGCACCCTGACCCTGCTCAAAGGGCGCGGCACGCTGGAGAAACGCCTGGCCGAGCAGGGCGTGGGCGTGAAATGGACGGAGTTCCCGGCCGGCCCCGTGCTGCTCGAAGGCTTGAACGTGGGCAGCATCGATTTCGGCACCGTGGGCGAGGCGCCGCCGATTTTTGCGCAGGCGGCCGGCGCCAACCTGGTGTATGTCGGCAATGAGCCGGCGTCGCCGGCCAGCGAAGCCATCGTGGTGCCCAAGGGTTCCGGCTTGCGCACCCTGGCCGACTTGAAGGGCAAGAAAATCGCCCTGAACAAGGGCTCGAATGTGCATTACCTGCTATTGAAAGCGCTGGAAAAAGCCGGCGTCGCGTACGCCGATATCCAGCCCGTGTTCCTGCCGCCGGCCGATGCGCGCGCCGCCTTCGAGCGGGGCAGCGTGGACGCGTGGGCCATTTGGGACCCGTTCCTGGCGGCCGCCGAAAAGCAGCTGGGCGCCCGCGTGCTGGCCGATGGCAAGGGCTTGGTGGCGAACTACCAGTTTTACCTGGCGTCGCGCACCTATGCGGAGAAAAATCCCGAAATCCTGCGCATCGTGCTCGACGAAGTGGCCAAGGTTGATGACTGGGGCCGCAACAACCCGGAGGAAGTGGCGACGATCCTGTCGACGCAGACGGGCTTGAGCAAGGAGGTCGTGGCGCTGGCCGCCTCGCGCTATGCGTATGGCGTGAAACCCGTCTCCGTCGATGTCATCGCTTCGCAGCAAAGGGTGGCGGACGCCTTTTCCAGCCTGAAGCTGATTCCGAAACCCATCTTTGTCAAGGATGCACTGCTGCCGGCGCGCCAACTGGCTACCAGCGCAAAATAAGGAACAAATATCATGTCATTGAATGTCTTCTGGTTCATCCCTACCCACGGCGACAGCCGCTACCTGGGCACGTCGCAGGGCGCGCGCGCCGTCGATGCCGATTATTTGCGCCAGGTGGCCGTGGCCGCCGATACCCTGGGCTACGACGGCGTGCTGCTGCCGACGGGCCGCTCCTGCGAAGATGCGTGGGTGGTGGCTTCGTCCCTGATCAGCGTGACGCAAAAGCTGAAATTCCTGGTCGCCGTGCGTCCCGGCCTGTCCACGCCGGGCCTGGCAGTGCGCATGGCGTCCACATTTGACCGCCTGTCGAACGGGCGCCTCTTGATCAACGTCGTCACGGGCGGTGACCAGGGCGAGCTGGAAGCGGACGGCCTGTTTGCCGACCATGCCAAGCGCTATGAAATCTCCGATGAATTCATCAAGGTGTGGCGCGCCACCCTGGCCGGCGAGGGCGGCGCTGCCGGCTACGATTTCGAGGGCAAGCATATCCAGGTAAAGGGCGCGAAAACCCTGTATCCGCCCGTGCAGAAGCCATATCCGCCGCTGTATTTCGGCGGTTCGTCGGAGCCCGCGCATGAACTGGCGGCCGAGCAGATGGACGTGTACCTGACCTGGGGCGAGCCGCCCGCCGCCGTGGCGGAAAAGATCGCGGACATCCGCGCGCGCGCGGCAAAGCGGGGCCGCACGGTGCGCTTCGGCATCCGCCTGCACGTGATCGTGCGCGAAACCAACGAGGCAGCCTGGCGCGCGGCCGATGAACTGATCAGCCACCTGGACGACGACATCATCGCCAAGGCGCAGGCGGCCTTCGGCAAGATGGATTCCGTGGGCCAGCAGCGCATGGCGGCCCTGCATGGCGGGCGGCGCGACAAGCTCGAAGTGTCGCCGAACCTGTGGGCAGGCGTGGGCCTGGTGCGCGGCGGCGCGGGCACGGCCCTGGTAGGAGACGCGCCCACGGTGGTGGCGCGCATGCAGGAATACGCGGACCTGGGCATCGATACCTTCATTTTCTCGGGTTACCCGCACCTGGAAGAGTCGTACCGCTTCGCCGAGCTGGTGTTCCCGTTGCTGGGCAAGGGCAAGGCTGTGGGTGAGCAGTCATTGACGGGACCCTTCGGCGAAGTCATGGCCAGCAATATCGTGCCTGCCGCGGCGCAGAAAAAGGCGGCCTGAGATGGGCGCCGTCGCCACTTTCACCACCAAGCGTCTGCTCGGTACGCTCTGGCCTCATGCGCTGGCGCCGTGGGTCTTGCCCGTGGCGCTGCTGCTGGCCTGGCAGCTGGCGGCGCAGTGGGGCTGGCTGTCGAGCCGCATCCTGCCCGAACCGTGGGCCGTGGCGAAGGCTTTCTGGCACCTGGCCGTCTCGGGCGAACTGTGGCTGCACCTGAAAACGAGCTTGTGGCGCGCCACGGTCGGTTTTGTCATTGGCGCGGGACTGGGTTTGCTGCTGGGCCTATTGACGGGCAGCTTCCGCCATGCGGAAACCCTGCTCGACACGACGCTGCAAATGGTGCGCAATATCCCGGCGCTGGCCCTGATTCCGCTGGTGATCCTGTGGTTTGGCATCGACGAGACGGCCAAGCTCTTTCTGCTGGCAGTCGGCGTGTTCTTTCCCGTCTACCTGAACACCTTCCACGGCATCCGCTCGGCCGACCAGAGCTTGATCGAAATGGCGAAAAGCTACGGCCTGTCCGGCTGGCCTTTGTACCGCGACGTGATCCTGCCGGCCGCCATGCCCTCGATCCTGGTGGGCGTGCGTTTCTCGCTGGGTCTCGTATGGGTGCTGCTGATCGTTGCCGAAACCATCTCGGCGCAGGCCGGCATCGGCTACATGACCATGAATGCCCGCGAATTCCTGCAAACGGACGTGGTGCTGGTGGGGATCTTGCTGTACGCCTTGCTGGGAAAGTTGGCCGATCTGTTCTCGCGGGGGCTGGAACGCCACTGCCTGCGCTGGAATCCCGCCTACCGATAGTGACGAAATGAGGAAAGAAAAAACCATGCTGCTCGCCCCCATCCAGATCGAAACGGATTTTTTGTCGCACTTCGTGCAATACGACCCGGCCGGCGCACCGCCGCAGGCGAAGGTCGCCCCGCAAGCCCCTTTGGCGCGCCGTGGCGTGCCGCTGGCCCTGACGCAATTGAGCAAGGCCTATGGCGAACGTCCCGTGCTGAAAAACGTCGACCTGCAGCTGGAAGCGGGCGAATTCGTCGCCATCGTGGGGCGCAGCGGCTGTGGCAAGAGCACCTTGTTGCGTTCCATCGCGGGCCTGGAAAGCATCGATGAAGGCAAGATCGCCGTCGGCAGCGGCGTGGGCGCGCCCGATATCCGCATCATGTTCCAGGAATCGCGTTTGCTGCCGTGGAAGACCGTGCTTGACAACGTGGCCCTTGGCCTGCCCCGTTCCGTGGGCGCGGCGGCCGCCTCGCTGTGGACGGTAGGCCTGGCCGAACGCGCCGACGACTGGCCGGCGGCCTTGTCGGGCGGGCAGAAACAGCGGGTGGCGCTGGCGCGCGCCCTCGTGCACGAACCGCAATTGCTGCTGCTAGACGAGCCTTTGGGCGCGCTCGACGCGCTGACGCGCATCGAGATGCAGCAGCTGATCGAGTCGCTGTGGCTGGCGCGCGGTTTTACGGCCGTGCTGGTGACGCATGATGTGGCCGAGGCCGTGGCCCTGGCCGACCGGGTACTGCTGATCGAGGAGGGGCAGATCACCATGGACGTGCAAGTGGACTTGCCGCGCCCGCGACAGCGCGGCCAAGCAGCCTTCGCCGCGCTGGAGCAGGCTATCTTGTCGCGGGTGCTGCAACCGCAGCAGGGTCAGGCAACTGCGCCAGCACGATGAAGCCGTCCGCATCGACCGTCGCGGCGATGCTGTCGTAGTTGGCAATGGCCGGGTGGCGCGTGGCCAGCGGATGTGCATGCGTGGCGGTGACGACGATGACCTTCGCGCCAGCCGCTTCGCCTGCCTCGATGCCGACGGACGCGTCTTCGAAGACCAGGCAATCGGCAGGCGCCACGCCGAGTTTTTCCGCCGCCAGCAGGTAGCAATCGGGTTTGGGTTTTCCTGCCTTGACGTCTTCCGCCGTCACCATGATGGCGGGAATGGGCATGCCGGCCGCCTTCAGGCGGGCCGTGGCCAGCGCGCGCGGCGCCGAGGTGACAATCGCCCATTGCGCGGGCGGCAGCGACTGTAAAAAGCGCAGCGCGCCCGCAATTTCAATAATCCCATCCACATCGATGATTTCGGCATCCGTGATGCCCTGCGACTCGCGCTGCGCGTCGACGCCGGGCAAGCGCAGTTTGGCGATGGTGTCGACCGAACGCGCGCCGTGAATGGTGGGCAGGAAGGCCGCCACGTCGAGGCCCTGGCGCTGCGCCCAGGTGCCCCAGATGCGCTCTGCGGCGGCGATGGAATTGATGACGGTGCCGTCCATGTCGAACAGCAGGGCGCGGTAGCGGCCTGCGACCCGGGGCGGCGTCGACGATAACGGTGGCTGCTGCAGCGGCGAGGGCAGTGCGGACATGGCTTCCTTCCAGATGATGGGCTGGAAGCCATTGTAACGGCAGTCGATTTTTATTTCACAGGTAGACCGATTCAAAGCGGGCCACGGGCGCGCCATCCTTGAGCAGGATCAGTTGTTCGCCCTCAATCTGGTAGCCCGTCACGCTGTTCAAGTTGGCCAGCACGGCGCTTTCCAGTTGCATCAGGGGCGGCGGGCAGGCCATGCGCGTGCCGGCCAGCTGCGTGAAGCGCAGGGCCGTACCAGTCAACGTGTAGCCGCCCATCACGCGGTTGCAGCCCGTAAAACCGGTGACCTTGCCATCGTTGGAGAGGGTGATGCGCACTTCGCGTTCCTGCTGCGGCGCCATCACCACCGGGGCGCTATCGAGCTGCGTCAGCTTCCAGTAGGTATTCGTCAGGCTGGCCTGCGGCGCCAGGCTGGCGTTTGGCTGGGCGCTGTCGGACGTGGCGGCGCAGCCGCCGGCCATGGCGATGGCGGCAGCAAGAGGAAGGTACTTCAGGCGATGCAGCATGGAAGGCTCCTGTTCATGGGTAAATACTCGCCAGACTAGCAGTTTTCCCGTGCGTACTGGCGTACCGCAGCGGCGATAGTTTTCATTTTGCCAGACTTGGCATTACACTCATGCTTTCTGCTGTTTCAACTCTATCGGGGAGCCGGGCCGATGATGCAAGCGCAAGCGCTGGATAATCGACTGGTCGCCACCAGTGCCGACGACGTGCTGGTCGACCGCATCGTGCCCGGTGCGCCGCTGGTGATCGCCTTTGGCTTCGTCTCGTGGACCACGCGCCCCGCCTTCGATTTTTACGGGCGCCTGCGCAAGCTCGAGCAGGTCAGCGGCCAGCCTCTGAACAAAATACTCGTGCGTGATTCGGGCAATGCCTGGTATCACCGTCAGATCGCGGGCCTGGGCAGCCATGTGGATGAAACGGCGCAGGCCCTGCGCGAGCTGGTGAACCGCATGGCGCCAAGCCAGGTCACTACCATCGGCCAGTCCATGGGCGCGTATGCGGCCGTCATGTTTGGCTTGCTGCTTGATGCGCAGCAGATCGTCGCCTTTGGCCCCTTGTCTTTCCTCGACGTGCAGCAGGCGCGTTTGTATCATGAGTTGCGCTGGCTGCCCGTGATGGAGTCGCTGGCGCAAGACCCGCCAGCCTCCGGCTATTACGACCTGGCGGCCCTGTGCCGCGCCAGGGCGACGGAGCATACGCAGATGCACCTGGTGTTCGGCACGCGGCCGGACGCGGCCCGGCCGGACGTGGCCAGCGCGGGAGGCAGTACCAGCGCCAGCGCCAGCGAATCGGTGAACCTCGACGCCATGCACGCCCAGCGCCTGGCCGCCTTTGGCCGCTGCACCCTGCACCCGTTTCCCTATTCAGGCCACGCGGTGGTGCAGCACTTGATCGACACGCGGCGCATCAACGGCTTGCTGGCCGCATGCATACTCGGTCTCACGTTGGCGCCCGAGCCGATGCCGGAGATAGGCCCCGCCTGGCAGGACTGGGTGGCGGAAAACCTGCGCCTTGGCTGCGCCGGCGCACAGCTGGTGGCGGTGCTGCAGCAGCATGGCTTTTCGCCGGCCAGCAGCATGGCTGCCGTGGATGCCGCCGGCGCCGCGCGGAAGGCGACATGACGCCGCAGTTCGAGCTCGACACCCTGAAAATTCGCATCGCCGCGCCTGAAATGGCGGCGCTCGACTTGCGCGTGCGGGTGCAGCGCGCGCTGCGCCAGTTGATACTCGATGGCGTGCTGGCGCCTGGCTTGCGCTTGCCGGCCACGCGCGCGCTGGCGCAATCGCTGGGCGTGTCGCGCGATACGCTGGAAATGGCATATGCGCAGCTGCGCCTGGACGGATATATCCAGCGGCAGGCGGGATCGGGCAGTTTTGTCTCGCCGACGATAGGAGCGAGCTTGCTGGGCAAGCCGTCGTCGGCATTGCTACCCGCATCCGCGCAGCCGGTTGCCCTCAGCGCGCGCGGTGTGCACATCCTTGCCAGCGGCGGCGTGGCCGACCAGCAGAGCGTGAAGGCATTTGCCACGGGCTTGCCGGAAACGCGCGCCTTCCCCCTCGACGTGTGGGAACGCTTGCGGCGCCAGGCAGCCAGCGAACACCATGCCAGCGTCCTGCTGCACGGCGACCCGCAAGGGGCTGAGCCTTTGCGGCAAGCCATCGCCGACTATGTGAACCTGGAGCGGGGCGCGCGGGCCACGGCGGATCAGGTGCTGGTCTTGAGCAGCACGCGCCAGGCTTTGTACCTGTGCGCGCAGGTGCTGGCAGATGCGCATGGCCCGATATTGATGGAAGACCCCGGCTATTTTGGCGCCCGCAAGGCTTTCGAGATGGCGCAATTGCAGGTCGTGCCGGTGCCTGTCGATGCACATGGCTTGTCCATCGAGCAGCTGCGCGCGGACCGCAGCGGGGCTAACACGATTTACGTCTCGCCGTCGCATCAATACCCGACGGGCGCGACGTTGGCGCTCGAGCGCCGCTTCGCGCTGACCGCCTGGGCCGCCGAGCGCCAGGGCTGGATCATCGAAGACGATTACGACAGCCAGTTTCATTACGCCGGCTTACCGACGGCTTGCGTGCAGGGGCTGGACACGCAGCAGCGCACGATTTACCTGGGCACCTTTGCCAAATCGCTGTATCCGGGCTTGCGCCTCGGCTACATGGTGCTGCCGCCCGCACTGGTGAAACCGATGACGTATGCGCGCAGCATCCTCGACGGGCATACGCCGCAACTGGATCAACTGACACTGGCCCGTTTCATCGCCGATGGCCATTTTGCGGCCCATGTGCGCGCCATGCGCAAGGTCTACGCCGTGCGACGCGAGGCGATGGCGCTGGCCGTGCAGCGGCACTTGCCGCACGTGGTCACGGCGCAGCTGCCGCCGGGCGGCTTGCAACTGCCGTGTCTGCTGCACGAGGGCAGGGACGAGCTGGACACGATACGCCTGGCGGCGCAGGCGGGAATCGTGCTGCCGGGCCTGAGCCGGCTGTATGCGAGGCCGCCGACGCGCGGCGGCTGGCTGCTGGGCTTTGCGGCGCTCACGCCGTATGAGATCGAGAGCGGCATCGTCCGCCTGGCGCGCGCGCTGGGATAAACTGGCCAAAGTGGTCTGCTGTTCATGGATGAATTGGCTTGCTTGGACAGTCCATGTGGCCATTAAGATGCTCCCTTTCAATGCCAAAGGGATATACATGACAACAAGCACAACAAGCGCCGTTATGGCTGACCGGCTGCGCTGGCGCGATCTTGCTTCCCCCGCGATGGCCGCCTGCATTTCCGTCCTCGTCAACTACGGCGGCACCTTCGTGCTGGTGTTCCAGGCAGCCCAGCTGGCCCAGCTCAGCGCGGCGCAGACGGCGTCCTGGGTTTGGTCGCTGAGCATCGGCGTGGGCGTCACGGGCATCTGGCTCAGCTACCGCTACCGCGCGCCTATCATCACGGCCTGGTCCACGCCCGGCGTGGCTTTCCTGGCCACCGTCATGCCGCACACGCCGTACGCGGAGGTGATCGGCGCCTACATCGTGTCCGCCATCGCCTTCATTTTTCTGGGCATGTCGGGCGCCTTCGAGCGCCTGGTGCGGCTGATTCCTGGCGGCATCGCCGCCGGCTTGCTGGCCGGCATCCTGCTGCAGTTTGGCGTGAACGCGTTCGGCGGCGCCAGCGCCGACCCCTTGCTGGTGGTGGTGCTGCTATTGTCGTACGCCGTGCTGCGCCGTTTTACGGCACGCTTTGCCGTGGTGGGCATCATGCTGGTCGGCCTGACCCTGCTGCTGGCGCAGGGGCGCATCAATGCGCAAGGCATCGAACTGGCCCTGGCCGCGCCCGTGTTCGAGATGCCGCGCTTTTCCGTGGAGTCGCTCTTGGGCGTGGCGCTGCCTTTGTTCTTGATCACCCTGACGGGGCAATACATGCCCGGCATGCTGGTGCTGCGCAATGACGGTTACGGCGTCAGCGCCAATCCCATCCTGACGGTGACGGGACTCGGTTCGCTGCTCATGGCGCCGTTCGGCGCGCACGCCTTCAACGTGGCCGCTATCACGGCCGCCATCTGCACGGGCAAGGATGCGCATGCGGACCCGGCTAAGCGCTACGTTGCAGGGCTGGCTTGCGGCGTGCTGTACATCCTGGTGGGCATTTTCGGCGTCACCCTGGCCAGCCTGTTCATGGTCTTGCCGCGCAGCTTCATCACGGCGCTGGCGGGCCTGGCCCTGCTGGGCGCCATCGGCAACAGCCTGGCGCAGGCGATGGCGGACGTGCGCATGCGCGAAACGGCGCTGATCACTTTCCTGGCGACGGCCGCGAACGTGACACTGCTGGGCGTGGGCGGCGTCCTGTGGGGACTGGCGGCCGGACTGGCGGCGCATGGGCTGATGCATGGCGGGCGCAAGGCGGCTTGACAGCGGCATCGCCAGATAGCTTGCCCATTTTGCCAGCCGCCGCATACAATTGCTGCGCCCGTGCCCGCTTCCCCATCCGCGCTACCCTTGCTGCTGGGCTTTGCGCTGGCAGCCAACTGTAATGAAGAATTGCTGTTCCGCGGCTTGCTGCAGTAGCACCGCGCGCCTGGCTGCCGGCCTGGCGCGCGGCGCTGGTGTCGGGCTTGCTGTTTGGCCTGTGCCATGCCTTCCTGGCCACCACCGTCACGCAGGTGGGCGCTCCCATCCTCGTGTTCACCGTAATCGAAGGCGTGGTGGCTGGACTGGTATATTGCCGTGCCGGCTTGCTGGGCGCGTCCCTGGCGCATGGCCTGGCGATTTTTGCGCTGGCCGCCGGCTGGGTTTGAACGTTTACTATTAATGAAAAGCGAGAAAGCGATGCCTGTCAGTTCCTACCTGAATACCCGTCCCGTCGTGGGCGAGCGCGTCTACCTGCATGACACGGCGCAAGTGATCGGCGATGTGCAGATCGGCGACGACTGTTCCATCTGGTGCAACAGCGTGCTGCGCGGCGACGTCAACCGCATCGTCATCGGCGAGGGCAGTAATATCCAGGATTTTTCCATGGGGCATGTGTCGCACAGGAATGCGGCCAAGCCCGACGGTTCACCCTTGACCATCGGCAAGTACGTGACCATCGGCCATTCCGTGATCTTGCACGGCTGCACCATCGGCGACGAATGTCTGATCGGCATGGGCAGCATCGTTATGGATGACGTGGTGGTGGAAAAACACGTGATGCTGGGCGCTGGCAGCCTGGTGTCGCCGGGCAAGGTACTGGAAAGCGGGCATTTGTATGTGGGCCGGCCCGCCGCCAAGGTGCGCGCGTTAACCGAAGCGGAGATCGCCTACCTGCGCTATTCGGCTGAACACTATGTGCGCGTCAAGAACAATTACCTGGCGGCTGAGGACGAGGCCTGATCGCCAGCGCGCTCGAGGCGGCGCAGTTCCGGCCGCGGCGCCAAGTCGTGCGGCAGGCGCAGGCCGGACACCAGGCCCAGGCGCTGCCACAGCAGTAGCACCCACCAGCCCGGGTCCCACTCGCCCGGCAGCAAGCCCAGCCTGGCTGAACCCGGATACGCGTGATGGTTGTTGTGCCAGCATTCGCCCATGGTCAGCAGCGAGACCAGGCGGATATTTCTCCCTTGCATGGCGGCGCCATGGACCTCAAAGTGCATTTGCCCATGGTTGTGGGCAAAGTAGCCGATCAGCCAATGGCCGAGCACGCCGGCGCTGACACGCGCGCAGACACCCCAGCAGACAAAGCCCCAGCCGCCCCAGGCGAAGAACAGCAGCGCCCACGGCAGTTGCTGCAGCATCCACGTGGCTTCCAGAAAGCGATAAAAGCGGTCGTGCGCGAGGCGCGGCTCGATGGCGATGTGCGGCGGATGGTCGAGGTCCAGACGGCAATGTAATTGCCACCAAGCATCGCGCCAGAAACGGGCGCCGTGGCGCAGATAGGGGTGGCAGTCGGGCAGGCGCTGGGCATAGTCGCGCAGTTCGTGTTGACGCAGCAGGCCCAGCGGGCCGCTGAGGCCCACCAGCACGCCCAGGTAGACCAGCAGGTATTCCAGCCACAGGGGGCAGCGATAGCTATCGTGGATCAGTTTGCGATGGCTGCCCAGCGAGTGGCCGAACAGCAGGACGATGGCCGTGCCGGTCACAAACAGCAGCAGGCCGCTCCAGCTGAAGGCGAGCAGGGCGCCGGCAAGGGCGCCGGCCAGCATGGCCATCAGCCACAGCGAGGTCAGCGGCGCAAAGCGCACTGCGCCGTTCAGCACGCTGTCGGCGTGCGTGGCGCGGGCACGGTGGCTGTCCAGGCCGGCCGCCGTCATCAGGTCTTGGGGGCCGACGACGGTTGCGTGTACTTGTCGAAGTTGGTGATGTAGTCGTTGAAGTTGTCGGTCAGCATGCGCTTGTACTGTTCCGTGAAGAAGGCCACGGCGCCTTCCTTCTCTTCCTGCATCTTGGCCACGTCGTTGCTCTTGCTGGCAACGAGGAAGGCGTTGAAGCGGGCGGCCGCGTACAGCAGCGAGGTGGCCACTTCATTGCCGCCGCTGTGCATGCATTGTTCATTGGCCAGGGCGATGACCTGGTCGGCGCGTTCCCAGAATTCCGGGCCCGGTGCTGCTTTGATGGTTGGTGTGGTCATAAAAATCCCTCATGAAAGTGCGCGCCAGTCTACACAGGGGGCCACAGGCTGTCCAGCCGCGCGCCTGTCAAGGCGCTTGCAGGATCTGTTCGACCAGCACGGTCAGCGGCTGGCGGATATCGAGCACGATGCCTGCCTCGTCCGCTTGCAGGGGCTGCAGGGTGGCCAGTTGGCTATCGAGCAGGCTGGAGGGCATGAAATGGCCGGGCCGCTGCATGCGGCGCTCCAGCACGGCGCGCGGACCGTCCAGGTGGGCAAAGCGCAGGCCCGGGTCGCCTTCGCGCAGCAGGTCGCGGTAAGTGCGTTTCAGGGCCGAACAGGAAACCACGAGGCCACGACCCTTCGCGCGGGCCGTGGCGATGTGTTCGCGCAGGGCGGCCAGCCAACCGGACCGGTCGGCATCGTCGAGCGCGATGCCGGCGGCCATCTTGGCCACGTTTTCCGGGGTATGCACGTCGTCGCCTTCCACGTAGGGCACGCCCAGCGCGCCGGCCAGCAGGCTGCCGACGGCGCTCTTGCCGCAGCCGGACACGCCCATCACGACCCAGCGCACGACGGGCACGCCCACGCTCAAGGTGCCGAAACGATGACGGTGACGCGGCGGTTTTCCGCCTTGCCTGTCTTGCTGGCGTTCGAGGCCACCGGTTTGCTCATGCCCAGGCCCTTGACGGCGATGTTGTCGCGTGGAATGCCCGATGCACTCATGGCGTCGGCCACCACGTTGGCGCGCGCCAGCGACAGCTTGTTGTTATACGCTTCCGTGCCTTCGTTATCCGTATGGCCTTCCACGCGCATGTGGGTGATGCCCACTTTCAGCAGGGCGGCGCTGATTTTCTGGATCGCGGTGCGGCTCGGTGGCGTCAGCTTGGCGGCGTCGAATTCGAACAGCAGCTTGTCGGTAAAGCTCAGTTCCCAGCCTTCGTCGGTCTGGTTGAAACCCTGTTCCTTCAAGGTGGCGACTTGCTCGGCGTTGAAAATGGGCTTAGTCTCTGGCGTGCTCTGGCAGGCGGCCAGCAGGCCCAGCATGCACAGACCGAGGAAGCCGAGGCGTAATTGTTTGTAGATAAATTGCATGGTGTTGCTCCTTGGGGTCAGGGGTGAGTGTGGGGTTGCGGCAGGCGCGCCACCTGGCGCGTGCCGCGCTGCGCCTGCTTGGCGCGGTACATGGCTTGGTCCGCCGCGCCGACCAGCGAGGCGGCGTCGATGGCGTGATCGGGGAAGACGGCCACGCCGATGGTCAGTGAGCTGACGATGCTGTTGCCGGTAGGCAGTTCAATGGCTTGCGCCATGGCGGCGATGATGTTGTCGGCAATGTGCATGGCATCGCTGCTGTTGCGCAGCGGCTTGAGCAGGATGGCAAATTCGTCGCCGCCCAGGCGGGCCACCAGGTCGCCCTCGCGCAATTGCTGCTTGATGCGCGCGGCAATCGTCACCAGCACGCGGTCGCCCGAGGCATGACCGAAGGTGTCGTTGATGTATTTGAAACGGTCGCTGTCGAGGAACAGCACGGCCACTTTGCCATTGCCGACCCGCGCTTCGAGGATGGCGCGTTCCAGCTCCGCTTCCATGAAGGCGCGGTTCGACAGGCCCGTCAGGCTGTCGTGGTTGGCGCGGTGCGACAGCGAGGCATGTTCCTTTTGCAGATGACTTTGCCACGCTTCCAGTTCGTCGAGCAGGGCGTTGAAGTCGTCATTGATCTGGTTCAGTTCGGCGATGTTGGCCGGTGGCACGCGCAGTTCAAAGGACCGGTCGCGCCGCACGCGGTGCGCCGTTTCCGCCAGGTGGCGCAGGGGTGACGTGATCTCCGTTTCCATGCGCCGCGACAGGCGCACGGCGACGACCAGGCTGAGCACCAGGCAAGCCAGCAGGCAGGAGAGGCCGCTCAGCAGGAAAGGCAGCAGGCTGCGGCTGTGCGGCACCAGCGTGATGCTGCCGATGGCCTGGTCATTGCGCATGATGGGGAAGGTCAGGGAATCGGGCAGCATCCAGCCTGTCAGCGCGCGTTCGATGTAGTAGCGCGTGCCGTGCTGGCCCCGTTCCCAGCGGGCCAGCACTTTGCCGGCCTTGTTGCTCACTTGTGCCTGGTCAATATCTTCATTGACGCCGATCAGGGCCAGTGCTTCCCTGGCGGCCATGGAGTCACCAAAGACGACGGCGCCTTCCACCGTGTAGCTCATCGAGCGGGCCACCAGGCGCAGGTTCTGGTCCGAATACACGCGCAGGGCCAGTAGCGCCACGGCTGTCAGGGTCAGGCCGGCCGCCAGCACGGCGATCAACGACACGCTCAGGTGGGCGCGCCGCAGCACGCTGTCGAGTGTGGGGCGGGGCTTGCGGGCAAGCTTATTGCTCATGCGGGCGCTCATGGCGGCGGTGCCTTGCGACGTGCAATTTGCAAGGCGTTCGGATGGACGCGCAGGCCGCTGCGGGCGATGGCGTCGAGGTTGACGTCAAAACCGATCTGCGCCTCGGAGAGGCGCAGGCAGAACATGGTGCCCACGGTGCAGGACGTGCCGGGTTCGGCGACTGATAAAATCGGCTTGCCGATGATTTGCGCCAGCAGATGCTCGCGTTCGCCCTCCGGCAGGCTGCCCAGGTAGACGACGTCGCATTCGCTGACAGCGGCTGGCGCCGCCGGAATTTTCACGCGGATGCGCTGGCCCAGGCTGGAGGCGGGCGTGTCGACAATGGCTGCGCCATAGCGGGGCGCACCGAGCATGCAGACGCGTACTTCCTGGCGCACCACGGGCCAGCGCACATAACTGATGATGCCAAACAGGACCTGGGCCACCTCCGCGGGACGCCTGGCGTCGGCCACCGCGCCCGTTTGCGCCCACGCCGCGCACGGCGCCAGCACGCTGCAGGCGAGCAGCGAGGCCAGCAGCACAGCGAGCAGGGCAGGCGGCGCGAAGCGCTGCCGGTGGCGATGGGAGGAGGGCACGGCGTCGTGTGTCTTTATGCAGGTCGGGTGGCTATTCAAATAGTTACTCAGCAACATAGACTCTACGGAAGTCCCTGTTGAAAGTAAATCACGGCGCTACGTCATAACCTTGCATTATAAACACGAACGTTAAAACTTGCATTCTTTACCATGAGAATTTCTTATCAACACTGCCGTGGCGTGCCAGAGTGTTGCTATTCTTCCAGTGTCGCTTCCAGCAAATCGATTTCGCGCAGCAGGCGCAAGTGGATCGTGTCATCGAGTTCGCCCGAGATGCGGCGGCGGAACAGTTCGTCCCGTTCCGCATTCAGCGCTTCCAGGCGCAGCGCCCGTTCGGCCTTGGCCAGTTCCTGCAGCCGCATCGCCTCGTCATTGCTGCTTTCGCCATACGCGAGACGGCGCCGGTAGGCTTCGATCAGGCGGTTGGCCGCCTCGGTGACGACTTGCTGCTGATCATTCTTGTCGATGCCTTCGCAGACTTTTTCCAGCCGCGCGATGGCCGCTTCGGCAGCAGCAGCGCGGGCATTGCGTTCTTCCGTCGAGCGGCGCGCGGGCGGCGCGAACACCAGGCCCTTGGTCAACAGAGGCAGGGTGACGCTGGCCAGCAGCAGCGACAGCAGGATGACGCCCATGGCCAGGAAGATGACGAGGTCGCGCGCGGGGAAACGATTTCCGTCAGGCAAGAACAAGGGCAGGGTCAAAATGCCGGCCAGCGTCAGCGCGCCGCGCACGCCCGCAAACGAGGCCACCAGCAGCAGACGCAGGCTGGGGCGCGCCAGCAGCGCCGCATCCTTCGATTCGCCCGGCAGTTTCTTGTGGTGCTTGAACAGGGTCAGTTTCATGGAAATGAAGACCCAGATGAAGCGCATGAAGGTCAGCCCCACTGTGATGGCGATGACAAACAGGGGCAGTTTCCAGGCGCTGCCGGCGCCCACTTCCATGGACGCGGCGGGCAAGCCGGCCACGGTGGTGGGCAGTTGTGCGCCCAGCATGACGAAGATCACGCCGTTCAAGACCAGTTGCACGGTATCCCACACAGCCTTGCGCTGGGTCCGCGTGGCGGCCAGAGGACGGCCGATCAGGTCGGCGTAATGCATGGACACGCCCGCCGTGGCGGCGGCCAGGATGCCCGAGCCGTGGATTTGCTCGGCGCCCAGGTAGGCGGCAAACGGAATCAGGATACTGATCAGGATTTGCAGGCCCGGTTCTTCGCCAACCTTGCTCACCAGCCATTTATTTGCCAGGCCCACGCCCCAGGAGATGGCCAGACCGATGACGATGCCGCCGCCCGCTTCCCGCAGGAAACTCAGCGAGGCGGCGCCGATGGAAAAGCCCCCCGTCATCATGGCGCCCACGGCAAACGTGAAGCAGACCAGGCCCGAAGCGTCGTTCAGCAGGGACTCGCCTTCGAGGATATGCATCAGGCGCGGCGGGATGGGGTTGCCGGCCGCGATGGCCGACACGGCCACGGGGTCGGTCGGCGAGAGGATGGCGCCCAGCGCGAAGGCCACGGCCAGCGGCACGCTGGGGATCAGCCAGTCGATGAAGAAACCCATGCCCAGCACGGTAAACAGCACCAGGCCGATGGCCAGCATCAGGATCGAGCGCGCATCGGAAAAGAAGGCGCCCTTGGGAATGCGCCAGCCGTCGAGAAACAGCAGCGGCGGAATGAAGAGCATGAAGAAAATGTCGGGATCGAGCGGCACTTGCACGCCAAACAGGGCCAATCCCGTGCCGCCGGCGATCTGGATCAGGGGTAGCGGCAGCTTGACCCAGCGTGAGCGGGCGATGAAGCCGCACAGGACGACGCTCAGGACGAGGATGAGGATGATGGTAACGGTATGCATGAAGGAGCGGCGGCGTGCTGAAACGCTGATTATAAGGCGCAGCCCGCCCGTGGCGTTGCCTGCGTGTCATTGCGTACATACAACAAGTCACAATCGCGGTAAGATTGTTACTGTGCTTCTGTTGTCGCCGCCGTTAGCCGGCGGCTGGCCGCCTTGCTTTATTTCTTTGCTTTCACCCTGGCCTTTACTTTTCACTGGTTCCTGTTTTGTTCAAGAAAATCTTCACCGGCTTGCTGCTGTCGCTGGCATTGCTCATCGTGGCGGCCCTGGTCGCGTATCTGTATTACTGGCGCCCCGCGCTGGCGCCCATCGAGCCGCCTGCCGCCACGGCGTTTTCCCCGCAAGTGGTGGAGAAGGGCCGCATTTTGGCCGGCATGGGCAATTGCGCCGCCTGCCATACGGCCAGGGGCGGTGCCGATTACGCGGGCGGCCATGGCCTAGCCACGCCGTTCGGCACGATTTACGCGACGAATATCACGCCCGACAGGCAAACAGGCATAGGCCGCTGGTCGCTGGCCGCCTTCCAGCGGGCCATGCGTGAAGGCGTGGGCCGCGATGGCGCCCACCTGTATCCCGTCTTTCCGTACACCCACTTCAACCTAGTCTCGGACGCTGACTTGACAGCCTTGTACGCGTATTTCATGACGCGCCCGCCCGTGTATGCGGTGGCGCCTGTCAATAGCGTGCCTTTCCCCCTGAACCTGCGCTCCTTGCAGGCGGGCTGGAAGCTGTTGTTTTTCAAGCCGGCAAGCGTTCAGCTGGATGCCGCGCAAGGGCTGGACTGGAACCGGGGTCGCTACCTGGCCGAAGGCCTGGCACATTGCGCCGCCTGCCACACGCCGCGCAATGCGCTGGGCGCCGAGCTTGCCGGTTCGCCCTATCTGGGCGCGGCCATCGATCGCTGGTACGCGCCAGCCTTGACCAGCGCCAACACGGCACCGCTGCCGTGGACGCAGGATGAACTGTATACCTTCCTGCGCACGGGGGCGACGGCCTTGCACGGCGTGGCGGCCGGGCCCATGTCGGCCGTCGTGCACGAAGGCATGGCCGCGTCGCCCGATAGCGATATCCGCGCGCTGTCCGTGTATTTTGCCGGCGTGGCCGGTGTGGCCGGGCGCAAGGTGGATGCGGATGCAGTGATCAAAACCGGCATCGCCCGTTCGCAGCGCGTCAGCCTGGTCGACAACGACCATGGCGCCAGCCTGTACGTGGCCGCCTGCGCGTCGTGCCACTCGAACAGCGATGGCCGGCCCGTGGCCCTGCGTCCGGAACTGAGCCTGAACAGCGCCGTCAGCGCGCCCGATCCCGCCAACCTGATCCAGGTGATACTGCATGGCTTGTCCAAGGATGAGGCCATGCCCGGCGTGCTGATGCCAGGCTTTGCCGCCTCGCTGACGGATAACGACGTGGCCCAGCTGGCGGCCTATCTGCGTCGCAGCCGCAGCCACCAGCCGGCCTGGACGAATCTGGAAGCGGTAGTGGTACGCACGCGCGCCGGCAAGTAATGCTTGAAAGTTCTAATGCTTGAAAGTTTCTTATGTGTAACGCTCATGTATAACACTTATGTATAACATTATTGTGAACGGTCAGCCCTTCGGCACCGAGGTCGATGCCGAGACACCTCTGCTGTGGGTGCTGCGCGACGAAGCCCAGCTGAAAGGCACGAAGTTTGGCTGCGGCATCGGCATGTGCGGCGCCTGCACCGTGCATGTGGATGGCCGCGCCATGCGCTCGTGCATCACGCCGATTGCCGCCGTCACCGGTTGCGCCATTACCACCATCGAAGGCCTCTCGCCCGATGGCACGCATCCCCTGCAGCGGGCCTGGGTCGCCACGCAGGCGCCTCAGTGCGGCTATTGCCAGTCGGGCCAGATCATGCAGGCGGCCACCTTGCTGCGCGACTATCCGCAGCCGACGGATGCGAATATCGATGCCGTGATGAGCGGCAACCTGTGTCGCTGCATGGCGTATGTGCGCATCCGCAAGGCGATCAAGCTGGCGGCCGGCATGCAGGAGGCGCCCGGTGTTTAAGTTGCCGAAAGAAAATTCTGCTGCCCGTCCCCCTACACTGGGGCGGCGCGGTTTCCTGATCGCCGCCGCCGGCACGGGTTTTACCCTGGCTTTCTTGCGCGCCGACAGCTCCTTGGCCGCCGGCAAGGTGGCGCCCGCGCCGCCCGCCAAGTCTGCCGCTGCGCCCGTGTTCGATCCCAGCATCTGGTTTCAGATCGGCCGCGACGGCATCGTCACGGTCAACATTGCCAAGGCGGAAATGGGCCAGCACATCGGCACGGCCCTGGCGCGCATCGTTGCCGAGGAGCTGGAAGCGGACTGGCGCAAGGTACGCTTGCATTACGTGGACACGGACCCGCAATGGGGCTTGATGGTGACGGGCGGCAGCTGGTCCGTCTGGCAAAATTTCGATCCGCTCAGCCGCGCCGGCGCAGCTGGCCGCCTTGCGCTGGTCGAGGAGGGCGCACGCCTGCTGCGCGTGCCCGTGTCCGCCTGCCACGCCAGACTGGGCGTCGTGCATGGCCGGGGGCGGTCGATCAGCTATGGCGAAATCGTGCGCCGTGGCAAGCTGGCGCGCCAGTACACGCCGGAGCAATTGAAGGCCATCGTGCTGAAGACGCCGCAGCAGCGCAGCCTGATCGGCCAGCAGGTGCAGGCGCTCGACATCCCCGCGAAAATCAATGGCACGGCCGTGTACGGCATCGATGCGCACGTCGATGGCATGCTGTATGCGCGCCCGAAGATCCCGCCCACGCGCTACGGTTCAAAAGTCGTGTCCATCGATGATACGGCGGCGAAAAAGGTGCAGGGGTACTTGCGCTCGGTCGCCTTGCAGGATCCCAGCGGCACGGTGCCCGGCTGGGTCATGGTGGTGGCCGAGACGTATGCGGCCGCCATGCGCGCGGCCGACCTGGTGCAAGTGAAATGGCGGGCCGGTGCGGCTGCCCACGTGGCGGAGCAGGATATCGTCAGCTATGCGGGCAAGCAGCTGGCCGATGCCAGCCTGGGCGCCCGTGTGGTCGATGATGATGGCGTAGAGCAAGCTTTCAAGGATGCCAGCCTGCAGCTGGAACGCCACTACACGACCAGCACCGTGCTGCATTTCCAGCTGGAACCGGTGAATGCGCTGGCGCAGGAAATCGACGGCGTCTGGCACATTCATGCGGGCAATCAATGGCAATCGTTGATCTTGCCCGTGCTGGCGCAGGCGTTGAAGGTGCCGGAGAACAAGGTCATGCTGCATACCTATCTGCTCGGTGGCGGCTTCGGCCGGCGCCTGAATGGCGATTATTGCGTGCCGGCCGCGCTGGCGGCGCAAGCCGTGGGGCGGCCCGTCAAGATGATTTGCACGCGGCCCGACGATGCCCGTTTCGATTCGCCACGTTCGCCGTCCGTGCAACATGTGCGCATGGCGTTCGACGACGAAGGCAAGGTCTCGGCGATGGTGCACGAAGCCAGCGCGGGCTGGCCCACGCAAGTCATGATTCCCGCCTTCCTCGCCAAGGATAAGCAGGGCCATCCGTATGACCCGTTCGCCATCGCCGGCGCCGATCACTGGTACACGGTGGGCGCGCAGCGCGTGCGGGCCGTGTCGAACGACCTGGCCAACAGCAGTTTTCGCCCCGGCTGGCTGCGCTCGGTGGGGCCGGGCTGGACGAATTGGGCCGTGGAAAGTTTCATGGACGAGGCGGCGCAGGCTGCCAAGGTCGATCCGCTGGCTTTTCGTTTGGCGCTGCTGCAGGGCATGGGGCGCAACGCGGGCAGCGCGCCGAACGCCGTCGGCGGCGCCGCGCGCCTGGCCCACGTGCTGCGGCGGGTGGCGGACAAGGCCGGCTGGGGCACGGCCATGCCGCCCGACACGGGCCTGGGCATCGCCGCCACGTTCGGCCAGGAGCGCGACATGCCCACCTGGACGGCCTGCATCGCCCGCGTCAAGGTAGACCGCAGCACTTGCATGGTGAAAGTCGAAAAGCTGTTCATGGTGATCGACGCGGGCAGCATCGTCGATCCCGATGGCGCGCTGGCGCAGGCGGAAGGGGGCGCCCTGTGGGGCGTGAGCATGGCCTTGCATGAAGGCACGGCTTTCCTGAATGGCGAAGTGAAGGATACCAACCTGAATACCTACACACCGCTGCGCATGGCCGACGTGCCCGAGCTCGATATAGAATTTGTTGCCAGCACGCAAACGGCGACGGGCATGGGCGAGCCGCCCACCACGGCCGTGGCGCCCGCCATCGGCAACGCTATCTTTGCCGCCGTGGCCTCGCGCGTGCGGCATTTGCCGATCCGCCCGGAAGCCGTGCTGAAGGGGCTGGACCGGCACGGCGCCGTGTAGTCTTGCCTTGCTGGTGGCGATGCGCGAACGGCTGCGCAGGAATGGCCGCGGGCTGCTACACTGAGCTTAGCCGCCCTGAGCATGCAGCTTGTGCCCGGCCCGGCAAGATCAGCGTAAAATCAGTGCACTGCTTGACTTCAGCTTTAGCTTGATCCCAGCTCGATTGCGGAGGCAACCATGCAAGAACAATTTGTCAGCATCACGGCCGATGAAATTCAGATGGATGGCGTGCTTGAAATGCCCGAGCGACCGGTGGGCATCGTCCTGTTTGCCCATGGCGCGGGCGCCGACAGCGACTATCTGGGCGCCTCCAGCCATGCCACCTCGCAGGATTTTCTGCGAGCGGGCATCGCCACCCTGCGTTTCGACCAGGGCGGTGTCGAGCCTGGCGGTGGCAGCAATGGCCATGCCTATTTCGTGCGCAGCGATATCGTGCTGCTGGCGCGTCAGCTGGAAAAGGCCCTGGGCTGGCTGCAAATGGATGCTTCCACGCGGCGCTTGCCCTGCGGCCTGTATGGTTATGGCACCAGCGCGGCGGTGGTGATGCAATTGGCGGCTTGGCGCAGCGCAGAAATCGCCGCGCTGGCCGTCTGCGATGGTCAGGTGGAAATGGCGGGCAAGGCGGCGCTGGAAAACGTGCGCGTGCCATCCTTGCTGATCGTAGGCGGGCGCGACCCCGATGTGGCTGGCCTGAACCGCATGGCCTTCGCCACCTTGCGCTGCGACAAGCAACTGGAACAGATCGCCGCGCCTGGCGGCCCCGACACGCGGCACCAGGCGGCCCTGCTGGCCACGGACTGGTATATGCGCCATTTCAACGGGCATACCAGCACGGCGCAATAGCGCAATCAGGCAAGGGCGTCAGGCAATGGCGCGCAAGTTTTTCGCATGGAAGCGCACATGCTCTTCCATGAAGCTGGCGATGAAGTAATAGCCATGGTCATAACCGGCATGGCGGCGCAAGCGCAATGGCTGGCCGGCGTCGCGGCACGCCGCTTCGAACACCTCGGGGTGCAGTTGCTCGGGCAGGAATTTGTCGGCCAGGCCCTGGTCGATCAAGATGCCTTCGGGAAATAGTGCCGGCTGGCCCTGCAGGCCACGCATCAGCGCGCTGGCGTCGTACTGCTGCCAGCTGGCTTCATCGCTGCCCAGGTAGCCCGTAAACGCTTTCTTGCCCCACGGACACTGGCTAGGTGCGGCAATGGGAGCAAAGGCGGAGACGCAGCGGAACAGTTCAGGGTTGCGCAAGGCCAGCACCAGCGCGCCATGGCCGCCCATCGAGTGGCCGAAAACCCCCGTGCGTTGCGCATCGATCACCAGTTCCTGTTCCAGCAGGGCGCGTAGTTCCAGGATGTAGCTGTACATGCGGTAATGGCTGCGCCAGGGCGCCTCGGTGGCATCCACGTAAAAGCCGGCGCCGGCGCCGAAATCCCAGGCATCCGTCTCACCCGCGATGTTGGCGCCACGGGGGCTGGTATCGGGCGCGATCAGAATCAAGCCTTCTTCGGCCGCCACGCGCTGCGCGCCGCCCTTGATCATGAATGTTTCTTCCGTGCACGTCAGGCCCGCCAGGTAAAACAGGGCGGGGCGTTTGGTGGTGACCACGCTGCCTGGCGCCGTGTCCGGAATGAAGGCCGAGAAACGCATAGGCAAGCCGATGGCGTGCGCGTCGTGGCGATAAAAGCGTTGTACGCCACCAAAACAGGCGTGTTCACTCAACAGTTCCAGCATGAATTCTCCTTGTCAATTCCACAGTATAGCGAGAGTGGCGCACCGCTGACGCGGGGTCAGCCCAGCATGGCCGCTAATGCTGGCAAGATGTCCTGTGCCGGCGTATCGGTCTTGAATGCCAGCAAATGGTCGGCGCGCGTCTTGCCCAGGTTGATGGCGGCCACGGGCTTGCCGGTCTCGGCCGCCATGCGGCACAGGCGAAAGCTGGAATACACCATGACGGACGAGCCCACCACCAGCAGGGCACTGGCGGCGTGCATCTTGCTTTCGGCCTCGGCCGCGCAGGCGGCGGGCACGCCATCGCCGAAAAACACCACGGCGGGCTGCAGGGTGCCGCCGCAGCGGGGACAGACGGGCAGGTGGAAGCTGGTCAGCTGCGACGGTTCCAGCAAGGCGTCGCCATCGGGTGCCGGCGTGGCCGTGGCGCCCAGCATCTGCGGATTGTCGCGTTCAAGCTGATCCTGGATCAAGCGGCGCGTATGGCGAGCCTGGCAATCGAGACACACCACGCCATGTATGCTGCCGTGCAACTCCGTGACGCTCGCGCTGCCTGCCTGCTGATGCAGGCCATCGACGTTTTGCGTGACCAAGCCGCCGATCTGCTGGCGTTGCGCCAAATGCGCGATGGCCAGGTGACCGGGATTCGGCGTGGCGCGCGCGAGGCTGGGCCAGCCCACCATGCTGCGCGCCCAATAGCGGCGGCGCACGGCTTCCTGGCGGCGAAAATCGGGGCCTTGCACGGGCGCGTTGCCACGCCGCACGCCGTCCGCGTCGCGGTAAGCGGGAATGCCGGACGCCGTGCTGATGCCGGCGCCCGTCAGCAGCAGCACGTCGGGATGGCGCTGCAGGAACTGCGCCAGCTGCTCCAGGGCGGGATCGTCGCTGGCGCTCTGCTGGCTGGCGGAGGGAAAGTTTTGCATGATGCGCCATGCTAACCGAAAAGCACGGCGCCGTTGCAAGGGGATGTTTACTCCAGCTTCATGCCGAAACGCTGCAGTCGCGGCTGCCAATGCTCCTGGATGTTGGCCGAGACGAGGATGCGCTCGGCCTTGCCGATCAACAATGCGCGTGGCACGAAGCCGAAATAGCGCGAGTCGGCGCTGTTGTCGCGGTTATCGCCCAGCATCATGAAGTGATCGGCCGGTACCGTCACGGGGGCAAAGCTGCGCGCTGCGCCCGCGATTTGCGGCAAAACCTGGATGCGGTGCTGTTCGGTCGCGTTGCGTTCGCTGATGCGCTGCGCCGTCAGCTGGCCCACGTGGGCGATGGTTTCAGGCGCTGTATCGAGCGCCGTGTACCGGGCGGGCTGGCCATTGATGACCAGCTCTTCATTGCGCATTTCCACCTTGTCGCCGGGCAGGGCGATGATGCGCTTGATCAATCGCGTGCCATCTTTCGGCGAAGAAAAGGTGACGATGTCACCCCGCTGCGGGTCGCCCAGGCGCTGCAGCACGATATCGGTGAGCGGCACTTTGAGGTTGAAGGCGAGGCGGTTGACGAAGACCACGTCGCCTTCGAGCAAGTTGGGGCGCATGGACGCCGAGGGTATCGGATTCCAGTCTGCCACAGCCGTGCGGAATACGCCGAACAGCAAGAGAAACATCAAAAAACCTTTGTTGGCGCGCATCCATGTTTTCATGTTGGCTCTTTCGCTGGGCCGTGCCCGTGAGTGTGAAGGGAGGCGCCAGTGTTGCTGGCGCCCGATCACGATGCACGGCGAGGCTGAAGCCAGTCTTAAATCAGGTGCCTGCACGAGCGGCAGCGCGGCCTTTGTTGCGTGCAAGCGTCAGCAACGAGGCTATTTGAAGGCCTTGATGATGGCATCCAGCTTGACCTTGAGCGACTTGTCGTGCGCGTGGATGGCCGGCACTGCACGCTGCACGCCGAGCAACTGATAGACGGCCGTCTGCGCTGCGCGCACCGAGTATTCCACGGTGAAAACGACATCGTCGGCAAGCTCCACGAACTGGCTGACGAAGGCCAGGTTGACGGAGTTGGCCGGCACGGGCAGGGGGCGGTCGCTCTTCGCGCGGGGCATGAACATACTGGTGATGTAGGGCATGCGGCAGGGAATGCAGTTGGCCGTGGCCATGATGTCGAGGTCGAAGTTCAGGTGGCCGCACAGCTCGCGCAGGATCTCTTCGCCGCTGCATTCGGACATGGGCTTGGCGACGAAGTTGCCGATGCGGTCGGGGTGCAGCGCATAGCCCCAGAATACTTGCACGCCCTGGGGTTGGTCGGCGAAATGGGGCTGGTGCGCCAGCACGATGGACATGAACCAGTTGCTGTCCTTGAAGGTGACGAGGCCGCCCGTGCCTGCGCTGTTGCCCGTGAATTGCTCCATCCTGTCGAAGAAGGCGCTGTCCTTCAAGGTGACCGTGTACGAGGCCCAGTAGGATTCGGGGATGCTGCTGTTGAAGGCGGCTGGACGGCCCAGCTCCGGGCGGCCCTCGGCCAGCTTTTCCCACAGGCGCCAGCCCTGGCTGTCGTTTTTCGTGCGCTTGGCCGGCGCGCTGTGCAGGCTGCCATAGCTGGCCGCATCCGTCATCGAAGCATTCTGGAAAAACACCAGGTCGCCGGCCGCCACGGGGATCACGTCGGCCAGGCCGCGCCGCTGGCAGTGCAGGGCGGTGGCGCTCAGGCGGCCTTCGGATTCTTGCACCTCGATATCGGTCACCGTGCACTCCATGATGATGTTCACGCCTTCCTCCTGCAGCCACGCGACCAGCGGGCGCACCAGCGAATCGTACTGGTTGTAGACGGTGCGCTTGACGCCCGCCAGGGTTTCGATGCGCGAAAACTCCATCATGAAACGGTGCAGGTAGCGCTTGAATTCGACGGCGCTATGCCAGGGCTGGAAGGCAAACGTGGTGGCCCACATATACCAGAACTTGGTGTCGAAGAATTCGGGCGAGAGCCAGTCCGTGATGGCGCTGCTGCCCAGCGTGTCTTCGTCCGCTTCCGTCAGCTTCAGCAGTTCCAGCCTGTCCTGCATGGAAAAGCCCATGCTGCTGACATCGACCTTGAAGCGGTTGCGGTCGACAAGGCGCGCGCGCGAGTGGGGAATGTGCTGTGCGTTGAAGGCGATGGTTTCATCGTAGACGCTCTGGCCCGCATGTTCGAGCGAAGGGATGCTCTTGAATAAGTCCCAGGTGCACTCGTAATTATCGGTGGTCAGCATGCGCCCGCCGCGCAAGGTGTAGCCATCCTCGGCATTGCCGCCGCCATCGAGGCTGCCCCCGGTCACGGGCGCTGCTTCGAAGATGGTGATGTTGCTGCCTTGCATGCCGCCGTCGCGTATCATGAAGGCGGCTGCGGCCAGCGAGCCGATACCGCCGCCGACCAGATAGGCTTTTTTGTCTGTATTGCGCATGTTTTTCCCGAGTGTGAGTGCCTTCGCGTGCGCGAAAGGCCGGCAAGCGGCACGGCCGATGCCGTGTCATATTTGCCTATTTTACAATGCCCGGGGAGGAGTGGCCGATAAATAGAGCGATCGTTCGGTTTTTGTCAGCTGCCAAACCGCCCCGAGGCGGTCACGGTCTGGCATGGGATCGTGTCGAAAGCGATGTGCCACTATAATCAGCTGGCGCATTTCGCCGCACATGCTTGAATTCATGAAGGAGCAGCATGCTGTCCCATATTTGCCTCGGCACCAACGACTTTCCCCGCGCCTACGCTTTCTACACGACCCTGATGGGAGAACTCGATTTGATCGAGAAATTTCATGATCCGGCCCAACCCTGGGCGGGCTGGATGGCAAAGGATGCACCGCGCCCCCTGTTCCTGCTGACGGCGCCGCATGACGGCTTGCCGGCGACTCCCGGCAATGGGCAGATGACGGCCTGGCTGGCGGCCAGCCGCGCGCAGGTGGACCGCTGCCACCAGGCCGTGCTGGCGCTGGGCGCTGTGTGTGAAGGGCCGCCCGGCTTGCGTCCCCATTACCACGCCCATTACTATGGCGCCTATTTCCGCGACCTCGACGGCAACAAACTGTGCGTCTGCTGCCACGCCGAGGAATAACTCGGAGAATGACTTAGCGCTGTCCCCATACGTCATCTTCCGTCCAGCCCAGTTCCAGAAAATCCTGTGCCCGCTCGCCCGCTTCGCCGGCACAATAGAACTCGTCGAGCTGGGGCGGCGCGATGCGCGTGCCGGCCAGCATGGCGTGCACTTGCCCCCGGTGATGGATCTGGTGCTGGAACAAATGCGCCAGCAGGCGCAGGCGCGTGTCGACTTGCGGCGTGTCGCGCAGGATCGTCACGGGGCGCGTCAGGTCCGCATCGCACAGGCTGCGGCAATGGGCGATCAGGCGCAGGTCCGAGGCGCGCTGCGCCGCGTGCAGCGGGGCGCAGTCGGTAAATGGTTCATCCTGTTCAAAAAAGACGTAGCAATCTGGATGGGGCGCTTCGCCGCGCAGCTCGCGTTCGAGCGCGTCGAGATAAAACCAGTCGCAGGTGAGGATGTGGTTCAGGGTGAACTGGATGGTGGGGAAGAAACTGACGCGCGTGGCCTGGAACTCGGCCTGGGTCAGCTGCCCGCAAGCCTTCAGCAAACGGTGGTTGGCCCAGGCGTTGTTATACGCCTGGCCGGTGACGTAACGGGCCAGCAGATTGTTCATGATGTACCTTGCAAGGCAGGGAAAGCTGTGAGAGCGCCACTGTAGCACTTTGCGGCAGGTGGACCAAGCTGGCCATGCCCGCCGCACCAGTACTGCTGTCATCAAGTAAAATCGTGCAGCGGATGTCGCGATAGTGATGCATATAAGGTTTGGATAGCAAAATGGGTTGGATAGGAAAATTACTGAACGGCGGCGACGAAAAAAACAAGGCTGCGCCAGTCACGGCAGCGGCAGCGCCCGAGATGACACGGCAGCCAGCCAGCATCGCCGAAATCGATGCCATCTACTACCGCTGGCTGGCGGCCGCCGGTTCGGCGCAGGCTACCGAGCAGGCCGAACAGCAGATTCTGGACGAATTGACGCGCCTGGCCCGCGAACCGATCGCTGGCGCCGCGCTGGTGCCGCGCATTCCGGCCATCATTCCGCAGTTGATGCGAACCTTGCAAAATGAAAATATGAGCGCGGCCGAGCTGTCGCGCCAACTGGCCCAGGACGTCTTGCTGGTCGCCGAGGTCTACCGCGAAGCGAACCGGCCCTGCTACCATTCGCGCTACAACGCCAGCCCGTCGATCAACAACATGGAAGGCGCCGTCATGCTGCTCGGGCAAAACGGCATGCGCATGCTGCTCGCCCGCGTCGCCTTCCGCCCCATCGTCAGCATGCAAAGCGGCGGGCTGACCGTGCGCACGGCGCCGCTGATCTGGCGCCAGTCCGAGAAATGCGCGCTGGCGGCCAACCTGGTCGCGCCGGCAATGCAGGCCAACGCCTTCGATGCCTATCTCGCGGGATTGATGGCCAATGTCGGTCTGGTGGTGGCGTTCCGGCTGATCGACCAGATGCATGCGCCCGATGCGTTTCCGCAATCGGACGCCTTCATTGCACAGGTGTTTGCGCAAGCGCGTATCTTGTCGGTACGGATCGCCGAATTATGGGAGTTTCCCGCGTCCGTGACCCGCGCGATCGAGCATGCCGGCGTCGATACCCACGCCGATGCCGATGCCGATCCGCAGGCGCAAGCGCTGGCGCTGGGCGAGCGCTTGAGCAAGCTGCGCATGCTGGTCGATACCGGCCGCTTTCCTGCCGACGATCCTTTCGTGACGGCAGGACTCGGCAAGAGTGCCCTGCTGGCGTTTGATAAACTGGCCGACGACGAGGATTGACGGCGGCAGGCCGGTCAAACCTCGCGCAGAGCAAATTGTTCAGCGCGCAAAATAGAGTTCGTGCAGGTGCTCGAGGTCGACATCAATGGCCGCCTGCGACAGCGCCACTTTGCCGCTTTGCATCAGGTAGACGTGATCGGCCACGCCCACGGCGCGCGCCGTGTTTTGTTCGACCAGGATGATGGTGCGCCGGCCGTCGTTCAGGCGCGCGAGGATCTCGAACAGCTCGTTGACCACCATTGGCGCCAGACCCAGCGAAGGCTCGTCGACGATCAGCAGCGACGGGTCGGACATCAAGCCGCGCGCCATCGCCAGCATCTGCGCCTCGCCGCCAGACAGCGATCCGGCCAGTTGCTTGCGCCGTTCGTGCAGGCGCGGGAACATGGCGTAGGCTTCGGCCAGGCGCTTCGGCATGTGGCTGCGGTGCTCTTTCGGGAAGGCGCCCATGATCAGGTTTTCTTCCACGCTCATGTCGCGAAACGTCATGCGTCCTTCGGGGATCATGGTGACCCTCGCGTCGCTCATCTTCCAGGTGGGCGTGCCATTGATGCCCACGCCATCGAGCGCGATGCTGCCCGCGCCCACGGGCAGCAAGCCCATGATGGCGCGCAGCAGGGTCGTCTTGCCGGCCCCGTTCGGGCCGATGATGGTGGTCAGCTTGCCCTTCTGGATGGACAGCGACACATCCCACAGCACATTGATGGCGCCATAGCCGGCGCGCAGTTTACTTATTTCAAGCATCGTTTCAGGCATGAACGGCTCCCGTATAGCTCTCGATGACGGCCGCATCGCGGAAGACGGCGTCCGGCGTGCCGTCTGCGATCAGCTGGCCAAAATTGAGCACGGCCACGCGCTGGCACAGATTGCTGATGGTCTCGATGTCGTGCTCGATCATGACGATGCCCACGCCGAAGGCAGCATGCAAGTCCTTCAGCATGCCCATGAAACGGCGCTTGCCGTTTGTTTCCAGGCCAGCCAGCACTTCATCGAGCAGCAGCAGCTTCGGATTGATGGCCAGCGCCTTGGCCACTTCCAGCGCTTTCAGTTCCGTCAGCGCCAGTTCGCTGGCCGCGTCGCGCCCGGCCTTGTCCGCCAAGCTCGTGAAATCGAGGATTTCATCGATCTTGCGCATGTCCACCTTGCCGGTGCCGAAGCGCTGCGCCACGATGAGGTTTTCGCGCACCGTCAACTCATGCATGGGCTGCGGAATCTGGAAGGTGCGTCCCAATCCCAGGCGGGCGCGCTGGTACATGGGCGTGGCCATGATGGCGCGCCCCTCGAAGCGGATGCGGCCACTGGTGGGGCGCACCAGGCCGGAAATCGCATTAAACAGCGTAGTCTTGCCGGCGCCATTTGCGCCCACCAGGCCGAGCACGTCGTGGCTGCCCACGTGCAGGGTGACGGAATCGACGGCCATCAGGCCGCCGAAGCGCACGCAGACATTATCGAGTTCAAGCATGTTGTTTCTCCTTCGCTTTGCCCTTGACCAGTTTGTGCAGCAGCGGCAGCAAGCCGCTCGGACTGAAGACGATCATCGCCACCAGCAGCACGCCCAGCACCAGTTGGTGGCCCGTGGGAATCAGCGACTTGAAGATCAGCTGGTCCACCAGGTAGACCACCACGGCGCCCAGCACGGGGCCGAGTATCGTGCGATAGCCGCCGAAGATGGCCGCCACGATGGGCAAGGTCACCCACAGGCTGTTGAAGGCGTAGTCCGGTTCCAGGAAGTTGATGTAGTGGGCGTTGAAGGCGCCGAACAGGCCCGCCATGAAGGCCGACACGAGCAGCATCGCGCCTTTCAGCAAGGTGCTGTTGACGCCGACGACGCGCGTGGCGTCTTCGCTGTCGTGCATGGCGCGCAGGGCGATGCCGTAATGGCTGGCGCGGATGCGGCTGTAGGCGAAGGCGCAGCATACCACCAGGGTCAGCACCACCAGGTAGGCGCCCGTCTTGTTGGCCAGGTCGAAGCCGAAGACGGTGGGCAAGGCGGGAATATTATTGATGCCGCCGGCGCCGCCCGTGACGGCACTCCATTCCGTGGCCAGGATGCGGAAGATGTGGGCATAGGCGAGGATGGCCAGCGCAAAATATGGCCCGCGCAGGCGCAGCACGGGCAGCATGATGACAGCGGCGATGGCCGCCCCCGCTCCGCCCAGCAGCATGGCGGCAAACACGGGCAAGCCCAGTTTCACGGTAGTGAGGGCGGAGACATACGCGCCCACGCCAAAGAACGCCGCATGGCCGAAGCTGACCATGCCGCCCAAATTACCGAGCAGGGCCCAGGACATGGCCACGCCGCCGATGACCAGGGCCGCCACGACCATGCTCATCACATACTGGTTGCCGCCCAGGGCCAGCGGCACGGCGATATAGGCGGCCGGCAGCAGGCCGGCCGTTGAAATCAGTGTGGAGCGCTTCATCCGCGCCTCCGTTGTGCGCCGAACAAGCCGTTTGGCATGATGAACAGCACCAGCAAGAACAGCAGCATGCCGGACAATTCCTGCAGCGCGGAGCTGGCCAGGGTGACGGTCAGCGCCTCGGCCACGCCCAGCAGCACGGCGGCGATCAGCACGCCGGGGATCGAGCCGATGCCGGCGAGGACCGTGATGATGAAGGCTTTCACCGTCAGCGCGCCACCGTAGGCAGGCTGGATCACGCCATAGCTGAACAGGGCCACACCGGCGAAGGCGGCCAGGATGCCGGCGACTAAAAAGGAGACCAGTTCCGTGCGGCCCGGGTCGATGCCCATCAGCTTGGCCGCGTCGCGGTTGCTGGAGACGGCGCGCACAGCGCGGCCATACCAGCTAGTGGCCAGCCAGCGCCACAGGGCCGCCATCAGCACCAGGCTGACGCCGAAGAAAATCACTTCGCTGCGCATGCTGAAGAAGGGGCCGATCTCGATGCCTTCCTGCAGCCAGCTCGACGAGGTCGAACGGATGTCAGCCTTCCATACCAGCAGGATGAAATTGGTGAGAATGACGCCGATGCCGTAGGTGAGGATCAGCGAATTGATTTCGCGGTCCTTCTTGATGCGGCTGACGATCAGGTACACGCCCACGGACGTCAGGCTGACGATCACCAGCGCGATGGGAATGGCGAACATGGGACCGAGTCCCAGGCCCGATTCGACGCTGTAGGCGATGTAAGCGGCCAGCAGTACCAGTTCGCCGTGCGCCAGGTTGATCACTTTCATGGTGCCGAAGACCAGCGCCAGTCCCAGTGCGATCAGGGCGTAGGAGCCGCCCTGCAGCAAGCCTGAATACAGGGCTTGCAAGATTAATTCTGTCATATCGTCATCCCGTCAGGCGGCCCAGGCGCATGCCTGGAGCGCCGTTCATCGGTGCGCGCCCGGGCGGGCGCGCGCGTGTGCAGGGGGCGGATGCTTACCAGGGCAGCGCCGGGTAGGCCAGCTTGCCCGTGGCTTGTTCCTTTGGCCAGACGATCACCACTTTCTTGTCCTGGTGCTGCGCCATGCGGTGCACGAAGTTCAGGTTGTCGCCATTGGCGGCGAACTGCACCCGGCCGATCAGGGTTTCGCGGTCCGTCTTGCGCATCTCCTCGGCCACGCCGCCTTTCTTGAGCGTGCCCTTGTCGGCCGCGCGCGCGATGGCTTCGAACAGCAGCATCGATTGCACGTAGCCGAACTGGCCCAGGTAGTCCGGTTCCTTCTTGTACAGCTGCTTGTAGGCGTCGCTGAATGCCTTGCCGTCGGCTGTCTTGAATTCGGTGGGGAAGGGCAGCAGGGCCGTGCCGAACACGTTCGGCATCAGGTCGGGGAAGTCGGCTGCCATTTTCGGCGTGGCCAGCGACCACACGCCCACCATGGCCTTGATTTTTGGTTTGAGCACGCGGGCGGCGCGGATGATGCCCACGTAATCGTTTTCGTAGCCGACCATGGCCACGACTTCGGATTTGTCCTGCAGCTTGATCTTGTTGATGATGGGCTTGAAATCCGTAATGGCCGGGTCGAACGAGTGCGTCGTCACTTTCACACCTTTGGCGGCCAGGGCTTTTTCCACGTCCTTGGCCAGACCCGTGGTGGCGTCCTTGGTCGAATACACGATGGAGACGGATTTGGCGCCCACGTCCTGCAGCAATCCCAGCATGGCTTTTTCGTAGCCGGCCGTGTTATTGATGCGGAAAAAATTCTTGCGCCCGCTGTTCACCAGGCTGTCGTCCACGCCGCCCGAGGTGATGTAGACGAGGCCCAGTTTATTTGCCGTGTCCGAGGCGGGCGAGATATTGTTCGAGCCATAGCCGCCCGTGATGGCCACCGCGCCCTGGCTGGCCAGCTTCTCCACTGCGGCAATCGCCTTGGCGGGTGCCGATTCGTCATCGACGGTGACGATCTTGATGGTGTGTTTGCCGTTGGTCTTGTTGAATACCTCGGCTGCCACCATGATGCCTTCCTGCATGCCGGCGCCGACCCTGGCCAGGTTGCCCGTCAGGGGGATTTCCGCGCCGACCAGGAATTCTTCGGCGCTGGCCTGCGTCATCCAGGCGCTGGCAACCAGCGCTGCCATGGCGATGCGTGTGTATGTGCGTTTCATCGTGTCTCCTCCGGTGATGTGACTTGGTTTTATTGTCGGGATCTGGTACAGCATGGTCAACTTATCGTGCATTCTGCGCCATCTGCCGCAGCTGCCCCTTTAAAATCTTGCCCGTCGCAGCGGCCGGCAGCGTTTCCATGACGATGATGGCCGACGGGCACTTGTAGGGCGACAGGGTCTGCGCCAGGTAGTCCTGCAATGCCTGCACTTTCACGGGGTGCTGCGGGTCCAGTTCCACATAGGCGATGACGTCCTCGTTGCCATCGTCCAGGGTGCGTCCCACCACGGCCGACTGCACCACGGAAGCATGGGCGTTGAGGGCCGTTTCCACTTCCAATGGATACACATTGAAGCCGGAGCGGATGATCAATTCCTTGGTGCGGCCCACGATGAACAGCGCGCCGTCCGGTTCCTGGCGCGCCATGTCGCCCGTGTTGAGCCAGCCGCCGTCGCGCATGGTGGCCGCCGTCATGGCCGGTTCACGGTAATAGCCGGCCATGACGTTCGGTCCGCGTATCCACAATTCTCCCGGCTCGCCCGGCTTCACGTCCTTACCCGCCACGTCTACCACGCGCACTTCCACGCCGGGAATCGGCATGCCCACCGAATCGTCGGGGCGCGGCGCTTCCAGGCGCGTCTGGCTGATGGTGGGCGCGCTTTCCGTCATGCCATAGCCATTGTGCAGCGTGGTGCCCAGCAGCTTTTCCACGTTCCGCTTGAGCGATGGTGCCAGCGGCGAGCCGCCCGCATACGCAAAGCGCAGCCGCGTGGGCAACGGCGTATCCGCGCCGCCCAGGGTTTGCAGCAGCTTGGCGTACATGGCGGGCACGCCCTGCACGATGGTCAATTCATCGTCTTTCAGCGCGGCCAGCAGGCCGTCGACGGAAAAACGCGGCACCAGGTACAGGGCGGCGCCCGCATACAGGGTGCCCAGGGCAACCGAGGCCAGACCGTACACATGCGAGATGGGCAGCACGCCGTAGGCGCGGTCGGTGCTGGTCAGGCCCCGTAATGTGCTGGAGACGGCGGCGATGAACAGCAGGTTGCGGTGCGTCAGCATCACGCCTTTTGACTGTCCCGTGGTGCCCGTGGTGTAGATCAGCGCGGCCACCTGTTCGTTGCCGGTGACCGTGTCTTCCGCGATGGCTGCCTCGTTTAACTCGCCCGCCAGCAGCTCTCCCATGCCGTCGACCGTGGCGCTGGCCGCGCCCAGACGTGCAGCATGCGCGGCCGCTTCCGGCGAGGCGCCTGCCAGGAACAGCAGCCGCCGCGCCGAGCAGTGGCCTGCGATGCTGTCGATCTCGCGCGCGGACAGGCGCGCATTGACGTTGACGATCCACGCGTCGATGCTGGCCGCTGCAAAGATCAGCGCCACCTGCAGCGCGCCGTTCTCTCCCACCACCATCAGGCGGTCGCCGGCGCGCACGTCCAGCTGGCGCAACAACTGCATTGCATTTTCTACACTGTGCTGCAGCTGGGCGTAGGTCCAGCTGCGGCCAGCTTCATGCAGCGCGGGCGCGTCGGGCGCGCGCGCCGCCCAGTAGGCGGGGATGGCCGACAGGCGAGCTGGCAGGCCGGCCAGCAAGGCTGGAATGTCCATCGCGGCCTCCTTCACTTTTGTGCTGCCTTGATCATGTTGCGGGCGATGACGATCTGCTGGATCTGCGTCGTGCCTTCGTAGATGCGGAACAGGCGCACGTCGCGGTAGAAGCGCTCGGCCGCGTATTCGCTGATGTAGCCGGCGCCGCCGTGGATCTGCACGGAGCGGTCGGCCACGCGGCCGCACATTTCGGAGGCGAACAGCTTGCAGCACGACGCTTCCGTCGAGATGTCTTCCTTGTTGTCGCGCCGGCGCGCGGCGTCGAGCACCATGCTGCGCGCCGCGTAAATCTCGGCCTTGCTGTCGGCCAGCATGGCCTGGATCAGCTGGAATTCGGCGATGGGCTGGCCGAACTGCTGGCGCTCCATCGCATACGCCAGGGCGTCGGCCAGCATGCGTTCGGCCGCGCCCACGCAGACGGCGGCGATGTGCAAGCGGCCCTTGTCGAGCACTTTCATGGCCGTCTTGAAACCCACGCCTTCCTTGCCGCCGATGATGTTCGCGGCCGGCACGCGGCAGTTTTCAAAGATGACGTCGCAGGTATGCGCGCCTTGCTGGCCCATCTTTTTATCGATTTTCCCCAGCGAGAGGCCCGGCGTGTCCCTTTCCACGATGAAGGCGGAGATGGCCGAGGCCCCCCGCTTGACGGGGTCCGTGCGCGCCATGACGGTAAAGATGCTGGCTTCGGGCGCGTTGGTGATATAGCGCTTGCTGCCGTTGAGGATATAAAAGTCGCCATCGCGCACGGCGCTCGTGCGCAGCGATGCCGCGTCTGACCCGGAACCGGCTTCCGTCAGGGCGAACGAACCGATGATCTCGCCGGCCGCCAGTTTCGGCAGGTAGTGCTGTTTCTGCGCCTCCGTGCCGTCGATAACAATGCCTTGCGAGCCGATGCCGTTGTTCGTGCCGATCAGCGAGCGGAAGGCGGGCGAAGTGCGGGCGATTTCAAACGCGACCCTGACTTCCTCTTCCATGCTCAGTTCCAGGCCGCCATAGGCTTCCGGGATGGACAGGCCGAACAGGCCCAGTTCGCGCATCTGCGCCACGATGGCGGGCGGGATCGTATCCGTTTCGGCCACCAGCGCCTCGTTCGGCACCAGCACTTCGCGCACGAAACGGGCGATGCTGTCGAGCAGGATGTTCAGGGTTTCTTCGTCGCGTATCATCGGGGTCCTCGGAGGCGATGTTAAGAGGGGGCGCGCAGTCTAACCGCGGCCCAGGTTTTTTTCCACTCTCTTGACCAGGGCGACCAGGCGCGGTCCCAGGTCGGATTCGAGTTTTTCGCGCGATAGCAAAAAGGCGGGGCCGCCGCAATTGAAGGCCATCACCTGCTCGCCATCGGCACCCAGCATGGGCACGCCCACGGCATGCACGTCGTTCTGCCACTCGCCGGCCGAGATGCAAAAGCCCCTGTCCTGGTAATCCTTGAATCCTTGCTCAATGCCGGCCTTGATGCGCGGCCAGCGTTCCGTCTCGTGCACGCGTGCATGGTCCATCAGGTAGTCGCGTTCGGCCTGCGGCAGGATGCACAGCAGGGCCTTGCCCATGGCCGTCGTCATCAAGGGAATGCGCGAGCCGACGTCAAGGCGCAGGGTGACGTTGGCGCTGCTGCGGCAGGTTTCCACGTACACCATGCTGAGACGGTCGCGCGTGCCCAGCGACACGGAGGCTTGCGCATGTTCGGCCAGTTCTTCCATCAGCGGGCGCGCCATCTTGCGCACGTCGAGGTTCGACAGCATGCGGTAGCCGAGGGCCAGCACGCCGGCGCCCAGCTGGTACTTGCCCAGGCTGTCCGAGTAATTCAGGTAGCCCAGTTTGGTGAGGGTGTAGGTGAGGCGCGAAATCGTCGGTTTCGGGATGCCCGTGCGCTTGGCCATGTCCGCGTTCGACAGGAAGACTTCGCCGGGGCGAAAGCAGCGCAGTACTTCCAGCCCGCGCGCCAGCGCATTGACGAACTGGCGGTCCTTGCCTTCCTCGTCATCGCTGAAAACGATAAGTTCCGGATCGGCTGCGGCCTGAATATTGGTCATATTTGCTTTCATTTTCTGACTCCCTGAAAATCAGTTTGCCTAGCTGAATCTCGCATGTCAACCGTTTTGTGAAACATTCGTTCGCACAGCGAAATGTTGCGCTGCATGAAAAAGGCGTGAAATTTGACCTGCGCAAGTGTTTCCGGTCTTGTCGCTTGAGCATCGCTATATACGTCTGTATATTGCGCTGTTGGGTGACGGCCGCCGCATGCGTGGCCGCTTTTTTTGTACTTTTTTGTACTTTTTTGTATATCGCTATATAAGACGATATATAACGAATGGAAAGAACAAGACGATGTTGAAACAGGTAATGGCAGGCGCCGTGATGCTGGCGCTGGCGCAGCAGGCTGCTGGCAAGGAAGACGCGGATGCGGCGGCGTTCGTGCTGGGCACGGTGACGGTGATCGGCCAGCGCGACCAACTGGAGCAGGTGGCGCAGGTGGATGAGCAGCAAGTGGGTTCACAAGTGAGCCGCGCCGAAATGCGCCGCTTTAACCGCGACAATGTGGGCGATGCCCTCAATTTGCTGTCGGGCGTGTCGCTGTCGACCAATGCGCGTAATGAAAAAACCGTCGCCATCCGCGGCTTCGACTCTCGCCAGGTGCCCCTGTACATCGACGGCATTCCCGTCTACGTGCCGTATGACGGCTATGTCGATTTCAACCGCTTCAGCACGGCCGACCTGGCCGCCATCCAGGTGGCCAAGGGCTTCAGCTCCGTGGCGTATGGCGCCAATACCCTGGGCGGCGCCATCAACCTGATCTCGCGCAAACCCGCAGCGCGCCTTGAGGGCGATACCTCCATCGGTTTCGGCTCGGGCAGCGAGCGCCAGGTATCGGCCAACGTGGGCATGAACCAGGGCTTGTGGTATTTGCAGGCGGGCGTGTCGTACATCGACAGCGACGGTTTCCCCCTGTCGTCCGACTTCCGTCCCACAGCCACGGAAGACGGCGGCACGCGCAACAATGCCTACCGCAAGGACCATAAACTGTCGTTCAAGGTAGGTTATACGCCCGTGGGTGGGGACGAGTATGCATTGAGCTACTACAAGCAGCATGGCGAAAAGGGCCAGCCGCCATCGACCAATCCCGTCGGCGCGCGCTACTGGCAGTGGCCGTACTGGAACAAGGAAAGCGTGTATTTCGTCTCGCAGACGCGCCTGGGCGAGGCCGAGCGGCTGAAACTGCGGCTGTACCATGACAGCTACGACAATGAAATCACCTCCTACACGAACGGCAGCTACGCGACCCTGAAAACCAGCGGTCAGGGCAGTGTCAGCGGCGGGCGCAGCATCTATAACGACCGCACGAATGGCGGTGCGGTGGAACTCGAATCGTTCCGCCTGGCCGCGCACAGCCTGCGCTTCGTCGCCAGCGTCAAGGCCGATGAACACCAGGAACTGGACGCCAAAGGCGTGCGCAATACCTGGTACAAGGATGCCCTGTGGACCCTGGGCGCGGAAGACAGCATCGCCCTCAACGTGGCGACGGAACTGTCGCTGGGCGTGTCGCGCAATGCACTGCGCCCGGACACCGTCTACAGTGCCGGCAATGCGTATACCTTGCCGAGTAATCAATCGGCCACCGACCTGCAGGCGGGCCTGTTCCACAAGATCGGCGCCGAGGCGCGCATGTACGCCACCGTGGCGCGCAAGTCGCGCCTGCCGACCTTGAAAGACCGCTACTCGCAGCGCCTTGGCACGTATATTGAAAACCCGGCCTTGAGCGCGGAAGAAGCGATGAACTATGAGCTGGGGTATCAAGGAAACTCGCAGGGCGCCAAGGTGGAAGTTGCGCTGTTCTACAGCGACGTGAAGGACAAGATCCAGAGCGTGGCGAATGTCTCGGGTGTGCGCGCGCAGATGCGCAACGCGGGCCGGGCGCATATCAGCGGCGTGGAACTGGGCTTGCGTGGCCGCGCCGGTGCCTGGCTGGATGTCGGCAGCAACTACACGTATACGGACATGAAAAATGTCAGCGACCGCGCAATCCGCCTGACGGACGTGCCACGCCACAAGCTGACGGCGCACGCCGTGCTGCACGCGGCGCGCCAGGTCGACGTGGTGGCCATCGCGGAATCGAACAGCGGGCGCTGGGTCTCGAACACTTTGGAACTTGGCGGTTTTACGACGCTGAACCTGAAGGCCGTGTACCGCCCCTTGCCGGCATGGACGCTGGAAGCGGGCGTGGCGAACCTGGGCGACCGCAATTATGCGCTGTCCGACGGCTTCCCCAGCGCCGGGCGCACCTGGCTGGCCAATGCACAGTCCCAGTTCTGATTTTAACTGTTCAATGAAAGGACATAGCATGTTCAAGAAAATATTTGCTGCTTGTACAGCGGCGTCGTTGCTGGCGGCGGCACCGGCCGCGTGGTCGGCACCCGCTGCCGCGCGCGACAACATGAGCCACGCGCTCGCCGTGACGGGCATGGTGGAAACGCCTTTGATCCTGAAGGTGGCCGACCTGCGCCAGCTGCCGCCCGCGAATGGCGGGGAAATCGCCGTCACGCGCCACAACGGCGACAAGGCCGAGACCATCACCAGTTACAAGGGTGTGCGCCTGCGCGACATCCTCGACAAGGCGGTGCTCGATGCGCCGGGGCATAACGACGTCAAGAAGCTCGCCATCATCGCCACGGCGACCGATGGCTATGCGGTGGTGTTTTCCTGGGGCGAGCTGTATAACGCGCCGGCCGGCGAGGGCGTGATCGTCTACTACGAAAAAAACGGCAAGGCGCTCGACGACAACGATGGCGAGATCGCCCTCATCTCGGCGAAAGACATGCGCACGGGTCCGCGCCACGTGAAATGGTTGAATGGCATTGAGGTGCGCAAGCTGGTGGATTGATAGGCGCCTGCAATGAAGCATCCCGCCACGGAGCACTCCGTGGCGGGATTTTTTTATGCGGCCAGCGCTTGCCGCATGGCCTGGCCCGCCACGTCGAACAGGCCGCGCGCCGCTGGCGTCAGGCCCAGCATGTGCATCGATGCATGGACCATGCCGTCGAGCTGCACGCATTGCGCCGCCACGCCGTCATCGCGCAAGCGCCGCGCAAACGCCGCGCCTTCGTCATGCAGCGGATCGAATTCGCACACCAGCACGGTCGCCGGCGGCAAGTCCTTGAGCGACGCGGCCCGCAGGGGCGCCGCGTAAGGCTGCATGCCGTCAGCCGGCTCGTTCAGGTACGCCGACCAGCAAAAGCGCATGGCTTCGCGCGTCAGCGAATGGCCATCCGCATAGCGCTGGTAGGACGGCGTGTCGAAGGCAAAATCGAGCGCCGGGTACAGCAGCAACTGGTGCGCCAACGCGGGGCCGGCCTGGTCGCGCGCCATCAGTGCTGCTGCCGCAGCCAGGTTGCCGCCCGCACTGTCGCCGCCCACGGCCAGGCGTCGTGCATCGATGCCCAGCGCCGTGGCGTGCTCGGCGACCCAGCACAGCGCCGCGTAAAAGTCGTCCAGCGGCACGGGGAACTTGTGCTCGGGCGCCAGCCGGTAGTCGACGGAAAAAATCACGCAGCCGGTGACGTTGGCCAGCGCGCGGCACGGATTGTCGTACAGATCCAGCGAACACAGGCACCAGCCGCCGCCATGCGCGAAGACGATGGCCGGCAGAGGCTTGCCCGTATCCGCGCCGACCGGCACATAGGCGCGCACGGTCAGCGCATGCTCGCCCGGCAGCACATAATCCTTGATCGACGCGACGTCTTCCAATGGCCCATGCAGCTGGCGCAAGCCCGTTTCCGTGGATGCGCGCAAGTCTGCCAGCGAGGCGGGGGGCGGCGCATCCCTAGTCTGTTCCAGCCAGACAGCGATCAGCGGATCGAGGCTCATGCGTTGTTTCCTGACTTTTCTCCCGCCAGGAAGGGCAGCAGGTGGGCGATGAACGCTTCCGGCTGTTCTTCCATGATGAAGTGCCCGCATTCGGCGACGATGGCGCCTTGTAAAATGTCGGCCTTGCCCTGCATGGTCAGCAGGGGGGCGTCATTCGTCGCGTGGTCGGCGCCGATGGCCAGCACGGGCATCGGCAGGCTGTGTTTTGCCCGCTCCAGGTTTTGCCGGATGGTTTCGGGAATGGCGCGGTAGTAGGCGAAGCCCGCGCGCAGGGCGCCCGGCGTGGCGTAGGCGTCCGCATACACGTCGACGGCCACCTTGTCGCGGCGGTACGACCAGCGGTCGAAAATGAAGCGGATGTATTCGCGCTCCTTGCCCGCCGTGAGCATTTCCGGCAAATCGAGCACCTGGTTGAACATGAAGTGCCACAGGAAGATGTTGTCGGACGGCGCCACGAAGATGGGCGGCGCGGGCGCCAGGCCGGGTATCACGGCTTCCGTCAGCGCCAGTTTTGTCACGGCCTGCGGAAAATCGCTGGCCAGCGCATAGCCCACCCACATGCCGATGTCGTGTCCCACCACATCGTACTGCGCGTGGCCCAGGGCCAGCATGGCGCGGTGCAGGGTGGCCGCCACGGCGCCCGTATCGTAGCCATCGGCCGGGCGGCTGGAGTGACCGCTGCCTGGCGGGTCGATGGCAATGGCCTGGTAGCCATTGGCCGCCAGGGCCGCCATCACGTGGCGCCAGGCATACCAGGTCTGCGGCCAGCCGGGGATCAGGAGTACGGGTGTGCCTTCGCCGGCAATCACGCAATGCAGGCGCTGGCCGTCGATGCGGACGTAATCATGTGTAAATTCGTGGGTAAAATCGTTCATAGGGTTTCCTTGTTTAGTTGTGCTCGATGCCCAGCAGGGTATTGATCTGTTGCGCGCTGACGGGGGCGCCGGCGAAGTCGTCGAAGATCTTGCCGGTCACGGGAATGATGTGGGCATTGATGAAAGCCACGCCCTCGCGCGCGCCCACTTCCTGGTCCTTCAGGCAGCATTCCCATTCCAGCGTGGCCCAGCCCGCGTAGTCGTTCTGTGCCATCTTCGAAAAGATCGCCTTGAAATCGACCTGGCCATCGCCCAGCGAACGGAAACGCCCGGCGCGGTTTTCCCACGACTGGTAGCCGCCGTAGATGCCTTGCCGTCCCGTCGGATTGAACTCCGCATCCTTCACATGGAACATGCGGATGTGGTCCTTGTAGATATCGATGAATTCCAGGTAGTTCAGCTGCTGCAGCACGAAGTGGCTGGGGTCGAACAGCATCTTGCAGCGCGGATGGCGGCCCACGCGCTCATAAAACATCTCGAAGCTGATGCCGTCATGCAGGTCTTCGCTGGGGTGGATTTCATAGCACAGGTTGACGCCCTGTTCTTCGCACACGTCGAGGATGGGCAGCCAGCGGCGCGCCAGTTCGTCGAAGGCCGTTTCGATCAGGCCGGGCGGGCGTTGCGGGAACGGGAACAGATAAGGCCAGGCGAACGAGCCGGAAAACGTGCCCATTTCCGTCAGGCCCAGGCGTTTCGAGGCCATGGCCGCCAGCTTGACCTGTTCGATGGCCCACGCCGTGCGCGCCGCCGGCTGGCCGTGCAGGTGTTCCGGCGCGAAGCTGTCGCACAGCGCGTCGTAGGCCGGATGCACGGCTACCAGTTGGCCGAAGATGTGCGTCGTCAGTTCGCTGATGACCAGGCCATGGCCGGCCAGCATGGCGACCAGCTCGTCGCAGTATTGCTGGCTGTGCGCAGCTTGCGCCACGTCGAACAGGCGTGCATCCCAGGCGGGAATCTGCAAAGCCTTGAAGCCCATGCCGGCCGCCCACTCGGCGATGGCAGGCAGGGTGTTGAAGGGCGCCGTGTCGGCGGCGAATTGGGCCAGGTGCAGGCTGGGTCCTTGGATGGTTTTCATATCGGCTCCTATTGTTTGTCGATCGACAAAGAATAGGCGAAATTTTTTGCGCGGTCAAGGTGCAACTGCAAAATAAATCGCAAATACAGTGGCATGCCAGGCGTTATACTGGCCGCCAGTTTGCAAGCAGAGGATCAGAATGGCAGGAAGACCGAGGGAATTCGACCGCGCGCTGGCGCTGGCAAAAGCGCGCGACGCATTCTGGACGCGCGGCTACGAGGGTGTATCGATGGCCGACCTGGTGGCGGCGCTGGGCATCGCCTCGGCGCGCATCTATGCGGCGTTCGGCTCGAAGGAGCAGTTGTTCCGCGAAGCCGTGGAGCTGTACGAGTCGGGCGAGGGCGCGTTTGCCGTGCACGCGCTGGCCGCCAGCTTGAATGTGCGCGACGCGGTGGCGCGCATGCTGGAAGAAGCGGTGCTGCTGTACACGCGCAGTGGCCAGCCGCAAGGCTGCATGGTGGTCACGGCCGCCACGAATACGAGTGCGGAAAACGCCGGCATCGCCGACTGGCTGGCGCAACATCGCCGAGCGCGCACGCAAGCCGTCATCGAGCGCTTGCGCGCGGCGCAGCTGGCGGGAGAGTTAACAGGGGAAGCGGACGTGCAGGCGCTGGGCGATTATTATGCGGCGCTGCTGCATGGCTTGTCGGTGCAGGCGCGGGACGGCATTCCGGCCGAACGGCTGCTGGCGCTGATTGCGCCTGCCATGGCGCCGCTGTCGCTGGTTATGATGTAGATAGTCTCAGGGCTTCAAGTCTTGACGTCGATCAGGCTGCCCAAGGCTTGGTCGGCCGCCTTGACGACATTCGCCGACAGGTTGAAGCCGGCCTTGTAGACCAGGTTATCCGTCAGTTCGGACGCCAGGCCCACGCCGTTCGGCCGGCTTTCAGCCGCCTTGACCGCATTCGCATTGGCGCCGCTGACGCTTTCGCTGGCAGCCAGCTTGCGCCCTTCGACGGAGAGCGTGACGCCCGTGCCGGCCGGGCTGGCTTCCTGGAAGTTGGCCGATTGCGGCTGGAAGCCCGGCGTATTCGCATTGGCGATATTGTTGGCGGCCACATCCAGCGCGCGCTGGTTGGCGGTCAGCCCCGAGGTACCGGTGGTGAGGGCGGATATGGACATGAAAACTCCTTCGCAATGCACCTAGTGTACTCCTGCCGGTGGGGACAATGTGGTGGCATAAGGCAATAATTTTTTCGCAGCTGGTGGCCACAAAAATAGGTGCGTCATGTCGTTTTAATATTGTTCTGTGGTACTCACTGTCTGGGCAGGCAGGGAAGTCATCTGCGGAGTCTGCGATTTTCCACCTGGTTTGCCTTATTCCAGTTGTATTAGGTCGATGAAAGCGTCGTTTGGCCGGTTGCCGGCGCCAGTGCGCGCGCCGCCGGCGGCGCGCAATAGGCTGCCGCGCACGATAGTTGTCGCCGAAACGGGGGATGGGCGAATATACTAGGCGAAAAGGGAGGCGTTGCGCTTCCCGTCAGCCCTTATCATCCAGCGAGAATTCATCCTTATGGCGTCATCCCCAGAAAACCTCAGCATGGCCGTGTTTTGCGACTTCGAGAACGTCGCGCTCGGCGTGCGAGATGCAAATTACGAAAAATTCGATATCAAGCCCATCCTCGAACGCTTGCTGCTCAAGGGCAGTATTGTTGTCAAGAAGGCATATTGCGACTGGGACCGTTATAAAAGTTTCAAGGGCACCATGCATGAGGCGAACTTCGAGTTGATCGAAATTCCCCACGTGCGCCAGTCCGGCAAGAATTCGGCCGATATCCGCCTGGTGGTCGATGCGCTGGACTTGTGCTACACCAAGGCCCACGTCAACACCTTCGTCATCATCAGCGGCGATTCCGATTTTTCGCCGCTGGTGTCGAAGCTGCGCGAGAACGCCAAGCAGGTGATTGGCGTGGGCGTCAAGCAGTCGACCTCCGACCTGCTGGTGGCGAACTGCGACGAATTCATTTTCTACGACGACCTGGTGCGCGAGAGCCGCCGCACGGCCGCCAAGCGCGACGCGCGAGACACGCCAACCGCCAAGCGCTCGCCCGACGAAGAACTGCGCCGCAAGGAAAAGTACGAGTTGCGCAAGACGGAAGCGATCGAAATGGCCGTCGAAACCTTCGACGCGCTGGTTTCCGAGCGCGGCGACAGCGGCAAGATCTGGGCCTCGATGCTGAAAGAAGCGATCAAGCGCCGCAAGCCGGACTTCAGCGAATCGTATTACGGTTTCCGCACCTTCGGCAACCTGCTGGAAGAGGCGCAGACGCGCGGCTTGCTGGAATTCGGCCGTGACGAGAAATCGGGCGCGTATGTCTACCGCAGCAGCGGCCTGGTGGCCGTGCCGGCTGCCGTGAACGCGGATGCAGCCAGCGAGACAATCGCCAGTGGCGAGACCGGCGTGACGGCGGAAGAGGGCAACAGCCGCGAAGGCGGCAGCCGCCGCGATTCGCGCCGCAATGGCCGTGGCGGCCGCAAGCAGAACGAACAACGCCGCGGTGAAGCGCCACAGGCCTTCGTTCCGGTGGCCGAGGCCGAATCGGTCGTCGCCGTCATGGAGCAGTATGCGCCGGCGCCGCAGCCGGAGGTCGCGCACGAGGTGGCCGAAGCCGTGGCCGAAGAGGGCAACGCCAAGCGCGGTTCGCGCCGCAATGGCCGTGGTGGCCGCAAGAATGGCGATGGCGCCCGTGAAGCGCGCGCCGAGGCGGTCGAGGTGGCAGTGGTGGAAGCCATGCCTGCGCCAGTGCCTGAACCTGTAGCCGAAGTGCTTGTGGAAACCGTCGCCGAAGCCAAGCCTAAGGCCAAGCCTCGCACACCGGCCCGCAAGGCGGCAGCATCGAAAAAGCCGGCCAAGAAAGCGCTTGACGCCGTGCTGGAAGTAGCGCCTGTTGTCGCAGCGGCACCGGTGGAAGTGGCCGTCGTGGCGGAAGACCAGCCGGCCAAGGCGCCGCGCAAGACCCCGGCGCGCCGTCCCGCGCGCAAAAAGGCGGAAGCAGCTTGATAGTCTGAGCAGCAATAAGCGGGGCGGCAATCGCATGCGCCCCGGCTTTTCCAGGCCCTGCCTTGCGCAAACCGCGCACCCCGATCTCCCCAAGCGTGTACGATGAGCCTGTTTTTAACGCAGCGGGCGGTCAAGCATGTACCACGGTGAACGGTTCAACAGCATTTCCCATACGGTGGGCGCCGCGCTGGCGGCCATCGGCGGCGTCATCCTGATCGTCGCTGCGGCCCGCACGGGCGACCCCTGGAAAATCGTCAGCTGCAGCGTGTATGCGGCCATGCTGCTGACCCTGTACCTCACTTCCACCCTGTACCACAGCGTGCGCGGCAAGGCCAAGGTCGTGCTGCAGCGGCTCGACCATTGCGCCATCTACCTGCTCATCGCGGGAACCTATACGCCCTTCATGCTGGTGACCCTGCGCGGGCCATGGGGCTGGTCGCTGTTCGGCGTCGTCTGGGGCCTGGCCCTGCTTGGCATCGTGCAGGAATATGTGTACGCGAAAGGCGCGCGCATCCTGTCGCTGGTGATTTACGTGGCCATGGGCTGGCTGGTCGTGATCGGCATCAAACCGCTGCTGGCGGCGCTCGAGTGGAACGGCTTCCTGTGGCTGGTGGCAGGCGGGCTGTGCTATACGGGCGGCATTGTCTTTTACGCCACCGACCATAAGCTGCGCCATGGCCACGGCATCTGGCATTTGTTCGTGCTGGCGGGCAGTAGCTGTCATTTTATCGCCATTTTGTTCTACGTTGCCTGACGTAGTGTGTTGCCATCACTGTTGCCGTGATTCCATTATAATGGCGTGATATGTGAAAATCGCGCAACAATGCGGCAATATTAAGGCAGCAATGGATATCAATTCGGACGACCTGAAAATCTTCGTCACCGTCATCGACAGCGGCACCCTGAGCGCGGCTGCCGTGCACCTGGGACAAACCACCTCGGGCGTCAGCCGCGCCCTGTCGCGCCTGGAAGACAAGCTGGCCACCTCGCTCTTGACGCGCACCACAAGGCGCATGGAGCTGACGGAAGAGGGGCAGCTGTTCCTGGACAAGGCGCGCGCCATCCTCGCCTCGATGGAGGATGTGGAGGAATCGATCCGTATCCGCCGCCAGAAGCCGGCCGGGCGTTTGTCCGTGGACGCCGCCTCGCCCTTCATGCTGCATTGCGTGGTGCCCCACGTGGCCGAGTTTCGCGCCATGTACCCGGACATCCGCCTGGAACTGACCAGCAACGACCAGATCGCCGACCTGCTCGAGCACCGCACCGATATCGCCATCCGCATCGGTGCCCTGGTCGACTCGACCCTGCATGCGCGCCCGCTGAGTGCCAGTCCTTTGCACGTGCTGGCCACGCCCGCCTACCTGGCGCGCCACGGCGAGCCGGCCGCGCCGGAAGACCTGGCCAGCCATGCGCTGCTGGGTTTTGCGCAATATGAACTGGGCAATCACTGGCCGCTGCGCCACGATGCCGGCAACAGCCTGCAGATCGTGCCTGCGCTGGCCGCTTCCAGCGGCGAAACCTTGCGCCAGTTGGCGCTGCATGACCAGGGCATCGTCTGCCTGTCCGACTTCATGACGAGGGACGACATCGCGGCCGGGCGCCTGGTGAAGGTGCTGCAGCCGTTCTACACGGGCTACCGCCAGCAGATCCACGCTGTGTATTACCGCAATACGCAACTGGCGCAGCGCATCAGCTGCTTCCTCGAATTCCTGCAGCAAAAGCTGTAGGCCCGCGCAGTATGCTCAGGCCAGGGCGCCGGTATCGTGGATGGCTGCCCGCAGCAGGACTTCCACCTCGTGCGCGGGCAGCGGGTGGCTGAAATAAAAGCCTTGCGCTTCGTCGCAGCCGTGCTGGCGCAGGTAGTCCAGCTGTTCCACCGTTTCCACACCTTCGGCCACCACGCGCAGCTTCAAATTGTGCGCCAGGGCGATGATGGAGACGACGATGGCAGCGTCGTCCGCGTCGCGCGCCACGTCGCCCACGAAACTGCGGTCGATCTTCAGCACGTCGATGGGGAAGGTGCGCAGGTAGGCGAAGCTGGAATAGCCGGTGCCGAAGTCGTCGATCGACAGCTGCACCCCCAGTGCCTTCATGTCGTGCAGCTGGCTGACGGCCAGCGCCACGTCGTGCATGAACAGGCTTTCCGTCAGTTCCAGTTCCAGGCAGGCGGGCGGCAGGCCCGTTTCAAGCAGCACTTCGGCGATCGAGGCGACCAGGTTCGGCTCGTTGAACTGGCGCGCCGACAGGTTCACGGCCAGGCGTAGCTGGCCCAGCCCGGCCGCATGCCATGCCTGCATCTGCGCGCATGCCTGGCGCATGACCCAGGCGCCGATCGGCACGATCAAACCCGTATCTTCTGCCAGCGCGATGAAGCGCTGCGGGGCTACCATGCCCAGGTCCGGGTGTTGCCAGCGCAGCAGCGCTTCCACGCCGACGATGCGCCCGCTGGCCAAGTCCAGCTGCGGCTGGTAATGCAGCACGAACTGCCCGCGCTCCAGCGCGTTGCGTAGCGCGGTCTCGATGCGCAGGCGCTCCAGTGTGGCCTGGTTCATGGCCGTGGTGTAGAACTTGATGTTGTTGCGGCCCTGTTTCTTGGCGCAGTACATGGCGATGTCGGCCTGTTCGATCAGGTTCTGCGTCTCGCCATTCAAAGTCGCGTCGCCGGGGGCGTCGTAGCGCGACATGTCGTAGACGGCCACGCCGATGCTGCAGGTGACAAAAAATTCCTTGCCGTCGAGCAATACCGGCTGGGCCACCGCATCCATCAGGCGCTGCACGATGGCGCCGCTGAGCACTTCGTCGGCCTGTTCGCACAGGATAGCGACGAATTCGTCGCCGGACAGGCGCGCCACTGTGTCGCTTTCGCGCAGGCTGGCCTGCAGGCGCGCGGCAATGGTTTTCAATAGCAGGTCGCCGGCCTTGTGGCCCAGGCTGTCATTGACGAACTTGAAGCGGTCGAGGTCGATCAACAGCACCCACAGCGCGCGGTTCTTGCGGCGCGACAGGGCCATCGCTTGCGCCAGGCGGTCGCGCAGCAGGGCGCGGTTGGGCAAGCCCGTCAGCACGTCGTGGTGGGCGATGTGCTGGATTTGCTGCTCGGCCAGCTTGCGTTCCGTGATTTCGGACCCCGTGCCCCGGTAGCCGCGAAATTCGCCCAGCTCGTTGAATAGCGGTTCGCCGTTGATGCTGAACCAGCGCAGCTGGCCATCGCGGTCTTTCATCGCATATTCGAGGTTGGAAAAGGGCAGGTGCGCTGCCAGGTTGGCGATATGCTGCTTGCCCCAGCGCGAATTGCGCATCTCCGGGTTGTTTTCCCAGCGCGTCATGCCGATGAAGCGTTCCAGCGGCATGTTCGACTTGTCCGTAAAACCGCTGGTGATGTGGGTGAAGCAGAAGTTGGCATCCTGTTCCCAGTACCAGTCCGAGGACAGGGCCAGCAGGCGGCGGAAACGTTTCTCGCTTTCCTGTAAGGCGCGTTCCGTGCGCTGGCGCGCCCGCACGTCGGCGCTGAGCAGCTCATTGCTGCGCTTGAGGTCGGCCGTGCGCTGTTCCACCAGCAGCTGCACGCGGCGCGAGCGCTGCGTCAGCGACTGCACGAAGGCGGCCGTCAGCATGCTGAACAGCAAGCCCGTGATCAGGGTGAACAATGAACCCAGGTGCTCGGCCAGGAAGGGGCGCGGATGGGCCACCACGCGCACATGCCAGGGCCGGCCGGCGGATGAAAATGCCCGGTCATAATGGCTGTGATAAGCAAACTGCAGCCAGCGTGGCAGCGATTCCCAGGCGCCGCCCGCTTCGTCGGCAGGTGCCTGGCCATGCCGGAAGATCATCTGGCGCGGGTCGGCGCCAGCGTCCGCGTAGACGCTGAGTTCAAGCTGCGGGTCGCCCAGCAGGTCGGCGCCGGCGAGGATTTTCTGCACCAGTTCTCCGGCGCGGACGATGGCCGCCGTATCGCCAATCAGCGCCGCGCGCCGCTGCTGCACCGTTTGCAGCGGCATGCCGTGGCGGTACACGGGGCGCAGGATGACGAAGCCCTGCTGCGGTCCCTGCGCCAGGGCCAGCAGGCTGGTGGCGGTGGTCTGGCCGCTGATGATGGCTTGTTCCAGCGCGCGCGCCAGCAAGCCGTTCGGGCTGACGTTCAAGCCGAAGGCAGGGCGGTTACCCTGCAAGGGTTCAAGGTAGTCCACCACCAGGTAGCTGGCGCGCGTTGTCGCGGGCACAACGACGCCGTCGCGCATTTCCGTCATGGCGTAATCGGGCACGATGCGCCGCAGTTCGGCCTCGAATGCGGCGCGCTGCGCATGCGGCACGAGGCGGTGAAAATTGAAGGCCTGGATGAAAGGGTGGCGCTGCAGCAGCGGCGTGGTGAAGTCGTGGAACTGCTCGCGCGTGACGGGCATGACGGCAGCAAACAGCTGGTTGGTCGTGGTCAGCACCTCGACCGCATCGTCGAGTCCCTGCTCGATGGCGGCCACGCGCGCGCCCGCGCGCTGCTGCAGGCTCAGACTCATCTTGTCGTACTCGAGCTGGCTGATGGCGGCGAAGAGCACGGCGGTGATGCTGACGCCGCAGGTAAAGGTCAGCGCGGCCGCGGCAGAGATCGACAATGGCAGGCGGCCACGCAGCATGTTTTTTCCTATCTCACTTCATGGATACTTGAATTCGGCGGCGCCTGCCGGCCCCGCGCAGGCAGTAGTTTGTCATAAACCACATCCATCATGCTGATTTTGTACCAAATTACTACTAATAAGCAACAACATCCATGGCCGGGGAAGACGACTTTCAGCCCCTGCCCGCGCCTGACTGCTGACGCACCCGCCACAACTGCCATGCGGGCAGCACGCGGTTCAGGAACGCCAGGCCGCACATCCGCCGCCAGCGCACCAGGCGCACGATGCGCAGTGCTCGGCCCGCCCCGCGCTTGTCTGGCCTGGCGGCGAAGACGATGCGGTTGTTGCCGGCGATGCCATCGAAGTGGCACACGGCGCCGCGGAAGGTGAGCAGCAGGCGCGCCAGCATGGCGGGGTACTGCTCGTCATAACTGAACAGGTTGGCCACCAGCACGCCGCCGGGCAGCAGGGCGCGCAGGCAGTCCGCATAGAAGCGCGCGCTGCCCAGTGCGGGCGGCAGGCCCGTTTCATCGTAGCCATCAAGCAGCAGCACGTCGGCGCAGCCCGGATGCTGGCGGATATAGCTGACCGCGTCCGTTTCGATGATGCGCAAGCGCGCGTCGTCGGGCGGCAGCATGAACTGCTCGCGCAGGGCGATCACGTCGGCGCGCAATTCCAGCACCGTGATGCGCGCCTCGGGCAGGTAGCGGTGGCAGAACTTCAGCAGCGAGCCGCCGCCCAGTCCCACCATCAGGATATGCCGGGGACGCGGCACGAACAGGGTGAAGCACATCATGGCGCGCGCATAGCGCAGCAGCAGATGATCGGGGCGCGACAGCAGCATTTCGCTCTGGATCATGCCTGGTTGGAATTCCAGGCGACGCCGGTCGCCGCAGGTATGCACCTGGGGCGCGCGCACGGCAGGTAATTTGCTATCCGACATAGGACGACTTCGCTGAGTGGACAGGGGGAGATGCTTTGTTGCATTCAGAGAAATCTGATAAGCTCCCGTGAGCATACCCGATTAATCCGCGCCGAGCATGTGTAATGGCGCGCGGCGGCACGGCCGCGCAGTCGGGCACCATGGAGACAAGCATGTTTTTGGATCACCCCATCATTACGGCGACGAACAGTTTTACCGAGCCTGACCGCATCGAGCGGCTGACGCGCGTGTACGGTTACGCGGCGGCGCTGGCCGACCAGGCCGACAATGTCGGATTCATTGAAAAAGTAGCGCAGATCCACGATCACAAGGGCACCCTCATCGTGTTTTGGCATGAGGCGCCCAGCGAAGTGGAAAAGCAGTATTTCGTGCAGGCGTGGGCCAGCAAGGTCGGCGACGGCAGCAGCAATGTCGAACACGAAATCTGATCTGGCGCGCCGCGCCTGCGCATCGATAGTGTAGCCCATGGATATCAAGACCCTGGTACTGGCCCTGGCACTCGGCAACCTGAGCCTGTGCGCGGCCCTGTTCTTCTTCGAGTACGAGCGCAAGAAGTCGCTCAGCATGTCTACCTGGGCGGTAGCCAAGCAGTGCCAGGCCGTGGCCTGGTGCTTGCTGTATTTCCGCGGCGTGCTGCCTGATTTCCTCTCCATCTTGCTCGGTAACAGCCTGCTGTTTGCCGGCATGGCGCTCGACGCGGGCGCGCTGTGGCAGGCGGCCGGGCGCAGCGGCTGGCGCCGCTATGTATTGCCGGCGCTGGGACTATCGGTGGCGCTGTTTGCCGCCTGCTATCTGTTCGACGTGGCGCCCCTGTTGCGCAGCGCCGGCGGTTCGCTGATCGTGGCCGGCTTCTTCCTCGCCGGCGTGGCCGCGCTGTGCCTGAAATGGCGCGAGGCGAGCATGCTGCGCCGTTTCCTCGTCGTCAGCATGGGCCTGCTGTCGCTGCTGATCGCCGCGCGCGGCGTGCTCGCCGCCGCCGTCCCCGCTTTTGATGCCGAGCTGCTGCAGCTGGCCGGTTTTGGCGCCCTGTACCTGATGATGCTGACGAACGCCTTCGGCTACCTGCTGCTGTCGCGTGAAAAACTGGGCGGCGAACTGGCGCGCCTGGAAGTGCTCGATGCGGCCACGGGCGTGCCGAACCGGCGCGGTTTTTACCAGGCGCTGGCGCCGTGGATGGCGCTGGCGCGCCGGCCCGGCTTGCCGACGGCGCTGGTGGTACTCAATATCGACCATTTCAAGCGCGTCAACGACAGCTATGGCCATCCGGTGGGCGACGCGGTACTGAAAACCATCGTCGACACGTGCCGTCAGCAACTGCGCGACAGCGACCTGATGGGTCGCCTGGGGGGCGCCGAATTCGCCATCCAGCTGCCGCGCACGACCCTGGCCGATGCGCTGATGGTGGCCGAGCGCATCCGCGCTGCCGTCGAAGTGCTGCCCGTCAAGACGGAGCGCGCCGTGCTGCAACTGACGGCCAGCCTGGGCGTGACCACCATCCGCGCCGAAGACAGCACCGTCAGCCTGTTCAAGCGGGCCGACGAGGCGCTGCAGGCGGCCAAGCAGGCGGGCCGCAACAGGGTGGTCGAGGCGCAGGGCGCCAGCACCTTGGATATTTAAATCGGCTTACTTCTTGGGCGACCCCAGCCAGCTGGGTTCCTTGCCGCATTCCCTGCTCAAGAACAAGGCGTCGAGGCCGGGATCGCAGCGCCTGTCAGGCGCCTTCATCGGCTCCACGTTCAACCATTCACTCCTGGGCAGGATCTTTTCTTCGCGTGGCGCCACCGGTGGCGCAGGCGGCAGGCTGTCTTGCCACCTTGGTGCGGCGGCAGGCGCAGGCGGGGTGGCCCAGTTTGCATCAAGCTGCGCTGTGGGCGCTGGCGGCGTGTCCGCATGTGCGGCGGCGCACAGCAAGCTGCCCGCGAAGATGAACGTACGCATGGCGGCACTGTTTACTGAAATCATGGTCTGTGCTTGATCGGTGCCGGGAGGGCGGGCCTGCATTATGACGGCAGCCGGAAGCAAAAAAACAAGGAAATTGCAACGGCATGTTACCAAAGGGACTATAGTTACCAATAGCAAGCAGGTGCACTGCAGCAAGGTAGTCGAGACGCGGGGCGCCGGCAGCCGGACGTGTGCATTGCCTAACTTTCATTTAAGCTAAGCAAGTTATGCTATGGCGCGCACGCTGGGCTCCCCTTTGCCGTCCGCACCGCAGTTCCCCTTTTTTTACTCTTGCCAGGCCCATAATGAAAATGCTTAAATCCCTGCCTGTATGGCCGCTTGCCGCCCCCCTTGCCGGTTGGCTGTTCCTGTTCGGTTCCACCTTCAATGTCGGCGGCGCCTACCAGATCCTGCTGGTGGCGGGCCTGATCGGCAGCGTGCTGGCCGCCGTGTACCACGCGGAAGTGGTGGCGCACCGCATCGGCGAACCGTATGGCACCCTGGTGCTGGCGCTGGCCGTGACCCTGATCGAGGTGGCGCTGATCGTCTCGCTGATGCTGGCCGGCGGACCGGAAACGACGGGACTGGCGCGCGACACGGTGTTTGCCGCCATCATGATCATTTTGAACGGCATCGTCGGCATCTGCCTGCTGCTGGGCGCCGGGCGCCACCGCGAGCAGACTTTCGGCCTGCTGGGCGTGAGTGCCTCGCTGGCCACCCTGGCGGCCATCGCCATCCTGACGCTGGTGCTGCCAAATTATACGTCCAGCGCCGCCGGACCCTATTACAACTCCAGCCAGCTCATTTTCATCGCCGTCATCTCGCTGGTCCTGTACGGCACTTTTGTGCTGGTGCAGACGGTGCGCCACCGCGACTACTTCCTGCCCAAGGAAGCCGTCGGCGATGAGGAGGTGCATGCTGCGCCGCCGACGCCCACCGTCGCCTGGGTCAGCGCCGGCGCGCTGCTGGTGTGCCTGGGCGCCGTGGTGCTGCTGGCCAAGTCGCTGGCGCCCGCGCTGGAGACGGCGATTGCCGCCATGGGCGCGCCAAAGACATTGGTCGGCATCGTCATCGCCGCCATCGTGCTGCTGCCCGAAGGCCTGGCCGCCGTGCGCGCCGCGCGCGCCAACCGTTTGCAAACGAGTCTGAATCTGGCACTCGGCTCCGCACTGGCCAGCATCGGCCTGACGATTCCCGCCGTGGTGGTGGTATCGCTGGCCACGGGCCTGACGATTACCCTGGGACTCGATATCAAGTCGACAGTGCTGCTGTTGTTGTCGCTGATGGTGGCCACACTGTCGCTGGGTACGGGCCGCACCACGGTGATGCAGGGTACCGTGCACCTGGTGATTTTTGCTGTTTATCTGTTCACTACCATCGTGCCCTAAGCGTCGTCGCCGTACGACTTCTTGTCACAATCCTGTCACGCCGCTGTCATACGATGAGGGTAGTGTGGTAGGATTTTTAAATCGTTTAAATGATTTATATAATTTACTAATTGAGTTTGCCAATTTTTTGGCGCTTGGTACAGCAAAGACAAGACAAGAGGCCAGTATGTATGCAGCGGTGGACCTGGGGTCCAACAGTTTTCGTTTACACGTCGGCAAGCATGATGGCGACACCATACGCGTGGTCAAGAGCGTGCGCGACCCGATACGCCTGGCCGCCGGCCTCGATGCCAATGGCGACCTGACAGAGGCGGCCATGCAGGGGGCGCTGGCCTGCTTGCAGCGCTTTCGCGCCATCCTCGCCGGCTTCGAGCTCGATGCCGTGCGCGTGGTGGCCACGTCGGCCATGCGGGTGGCGCGCAACGGCGCCGTCTTCCTGCCGCTGGCCGAGCAAGCCATCGGCCATCCGATCGAGATCATCTCGGGTGAGGAAGAGGGGCGTTTGATTTACATGGGCGTGGCCAATGCGCTGGCCATTCCCGGCGAACGTCGGCTGGTGATGGATATCGGCGGCGGTTCGACCGAACTGATACTGGGGCGCGGCAACGATATCGAACGCGTCGAATCCTTCAGCCTGGGCACCGTCAAGCAAAGCCTGTCGTTCTTCATCGGCGGGCGCATCGACGCGCCGTCGTTCGAGGCGGCCATCCTGTCGGCGCGCAGCCATTTCGAAGATGCCGCCCCGCCTTACCATACGCAGCACTGGAAGACGGCCTACGGCTCTTCCGGCACCATCCGCACGATCGCCGACATCATCGCCCGCAACAAGCTGGGCGATGGCTTGCTCACCAGCGCCAGCCTCGATGCGCTGGCGCGGCGCTTCATCGAGCTGGGTCACACCAGCCGCATCGACATGCCCGGTCTGCGCCCCGACCGCGCCAGCACCATTGTCGGCGGCCTGGCCATCTTGATCGGCCTGTTCCGCGAACTGGCCATTCCCGTCATGACGCCGATCGAGGCAGGCTTGCGCATGGGCGTGATGTGGGATTTGTATCTGCGTTCGACCAAGCGCGACCGCCGTGAACAGTCGGTGCAGGGCTGCATGGAGAAATTCCATATCGACCAGCAGCGCGCCGGCCGGGTGGCCGAACAGGCACTGACCATGTACGCGCAGCTCAAGCCCACGTCCGATGCCCTGGTGAAATGCCTGCGCTGGAGCAGCCTGCTGCACGAAGTGGGGCTGGCCGTGTCGCAGACGGGCTACCACAAGCACGCATCCTACATCGTGGAAAACGCGGACTTGCCCGGTTTTACCACGCGCGAACAGAAGACCATGAGCCGGCTGATCCTGGCGCAGAAGGGCAATTTGCGCAAGATCGGCGAAGTGCTGTCCGACCCTGATTTTGCCAAGGCCGTGCTGGCGTTGCGCCTGTCGATTCTGCTCATGCATGCGCGCATCGAAGCCGATTTCAGCGAACTGCGGCTGCGCATGAAGAGCCGCATCGAGCTCGACATCAAACGCGGCTGGGTGGCGCACCATCCCACCGTGTCGTTCTGGATCGAGAAGGAGCAGGAATTCTGGGATGAGGTCGGGGTCGATTTCACCATCCGTGCCAGCGCCTAGGAGGCCATGCCGTTCGCATGGCTTGATGTGCAGCAAGCAAGTTTTCAAAAAAGAGTATATATTGTTTATATTATTTATTAGATTGGATAATCCATGACCAAAACCGTTCCAGTGAAAAAAGCCGACAGCGCGACCGTATCGATGTTCCCCACCAGCGCCTCGATCAATGCGGCAGCGGCCAAGGCCGCACCGGCCGCCAAGCCTGCCGTAAAACCGGCCGCCAAGCCGGCCGCCAAGCCGGTGGCAAAAGCCGCCGCCAAGCCAGTGGCCGCCAAGCCCGCCGCAGCGAAGCCGGTAGCAGCAAAGCCTGTCGCTGCCAAGCTGGCGACCAAGGCTGTCGTGGCCAAACCAGTCGCCAAAGCCGCTGCCAAGCCGGCTGCCAAGGCGGAGGTGAAAGCCGTTGCCAAACCGGCGGCCAAGGTTGCTGCGAAACCAGCCGCCAAGGCCGTCGCCAAGCCGGCAGTGAAAGCCGCCGTCAAACCGGTAGCCAAAGCCGCTGCCAAGCCGGCCGCCGCAAAAAAAGCGCCGGCCGCCAAGGTTGCCGCCGTCAAGGAAAAAGCCCGCAAGCCGAAACTGGTGCGCGACAGCTTCACCATGCCGGAAGCGGAGTATGAAGTTTTGGGCCAGGTCAAGAAAGCTTGCCTGAAGGCCGGTTTCGAGATCAAGAAAAGCGAATTGCTGCGCATCGGCGTGGCGCTGATCAGCCAGATCGATCTGGCGACCCTGCAAAATGTGCTGGCCGGCTTGCCGCAGCTGAAAACGGGCCGTCCGAAGAAGGATTGATGGCGCGAGCGGAGGGGCCACCCCCCGCTTGCCCATTCTGGTTTACCATGGGGCCTGTGATAGTTCCCCCATGGTTGCCATGTCAGAAGAAATCAGTATTGATCGCGCCGGCTTTGTCGAGCGCGCCATCGTCCGCCACCACGCGGGCGACTCCACTGCCGCCATCGACCACGTCGCCGAAGAAATCCCCGTCGCGCTGGTCTTCAATGGCATTTCCCACGTCGTCATGATGGCTACCCCGCGTGATCTGCAAGCGTTTGCCTATGGTTTCGCGCTGACGGAAGGCGTGGTCGCTTCTGCCGGCGCCATCTTCGACTGTGAAGTCTTCCTGCGCGCCGATTCCGCCGAAGTGGCACTGACCATTGCGCAGGAGGATTTCGTGCGCCTGAAGGACCGGCGCCGCGCGCTCACGGGCCGCAGCGGCTGCGGCGTGTGCGGCATCGACAGCATCGACATGCTCGACTTGCAGCCCGAAGCGCTGCCGCCGTCCCTGATTCAGGTCGACTTGCCCGCCGCGCTGGCGCGCGCGTCGAGCGGCTTGCGCGAACACCAGGCACTGATGCAGGCAACGGGCGGCGTGCATGCGGCCGCGTGGTGCACGCCCGACGGCGATATCGTGCACGTGTTCGAGGATATCGGCCGGCATAACGGCCTGGATAAACTGATTGGCCACCTCGCACTGAGAGGCACCGACATGCGGCGCGGCTTCGTCTTCTTGTCCAGTCGCGGCAGCTACGAGCTGGCGCGCAAGGCGGCGCGCATGCAGATTCCCTTGCTGGCGACCATTTCCGCCCCCAGTTCGCTGGCCATTTCCATCGCCACGCAGGCGGGCATGAAGCTGGTGGGCTTTTGCCGCCAGGATGCTTTCGTCGACTACACTCCCGGCATCGCGCTTTAAGTTCCGCTGGGTTCCAGCGCTACGGGGACGGATTTCGACGTCGGTGCGCCACGCCATTGTCCCACGCGCTGATCATATCTGCCAGCTCGCCATCGGCAAAGCCCAGCATGGCGATATCTTCCTTGTTGGCGAAGACGACCTTGCGCGTGCCGTACACCCCGCGGTAGCGGTCATCCATGCCGTAAATGGTGGTGTTGTACTGGTCGTGCGAGCGCGTACTCATCAAGACCATCAGGCGTTCCCCATGGCGCGACGTTGTAGTCGTAAAAATCGTCAAACACCTTTTCGATGTCGTCGCGGATGCGCGCGTAGTCGGCAGCATACGCGCGCCAGTCCACCAGGGCGCAGCCGACCGTCGCTTCGGCCATGCCGGCCACGATGGCCACTTCCGAGCGCAGTTGCGGCGAAGCGGGTGTATTGCGGCCGTACGAGATATGCACCATGCGCATCGAGTCTTCCACCGTCATGCCTTGCGCCAGGCCGCCCTGCAGGTCGATTTCCGTGCGCCCCAGGGTGGGCCAGCAGCAAGTCTTCCTTGCCGATGACCAGGTGGTTGCGATTGAGCTTGGTGGCCATCTGCACCGTCAGCGCGCAGCTGCGCAGGGCGGCGCAAGTGAGGGGCGTAGGCGTCGTTTCCTGCGATGGGCACATAGCGGTCGCTGCCCGCGTCGTAGGCCATCGGTTCGGTCAGCCGGCCGTGCTGTTCCAGCGCATAGTCGGACTGTTCCAGCAGTTGCGTTACGGTGGTGTTGGCAAACAGGTCCGGACCGGTGCGGCGGCTGGTCGCTTCCGCTGCGACGGCCTTGGTGCCGTTTTCGCAAAAGGCAAACGTGGAAGCGTGGTTGCGGTCTGGCCAGGCGCAGCCGGGGCAGTCGAAGCCGTCCGGCTGGTTTTGCGCCAGCAGGGCTTTCAGATTGCCGGGCGCCACCCGTTCCTGGCGCAGGCTGATGGCCACGTGTTTCAAGGCATCCCAGCCGGCGGCCGGCTTGGTATAGGGCGTGATGTGGGGGGCGTCCCGGTCTTTCATCCTGTTTTCCTGCCGGGCGAGTGTGGTAATTATGCACGATCCCCGAATGACATTGACTTGCGTCATGGAAATGACATTCGGCTGTCATTTTCCTGACATATTAGACAAGTACGCTGGAGTCGTCTTGATCACAGGGGATGAAACCATGCAAAACATAAGCACGTCAAACGAAGCCAAGGCCCGGCCGGTCCAACTGGTGCTGAGCCAGGCCACGACAGCGGTGGAATTGCGCGAAGTCCAGCGTTTGCGTTACAAGGTGTTTATCGAGACCATGGGCCTGACGTCGCTGGCCAATGCCGATGGCCTCGACAGCGATGAATTCGACGCGCATTGCGATCATCTGATCGTGCGCGATGCCGATACCCTGAAAGTGGTGGGCACCTACCGCGTGCTGAGCGCGGCCAAGGCTGCCAAGATCGGCCGCCTGTATTCGGAAAACGAGTTCGACCTGAGCCGCCTGAAGAACCTGCGCGGACGCATGGTCGAAGCGGGCCGCGCTTGCATCCACCCGAAATACCGGGGCGGCAGCGTGATCATGCTGCTGTGGTCGGGCCTGGCCGAGTACATGCGCCGCGAGCGCTGCGACTACCTGGTCGGCTGCGCCAGCATCAGCCTGGCCGATGGCGGGCATAACGCTGTCGCCGTGTACCAGGCGCTGGCGGAAAAGCACATGGCGCCGGCCGAATACCGCGTCACGCCGCACCTGCCTTTCCCCATCCACCAGGTGGAAGCGGCGCACAAGCCGCAGGTGCCGCCGCTGATCAAGGGTTATCTGCGTTCGGGCGCCTGGATTTGCGGCGAACCGGCCTGGGACCCTGATTTCGAAAGCGCCGACATGTTCATGATGATGCCGCTGGCGAATCTGGATGAGCGCTATGCGCGCCATTACGGAGTGGTGCCTGGCTAAGGCAATCAAGATTCATGCCGGGCAGTGACGCCTGCAGCTGGCTGGCCAGCGCTTGCACGGCGCTGCGCAAGCCGGTCTCCGCGCTGTCGGGCGGCAGCAGTTCCAGCAGGAAGTGCAGCGGCGCCGTCAGCCGCGTCTTCGGTCCCAGCACCAGGCCCGTATGGGCGATGCCGGGGCCGGCCACTTGCGGCTGTGGCGGATGCGCCGCTCGAACGTGAAGCTGCCCTGGTAGCGCGTCTCGGCCATGATTTGCTCGATGGCCGCGGCGGCGGCAATGGCGCGCGCCAGCAGCGAACTGCCGTCGCACAGCAGCAGTTGCACCACGTCGGCAGGACCGATATCGAGTGCGATGCGGCAGTTGCCGATACCGCGCGCGCCCGACAGCGCGTGGGTCGCTGGATATGCGGTTGAGATCACTGCTTAAAAGCTGACCTTGATGCCTGCGCGTACTGTGCGTGTTGTGTCAGATCAAGTTTGAGTGGAAATGCTGGCTGGCGGGAGCAATGCGAAGTGAAAGCAGGGAGGGGTAGCGCGGGAGCGGGAGGGCAGAGAAACGGTCAGCATGGTTTGGGCTGGGTCTCTTCGCTATCGTGCTCGGATGTTGTGCGGTGAGCGAACTACGCGAATTGTATGGCAAAAGTTCATGGCGCCGGGAACCTGGGTGCCTGGCAGGGCATTACAACAGCGGATGTATCAGTGGACTGGCGTGGCGGACAGTTCCTTCAGTTCGCGGATGGTGATGTCCGACTTTTCATGCATGCGCAATAAAATCGTTGCACCGACCGACAGTTTGCCGTGACGAATCTTGCTGATGATGGGAGGCTGTACTTCCAGAACACGGCACAGTTCCGCATCATTTTTCAGGTTCATCTTCTCGATCAGGGTATCGAGCAGCTTGTTGGGCACAAAACTCGATGGTTCGAGCGCCCGCGCCCGGTTCATCGCTTCAATCATTTCCAGCTTCTTTTGCCGAACGTTCATTTACTCCTCCTTCAGGTTATGCAAGGGACGAGACCACACACTGCGGTCCCGGCTAAAGTTCGTCATCGCAGTAAGGCTGTCCGGGTGACGTAACAACATTCGCATTAAAACATTGATAACCATGCAAGTGTTTTCAATAATACTACGATAACAAAACTTGTGACAGATAGTTAGTTAAATTAACTGTTTGTTTGATTAATTCGGTTGACGATTGTTGTATTTTGTAAGCCGTTTTTCGTCAGGATCATGGTTCTGTCCGCCATTTCGGCGGCGGCCAGCGAATGCGTGACCATGATCGCGCAACTGCCGTTGGCCTTGATTTCGGCGCGCAGCAATTGCAGGATGCTGTGCGCCGTATCGGGATCGAGGTTGCCGGTAGGCTCATCGGCCAATACCAGCGCCGGCTTATGCACGAGCGCGCGGGCAATGGCCACGCGCTGCATTTCGCCGCCGGACAGTTGTTGCGGAAAGTCGCCGCCGCGTCCGCCCAGGCCGACCGCTTCGAGCATGCTGGCGGCACGCTCCTGGGGCAGTCCGTTGAGCAGCAGCGGCAGGGCCACGTTTTGCAGCAGGGTCAGGTGTGGCAAGACGTGGAAGGCCTGGAATATAAAGCCCATGCGGGCGCGACGCAGCCGGGTGGCGGCGGCGTCATCGAGGCTGGACATGGCAATGCCGTCCACCAGGATAGGGTGCGCTTCGGCACCCGCATCGGGTGTATCGAGGCCGGCGATCAGGTTCAGCAAGGTCGACTTGCCAACGCCCGAGTCACCCATGATGGCGATGAATTCCCCCGCCTTGAAGCGGCAGGAAATGTTAGCCAGCACGGGACGGGCATGGGCATAGGACTTCGACAGATGGCGCAATTCGAGCATGGTGATCTTGATTAATAACGGCTATCGTAAAGGGAGGCACGCGGGGGAGAGGGGGGCCTGGGAACTGCAAAGGGGCGCGGATTGTTTGGCCGGCAACGTGTAGTATACGACAGGCTTATCCTTTTTGCTTGGCAATACCAATTTTATGTGCACACTGCTAGTTTGATCTTGCGTTACCTGTCGCACGGCTGGCTTGTGCGGATTCCGCTATGATGGGAAAAAATCATCGGCAATGGCGTCTTCCATGCCCTGCGCGGCAGCAGGCAGCGCGCGCATGCCAGGTACCAGCCCAGCAAGCCTTTTGTGAACCTTGATAGACGACGCCAGCCCATGACCATGCCACTCGCGCAACAGCAGTCAGATTTGTCTCCCGCCAGCAACGTCCGAGTGGCCAGCGCCACACCTGCCACGATAGTCGAGATCAGCAGCGGCCTGCTGGCGCGCGAGGCATGGACCTCGCCCAAGTACCTGTACGACGCGCTGGGCTCGAAGCTGTTCGAAGCCATTTGCGCCTTGCCCGAGTACTATCCGACGCGCACCGAGGCCGCCATCTTTGCCCGTCACGGCGCCGAGATCGCGCACGCCGTGGGGCCGGGCAGCACCCTGATCGACCTGGGGGCAGGCAATTGCGCCAAGGCCGCCAGCCTGTTCCCCCTGCTGCATCCAGTCCAGTATGTGGCCGTGGATATTTCCTATGATTTCCTCAGTGAATCGCTGAGCCGGCTGCAGCAGCGCTTTCCGCACATCGAGATGACGGGCCTGGGCCTGGATTTCTCCAGCCGGCTGGACTTGCCCGACAGCGTGCGCGAGGCGCGGCGATTGTTCTTCTATCCCGGCTCGTCGATTGGCAATTTCGCTCCTGAGCAAGCGACCGCCTTCCTGCGCCGCCTGCGCGCCAATGCGGACGGCGATGGCGGCCTGCTGATCGGTGTTGACCTGATCAAGGACGACGCCATCCTCGACGCGGCTTATGACGATGCGCTGGGCGTCACGGCCGCCTTCAACCTGAACATGTTGCGCCACGTGAACGGGCTGATCGGCGCGGACTTCGACGTGCGCGCCTGGCAGCACCATGGCTTTTTCAATGCCGACGAGCGCCGCGTCGAAATGCACCTGGAAGCGCGCAGCGAGCAAGTTGTCCATTGGAAAGGTGGCCAGCGGCGTTTCGCGAAAGGCGAACGCATCCATACAGAAGACAGCTACAAATACACGCGCGCAAGTTTTGTCGGCTTGCTGGAGCAGGCGGGATTTTCCACCGTGCAAGTTTGGACAGACCCGCAGCAGTGGTTTGCCGTCATTTACGCCAAAGTGATCCGGGATTAAGAAGGAAGAGATGTTGATCGATCATTACAATAAGGTGCGCCAGCACTCGCTGCGGCTGGCCGAACCGCTGTCCGACGAGGATTGCGGCGCCCAATCGATGCCGGACGCCAGCCCCGTGAAATGGCATTTGGCGCATACCACCTGGTTTTTTGAAACGTTTATCTTGGAAAACATGGAAGCGGCGTTCACGCCATTCCACCCCGCCTTCCGCGTATTGTTTAACTCGTACTACAACGGCGTGGGCGAGAAGCATCCGCGCGCCCAGCGGGGCTTGCTGACGCGCCCCGGCATGGCGCAGGTGCGCGCCTACCGGGCCAACGTCGATGCGCGCATCGCCCGCCTGCTGGCGGGCGAGCTGGCGCGTGCCGAGCGCGAACGGCTGACCATGCTGCTGGCGCTGGGCCTCGAACACGAGCAGCAGCACCAGGAATTGCTGTTGACGGACGTGAAACACTTGCTGGCGCAGAGCGCCCTGTTTCCAGCTTACCTGCCTTCCGCTTACCTGTCTCCCGCTTGCCTGGACAGTGCGGTTGCGCCAGCGCAAGAACACGCACAGCCCACGGCCTGGCTCGTTTTCGACGGCGGCCTGGCGCAGATCGGCCATGCGGGCGACGGTTTTTGCTTCGACAATGAATTGCCGCGCCATCCGCAATACGTGGCGCCGTTCGAACTGGCCAGTGCGCTGGTGACGAATGGCGAGTATCTGGCCTTCATCGAGGCGGGCGGCTACCGCACGGCGCATTGGTGGCTGGCCGAAGGCTGGGACTGGGTGCGCAGCCAGCAGCTGGAATGTCCGCTGTACTGGCAGCGCGACGAGGCGGGGCGCTGGCAGGAATTCACCTTGTTTGGACTGCGCCCGCTCGACGTCCAAGCGCCGGCCACGCATTTGTCGCTATTCGAGGCGGATGCTTATGCGAACTGGGCTGGCGCGCGTCTGCCGACAGAAGCGGAGTGGGAAGTGGCGGCGCAAGGCAGCGAAGTGCAAGTCGGGCAACTGCATCCAGCCCCGGCCACCTTGCGTGCAGGCTTGCGGCAAATGTTTGGCCACTGCTGGCAGTGGACCAGCAGCAGCTACGCGCCGTATCCCGGTTACCGCACGGCGCCCGGGGCGCTGGGCGAGTACAACGGCAAGTTCATGCTGAATCAGTATGTGTTGCGCGGTGCGTCGTGCGCCACGCCGGCCGGCCATGCGCGCGCCAGCTACCGCAATTTCTTCCCGGCCGGTGCGCGCTGGCAGTTTTCCGGCATCCGCCTGGCGCGCCAGGTGGCGTAAATAGCCTAGTGCAAGCGCGGGACGGTGGGCGCATCAGGGCGGGGCGGGGCCTTGGCGACGGCGTTCTGTTCCAGCTTGAACTGGCTGACAAGGGTTTCCAGTTCGCCTGCCTGTTCATGCATGGCTGCCGCCGCTGCGGCTGCCTCTTCGACCAGGGCCGCATTCTGCTGCGTCGTCTGGTCCATCTGCATGATGGCGGCATTGATCTGCTCGATGCCTTCGCTTTGCTCGTGGTTGGCGACGCTGATTTCACCGACGATGGCGCTGACCCGGCCCACGCTGGCCACCACTTCTTCCATCGTGGCACCCGCCTGGCTGACCAGCTGCGCGCCCTGGTCGACCCGATTGACGGAGTCGGCAATGAGTTCCTTGATTTCCTTGGCGGCGGCGGCCGAGCGCTGGGCCAGGTTGCGCACTTCGGACGCCACCACGGCAAAGCCGCGTCCCTCTTCGCCCGCACGCGCCGCTTCCACGGCCGCGTTCAGGGCCAGGATATTCGTCTGGAAGGCGATGCCGTCGATGACGGCGATGATGTCGACGATCTTGCGCGAGGAGGCATTGATGGCATCCATGGTGCCGATTACTTCCGCCATGGCCGTGCCACCGCGCTGCGCGATGCCCGATGCCGAGCGGGCCAGGCTGTCGGCCTGGCGCGCATTGTCGCTATTGCTGCGCACGGTGCCCGTCAGTTCGATCATCGACGAGGCGGTTTCTTCCAGCGCACTGGCCTGCGCTTCCGTGCGGGCCGACAGGTCGGCATTGCCGCTGGCGATCTGGCTCGACGCCACGGCGATCGTGCCCGTGCCACCGCGTACTTGCCCCACCAGCGTGGCCAGGTTGGTATTCATGTCGCGCAGCGCCTGCAGCAACTGGCCCGTTTCATCCATGCCATCGGCCACGATTTTACTGCTTAGGTCGCCTGCGGCCACGGCTTGTGCCACGCGCAGGGCATACGCGATGGGCGTGGTAATCGAGCGCGTGACCCACCAGGCAAAGAGCACGCCCAGCAGCAGCGCGGTCGTGCCCAGGCTGGCCATCAGGACATTAGCTGAGGAAATATTCTGCCGGATTTGCTGGCCGCCATGCACGACCACTGCGCGCTGGATTTCATTCAGGCGGTTCACCGTTTTCTGCAACTGATTCAGGGCGGGCAAAGTGTCGTCGCGCACATGCACGGCCGCTTCCGCGCGCTGTCCCGCCACCAGTAGCTTGTCGGCCTGGCTGAACGAGACCACATAGGCCTTGCGCTGCTGCTTCAGGGTGGCCAGCAGTTCCTTGCCTTCAGGCAGCACGATCAGGTGGTCGAGGATGGCCAGCGCATCGCTGATGGTGGCCTTGTTGGCATCGATTTCGCCGTGGATGGCGTTGGCGCGGGCCGGATCTTCATGGATGAACAGTTCCAGCACCAGCGCCGCGTTCGAGCGCGTGGTACTGCGAATGGTGGCGATGGCATCGGCCTTGGCCCAGTCTTTCTCGATGATGGCTTCGCTGAGCGCGCCGATCTTGTCCAGTCGGAAAAGGCCCGTTCCTACCAGCACTGCCATCAGCAGCAGCACCACGCCAAAACCGGCACCCAGGCGCACGCCTATCTTCATATCCGTCAATTTCATACTGATTCCCTCGGTAGCTAATGATCTGTCTCCGGTGGTCTTGTTATGAAACGATTATACGGTGGGCGATACCTGATTTGCACTACTAATTGCCCGGTAGAAATGAAAAAGCGGCACGGCGATCAAGCCGTACCGCTTTTTCTCCTATGAAGCGCGCTGAAATAACTTAGGCGGCGCTGGCCGCCACATCGGCCGCAGTTGTTTTTTCGGCGTCCGTCTGCCCGATGCGGCGGTTCACGGCCGACAGCACGGCCTTGAACGAGGCGGTGACGATATTGCTGTCGATGGCGGCGCCGAACAGGGTCGGGCCATTGTCGAGGCGCAATTCCACGTAGCAAGCCGCTTGCGCATTGGCGCCGGAGCCGATCGAATGCTCATGGTAATCCATCAATTTGATGTCCAGGCCCAGCGCATTCACGAAGGCATCGATGGGGCCGTTGCCGCCGCCTTGCAGGGCCAGCGGCGTTTGGCGGTGCGACAGGCTGATGTCGATCTGCACGGATTCATCGCTGCTGGTGTCTTCCACCATGCGGTGCGAAGCGTAGGCGTACGGCGCCGTCTGCTCCAGGTATTCCTTCTGGAATATTTCATGGATATCCTGCGCGGCGATTTCGCGGCCCGTGGCGTCGGCCACGGCTTGCACGGCGCGCGAGAATTCGATCTGCAGGCGGCGCGGCAAGACCAGGCCATATTCCTGTTCCAGCAAGTACGCCATGCCACCCTTGCCGGACTGGCTGTTGACGCGGATCACGGCGTCGTAGCTGCGGCCCAGGTCGGCCGGATCGATCGGCAAGTACGGCACTTCCCAGATGCTGTCCGGTTGTTGCTTGGCGAAACCTTTCTTGATCGCATCTTGGTGCGAGCCGGAGAATGCCGTAAACACCAGGTCGCCCGCATACGGGTGGCGCGGGTGGACGGGCAACTGGTTGCACTCTTCCACGCACTTGCGCACGGTGTCGATATCGGAGAAATCCAGGCCCGGGTGCACGCCCTGCGTGTACAAGTTCATCGCCAGGGTCACCAGGTCGACGTTGCCCGTGCGCTCGCCATTGCCGAACAAACAGCCTTCGACGCGGTCGGCGCCCGCCATCACGGCCAGCTCGGCCGACGCGACGGCCGTGCCGCGGTCGTTGTGCGGGTGCACGCTGATGATGATGGAATCGCGGCGCGCCAGTTTGCGCGACATCCATTCGATCTGGTCCGCATACACATTGGGCGTGCTGCATTCCACGGTCGATGGCAGGTTGACGATCATCTTGTTGGCCGGCGTCGGCTTCCAGATGGCGCTGACGGCGTCGCAGATATGCTTGGAGAAATCGAGCTCGGTGGTGGAGAACGATTCCGGCGTGTATTCAAAGCCCCATTGCGTTTCCGGATGCTGCGCCACCAGCTGTTTGACGAGGGTGGTGCCGGTGGTGGCGATCTGCGTGATTTCCTCGCGCGACATGCCGAACACGACCTTGCGGAACACGGGTGCCACGGAGTTGTACAGGTGGACGATGGCGCGCTTGGCGCCGACGACCGATTCCACCGTGCGGCGTATCAATTCCTCGCGCGACTGGGTCAGCACGATGATGGTGACGTCGTCCGGGATGCGGCCTTCATCGACGAGCTTGCGCACGAAATCGAAATCCGTCTGCGATGCCGATGGGAAACCCACTTCGATTTCTTTCAGGCCGATGGCAATCAGCATCTCGAAGAAACGCAGCTTCTTTTCCGCGCTCATCGGCTCGATCAGCGACTGGTTGCCGTCGCGCAAGTCGGTGCTCATCCAGATAGGCGGTTTGCTGATGATCTGGTTTGGCCATTGACGGTCGGTCAATTGGACGGGAGGAAAGGCGCGGTATTTGGAAGCTGGGTTTTGCAACATCATGATCGGGTACTCCTGAAGATAGGGGGGAAATCAATGGTTGTGGCGCAAGCTTGCCGGGCGGCCACGCAACACTAGGCCAGGCAAGCGATCGGTAGTTTTAGCAGGCAAAGCACGGCAACGGCACCAGTGGTGGTGGTCGCGTCAGAAATTACGGGTGTAGCGGGGGATGGTGCAAACATCATCAAACCTTCCAGGGTTTTTGAAACACGCCGGCGTGTGGCCAGGCGAAGCAATGCGGCAAACTTATGCGCGTGCTAGGTGTAGTCGCGATAGCGACAGCAGGGAAGGGGAGGAATGTTTGAAGGAGGACATGCACTTAATGTACGGGAAGTTGGGCCGGGCTGTCAAGCGTTTCTGCTTTGCATGTAATGCACGTGCGCCGCCGCGTCCGGCATTTCTCGCGCCATGCGCGCCAGGATGCGCTGCAGGATGGCCGCATCGCGCGGCAGCCGCTCTTCCAGCGCTTGCCATGCTGTGAATTGTAACTGTTGCGGCATTTCCACCAGGCCCGTGATGGCATCCCAGAAGGCATCCCAGTTCATGCCGTAGAAGGCCGGAAAGGCCAGCGCGGCTGCCAGGGTGGCATGCAACTGGCGCGCGGTGTTGATATCGCTCAAGTCGATCATCACAAGGGTTTGCCTGTTCACAATATGCCCTTGAGCAGGTTCTGCAGGTTTTCGCGCATGTCGCCCACCATGGTCGCATGCTGCTCCAGAATGGCGGGCGCATGCTTGAACGGTGCCGCATCGAGATACAGGCGCGGCAAGTCGGCCAAGGCCACGCCGCGTGGGCCGCCGCGCAGGATTTCGTCCACATGCTTGTTGATCGAGTTGACGGCTGCCTGGATGCGTGGCGTGGCTGACGCGGCCAGGCAGGCGACCAGCGCCGCATCGAGGTCGGTGCGCGCGGGCGCCTGCGGCAGCACGGGCGCGGCGATCTGTTCCAGCGGCGACATGTTGACGGCCGGCTTGCGATACGCGCGCAGGGTGTCGAGCGCCATCAGCCGGTGCGCGCCGCCGCGCTGCAGCCAGTCAAGGATGCGCGGCCAGGGCGTGCCCAGCAGGGCTGCCGCCACACCCCATTGCCCCGCCACGGGCGAGCCGATATAGTCATCGATCCAGTCGATGGCGGCCGGGTTGCCCGTGTAGGCCAGCAGGATGGCGTTCGACGAGCGCAGCGCGGGCGCTTGCGTGGCCAGCACGCAGGTCAGCCAGGCGAGGGCGCCGTCGCCGGGGTGGCTGGCCAGTTGCTGTGAAAAAGGGGCGCTCAAGGCGCGGCTGTCGGCAAATTGATGTTCTGACATATCGGGAGCAAGTAACAAAGCAGGCGCCAGTCTAGCAGCCGTCTGGTGGCAGAGTCGGCCCGTACGAACATTGTCACCGCAATCATTTAAGACAGGCTTCAGTGCGGGCGGCCCCGCTTGCGCTACAATCGGCTCTCCTTTGTTGCCACTGCCGCGCGCGGTTCTCTTCTGCCACTATGCTCCCTAAACGCCTGACCCTGCTTGCCCTGGCCGCCTTTGCGCTGGCCGGCTGCGATACCACCGTCCCGAAACCCCTACAAGTATTGACGCCTCCCGAGCCCATCGTCGTGCCGCCGCGCAAGATCAAGATCGGCCTGGCCCTGGGCGGTGGCGCGGCGCGCGGCTTCGCGCATATCGGCGTGATCAAGGCACTCGAATCGCAGGGCATCCACGCCGACATCGTCACCGGTACCAGCGCCGGCAGCGTGGTGGGTGCCTTGTATGCGGCAGGCAACTCCGGCTTCGCCCTGCAAAAGATGGCGTTCGACATGGACGAGGCGGCCATTTCCGACTGGGCCTTGCCCCTGTTCGGCAAGTCGTCCGGTGTGCTCAAGGGCGAGGCGCTGCAAAGCTATGTCAACAAGGCTGTCGGCGGCGTGCCGTTGGAAAAACTCAAGATACCGTTTGGCGTGGTGGCGACCGATTTGAAGAATGGCCAGCCGATCCTGTTCCAGCGCGGTAACACCGGCATGGCCGTGCGCGCTTCGTCGGCCGTGCCCGGCGTGTTCCAGCCCGTGACCATTGCCGGCCACACCTATGTCGATGGCGGCCTCGTTGCTCCCGTGCCCGTGCGCTTTGCGCGCGACATGGGCGCCGATTTCATCATCGCCGTGAATATTTCGTCGCAAACGGATACCCAGAAGGCCATCAGTTCGATGGAAGTGCTGATGCAGACGTTTGCCATCATGGGCCAGCGCATCAACCAGTTCGAGCTGAAGGATGCGGACGTGGTGATCCAGCCCAGCCTGGGCACCATGAAAGGCAACGATTTCAACAGCCGCAACCAGGCGATCCTGGCGGGCGAGCAGGCGACCTTTGCCGTCATGGCGCAGCTCAAGCAAAAGCTGAAGGCCAAGCGCGAGCAGTAAGCGATCGCGCCGCTGCGCATTTCGTATACAATTTTGCTTCAACATAACAAGGATGCACCATGCAATCGAAACCGATTTTGACCCTGGACGACGTAAAGAAAATCGCTGCCGCCGCCGAAGCGGAAGCGGTCAAGAATAACTGGGCGGTCACGATCGCCATTGTCGATGACGGCGGCCACTTGCTGTGGCTGCAGCGCATGGATGGCGTGGCGCCGATCTCGTCGCACATTGCCCCCTCGAAAGCCAAAACGGCCGCGCTGGGCCGCCGCGAATCGCGCATCTATGAAGAGATGATCAATGGCGGCCGCGTGTCCTTCCTGAGCGTGCCGGAAATAGACGGCTTGCTCGAAGGCGGCGTACCCATCGTGTTCGACGGTCACTACGTGGGCGCAGTCGGCGTCTCGGGCGTGAAGTCGGCGGAAGATGCGCAAATCGCGAAAGCTGGCATTGCAGCTTTGACGGCCTAAGTAGTCGCCGCTGTTGCAGAACTAGCCGCCCCGCGCAAGCCGGGCGGCTTTTTTCATGGGGCACAGGCTTTATGCTGCCATGCAAAAAAATGCCGCCCATTCTGCATTTTCTTCCTTGTGGAAAAGCTTCCTTTTGGTTATAATTCAAAGGTTTAGCCAATCACACATATACCGTAGCGACTACCCATCCCATCATTCAAAATGACCGTTGAAACACCCTGAGTGCATCTGGCTCGGGTAATTAGGCGGTCGGTCTGACGTGGCGCAGCTACGGTAACTTTATCAGGAGTTGCCCTTGCCGCCATTTTTTTCTGGCCCTGCCGTTCCAGCCATATTAGCGCTTGCTGATGGAACGATCTTTAAAGGTTTTTCGATCGGTGCCGCCGGTCATACCACGGGCGAGGTTGTTTTCAACACCTCCATGACCGGGTATCAGGAAATCCTTACCGACCCAAGCTATTGCCGCCAGATGGTCACCCTGACCTATCCGCATATCGGCAATACGGGCGTCAATCCGGAAGATGTCGAATCTTCCAAGGTACACGCCGCTGGCCTCATCATCCGCGATTTGCCATTGCTGGCATCCAATTTCCGTTCCACGCTCTCCCTGTCCGACTACCTGAAAGCTGAAAATATCGTCGCCATCGCCGGCATCGATACACGCAAGCTCACGCGCATTCTGCGTGAAAAAGGTGCGCAGGGCGGCGCCATCCTGGTCGGTACGCAAGGCAATGAGCCATCCGCCGCGCAAGCGCTGGAACTGGCCCGTTCCTTCCCCGGCCTGGCCGGCATGGACCTGGCCAAGGTGGTATCGAGCAAGACTGCCTACGAGTACCGCGAAACGGAATGGACCTTGGGCGAAGGTTATGGCCAGTTGGCCGACGCCGATGCGAAATACCACGTGGTCGCCTTCGACTACGGCGTCAAGCGCAACATCCTGCGCATGCTGACGGCGCGCGGCTGCAAAGTCACCGTGCTGCCGGCGCAAGCCACGGCGGCCGACGCCCTGGCACTGAATCCGGACGGCATCTTCCTCTCGAATGGCCCTGGCGACCCGGAACCGTGCGATTACGCCATCGCTGCTACCCGCGAATTGATCGAGAAGGGCATCCCGACCTTCGGCATCTGCCTCGGTCACCAGATCATGGCGCTCGCTTCCGGCGCAAAAACGCTGAAGATGAAGTTCGGCCACCACGGCGCCAACCATCCGGTGCAAGACCTGGAAACCAAGCAAGTCTTGATTACCTCGCAAAACCACGGTTTCGCTGTCGACGCGGCAACCTTGCCCGCGAATTGCCGCGTGACCCATGAATCGCTGTTCGACGGCTCCCTGCAGGGCTTTGCCCGCACGGACAAGCCGGCTTTCTGCTTCCAGGGCCACCCTGAAGCGTCGCCGGGCCCGATGGATGTTGCTTACCTGTTTGACCGCTTCATCAACTTGATGGCTGCGGAGGAGAAAAAGAAAAATGCCTAAACGTTTAGATATTAAAAGTATTCTGATTATTGGCGCTGGCCCGATCGTGATCGGCCAGGCCTGCGAATTCGATTATTCCGGCGCGCAAGCGTGCAAGGCCCTGCGTGAAGAGGGCTACAAAGTCATCCTGGTCAACAGCAATCCTGCGACCATCATGACGGACCCGGAAATGGCCGACGTGACCTACATCGAACCGATCACCTGGTCGGTGGTTGAACGCATCATCGCCAAGGAGCGTCCAGACGCCATCCTGCCGACGATGGGCGGCCAGACGGCGCTGAACTGCGCGCTGGACCTGTTCAACAATGGCGTGCTGGCGAAATACAACGTCGAGCTGATCGGCGCGTCGCCGGAAGCCATCGACAAGGCGGAAGACCGTTCCAAGTTCAAGGACGCGATGACCAAGATCGGCCTCGGTTCGGCCAAGTCGGGCGTGGCGCATTCGATGGAGGAAGCGTGGGCGGTGCAGCGCACCCTGGGCTTCCCGACCATCATCCGGCCATCGTTCACCATGGGCGGTTCCGGCGGCGGCATCGCCTACAACGAAGAAGAATTCGAAACCATCTGCAAGCGCGGCCTGGAAGCCTCGCCGACGAAAGAGCTGCTGATCGAAGAATCGTTGCTGGGCTGGAAAGAGTACGAGATGGAAGTGGTGCGCGACAAGGCGGACAACTGCATCATCATTTGCTCGATTGAAAACCTCGACCCGATGGGCGTGCACACAGGTGACTCCATCACGGTGGCGCCAGCGCAAACGCTGACGGACAAGGAATACCAGATCATGCGCAATGCCAGTCTGGCAGTGCTGCGCGAGATCGGCGTCGACACCGGTGGCTCGAACGTGCAGTTTTCGATCAACCCTGTCGATGGCCGCATGATCGTCATCGAGATGAACCCGCGCGTGTCGCGTTCATCGGCCCTGGCATCGAAAGCCACGGGCTTCCCGATTGCAAAAATCGCTGCCAAGCTGGCCGTCGGTTACACCCTGGACGAGCTGCGCAATGAAATCACGGGCGGCGCCACGCCGGCCTCGTTCGAACCGTCAATCGATTACGTCGTCACGAAGATCCCGCGTTTCACGTTCGAGAAATTCCCGACCGCCGACCACCACCTGACGACGCAGATGAAATCCGTCGGCGAAGTGATGGCGATTGGCCGTACCTTCCAGGAATCGTTCCAGAAAGCCTTGCGCGGCCTGGAAGTGGGCGTGGACGGCATGAACGAGAAAACCAAGGACCGCGAAAAGATCGAAGAAGAACTGGGCGAGCCTGGTCCTGAGCGCATCTGGTACGTGGGCGATGCGTTTGCCCAAGGTTTCACTTTGGAAGAAGTGCACAACCTGACCAAGATCGACCCATGGTTCTTGATCCAGATCAAGGAAATCGTCGACCTGGAACTGTGGCTGGACACGCAGAAGCTGGAAAACCTGGACAAGAACACCCTGTACAAGTTGAAACAGAAGGGCTTCTCGGACCGCCGCCTGGGCTTCCTGTTGCAAACGACCGACACGGCCGTGCGCCAGCAGCGCCATGCGCTGAACATTCGTCCTGTCTACAAGCGCGTCGATACCTGCGCAGCGGAATTTTCGACCGACACGGCGTACATGTACTCCACGTACGACGAAGAGTGCGAATCGAATCCGACCGACAAGAAAAAGATCATGGTGCTGGGCGGTGGCCCGAACCGTATCGGCCAGGGTATCGAATTTGACTATTGCTGCGTCCACGCGGCCCTTGCCATGCGCGAAGACGGCTACGAAACCATCATGGTCAATTGCAACCCGGAAACTGTGTCGACCGACTACGATACTTCGGACCGCCTGTACTTTGAGTCCCTGACGCTGGAAGACGTGCTGGAAATCGTCGCCATTGAAAAACCGGTGGGCGTGATCGTGCAGTACGGCGGCCAGACCCCGCTGAAACTGGCGCTCGACCTGGAAGCGAATGGCGTACCGATCATCGGCACTTCGCCCGACATGATCGATGCCGCCGAAGACCGCGAGCGTTTCCAGCAACTGTTGCACAAGCTGGAACTGCGCCAGCCGCCTAACCGCACCGCCCGCACGGAAGCCGACGCTTTGGCGCTGGCGCAGGAAATCGGTTACCCGCTGGTCGTGCGTCCATCGTACGTGCTGGGTGGCCGCGCCATGGAAATCGTGCATGAACAACGCGACCTCGAGCGCTACATGCGCGAAGCGGTCAAGGTTTCGCACGATTCACCCGTGTTGCTGGACCGCTTCCTGAACGACGCCATCGAGTGCGACGTCGATTGCATCTCCGACGGCGAAACGACGTTCATCGGCGGCGTGATGGAACACATCGAACAGGCTGGCGTACACTCGGGCGACTCGGCTTGCTCGCTGCCACCGTATTCGCTGGCACCGGAAACCATTGAAGAACTGAAACGCCAGACGGCGCTGATGGCCAAGGGCTTGAACGTGGTCGGCCTGATGAACGTGCAGTTCGCCATCCAGAAGCAGGAAATTGACGGCGAAATGAAAGATGTCGTCTTCGTGCTGGAAGTCAATCCGCGCGCTTCGCGTACCGTGCCTTTCGTCTCGAAAGCCACGGGCTTGCAACTGGCGAAAATTGCCGCCCGCTGCATGGTCGGCCAATCGCTGGCCTCGCAAGGCATCACGCAGGAAGTCGTGCCGCCATATTTCAGCGTCAAGGAAGCCGTCTTCCCGTTCGTCAAGTTCCCGGGCGTGGACACTATCCTGGGCCCTGAAATGAAATCGACGGGCGAAGTCATGGGCGTGGGCCTGACGTTTGGCGAAGCGTTTGTGAAATCGCAACTGGGCGCCGGCGTGAACCTGCCAAAATCGGGCAAGGTCTTCATCAGCGTGAAAGCGTCGGACAAGCCGCGCGCCGTGCAAGTGGCGCGTGACCTGGTCGAGTCGGGTTTCACCGTGGTCGCCACCAAGGGCACCGCCGCCGTGATCGCCGCTGCCGGCATCGCCGTCACGCCAGTGAACAAGGTGATCGAAGGCCGTCCGCACATCGTCGACATGATCAAGAACCATGAAATCGTGCTGGTGATTAACACTGTGGAAGAAAAACGCAGCGCCATCGTCGATTCGCGGGCCATCCGCACTTCGGCCCTGGCGTCGCGCGTGACGACCTACACCACCATCGCGGGCGCGGAAGCGGCCGTCGAAGGCATCCGCCATCTGGATGAGTTGCGCGTGTACGATCTGCAAGGCCTGCACAAGACCCTGCAGCAAGCTGAATAGTCCGCGTGTCATTTGCAGTGGCCTCCGTTAGGCGGTACACTGCATGCTTATCAACCACAGAGTTCCGTGCAGAGCAGCGCGCGGCCTCTGTGGTTTTCACTTGGTGCATCCGTTAACCGTGACAAAACACGGACAACGGCGCCGATAACTAGCAGATAGTAGAGATAACATGACCTCAGTCCCATTGACCACATACGGTGCAGAACTTCTGAAAGAAGAGCTGCATCATTTGAAGACCAAGGAACGCCGCATCGTCATCGATGCGATCGCCGAAGCGCGTTCGCACGGCGACCTGTCGGAAAACGCCGAGTATGACGCCGCCAAGGAGCGCCAGGCGTTCGTGGAAGGTCGCATCGCCGAACTCGAAGGCAAGCTGGGCGCAGCGCAAATCATCGACCCGACCGCGCTCGACGCGGAAGGCCGCGTGGTCTTTGCCTCGACCGTGAACCTGGAAGACCTGGAATCGGGCCAGAAAGTCACTTACCAGATCGTGGGCCTCGATGAAGCCGACCTGAAAAAGAACAAAGTGTCTGTGACGTCCCCGATCGCCCGCGCGCTGATCGGCAAGTACGCCGGCGACGTGGTGGAAGTGCAGGCGCCGTCCGGCCCGCGCGAATACGAAATCCTGGAAGTGCTGTACATCTGATGCTCGCCCGCGTGCGCATCCTCGTTGCCACCCTGTGGGCAGGCAGCCTGTGGACCATCGGTTTTATCGTGGCGCCCACGCTGTTTGGCACTCTGAGCGACCGTATGCTGGCGGGCAATATCGCCGGCAGCATGTTCCGCGCCGAGGCCTGGCTGTCCATCGCCTGTGCGTTGATACTGTTGGCCTTGCTGCAATGGAGTCCCGGCGCGCTGGAGCTGAAGCGCCGGCGCCTGCTGGCCGCGCTGGTGCTGTCCATGCTGGTGTGCGCGCTACTCAGCCATTTTGGCATCTCGCCCCTGATGGCCGAGCTCAAGGCGCAAGCGCCGTCGGGCATCATGGACGAAGCCATGCGCAGCCGCTTCGGCATGCTGCATGGCGTGTCGACCCTGATCTTTGCCGTGCAGAGCTTGCTGGCGGGCGTATTGATCTGGAAACAGCAGTAGTTTGATATAAGTAAAGTAATTGCATGAAAAAAAGCGGAGCAGGGGATATCCCGTGCTCCGCTTCTTGTTTCAAACCCGGCAGCCTTGCGGTTGCCGGGTGAACAGGCTTACTTGCTGCCCAGTGCGCTTTTCTTGGCGCTTTTCTGACGTGGCTTGGCACGCTTGATGGAACCGCCTTCGGTAACGCGCTCATTGCCCTTGATCATGACTTTCGTCACGCTGGGGCGCTTGGTGCCGCTGGCGCTGGCTTTGACGATGGTCACTTCGCGCATGCCTTTGCCGGCGCTGACCTTCTCTTTAACCACTTCTTTTTTCGGACGGTAGATTACCAGCAGTTTGCCAATATGTTGTACCGGGGCGGCGCCGAGATTGCCGCAAATCGTATCGTACATTCCGACGCGGGCTTCGCGGTCGTCGCCGAACACGCGGACTTTAATCAGACCGTGCGAATCCAGGCCAAGGTCGATCTCTTTGAGGACAGCAGGTGTCAAGCCCGCTTCGCCAATGATGACGATAGGCTTCAGCGCGTGTGCTTCGGCGCGCAGTGCGCTGCGCTCTACGGGTGTAAGTTTTAGCATAATAATATTTAGTAATTCCCTTAAAAGCAGTATTCTACGCGAATGGCAAAGAAGAAATTAAACAAAAACTGGTTGCACGACCACATAAATGATCCTTATGTGAAGTTGGCGCAAAAAGAGGGCTATCGCGCCCGGGCAGCATACAAGCTCAAAGAAATCGATGAAGACGAAAAACTGATCAAGCATGGCCAGGTAATTGTCGACCTTGGTTGCACTCCTGGCAGCTGGGCCCAGTATCTGCGGCGCAAGCTGGCCGGCAAGGACGGCGGCGGGGTCAATGGTACCCTGATTGGCCTGGACATGCTGGAAATGGAGCCGATCGCCGATTTCCACTTCATTCAGGGTGACTTCCGCGAAGCGCGCGTGCTGCGCCAGCTGGAAGTGGTGTTGCAAGGGCGCAAGGTCGACGTGGTCCTGTCGGACATGGCGCCCAACCTGTCGGGCATCGCCACGGCGGACGCCGCGCGCATGGAGCATTTGATCGACTTGGCCATCGAATTTTCCCAATTGCATTTGAAGCCATCGGGCGTATTGCTGGTGAAATGTTTCAAGGACATGGGTTTCAGCCAGATCGTGGAGAAATTCCGCGCCGAATTCAAGGTTGTGGTGCAGAAAAAGCCCAAGGCCAGCCGCGATAAATCGTCAGAAATCTTCCTGATGGGGCGTGGTCTCAAGAATCCGCTGAAAAATGCTGTGCAAGAAGATGATTCCGCCCTTGATATTTAAGAGGGAATCCGCACATGGGAACGAGAAGTGCAGTAGCGTCTGATGGCATAAAAGCCTAAATTGTTTATACTGCATTTTTTTTGCGTGAACGCGGTTTTTTCGCGCGCACGGATCGGCGGGCTTTGGCACGGCCCGCTTATTGCGAGTAAAATCGTGTTTCTAGCTATTGGTAAAGAGATGCGCACTGCATCCAAGGAGTCTTCGTGAATAACATGTTTTCCAAATCTGCCATCTGGGTAGTCGTATTGCTGCTGTTGTTCATGCTGTTCAAGCAATTCGACAGTCATGGCGCCACAGGCGGCAGCAAGGCCATCGCTTATTCCGATTTGCTGGATGAAGTCAAAGCCAAGCGCGTCAAGGATGTCGTGATCGAGGGTTCGTCGATCACCGCCAAGCTGATGGACGACACCAAGGTGCGTACCACCGCCACCAGTCTCGACAAGGGTCTGATCGGCGACCTGCGCGACAATGGCGTGCATTTCGATGTGCGCCCGCCTGAGGAAGCGTCGTTCCTGCAAACTATTTTTGTATCCTGGTTCCCCATGCTGCTGTTGATCGGCGTCTGGGTCTTCTTCATGCGTCAGATGCAAGGCGGCGGCAAGGGCGGGGCATTCTCGTTCGGCAAGTCGAAGGCGCGCATGATGGATGAAGCCAGCAACACCGTCACCTTTGCCGATGTCGCCGGTTGCGATGAAGCGAAAGAAGAAGTCAACGAAGTGGTCGACTTCCTCAAGGACCCGAGCAAATTCCAGAAACTGGGCGGCCGCATTCCCCGCGGCGTGCTGATGGTCGGTCCTCCGGGCACGGGTAAAACCCTGCTGGCGCGCGCCATCGCCGGCGAAGCCAAGGTGCCGTTCTTCTCGATTTCCGGTTCCGACTTCGTGGAAATGTTCGTCGGCGTGGGCGCCTCGCGTGTCCGTGACATGTTCGAGAACGCGAAAAAGCATTCGCCGTGTATCATCTTCATCGATGAGATCGACGCTGTCGGTCGTCACCGCGGTGCCGGCATGGGCGGCGGCAATGACGAGCGCGAACAGACCCTGAACCAGTTGCTGGTCGAGATGGACGGTTTTGAAGCGAACTCCGGCGTGATCGTCGTGGCCGCCACCAACCGCGCCGACGTGCTCGACAAAGCTTTGCTGCGTCCGGGCCGTTTCGACCGCCAGGTCTCCGTCGGCTTGCCCGACATCCGCGGCCGCGAACAGATCTTGAACGTGCACATGCGCAAAGTGCCTATCAGTACCGACGTGAAAGCCGATATCCTGGCTCGCGGCACCCCTGGTTTCTCGGGCGCCGACCTGGCCAACCTGGTCAACGAGGCAGCCCTGTTTGCCGCCCGTCGCAGCAAGCGCCTGGTGGAAATGGCCGACTTCGAAGATGCGAAAGACAAGATCTACATGGGTCCTGAGCGTAAATCGATGATCATCCGCGAGGAAGAGCGTCGCAATACGGCTTACCATGAGTCCGGTCATGCGGTGGTGGCCAAGCTGCTGCCGAAAGCCGATCCCGTGCATAAAGTAACGATCATGCCGCGCGGCTGGGCCCTGGGCTTGACCTGGCAATTGCCGGAACACGACAACTTGTCCGCCTACAAGGACAAGATGCTGGAAGAAATTTCCATCCTGTTCGGTGGCCGTATCGCCGAAGAGATTTTCGTGGGACAAATGTCCACCGGCGCGTCGAACGACTTCTCGCGTGCCACCAAGCTGGCCCGTTCCATGGTGACCCGCTTCGGCATGTCCGACAGCATGGGCGTGATGGTCTACGAAGACAGCGAAAATGAAGGTTTCTTCGGTGGCGCCACCAAGACGATCTCGGAAGCGACCCAGCAAAAGGTCGATGCTGAAATCCGCAACATTCTCGACACGCAATATGCTTTGTCGCGTAAGTTGTTGGAAGGCAATCGCGACAAGGTTGAAATGATGACCAAAGCCTTGCTGGAATGGGAAACCATTGATGCAGAGCAAATCAACGACATCATGGCCGGTCTGGAGCCGCGTCCGCCGAAAGTCATCCCGCCACGCCGCAATGCGGGCGGCGACAGCGGCGCGGGCGGCATCTCGCCAAACGTGACGGCGCCAGCCTGATAACGGCAGCCGCTTGATCGGTGGCGTGCTGTCTAAAAGGGTAAGGAGCAATCCTTGCCCTTTTTCGTTGCAGCAGCAGTTTTTTCCTGACGACTAAAAAGAGTTACATGCGACACTATTTGCAATTCGGCCGTTTTGGCTTCAATCTGCAGGGCACGCAGGCGTTGGTGATGGGCATCCTGAACATCACGCCCGATTCCTTTTCCGATGCGGGCCAGTATCAACACCTGGAATTTGCCATTTCGCGCGCCGAGCAGATGATAGTCGACGGCGTCGACATCATCGATATCGGCGGCGAATCGAGTCGCCCCGGCGCACGGCCGCTGCCGTTGCAGGATGAGTTGCAGCGCGTCATGCCGGTGCTGTACGCCTTGCGCGACTGCGGCAAGCCCCTGTCCGTCGACACGTACAAACCCGAAGTGATGCGCGAAGCCATCTTGGCGGGTGCCGACATGATCAACGACATCAACGGTTTCTGCGCGCCAGGCGCCATCGAGGCCGTGCAGGATAGCGATTGCGCGCTGTGCATCATGCACATGCAAAGCGTGCCGCAAACCATGCAGTATCAACCCCAATACGAGGATGTGGTGCGCGAAGTCATCGCCTTCCTGCGCCAGCGCATCGAGACAATGACGGTGGCCGGCATTGCCCGCGAGCGCCTGTGCGTCGATCCCGGCTTTGGTTTCGGCAAGACGGTGGAGCAAAACTATGCCTTGCTGCGCGCCACGCGCCAGTTGCGCAGCGAACTGGACCTGCCTGTGTTGGCCGGGCTGTCGCGCAAGTCGATGATAGGCGCCGTCACAGGACGTCCCGTCGAGCAGCGCCTGGCTGGCAGTGTTGCCGGTGCGCTTGCTGCGGTAGCGCAAGGTGCAGAAATTATCCGTGTGCATGATGTGGCTGAAACCGTCGATGCGCTGAAGGTCTGGCGCATGGCGCACTGAGCCTGTAAGATTCATTATAAACAACAAAAAGAGAAATATATGACGCGTAAATATTTTGGTACCGATGGCATCCGCGGTCTGGTGGGCACGGCTCCGATCACTCCCGATTTCGTCATGCGCCTCGGCTATGCGGCCGGCAAGGTGCTGGCCAAGTCGCAAGGCGGCAAGGCGCGCCCGACGGTGCTGATCGGCAAGGACACGCGCATTTCCGGCTACATGCTGGAAGCGGCGCTGGAAGCGGGCTTGTCGGCGGCCGGCGTGGACGTGATGCTGGCCGGCCCCATGCCGACGCCGGCGATTGCCTACCTGACGCGGGCGCTGCGCCTGTCGGCCGGGGTGGTCATTTCCGCCTCGCACAATCCCTATCATGACAATGGCATCAAGTTCTTTTCCGGCCAGGGCACCAAGCTGCCCGACAGCGTGGAACTGGAAATCGAAGCGGCGCTCGACGAGCCCATGGCTTGCGTGCCGTCGGACAAGCTGGGCCGCGCCAAGCGACTGGACGATGCCCAGGGCCGCTACATCGAATTTTGCAAGAGCACCTTCCCGAACGAGCTGGACTTGCGCGGCCTGAAGATCGTCGTCGATTGCGCGCATGGCGCCGCCTACCATATCGCCCCGCACGTATTCCATGAGCTTGGCGCGGAAGTCATCGCCATCGGCAACAAGCCCGACGGTTTCAACATCAATGCGGGCTTCGGCGCCACGGCGACCAAGGCCATGGCCGATGCCGTCGTCGAGCATGGCGCCGATCTTGGTATCGCCCTCGACGGCGATGCCGACCGCCTGATCATGTGCGACGCCACGGGCCGCTTGTATAACGGCGACGAGTTGTTGTACGTCATGGTCAAGGACCGCCTGGCGACGGGTCCCGTGGCCGGCGCCGTGGGCACCCTGATGACGAACATGGCGCTGGAAGTGCTGTTCAAGCAGCAAGGCATCGGCTTTGCGCGCGCCAAGGTGGGCGACCGCTACGTGCTGGAAGTCATGAAGGAAAAGGGCTGGATACTGGGCGGCGAAGGTTCCGGCCATTTGCTGTGCCTGGACAAGCATACGACGGGCGACGGCATTGTCTCTGCGCTGCAAGTGTTGTCTGCGCTCAAGCGTAGCGGCCAGAGTCTGCAGCAATGCCTGGCCGAACTGGTGCTGTTCCCGCAAACCCTGATCAACCTGCGCGTGGCGCCCGGTTTCGACTGGCAAAAAAATGCCGCCATGGTGGCCGAGAAAGAACTGGTCGAGGCTGAGCTGGGCGACACGGGCCGCGTGCTGATCCGCGCTTCGGGCACCGAACCGCTGATCCGCGTGATGGTCGAGGCGAAAGACAAGGAGGTGGCTGAATCGATGGCACGCCGCATCGCCGACAAGGTCGGTGTGTAAAGGCAAGGGGCGATAGTTATTTCCATCTAATTCGCCTGGGGCAATTGACGAAATTGGGCGGGGGCGTTATTATCTTGTCTTCGGAGTGTGGCGCAGCCCGGTAGCGCACCTGGTTTGGGACCAGGGGGTCCAAGGTTCGAATCCTTGTACTCCGACCAAAGTCATGAACGGGCTGTCAGAAATGACAGCCCGTTTTCTATTCCGCGCAGGCATGTCATTGCTGGCGCGCATGGATTAAAATACTGCACCTTTCCGCCCATCGTTCAACGGATAGGACAACGGTCTTCTAAACCGTGAATGGGGGTTCGATTCCCTCTGGGCGGACCAGTTTCATGCTGGCCACGGCTTGCGCCATGCGGCCGCTTCTTCTCTTTTCCTGTCTTCCGCACTCGGCCCTAAGGCTGCGCAAACAGCACAACGCTCAGCAAATACAGCAGCGGCACCGCACACAGCAGCGCAGACAATACCGACAGCATTTTCTTGCTCGCCAGGCGTGCCAGGCGCAGCCGTTCGCGCACGGGCAAATGCTGGCGCAGCACGCTGCGCGTGCGCGACTGGAATGGGGATTCATGCATGGAGGCTCCTTCGCAAGGGTGGCTGTGGTGCCAACCAGCATAGCGAAAGCGGCATAAAGGCGGTGTAAAGAGTGGGCGGCGCGGCGCAAGCGCGCTGTAAACATGGGTGCGCCGGCGCCGTGTTGCAGGTCTTCTTGATGCTCCTATTTTGCCTGGCGGCGGCGCGCCATGACACCGAGCAGGCCCAGGCCGGCGAGCAGCATGGCATAGGTTTCCGGTTCAGGTATGGCGGAAACGTAAGCGCGGTAATTGCTCAGGTCCTTGGGCAAGCCTTCTACCGTGAACGTCGTGCCGGCTGCGACGGGCGCGGCCCAGTGGAAGACCAGTTCGCCCTGGCCGAAGTGGATGGCCAGGAAGTCATAGGCGGCCGCGCTCGTATAGGAATTGACGCCGCCACTCAAGCCTGCCGTGGTGCCGGCAGTGCAGCCCGAAGTGGCATTGTCGCAATACGATACGGCTGGGCCCAGGCTGGTGCCGAAGACGCCATTGATATACCCCTGGATGTCGGATGGGCTTTGCGGCGTCAGGTTGCCGTCATAGTATTTCACCATCAGTGCCGGCGACGGCGTGTAGGTAACGGTACTGCCTGCGATGCTGAAACCGCTGGCCGGTCCCACGTCGATCCATGTAGCAGCCTGCGCCATGCCCATCAAGGCCGTCAGGGTGGCCAGTATGGATGTCCGTATTGCAATGCTTGTTATGCTTTTCATGAAAATCCCCTTTTATTGTATTGCAGAAATTTCACTGCTTTAGGGTGCGCGCCATCCAGTCAGGGAGGTCAACTTGTCACCCGGTCACCTTTGCGTGAGTACGCATATGCAAGCTTAGTCTTGATGTAAACTAATGCAATTCAAATAATTCTATTGATTTAGTTGATAACAGCGCATACGGCTATGTATGGCTGTGTTAGCGGGAGTCTGTGCGGCGAGCAGAAATGGCGTGACAACACGCACCACTTTGTGTTAAGGAAAGAGAGCTTCAGTCGCTGTTATTGCTGACGCCAAACAGGCGGTCCTTGGCATTGAGCAGCTTTTGCACCTTGGCGCCCATTTTCATCAGTTGCGCCATCGATTCGGGCGACAGGCGCTGCAAGTCGTCGAACCAGGTGTTGGCCAGATCGACCAGTTCATACATTTCGCGCATGCGCTCCTGCGCATACTGATCCACGGCTTCCGTGGCCGGCGCCAGTAGCGATTCGCGCAGCACTGTCAGGGTGGGCGCCACTTCACGGCGGCGGCGTTCGGCGGCCACCACGCGGAAGATTTGCCAGACATCGCCCAGCGAGGAAAAATATTCGCGCCGGTCGCCGGGGATGCGCGACTGGCGTATCAAGCCCCAGCCCTGCAATTCTTTCAAGCCGATGCTCACGTTCGAGCGTGAAAAACTCAGGTGTTCCGCGATTTCGTCCGCGTGCAAAGGATGCTCTGCGACAAACAACAAGGGGTACACTTGCCCCACCGTTCGGTTAAAGCCCCAGCGGCTGCCCATCTCGCCGAAATGGCTGACAAAGGTCAGGATCAACGGCGTCATTTGGATATGTTGAGTTTTCATAATTATCTGAATTTTTTCACGCCATGCCCGCAGGGTCAATTGATATATGTCATGTTTCGCAGTATTATACAAAAAATCGAATTTACAGAAAATTCTGAAAACTCAAAAAGTATAGAGATGCCTACCACGCCACTGTCTTTGCCCCGCTGTATTCTTCCCCGTGCCGCCAGCCTGGCACAAGGTGGTGCCGCCTTGCTGTGGCTGCCGCAAGCGGCCTTGCTGGCCTGGGCCGTGCAAGCCATGCAGGGCGGTGCACCCTGGCGCGCGGCCCTGCTGCCGGCTGCGGGCGTGCTGCTGCTGGGCGTGCTGCGCGCAGGCTGCGAAGCGTGGGGCGCGCGGCGCATGTATGCGGCGGCGCGCGAGCACCTGTCCACTTTGCGCGCACAGGTGGCGCAAGCGCTGGCGCACCGTTCACCGCTGGACCGCCAGCGCGCGCAGTCGGGCCAGGCTGCCAGCGTCATCGCCGAGCAGGCCGAAGCCATCGTGCCGTATCTGGTGCGTTACAAGCCCGCGCGCTGGAAAGTCTTGCTCGTGCCGCTCGTGATCCTGGCCGTCGTGACGCCGCTGTCGTGGATCGCCGCCTTGATCCTGCTCATCGCCGCACCCCTGATTCCCGTCTTCATGGCCCTGGTGGGCATGGGCGCGCAAGCGGCCAGCCGCGCGCAGATGGTGGAAATGGGCAGCATGAACGCCTTTCTATTGGACCGCCTGCGCGGCCTGGCCACCCTGCGCGCGCTCGACGCCATCGACGCCACGGCCGCACGGCTGGACGCCTCGTCGCAATCCGTGCGCCGGCGCACGATGGTGGTGCTGCGCATCGCCTTTTTGTCGTCTGCCGTGCTGGAACTGTTTTCCGCGCTGGGTGTGGCCATGGTGGCGGCGTTTATCGGATTCTCCTTGCTGGGCAGCATCAATTTCGGCACCTGGGGTCGGGAACTGAACCTGGGGCAGGGCTTGTTCATCCTGCTGCTGGCGCCCGCATTCTTCGAGCCCCTGCGCGAATTGGCCGCCGTCTGGCACGACAAGGCGGCCGGCGAAGCGGGCCTGGCCGGTTTGCATGACCTGGCGGGGGAGGGCGTGCCCCTGCCTGGCTTTGGTGCGGAAGTGGCTGCCGTTTCCGCCGCCGCCATGGCGGTGGCCCCGCCGCCTGCCGTCGAGATCCATCAACTGCGCTTTGCCCACCCGGGCGAAACGCCAGTGTTTGACGGCTTCGACTTGTGCGTGCGTGCCGGCGAGCACGTGGCCCTGCTGGGCGCCAGCGGCGCCGGCAAGACCACCTTGCTGTCCTTGCTGGCCGGCTTGCTGCCCGCCAATGGCGGAGATATGCGCATCGGTGGCGTGCGCCTGACCGACAGCACCGTGAATACCTTGCGCCAGCGCGTGGCCTGGATGGGCCAGCGCCCGCATGTGTTTGCCGCGTCCGTCAGCCAGAACGTGACCCTGGGCCGCGTCGGCGCGAACGCTGCGCACGTGACGCAGGCGCTGCACCTGGCCGACCTGGCCGCCGTGGCCCAGGCGCAGCCGGCCGTCATGCTCAGCGATGGCGGCCAGGGCTTGTCCGGCGGCGAAGCCGTGCGCCTGGCGCTGGCCCGCGTGGCCCTGCACCCGCATGCCGACCTGCTGCTGGTCGATGAACCGACGGCCCACCTGGACAGCGAAACGGCGGCGCGCGTGACGGACGCCCTGCTGGAATTGGCCAAGGGCAAAACCATGATCGTTGCCACGCACGACCCGGTGCTGGCTGGCCGGCTGCAGCGCACAGTGCAGGTCGATGCGCAGGCGCAGAAGGAAGAGGCGCGCGCATGAAAACTTCTCTCATCTGGAATCCCGTCCTGCGGCAATTGTTGCTGGCCCAGCCGGGCAAGCTGATCCTGGGCGCCATGCTGGCGGCCCTGACGGCGGTGGCCGGCATGGCCTTGCTGGGCTTGTCCGGCTGGTTTATCACGGCCACCTCGATTGCCGGCTTGCACGCTTCCACCGCGATCCTGTTCGACGTGTTCGGCCCCTCGGCCGGCATCCGTTTGCTGGCCATCGGCCGCACGGGCTCGCGCTATGCGGAGCGCCTCGTCACGCACGACGCCACGTTCGCCGCGCTGGTCTGCATCCGCGTGCAACTGTTTCGCGGCTGGTCGCGCCCGGAAGCGGCCAGCCGCTTGCTGCGCCAGCCCGCCAAACTGCTGTTCCGCCTGACGGCCGATATCGACGCGCTCGAAGCGCTGTACCTGCGCCTGCTGGTGCCGGCTTTTACGGCACTGTGCGCGGCCTTGCTGGCCGGCGTGGCGCTGGGCGTGATGCAGTGGCAGCTGGGCTTGGGCCTGGCAGCGTGGCTGCTGGCCGCCGGTGGCGGCATCAGCTGGCTGGTGGTGCGCCGCGCCCGCCATCCCGCCATCGTGCGCTCGCGCGCCATTGAAAAATTGCGTTCCGGTACCATCGACCTGGTGGCGGGCCAGACGGACCTGGTAATGGCGGGGCGCATCGATGCCCAGTGCCTCGCGCTGGGGCAGATCGACCGCTCGCTGGCGCAAGCCGATTTCGCCTTGCTGCGCCTGGACACGGCTGCCGGCGCCGCGTATGGCGTTGCCGGCAGCGTGACTTTGGCCGGCGTGCTGCTGGCCGTGGCCGCGCTGGTGCAGCAGCAGGTGCTGAACCTGCCGCTAGCAGCCCTGGCGTTGTTGATTGCGCTGACGGCCGTGGAGCCGTTTGCGGGATTGCGCCGTGGCGCGCTGGAAGCGGGGCGCATGCTGCTGGCCATGCGCCGCCTGGCGCCGCGCCTCGATGGACAGGACGTGGCGCCGTCCGCGGATGCCGCGCCGGGCTTGCGCCTGGAGCACGTCAGCGGCGCGCATGCGGGCAGCCATGTTGCAATTTTGCATGATATTTCCCTGCACATCGCCGCGGGCGAGCGCGTGGCCTTGATCGGCCCCAGCGGCGCGGGCAAGTCGACCTTGCTGGCCATCGCCGCGCGCGAGCTGGCGCCGCTGTCGGGAACGGTGGCCGCACCGCGCGCCTGTTTGTTCACCCAGAAGACGGAACTGTTCCAGGATAGCCTGCGCGACAACCTGCGCCTGGCCGACCCGTCCGCCAGCGATGCGCAGCTGTGGGCGGCGCTGCAATCGGCAGGCCTGGATGAGGAAGTGCGGGCCTTCGCGGGCGGCCTCGATACGCTGTTGGGCGAGGGCGGCCTGGGCTTGTCGGGCGGGCAGGCGCGGCGCTTCGCGCTGGCGCGGTTGTTCCTGCACGAGTCGACCCTGTGGCTGCTGGACGAAGCCACCGAAGCGCTCAATGCGCAGGCGGCAATCGATGTCCTGCAGCGCCTGCGCGCGCGCAGCGTCGGACGTACCGTGCTGATCGCCACCCACTTGCGGCGCGAAGCGGCGCTGGCGGACCGGCTGGTCATCCTGCGCGACGGCCGCATCGTGGGCGACGCGCGCCGTGGCACACAAGCCTTCGAGGCGGCGCTGGCTGGCTTGCGCGGCGATTGATGGGCGGGCGGCACAGCCCGATAGCTTACAGCAGCAGAAGCTATCGAACAGCCGCATGTAGATATCAGGTTTGCAATTACATTAGGGAAATACCAAGGAAATCATATGGACTTCGATATTGTCGCTTTATCCAGACTGCAGTTCGCGCTGACAGCTCTGTACCACTTTATATTCGTTCCGCTGACGATAGGCCTGTCAGTGATCCTCGCCATCATGGAGACGGTTTACGTGATGACGAACCGCACCATCTGGCGCGACATGACCAAGTTCTGGGGTGTCTTGTTCGGCATCAACTTCGCCATGGGCGTGGCGACAGGCATCGTCATGGAATTCCAGTTCGGCATGAACTGGAGCTATTACAGCCATTATGTGGGCGACATTTTCGGCGCGCCGCTGGCCATCGAGGGCTTGATGGCCTTCTTCCTGGAAGCGACCTTCGTCGGCCTGTTCTTCTTCGGCTGGGACAAGCTGTCGAAGCGAGGCCACCTGGTCACGACCTGGCTGGTGGCCATCGGCTCGAACTTCTCGGCCCTGTGGATCCTGATCGCCAACGGCTGGATGCAAAATCCCGTCGGCGCGGCCTTCAATCCGCAGACCATGCGCATGGAAGTGACCGACTTCGGCGCCGTGCTGACGAATCCTGTTGCACAGGCGAAATTCGTGCACACGGTGTCGGCCGGCTATACGGCGGCGGCGATTTTCGTGCTGGGTATTTCCGCCTGGTATCTGCTGAAGGGCCGCCATGTGCAGCTGGCCAAGCGCTCGATGACGGTGGCCGCCTCGTTCGGCCTGGCCGCTTCGCTGTCGGTGGTGGTGCTGGGCGATGAAAGCGGTTACCTGTCGTCCGAACACCAAAAGATGAAGCTGGCAGCCATCGAAGCCATGTGGACCACGGAACCGGCGCCTGCCGCCTTCACGGCTTTCGGCTTCCCCGACGAGAAAGCGCGCGAGACGCATTATGCCGTGCACATCCCGATGGTGATGGGCTTGATCGGTACGCGTTCGCTGACGACGGAAATCCCCGGCATCGAGCAATTGGTCGACCGCGGCGAGCTGCTGATCAAGGATGGCATCAAGGCGTATGACGCGCTGCAAACCATCCGCAGCGTGGCGCCCGGCGCGCCCGTGCCGCAAGAGGCGAAAGACATGTTCGAGTCGAAAGGCCAGTCCATGGGTTACGCCTTGCTGCTGAAACGCTATGTCGACGATCCGCGCGAGGCCACGCCCGAGCAGATCCGCAAGGCCGCGCTCGACACCGTGCCGCCCGTGGCGCCCTTGTTCTGGTCTTTCCGCGTGATGGTGGGCCTGGGCATGTTCTTTATCTTGCTCACCGGTACTTTCTTCATCCTGTCGACGCGCCGCACCTTGGACAAGCACCGCTGGCTGTTGAAGCTGGCCGTGTTCGCCATCCCGCTGCCGTGGGTGGCGATTGAGGCGGGCTGGATCGTGGCCGAAGTGGGCCGCCAGCCGTGGGTGATCGAAGGCGTGCTGCCGACGGCCGTGGCCGTCTCTAACCTGGGTGCGACCACCTTGCTCATCACCATTGCCGGCTTTGCCGCCATCTACACCGTGCTGTTGATTATTGAAATGAAGCTCATGCTCAAGGCCATCCGCAAAGGGCCGGAAGAGACGCCACCGGCCCCCGCGCCAGCGGCCGCAGCCATTCATACTCAACGCGCCTAAGGAGGGCCAGACCATGATTTTGCATGAAATGATTTCTTACGAAACACTGCGCCTGATCTGGTGGCTGCTGATCGGCATCTTGCTGGTGGGCTTTGCCATCACGGACGGCTTCGACTTGGGCACGGGCATCTTGCTGCCCTTCGTCGGCAAGACGGACCTCGAGCGCCGTGTCGTCATCAACAGTATCGGTCCCGTGTGGGAAGGCAACCAGGTATGGCTGATCCTCGGCGGCGGCGCCATCTTTGCCGCCTGGCCGCAGCTGTACGCCGTCTCGTTCTCGGGCTTTTACCTGGCCATGTTCGTCATCCTGGTGGCGCTGATCGTGCGTCCCGTGGCGTTCAAATTCCGCAGCAAGCGCGAAGACCCGCGCTGGCGCGCCCGCTGGGACGCGGCCCTGTTCGTGGGCGGCTTCGTGCCGGCCCTGATCTGCGGCGTGGCGATAGGCAACGTGCTGCAAGGCGTGCCGTTCCGTTTCTCGTCGGACATGCACATCTTCTATGACGGCAGTTTCTTTGCGCTGCTCAACCCGTTCGCACTGCTGTGCGGCCTGGTCTCGGTGGCCATGCTGGTGATGCACGGCGCCACCTGGCTGCAAGTGAAAACGGACGGTGCCGTGGCTGACCGTTCGCGCCGCTACGGCAGCGTGGCGGCGATCGCCACCGTCGTGCTGTATGCGGCTGCCGGCGTGGCCCTATGGCTGTGGATCGACGGCTACCGCTACACCAGCGCCGTCGTCGTCGATGGCCCGTCCAACCCGATGCTGAAAACGGCGGAAGTGCACGTGGGCGCCTGGTTCCTCAACTTTGCCGCCCATCCGTGGACCTGGATCGCCCCTGCGGTAGGCTTGTTGGGCCCCTTGCTGGCCTTTGCCTTCCTGCGCGCGCGGCGCGAAGTGCCTGCCTTGCTGGCCAGCGCGGCCAGCATCGCCGGCATCATCCTCAGCGTGGGCGCGGCCATGTTCCCGTTCATCCTGCCCTCGTCGATCGACCCGCGCGCCAGCCTGACCGTGTGGGATTCCTCGTCCAGCCACATGACCCTGTTCATCATGCTGGTAGTCACGGCCGTCTTCATTCCCCTCATCGTGGCGTACACGACCTGGGTATATAAAGTGTTGTGGGGCAAGGTTGACGGCAAAGCCATCGAAGACGACACCGGTCACGCTTATTGAGAACACCTAACCAAACCTACTGCGCCTCGCGCTTTGCGGCCGGCGATGCTCACCGTACTAGAGTACGGTTGCGCTTCTCGGCCACAAATCGCTGCCGCTCGCTACGGTTTTGTTAGGCGTCGTTAGTTTGATCTTAAAAATGATCAAGTTGGAATTGAAGAAAGGACATAATTATGTGGTATTTCGCCTGGATACTGGGTCTTCCGCTGGCGGCGACGTTCGCCGTGCTCAATGCAATGTGGTATGAAGTTGCCGATGGCGACACGACGCCCGAGCAGTACCGCGACACGCCCAAGTAGGCGCGTGTCGGCTTGACTGGCCCCGCCCCGTGCGCATGCATCGGGCGGGGTTTTTACTTTTTATCAAAGCAAGATGAATTCGCCGCGGATGCGCAGCTTCATGCCGCGCGGCGCGTCGGCGCCCGCTGCCACGGCCCAGGCCGTGATCCATTGCGCACAGCGTTGCCGCTCGGCCGCATCGTGCAAGCATTGCAAGCGCGCATCGGCCCGGTCGATGCGCTGGGCCAGATACAGGCGCTGATCCAGGGGATCCGTCTTTTTGCTGTAATGCTGCATGGCGACTCCTTTCCGCATGGTAACTTCGCGTGGTAACTTTGTTCGGTCATGGCATAGCCATGTACGCGCGGGTAGGGCGCCTGGATTCAGTTTCATGAAAATATAAAGCCACGCACATCGCGCGGCGCGCCCGCTGCGCCTGCCCAAGGGGATGAGGGCGGCGTCTGCTACACTGCGTTCCACTTTTATCGACGGAACTGCCATGACTTCCCTTCCTTTGCCGTACCGCGCCACCGCCACCGAAGCCTGTGCCTGGCTGGCGCACCAGACCGGCACGCCGTGGACCCTGGCGCGCCTGCTGGAGCAGGGCGGCTTGCCGTTTGTCTGGCTCGATTACAGCGACGCGTGGGCCGAGCTGTTCCATGACGGCGTGACACGCTATGCGGCGCCCGTCGTGTTCATCGGCGACAAGCAGCATCTGGCTTCGGGCGCCGAGGATGTCTGGCTGCGTTTTACGCGCGACTCTGGCAATATCGCCATCGAACTGAAGGCACCGGGCTTGCGCGTGCCCGTCGACGGCTTGCATTTCCAGGAGCGCGATCTGTTACGTTTGCTCAAGGAGTTGCAGCATCCGCAGCCGGCCGAGCCGGAAGCCGGAGCTGACAACGCAGTGCCGTTTGTCTTGCCCAGCGCCTTGAAGGGCCTGGGGCGCGAGCACATCCTGATCGCCTTTGCCGGCGTGGGCAAGGTCGACCTGGACAAAGGCATGGCCAGTGGCGTGGGCATCTTTGGCGACGACGGCGCGCGCGTGCGCAAGAATTCGCGGGGCGGCAAGAACAGCCATTTGTGGCATCCGGTGACTTTGGCGTTCGGCTTGCACGATGTGCACCGCGTGCCGATGGCGCACCTGAAGAAGGCGTTCGCCACGCAAGCGTTGCTGCGCGAATGGAAAGCCGACTGGCTGGAATCGCTGCGCTTGCTGGGCGAGTAATGGGTCGCAGCGGTCCTACAGTTCGATGGGCGCCACCTCGGTGCCGATATCGGGCGCCGCGTAATGCATGCTGAAATACACGAAGGCGCCGATATTGATGGCGACGGTGATCCAGAACAGCACGCGGAACGAACGCTTGCTGGACTTGTGGCGCAGCCATTGTTGCGCCAGTACGGCGCCGGGCCAGCCGCACAGCAGCCCCAACAGCAGCAGGGTGCGTTCCGATGTGCGCCAGCGCCCTTGTTTGGCGGCCGACTTGTCGATCGCATAGGCAACGAAACAGCTCAGGCTTAGCACGCCATACACGAGGGCGACCAAAGCGGGGATGTGGAAAAAGAAAGTGGCCAGCAGATACAGGACAGCAAACAGCAGGATGGATAGATACGGCATAATTCTTGATATGTTTGCTTGAATGGATGGCTTAACCATCCGGGAGTAATAGGAATAAACGGCTAGAACAAACAGCCTTGCGCGGTATCAAGGTGTACGGCGCGGCGGCGGGCGTGGCCTGTCTTCAGCGCTTCGCGGTCGCTGGACAGGGCGATGCCTTCCAGGGCCAGCAGAGTTACCTTGGCATGCAAGCCGCCCGCAAAACCCGTCAATTCGCCCGTGGCGCCAATGACCCGGTGGCAGGGGGCGATGATGGAAATGGGATTCTTGCCGTTGGCGGCACCCACGGCGCGCACGGCGGCGGGACGGCCGATTAGGCGCGCGATCTCGCCATAGCTGCGCGTCTGGCCATACGGTATCGTCAGCAGCGCGCGCCAGACTTCCTGCTGGAATGACGTGCCGGCAAAATCGAGCGGGACGTCGAATTGCTGGCGGGTACCAGCGAAATACTCGCCCAGCTGGTGCGCCGTTTCCTGCAGCACGGCGCAACTGTCATCGACGCGCATCTCGCCCAGGCGCACGCGGTTGGGCTTGTCGTTTTCCCACAGGATGGCGGCCAGAGCCGCCCCGCGCGCCACCAGGGTCAGCTCGCCCACGGGCGAGGGCACCACGATGCAGTCGTATTCCATGTTTGTTCCTTGATCAGATAGCGCCAGTGTAGCAGGATGGCGGCGGTGTGCATGTCGTGTGCAAGATCCCGTGTAGGATAGTGTTTTTCAGCACGGAGCACTGGCTGTGACAAACATTTTCACCTATGACGATATCCGCGCGATTGCCGTGCGGCTGGTGCGCGAGCGCTATCCTGCTGCCGTGGCGGCCATCATCGGCGGCTCGTTCGCCACGGGCCGGCAGACGCCCAGTTCCGATATCGATTTGCTGCTGCTGTTCGACCACGTCGATTGCGCCTGGCGCTCGACCATCGTGGCCGAAGGGCGCACGGTGGAACTGTTTGCGCACGACCTGGCCACGTTCACGTATTTTTGCAAGGAAATGGATGCACCGGGCGGCACGGTGCCGCTGGTGCGCATGGTGCTGGAAGGCAAAAATATCGCTGCCTCCGGCACACATTACGCGCAATTGCTTGCGCTGGCGCAAGCCATCGACGGGGCCGGGCCGCCCGTGCTCGACGTGGACAATTTGCAGCGGCGCCGCTATGCCATCACCACCTCGCTGGAAGACCTGGTCGACATCATGCAACCGGGCGAGGCGCTGGCCGTGGCTTGCCAGTTGTATGAAGCGCTGGCCGACCTGCACTTGCGCGCGGCCGGCGAATGGAGCGGCGGCGGCAAGCACCTGTTCCGCCGCCTGCAGGCATTTGACGCGGCCATCGCCAAGGAGCTCGACGGTGCCTTGCGCCTGGTCGCCAGCGACCTGGCGGCGGGCCAGCGCGCGTTCGAACACGTCACCGCCGCCGTGCTGGCGCCCGTCGGCGGTCCTTTGCTCGATGGCTTCACCCTGCCGGCGCCCGCACACTGGCGCAGCGCGGCAGTGTGATGGCCGCGCTCAGAGCCTATTCCAGTAGATGAATACATCCCCTGCTGGCGCCCCTCAGAAGCGGGGACTGCGTTGATCGTCGTCGCGTGGCTCGCCACGCGTCCTCCTCACGCCTTGTCCGCGCTCCTGATGAACTGGCAGCAGAAGACGCTCACTACTGGGATAGGCTCTTAAAACGTCGTGCGCACGGCCAGGCTGATGTTGCGCGGTTCGCCCCAGAATACGCCGTCGAAGAAGCCCACGTTGCGGTAGTATTGCTTGTCGAGCAGGTTGTTGACGTTCAACTGCACGCTGGCATGCTTGTTGAACGCATAGCTGGCCATGGCGTTGACCAGCGAATAGCCCGCTTGCGGGATATTCGTCATCTCGCTTGACGGCGGGCGGCCGTACCACGATTCGCTGTAGATGGCGCTTTGCGCCGTCATGCTGGCGCCCGCTTTCAGGCCTGCCAGACGGCCGTCGAAACGGTAGCTGGTGGCCAGGCGCAGCAAATGGCGCGGCTGCGTGGTGGCGGCGCGGCGGCCATCGGCCTCGGCCGCGTGCAGATAGGTATAGCCGCTGCTGGCTTCCCAGGCGGGCGACAACTGGCCGGAAACGTCGAACTCGACGCCCTTGGCTGTCACGCCGGCGCCATTCGCCACCATGGCCTGGCCGCCGTCGGGCAGCAAAAAGCCGGGCGGCACGCTGCGGTCCAGTTTCGCCAGATTCTTTTTCTTCGTGTGGAACAGGGCGACCGACGCGTTCAGCTTGCCTTCATAGAATTCGCCCTTGATGCCCAGTTCCGCATTGTCGCCCGTTTCCGGCGCCAGGAACTTGTTGTTGCGGTCCTTGCTCGATTGCGGGTTAAACAGCTGCGTGAAGCTGGCGTAGGCCGAATATTGCTTGTTGATATCGAACACGGCGCCCACGTACGGCGTGACTTCATTGCGCGTTTCCACGAAGTCGCCGCTGCCCGTGTATACACCTTGCGTGTTGTAGTTGCGCGTGTCCGTGCGGTAAGTACTGCTGCGCGCGCCGACGATCACGTGTAGCGGGTCGGCCAGGCTCAGGCGCGTGGCCACATAGCCGCCCGTCAGGCGTGTCACGGTTTCCGTGTGCGAGCCGTCCGGGTAAAACACGGGGCGGGGGATGTTGCCCGTCCAGCTGCGGTAATCGGGGATGAATTTCGAGTAATTGATTTTTTCCTTGCCGCCGATGGAACGCTCCTGGCCGTTATTGCCATTCCAGCCGACGATGGCCGTGTGCTTGCGTCCCAGCAAGGTAAATGGCCCGCTAGCGTAAATGTCGAAATTGTCGCTGTTCATTTCGCCTGCACCCCAGGCGCCCGTCCACAGTTCCATGCCTTTGCCCGTGGCTGGATCGGGATAACCTTTGCCCGCATGGAGAACAGTGGTGCGGTTCGTGCTTTCTGTACGCGCATAGCCCAGGTGCAGATTCCAGTTGCCGGGCAGGCGCTGGTACACCGAGGTGAACACCGTGTGCTGCTTGTTGGCCCAGCTGCTCCAGGGCGCCGTCCAGCTGGTGTTGCGCGGCAAGTTGGCCAGGCTGCCGTCCGCGTTCCAGTAGGGCACGGCGCCCCAGGTGGCGCCCGTGGGCTGGTTGTCCTGGAAGTCGACTCCGGCTATCAGCAGGGTGCCGGGACGCAAGTCCGCCTCGACGATGAGCATGCCGACGGTCTTGCGTTCGTGATACATGTCCAGGTAGGAATCGCGTTTTTGCCAGGCCAGGCCAGGGCCGTGCGCGCACGCACGCTGCCCTCCGCGTTCAGCGGCGTGGAAAGGTCGGCCTCGACGCGCTGGTCGTCCCAGCGGCCCATGATGAGTCCGGCGCTGGCTTGGAATTCTTTCGTCGGCCGCTTGCGTATCATGTTGATGGTGGCTGACGGGTCGCCCGTGCCGCCCATCAGGCCGGTGGCGCCGCGTACGACCTCGATGCGGTCGTACAGGATCATGTCTTGCAGCGGCGCATTGCCGCCGCGCGCCATGCCATCGGCGTGCGTACCAATAGAGTGCGGCAGGCCAGGAGCGGCGCACAGGCTGACCTTCTGCGATAATGCAGGCGCTGATAAAATATTTTCCACATTGAAAGAAATGCATGCGTACATGGATCGCTTGTGCCGGATGGTTGTGTGTCGTGTCGCTGGGCCGGGCCCAGGAACACGCGCCGCCGCCGGCTGTTCCCACGCCGCTGCAAAGCGCCAGCGTGCCGCCCGCCGCCGCTGTTGTGTTGCCACCCCTTGTGCCGTCGCCCCTTGCGCCTGCCACCCCCGCTGCGCCAGCGCAGGACGCCTCGCCATCGCAAACGGTGACGATTACGGCCAACAGCGACGCCAAGGCGCCGCGCATACGTTTCACGGCTTACCGCGAGAGTTATCTGACTGCCAGGAAGGTGTGGCAAGTGTCGAGCGGCAGCGTGGTCATGGCACTGCGCCTGATTCCGGCCAAGCTGAGCGCCACCATCGACGATGTGCGGGTGGCCTTGCAAGGCAATGGCGCCCCCGTGCCGATCAAGGTGTCCGACGGCGGCGTGTTTGTCGTGCCGCTCAACGATGACATTGCCGCGCAAGATGGCACTTTTCTGGTGAACAAGGGCAGGGGCGAGCTGACGGCAAATATCGTCCTCCAGCCGTCCGTGGCGCGCGATGCGTGGAATGTCACGCGCGTGGGGCAAGTCCTGCGCGACGCCCGGCGCGCCGTGCGGGCCATCACGCCGTGGTACAAGCGGCCGTTTGCCAACGATGTGCAATCGCTGGCCTTTTGCGCGGCCGAACGGGGCAGCGCCTTGCGGTTGATGGATGGCGAGCAACTGATCGCCACCTTGCCCATGAACGAGCCAGCCGTCAACGACATCAGCCAGCCCGTGTTTTGCAAGATTTTCGATGGCGAAGACAAATACCCGGGTCATTACCGCGTGGTCTTGCCCGAGCTAGCCACGGTGCTGCTGCTGTAGACGTTAGTTCGGTTGGCGCTGCACCAACTCCAGGGCCGCCGCCAGGGCCAGGTCCATGGTGGCCTGGTGAAAGATCAGCCATTGCGGCAAGAGCGAGAGCGCAAGGCGTCCCTGCTCCAGGTCGCCTTCATCGACGGCGGCCCAGGCATGGTGCAAACCGCTGAGCACGCGCGCATGCTGTTCGCGGTGGTTGGCCAGCGAGGGAAAGGAGATTTCTTCCATCAAATCTTCTTCCTCGCGGAAATCGCGTTCGACGGCCGCAATCAGCTCGCGAAACGCCACGCTGAAATGCTGGTCACTCAACTGTCCCAGCCGCGCCAGCTCTTGAAACAGTGCCTCATGCGCCTCGTCGATGGCGGGAACGCCCAGCGCCATCTCATCCTTCCAGTCCGATTTACCCATGCCGATGCTCCCGGTTAAGTCCGTCCCGATGCGAAGCGGACTGTTCCAGTGTGGGCGTAGCGACACTTCAAATCCATGACCTGGATCAAAAATATGGTGAAGAGGGGCGAGGGAAACAAGGCAAAAACAAATGGATAGAGGAACAAATTTCCACTCTGCAATAAAGCGGTTTTTGACGGTGAATGCCACTAGCAAGCGCCGCTGAAAAACGCCGTTGGCAAGGCGTCTTTGACGCAGACAGTACGCTAGTACGGCAAGTCAAAGCAACGCAGTCAGCGGTGTTTTCTCAGCTGCGCGTCTTGTCTTGCTTATTGCTTGGGCCAATGGCTCCACATGGCGTGCGCATCGACATTGGGTACCTGCAATTGCTGGCCGGCCGACAACTGCATGGCATCCCTCAGCACGAGGGGAGCGAGCAGCAAGGCCGACAAGGCAAGGCAGGCCAGTACTTTAAGCGTCAACATGGTCGTCTCCTGATGAGCCGGTGGCGGCGCGGGGATGCGGCGCCTGCCGGTCACTTCAATCGCGTACGCATATCTTTACTACCATGCTTGCAGTTTAGCTCACCTGGTCGTAACTTCAACTTATTGCTGTGATGCACCGCACCAGATACCGCTCGTGACTGCTCCTATTTCGCCTTGCGGCTGCGCCGTGGCTTGCCTGCCGCGGGCAGGAAAGAGTCGAACCACACTTGCGTCAATTGCCGCGTATTCTTTGCCGCTTCGCGCTTGACGGCGGCCGTGGCGTGACCGCGCGCCGTGTTGGCGATGCGGTTGGCCGCGCTCAGGTACATGCTCATCCAGGGGTTTTTCATGGCTAGCCTCGCAGACAGTGAGTGGAGCGGCAATCGTGCCGCGATGTCCCCACTGTAGTCCGATGGCTGGCGCTGACTGTGCGCTTGCCCACATAGCCGGGCGGCGCCGGGGGCGGACTGATGTAGATCAATACACGTCGCGGCGGTAACGTCCGGCCGCCAGCAGGGCGTCGAGATCCTCCTGGCCCAGCACTTCTTGCAGCACAGCATCGATTCCTGCCGCCATGCCGTGCAGGCTGCCGCACACGTAGACGATGGCGCCTTGCGCCAGCCAGTCGCGCAAGTCGTCGGCATGCTCGCGCAAGCGGTCCTGCACATATTGCCGTGTTTCACCATCGCGCGAAAAGATGCGGTCCAGGCGCGCCAGGTGGCCAGCATCGAGCCAGCCTTGCAACTCTTCACCGCAGACGCTGTCAAAAGCTTGCTGGCGCTCGCCGAACAGCAGCCAGTTGCGGGCCAGCCCTGCCCGCTGGCGCGCACGCAGGTGCGCGCGCAAGCCGGCCAGGCCGGAACCGTTGCCGATATAAATGCAGGGCAGATCGACCAGGGCGGGCGCGAAGGCGGGATTGGCTTGCAGGCGCAAACGGATGCTGGCGTCCAGCGGGGCGAAGCGCGTGAGCCATCCGGAACAGATGCCATAGCCCTGGTTGTCGCCGCCCGCATGGCGTTCCTGGCGTATGAGCAACTGCAATTCGCCATCGGACGGCAGCGACGCGAGCGAGTAGCTGCGCGGCGCATGTTGCGCGCCCTGCGCGTCGCCATCGCTGCCGTCCGCGTTGCACCCGATGATTTCGGCCAGCGCGCCCGCTTCCCAGGTGGCATCGGCCGGGCCCGTCAACGTGATTTCATGCAGCTCGCCGCCCAGGCTGCCCGGGTTGAGCAGCACGCGGCGCGCCAGACGCCATTCGGCATATGACGCTTCTTCCTGCACGCCGATGGCGTCGATGGCGCTGCCGCTGTAGCGGGCCAATGCCTGCGACCAGTCGGCCAGGGCGGCGGGGTCGTGCTTGTCCACTTCGATCAGGGGGAACAGGGGCGTGGCGCCCAGCGCGCGCAATTGGCGCTCCAGCGCATGGCCAAAGCCGCAGAAGTCGCTGTAGTGGCGGTCGCCCAGTGCCAGCACGCCCACTTCCAGGCTTGCCAGCGGCGTGCCCGCCGTCTGCTGCAACAGGCGCGCGAAGCGGCGCGTGCCGTCCGGCGCTTCGCCTTCGCCAAAGGTGCTGGCGACGATCAGGGCCCGTTCATACTCGCGCAATTTCGCGGGATCAAACCGGTCCAGCGACTGCACATCGACGACCACGCCCGCCTGCTGCAGGGCGCGCGCGCTTTCCAGGGCCAGGCGTTCGGCCTGGCCCGACTGGCTGGCGTAGGCCACCAGGGTCGGCAAGCCCGTGCCCGTCTTGCCTGGCGTACCGGCGCCCAGCATGGCGCGCTGTGCCTGCACAGCCCGTTTTGCCTTGCGGCGGCCCAGGTACAGCATCCAGCCCGTGATGGCGAACAGGGGCAGGCCCAGGCTGGCCACGGTGACGATGATGCGGCCCGGCAAGCCGAAATACGTGCCCATGTGTAACGGATAAATGATGTTGACGAGGCGCGCCCCCAGCGTTTGCTGTTTGTACGGTTCGTTTTCCGTGACCGTGCCGTTGGCCGGTGCAATGCGCATGCGGCTGCGCGCCCGCTCGTGCGGCGCATCGCTGGCCAGCCAGGTGAATTGCACGGCTTCTCCGGCGCGCGTGGGCAGGCGCACGCTGGCCAGGGTCCAGCCGGGGGCATGCTGCTGGAAGCTGCTCCAGGCCAGGCTGAGGTCAACGGCCGGCGCCTTCTCCTTGGCCTGGCCTTTTTTACCCGGCACCTGCGCCACTCTAGGCGGCTTGCCGGCCCAGGCGTCGATATTGTCGCGCACCACGTCATAGCTCCAGTAAATGCCCGTCAGGGTCAGGGCCACGTAGACGAGCAGGCACCAGGTGCCGGCCACGGCGTGCAAATTCCACAGGAAGGAGCGGCCTTTCAGGGCCGGGTCGACAGTCAGCCAGGTGCGCCAGTCCAGCGGGCGGCGGGGCCAGCGTAGATACAGGCCCGACAGTGCCAGGCCCAGCAGGCACAGGGCCAGAGCGCCCGCCACTTGCCGGCCCGGATCGCGGGGCAGCAGCAGCCAGCGGTGCAATGACTCCGTCCACTCGAAAAATCCCGCCCCCGCCAGCGCCGGCTGGGTGGCGCCCGTGTACGGTTGCACATAAATGGACTCGCCACGCCGCTGGCCGTTCTTCGGCGGGAAGAACAGCCGGGGAGCAGCGCCCGCCTGTGCATACACGGTGATGGACGCCACGCGCTGGCCGTGTTCCGATGCGGCGATGTTGCTCAGCTGGGCCGGCGTCAGCGGCGCGCGTGTTTCCACGGGGACATGGCGCACGCCGGGGTTCATGACATCGAGCAATTCCTCCTTGAAGGCCAGGGTGGAGCCGCTCAGGCCGATGATCACCAGCACCGTGCCGGCCGTGATGCCGATGAACCAATGCAATTGAAACCACACTTGCTTCCAGCTCCAATGCCAGCGCCTTTGTTGCGGGGCGGCAAACAGACGCTGCCGGAGGGTTTCCGGCGCCTCGTCGGCGCTGGCGCGCAGCTGGGGTTGTGGAAGGGAGGAGGTCGTCATGAAGCGGCTTTCGATGGCGCCGCCAAGCAGGGCGTCAGGCATGGCGGGGAAGAAGGAAGGCTGACATAATAACGCAAACGAGAATCATTCGCAAATGATGGGGCCGCTTTTCGCGGGGCAGGGTCGTCGTCTTGCGCAGCCTCCTGGCCATCCTCGTTTGCCTGATCAGGCGCCATAGGCGCTACAATAGGGATACTGTTCACTAGTTCCCATTGCCGCCATGACCACTTCCACACCGAATCTCGTCGTCACCCCATCCGCCCATCCCTTGTCCGACGCCGAACGCGCCGCGCGCATGGTCAATCCCGCCTTCGGCCGCATCTTCACGGACCACATGGTGGTGATTCCTTACCGCGACGGCAAGTGGCAGCAGGGCGAATTGAAGGCATACGGCCCTTTGACGCTGGACCCGTCCGCCTCGTCGTTGCACTACGGCCAGGCCATCTTCGAAGGTTATAAAGCGTTTGCCCAGCCCGATGGCAGCATCAAGACTTTCCGTCCAGAACAAAATGCCCAGCGCTTCAACCGCAGCGCCGCGCGCCTGGCCATGCCGGCAATCCCGGTCGAGCTGTTCCTGGAAGCGGGCGACGCGCTGATTGCGCAAGACCGCAACTGGGTGCCGAAGAACACGGGCGAGAGTCTGTACATGCGTCCGCTGATGATCGCCACCGATCCTTACCTGGGCGTGCGTCCTTCGGAAGAATACCTGTTCGTGCTGTTCGCCTCGCCGGCCGGCGCCTATTTCCCGAAAGGCGTGAAACCCGTCACCGTGTGGATCAGCGAAGACTTCGTGCGCGCCGCGCCGGGCGGCACCGGTGAAGCGAAATGCGCGGGCAACTACGCGGCCAGCCTGATGGCCCAGTCGCAAGCGCAAGAGAAGGGTTGCGATCAGGTCGTCTGGCTGGACGCCGTGCACCGCGAATTCATCGAAGAAATGGGTGGCATGAACTTGTTCTTCGTCTACAAGGATGGCGAGAAAGTTACCGTCGTGACGCCGGAACTGACGGGCACCTTGCTGCCAGGGATCACCCGCCGCAGCCTGCTGGACATGGCGAAAGACCTCGGTTATGCCACGGAAGAGCGTAAATTATCCGTCCAGCAATGGCGCGACGACATCGCCTCGGGCCGCATGACCGAAGTGTTCGCCTGCGGCACGGCCGCCGTCATCACGCCGGTGGGTGTGGCCAAGGCGAATGGCTTTGAAATGACCATCAACAATAATGAAAACGGCGCCGTCACCCTGGCCCTGCGCGAAGCGCTGCTGGGCTTGCAGCATGGCACGGCCCCCGATACCCACGGCTGGATGCATACCGTCTGCTAGTCGATGTCACCTGACCAAACCTACTGCGCGTCGCGCTTTGCGACCACAAATCGCTGCCGCTCGCTACGGTTTTGTCAGGTGTCGTGACTGATGTTGTTCGTTTTGACCCCGCCGGCACTTTGTTGCCGGCGTTTTTATATCTTGAAGGAAACTCGATGAAAATTCGCTCTCTCTTGCCTGCCTTTGCCGTCCTGTTCCTCAGCCTGTCGGCCGGCGCCGTCCACGCGGCCGACGCCACCTGCGCGATTCCCCGCAACGTCAGCTACGTCGATTATGACGTCAAGCCGTCGGACGAGAAAAACACCTGCTACAAGCAAAGCACCAACGTTCCCACCGATTACTTCATGCTGGCGTTGTCGTGGTCGCCCGGCTTTTGCGACAGCCAGCGCCGCCGTGGCGAAGTGTCGAAAAAGGCCGCTTTCCAGTGCGCCGAGAGTAACCACTTCGGCTGGATCGTGCATGGCCTGTGGGCGCAGTCCAATAATCCGGCCACGTGCGACGACATTTCCGTGACGCCGCCGCGCAAGACGGAGCTGCACCCGCGCTACTGCAAGGGCAATTTGCCGAAGCTGGCGCCGTCCGACATCTTGCCGTATATGTGCATGCAGCCGGGAGAAGCCTTGCTGCAGGGCGAATGGGAAAAGCATGGCGCCTGCGATTTCGATACGGCCAAGCAGTATTTCGAGAAGGAACGTGCACTGTTCCAGGCCTTGAAGTTGCCGGACAGCAGCATGCCGAAGAATGAGCTGTTCCAGTGGATGAAACAGCACAACCCGCAGCTGAAGGGCCGCTGGCTCGGCTATGAAAAGCACTCGGGCGAATTGCGCATCTGTTATTCGAAAGAATTCAAGGTCATCGACTGCCAAAAGTGATGGGCATTGCTTGCCCGGCAGAGTCTGTCCATCCATGCTAGTGTCTTGCCTGCGGCATGCTGTGCCGCCCCGGACGGGCTAGACGAACAGGCAATGTGAATAAGTCATGATGAAGCAGCAGAATAGCGTGCAAGCCAGGGCGCAGCCCTTCCTCGTGGGCGAGGACGGCTTGCCGCCCGGTGCCCGTTTATGGGCCATGCTGGCGCTGGCTATCGGTGTGGGCATGGCCTCGCTCGATACGGCGATTGCCAACACTGCCTTGCCGGCCATCGCCAGCGAGCTGCATACGACGCCGGCCGCCTCCGTCTGGATCGTGAATGTGTATCAACTGGCCATGGTGGCGACCCTGCTGCCGTTTTCCGCCCTCGGTGAAATCGCCGGCTACCGGCGCGTGTTTATCTCCGGTATGTTCCTGTTTACTTTGGCCTCGCTCGCCTGCGCGCTGGCCTGGTCCTTGCCGTCGCTGGTGGTGGCAAGGCTGTTTCAAGGCGTCGGAGCCAGCGCCATGATGAGCGTCAATACGGCGCTGCTGCGCGCCCTGTATCCAAAACACTTGCTGGGACGGGCCTTCGGCAACAATGCGCTGGTGGTCGCTGTCGCGTTCGCCATCGGGCCCACGGCCGCGTCGCTGATCCTGGCGACGGCGTCATGGCCGTGGCTGTTTGCCATCAATGTGCCGCTGGGCGTGCTCGGCTTTTTCCTGGCCAGCCGCATGCTGCCGGCGACAAAACTGTCCGGGCACACGCTCGATGCGCGCACGGCGCTGTACAACGTGGGCGCCTTCGGCTTGCTGATCCTGGTCTTTGGCGACGCCGCCCATCATGCAGCCCTGTCGACCTTGCTGCCGGAATTGCTGGCCGTGGTGGTGTTGTTTGTCTTGCTGCTGCGCCGCCAAGCCGGGCACGCGGCGCCCATGCTGCCCATCGATCTGTTTCGCCGCCCCCTGTTTTTGCTGTCGTCGCTGACGGCCATCTGCACCTTTGCCGCGCAAGGCCTGGCCTTCGTCTCGCTGCCATTCTATTTTGAAGTGACACTGGGCCGTTCGCCCGTCGAGACAGGATTCCTGATGACGCCTTGGGCCGTGCTGGTAGCCGTGATGGCGCCCGTGGCCGGGCGTTTGAGCGACCGTTATTCACCTGGCGTGCTGGGCGGCATCGGCCTGGCGGCGCTGGCCGGCGGCTTGCTGACATTGGTCTGGATACCGGCCCACCCCAGCGCGTTTGACATCGGCTGGCGCATGGCCTTGTGCGGCATCGGTTTCGGCTTTTTTCAGGCGCCCAACCTGAAAGCCATCATGGGCAGCGCGCCGCCCGAGCGGGCAGGCGGCGCCAGCGGCGTGGTAGCCACCTCGCGCCTGATCGGACAAGCCATGGGCGCGGCGCTGGTCGCTTACTGCTTTACGGTTTCCGCCGCCAAAGGCACGACCTACGCGCTGTTCCTGGCGGCAGGGTTCGCCGCCGTGGCCAGCATCGCCAGCTTGTCGCGCCTCGTGGTGGCGCCGTCGGCGGGCAAGCGCGACTGACCGGTATCGCTTAGACGTCGATGGCCTTGTCCGACTGCATGCGCTTGCGCAATTCGAACTTCTGAATCTTGCCTGTCGACGTGCGGGGCAGGGGGCCGAAATAAATGGCTTTCGGCACCTTGAAACCAGCCAGGTTGTTCTTGCAGAAGGCGATCAATTCCGCTTCCGTCACGGTTGCCCCTTCGCGCAGCTCGACGAAGGCGCACGGCGTCTCGCCCCATTTCTCGTCCGGCTGGGCGATGACGGCGGCGGCCAGCACTTGCGGGTGGTGGTACAAGGCGTCCTCGACTTCCACGCTGGAAATATTCTCGCCACCGGAAATGATGATGTCTTTGCTGCGGTCCTTCAGCTTGATATAGCCGTCCGGATACATGACACCGAGGTCGCCCGTGTGGAACCAGCCACCGGCGAACGCTTCCTGCGTCGCGCTTTCATTCTTCAGGTAACCTTTCATGCAGATGTTGCCTCGGAACATGATCTCGCCGATCTGTTCGCCATCGGCCGCCACGGGCTGCATGGTTTCCGGGTCCAGCACGGCGATGGCGCTTTGCAAATGGTAGCGCACGCCCTGGCGCGATTTCAACACGGCCCGTTCTTCTTGCGTCAACGCTGCCCACTCATCCTGCTCGGCGCAGATGGCGGCCGGGCCGTACACTTCCGTCAAGCCATACGAGTGGATCAGATCGAAACCCATGGCTTCGATTTTCGCCACCATGGCCGCTGGCGGCGGCGCGCCAGCCACCATGCCGCGCACGGTCCAATCGATGCCGTCGCGCCAGTTGGCGGGCGCGTTGGCCAGGGCCGCGTGCACGATGGGCGCCGCGCAATAGTGGGTGATGCGCAATGCGCGCATCAGGTCGAACACGAGCTTGGGCTCGAACTTGCGCAGGCACACGTTGACGCCGGCGCGCGCGGCGATGGTCCACGGGAAGCACCAGCCATTGCAGTGGAACATGGGCAAGGTCCACAGGTAGACGGCATGCTTGGGCATGTCCCATTCCAGGATGTTCGACAGGGCATTCAGGGCCGCGCCCCGGTGGTGGTAGACCACGCCTTTCGGGTCGCCCGTGGTGCCGGACGTGTAGTTGAGGGCGATGGCATCCCATTCGTCCGCCGGCGGCTGCCAGTCGTAATCGGGGTCGCCGCTGGCCAGCAAGCTTTCATAGTCGAGGTCGGAAAAAGCCTCCACTTCCGGTCCCAGCACATCGTTGACCTGGATCACGCGCAAGCCGGGAATCTGCGCCGCCATCTGGCGCGCCAGCTCGGCAAATTCCGTGTCGGCCAGCAGTACCTTGGCGTGGCCATGGCGCAGCATGAAAGTCAAGGAGGCCAGGTCGAGGCGGATATTCAGGGCATTGAGGACGGCGCCGGCCATCGGGACGCCAAAGCTCGCTTCCACCATGGCGGGCGTGTTCGGCAGCATCACGGCCACCGTGTCACCCGTGCCCACGCCCAGCTTGACGAGGCCGGAGGCCAGGCGGCGCGTGCGCGCATACGTTTCGCGCCAGCTCTGGCGCACGGCGCCATGTGCAATTGCCAGGCGATTGCCATATACTGCGGCTGCCCTGGCGATATAGTCGAGCGGGGTGAGCGCCGCGTAATTGGCGCTGTTTTTGCCGAGACCGGTGTTGAAATCAGGTGTCATGCTTGTCTCCTGGTAAGTAATATTGGTGCTGGAATTCTCTAGCTCCCTGTTTCGGGATTGATACCGGCTAGCATAGCACTGGCGCTTGAAAATCACTGTCATCTTAGTGACAGGTCTGAAGGATGGAATGGATAGCAACGATAGTGTAGGCCGTGCGGTGCCCGAACTCGATAGCCACGACTGGTTCACCGCCCTTGATGCCCGGCATCAGGCCCTGTTGCGCGCCGGCAGCGTGATCCGGCATTACGAGGCGGGCGCCTTCATCACGCGACGCGGCGAACCGTCGCTGCACTGGCTCGGCGTGCACACGGGCTTGATCAAGCTGGCCGTCTACAATGCCGATGGGCGCGGCGCCACGTTTTCCGGCGTGCCGGCGGGCGGCTGGTGCGGCGAGGGCAGCGTGCTGAAGCGCGAACTGCGCCGCTACGACGTGGTGGCCGTGCGCGCCGCGAACATCATCCTGGTGCCGGTGGACCTGTTTCATCTGCTGCTGGCCGAGAGCCTTTCCTTCAATGCCTTCGTCATCCGCCAATTGAACGAACGCATGGGGCAATTCATCGCCACCATCCAGAACCAGCGCCTGCTGGCCGTCGATGCGCAAGTGGCGCAAGCCATCGCGCAGCTGTTCCATCCCATGTTATATCCGCGCACTTCCAGCGTGCTTGAGCTGTCGCAGGAAGAAATCGGCTTGCTGACCGGCATTTCGCGCCAGCGGGTGAACCTGGCCTTGGGGCGACTCGCCGAATTAAAACTGATCAGCATCGCCTATCAATCCATCCGCGTGGTGGACCTGGACGGTTTGCGCCGCTATGGCGTGGCGTCGCTGTGATGACAGACTGTTTGCGCGATGTGTGGCATGCTGACGGCTCGTTTACTACATTGACTTGACGCATGGCCCTCGTTTCCGATCATCCCTTGCACTTGCTGGGCTTGCGCTTTCCGCTCAGGCTGCGCGTCACCGTGCGCCAGGGTTTTGTGACTTTGCATAATGAAATCACCACCAAGAAACTGGGCAGCGGCGACAGTTTTGTCGTGCCCGCTTTTTTGCGCTTCGCCTGCGACGTGATGCCGGGGCGCGGCAAGCCGGCCGTGTTCACCCTGGCGCTGGAAGAGGATGACGCGCAGGCAGGCCATGGCGGCGGCAAGCGCTGGAGCCAGGCGCTGGCGCAGCACATCTTTGATACGCCGCAAGGCAAATGGACGTCGGCGCGTCTGGCGGCCTTGTGGCAAGTGACACCGCACAAGGCCAGGGCGCGCCTGTTTGCCGAGGGCGAGGCATTGCTCAGCCTGGTGCGCGAACAGCGCCTGGCACATGCGCTGCACACGGCGGCGCAAGCGTGCGCCGATGGAGACAACGGCGAACGCGACCTGGCGCAAGTGGCGGCCGGCTCCGGCTTTGCCTCGATCCCCGCGTTTTGCGACGCCTGCGTGGACGTGGCGGGCGTGCGCCCCAGCCTGTTCCTGCGCGGCCAGGCGGGCGCGCTTGCGCAACGCGAAAGCCATACTCCGCTATAATCGGCGGCATGGGATCATTCTTCAAGCGCAAACAGTGGCATATGTGGTTCGCCTGCCTGGCGATACTGCTCAATGCGCTGTCGCCGTCCCTGTCGTATGCGTTTGCCTCGCTGCACGCGAACGCGAACAACGCCGCCGTCGAAATTTGCTCGGCCAGCGGCGCCGTCTATACGCAAGCCGACCTGGCGTCGGCCGTCAAATCCACCACCGATTCCGTACTGCACCACATCGAGCATTGCCCGTTCTGCATGAGCCACGCGGGTAGCGTGGGCTTGCCGCCATCGTCATCCTCGCCGCTGGCCGTCATCACGGGCCACGATCTGTATCCGCCCCTGTTTTACCAAGCGCCGCGCGCGCCGTTCGCGTGGCTGGGCGCCAGCCCGCGCGGCCCGCCTTTGGTTGCCTGACGCACCAGTCACGCCTTCTACATCCTCACTTGTATCAACTACGCCCATTGGGCCGGAATTACCATGAAACGTCGTCTTTTCCTTCTCGCCGGCACGGCGGGATTGCTTACGCTTGCCGCTTGCGAACAAGCACCGAAACCCCATTACAACGGCCTCGACTTGACGGGGGGCGATTACAAGCCCGACTTCACATTGAGCGGCCCCGACGGCAAGGTGTATACCCTGGCCGACTTCAAGGGCAAGTACGTGATGGTCTTCTTTGGCTTCACGCAATGCCCGGACGTCTGCCCGACGGCCCTGTCGCGCGCGCTGGAAATCCGCCAGAAACTGGGTGCCGATGGGGATAAACTGCAAGTGATCTTCATCAGCATCGATCCCGAGCGCGACACGCCCGAGTTGCTGGGCGAGTACATGCGCGCCTTCGACCCCAGCTTCCTGGGCTTGCGCACGGACCCGCAGGCGACGGCGCAGACGGCCTTCAACTACAAGGTCTTTTACCGCCGCGTGCCGAGCGGCAGTTCCTATACGATGGATCACACGGCCATCAGCTATGTGCTCGATACCGAGGGGCGCATGCGCCTGGGCTTGAAACACCAGTTGACGGGCGACGAGTGCGTGCAGGACATCAAGACCCTGATGAAATCGAAATACACCTTATAACCATACCGAGGAATGATCATGACCCATTTGAAAACCCTGCTGGCCACGACCCTGACCGTGCTGTCCTTCTCCGCCGCTGCCCAGACTTCCGTGCAAATTACCGACCCGTGGGTGCGCGCCACCGTGCCGCAGCAAAAAGCCACGGGCGCCTTCATGCAGATCACGGCGCCAAAAGCCATGCGCCTGCTGGAAGTGCGCTCGCCCGTGGCCGGCGTGGCGGAAATCCATGAAATGAGCATGACGGACAATATGATGCGCATGCGCCAGGTCAAGGAAATCGCCTTGCCAGCCGGAAAAGCCGTCGAACTGAAGCCGGGCGGCTACCACGTGATGCTGTTGGACCTCAAGGGCCAGGTGAAGGCGGGCGACAAGATTCCGCTGACCCTGGTCGTCGAAGGCGAAGACAAGCGCCGCGAAACCATCGAAGTCAATGCCGTGGCCCGTCCGCTGGGTACTGCGTCGGCCCCGATGCCGGCGATGAAGCATTAAGCCAGTCGCTATGCCCTTGAAAAGCCCGGTTCGCCGGGTTTTTTTACGCCCGTTTGAAAGTTAAGCAGCTGTTTGATACAATGCTGAAGAATATTAAACAGCTGTTTAAATAATGGAAATGGCATGCCAGAAGAGAAAGAAAGCGAACCGGCACGCACGCGCATCCTGCAGGCGGCGGTCCAGCTGTTTGCCGACGAAGGCTACAAGCTTGCATCCGTACGCAGGATATGTGTAGCGGCCCACGTCAACGTGGCGATGGTCAACTATTATTTTCATGGCAAGGATGAGTTGTACCTGGCCGCCTTCGACCATGCGCGCGCGCTGGCGCGTGCCTCGGCAGCGGACGTGGCTGCCGCCAGCGCGCAGGCACAGCTGCCTCCGATGGAACAGTTGCGCCTGGCCATCGAGGCGCTGGTGTCCGATATGCTGCGCTCCGGTTCGGCATCGCTGTTCAGCCGCCTGGTAGCGCGCGAATTGATCGAACCGACGGCCGCCATCCACAAGCTGGCCGAGCGCAATGTGCGCCCGCAGCACACCCTGTTCACGGGCTTGATCCGTGGCGTGGTGGGGAAGGCCATGCCGGACGAGGTGGTGCAGAAATGCGTGTTCAGCGTAATTGGTCAGGCCGTGTTCTATGCCCGTTCGCGCATCGTGCATGAACTGGTGGCGCCGGAAATTACCTATGACGAGGTGGGCATCGCCAGCATCGCGCAGCATGTCGCCGCGTTCTCGCTGGCAGCCCTGGCTGGCTTGCGCCGCCAATATGACGCGCAAGACAAGCAAGCGCAGGTGCGTGCATGAAGGCGCGCAAGCTGACCCTGGTGCTGGCCGGGCTGGCCATGCTGGGGCCGTTCGCCACCGATACCTTCTTGCCATCATTTCCCGCGATCGGCACGCATTTCGACGTCAGCAGCGTGCTGGTGCAGCAGACTCTGAGCGTCTACCTGGCCGCCTATGCCTTCATGACCTTGTTCTACGGCACCTTGTCCGACTCGTTCGGCCGCCGTCCCGTGATTCTCGCCTCGCTGCTGATCTTCGCCGTCGGCTCCATCGGCGCCGCGTTTGCGCCCAGCTTTGGCTGGTTGCTGTTCTTCCGCGGCATGCAGGGCGCCTCGGCGGGAGCGGGCAGGGTGATCGGGCAAGCCATCGTGCGCGACACCCTGTCGGGCGCGGCCGCGCAAAAGATGCTGGCCAACATCATGATGGTGTTCGGCATCGCGCCCGCCATCGCCCCTGTCATCGGCGGCTGGCTGCATGTGGCCTATGGTTGGCAATCGACGTTCGTGTTCACGTTTTCCGTCACCGTGCTGCTATTGCTGGCCTGCCTGAAAGGCTTGCCGGAAAGTTTATCTGCCGAGCAACGCCAGCCTTTCCACCCAGGTAGCATCGCGCGCAATTACTGGCTGGCGCTGCGCCACCGGGCTTTTCTCTTGCGTTCGCTGGCCGTGGCCTTTGCCTTTGGCGGCTTCGCCCTGTACATCGCGTCGGCCCCGCACTTCATTTTGGAATTGCTGCATCTGCCGGAAACGGCGTTTGGCTGGATGTTCATCCCCATGGTGGCGGGTTTGGTGCTGGGTTCGGCGTTGTCGGGCAAGCTGGCCCATGCCGTGAAAAGCACCGTGCTGGTGCGCTGGGGCTTGCTGGCAATGGCGGCCACGGGCGCGCTCAACATCGCTTACAACCACTGGTTCGCGGCCAGCATCCCGTTCGCCGTCGTGCCCGTGATGCTGTACGCCTTCGGCATGTCGCTGGCCTTGCCGGGCATGACCATGTCGACGCTCGATATTTTCCCGCAGATGCGGGGCTTGGCGGCGTCCTTACAAAATTTCGTGCAAATGCTGGTGTTTGCGCTGGTGTCCGGTTTTGTCGCACCGTTGCTGTTCGACAGCGCGTTCAAGCTGGCGCTGGGGCAGGCGTCGGCCGTGGTGCTGGCTGCCGTGTTCTGGTGGCTGGGCAGCCGCCAGGTGGCGGGGCAGGGCGCATCTGTAATTATCAAAACAACATAATTGACCTTGGAAAAGAGTGGCATGCTTCCTGCTTTGTTACACTGTGACAATCAGACTCCCGCTGCGGGCACAGCAGCACGCGCGGGGGGCTAAGCAGTTTTGCAACTTTACCTTTGGCGATCATGCACTTGATTAACTCCAGTTTGAACCACGCCTTGCGCGTGCCGCTGGCTGCGGAAATCCACTCGCGGCCGTTTTTGCAGCTCGGTGCCCCCGAGCTGATCACCCATCTGGCCGTGTACAAGGATGACAGCGCGGCGCCGGGCGCGTCGAATATGGCGGCCCAGCACGCCACTTTGGCGGCCCTGTGCACGCATTTCGGCGTCACGCCGCCCGCTGCCGAAGCCAAGTATTTTTATTACGACTTTGGCCGCTTCCGCCTGAAATGGGAATGCCACACGGAATTTGCCACGTTTACCTTCGCCGAACATCCGGGGCAAGCTTTGCCCCTGGAACAGGCGTTCGAGCGCATGCCCCTGGAACAGTTGCCGCAGCAGTGGCTGGTGGGTTTGAAGGGCAAGCTAATGGTGGCCGCGCACGTGGTGCTGGAGCAGGCGACGGAACCGGCCGAGATCTTCATGCAGGGCTTGTCGCGCGTATTCGAGGGCAATACTTTGGCCGGCAGCAAGGTGTTGCAGGGGGGCGAATTATGGACGGATTTCACGATCCAGTCTGACGGCTTCAGCCGTTTCGTCATCCGCGATGCGGGCATGCGCTCGCAGCAGTCAGGCCGCCTGGTGCAGCGCGTGCTGGAAATCGAAACCTACCGCATGATGGCGTTATTGGGCTTGCCCTACGCCATGCAGGCGGCGCCGTCGTTGAACGCCATCGAGAATGAATTGGCGACCCTGGCCGCCGCCATGGTCGACACGGATGATGCGCAGGGCCTGGCCAAGGCCGACGAGGGCGTTGCCGAGCAAGCCTTGCTCGACCGCATCACGCGCCTGGCGGCCCGCATTGAAAAGCTGTCGCTCGACAATAGCTACCGTTTTTCCGCCTCGAAAGCCTACATGGGCCTGGTCAAGGCGCGCATCGAGGAGTTGCGCGAAGTGCGCATTGAGGGTATACCCACGGTCGAGGAATTCATGGACCGCCGTTTGACACCCGCCATGAACACGTGCGAAGCGATGGCCAGCCGCCAGGAAGCGATGGCACAGCGCATCGCCAACACGAATGATTTGTTGCGCACGCGCGTGGGCATCGTGCAGGAATTGCAAAACCGGCAAATCCTGCAATCGATGAACGCCCGCGCGGCGCAGCAGCTGCGCTTGCAACAGGCGGTGGAAGGACTTTCCGTGGCGGCCATTTCCTACTATGTGATCGGCCTGTTCAGCTACACGGGCAAGGCGGCCAAGGTGATGGGGCTGCCCGTGAATCCGGAAATCCTCGTCGGCGCACTGGTGCCGTTCGTGGCGGCCGGCGTCTGGCTGGGACTGCGCCGCATGCATCACAAGCTGCACGTGGACTGAACAGGACGACACTGCGCCATCATTTTTGCTATCTTTCAAGATTCGACCGTCAGGTGTTCTGAAAAGGAAGTTGCGTGCTAGCGAATGTTGGCGATGTTTACAGTGTGTTTTCGTCCGAGCTGCAGCAGTATGTGGCTTGCCAGATCACCCGCATCAAAAATGCTTCATCGTCCAGGCCGGTAGCTGCCGTGCTGGAGCTGGACTGGACCGGTGACGCCTTGCCCGATGCGGCGGCCGTGCAAGCCATGCGGCCGCTGCTGTGCGATTATTTCTTCTGGAATAATCGCCACGATCACTGCTATGCCACGGCGAACGTGCCGCCTGGCCATACCCTCGTTGGCAATATCGCGCCGCTGGTGGATGTGGAAGTCAACAGCTACCGCAGCGGCTGGAACGTGGGCGACAGCGTGCTGCGCCAGCGGAATTGGGAGCGCATCGATCCGTTGCGGCGCCAGCAATTCAAGGCCGCGTCGGACGAGCGTGAAGTGACGCTCGGCGGCCAGGTCTTCCGGCAGGACGCGACGAAAATCAATGACAGCGTCTTGCAGGCGCTGGACGACCTGTCCGAGCTGGAGCAACTGCCTTGTTTGATGTCCATCGAGACCAGCGCCGGCACGCAGGCATTGATGGAGTTTATCCAGGGCAATCCCTTCATCAATGAGCTGCACTGGCAATCATCGACCATCCATGCTCTCGATTTCAGCGGCAGCGGCTTGAGCCGCCTGATCCTGCAGCCCGATGGTGTCAGCAGCCTGGTCTTGAACGAAGGCTTGAGCCTTCTTGCGCTGCGCAGCGCGCCATCGCCGGCGCTGCGCATCGAGGATGGCGCGGATGGCCGCCATCTGACACTCCAGTGTACGCATACGCTGCCGCCGTTCCACGGTCTCGACCGGCTGGGCGGCTTGTCGCTGGTGAGCATGAAAGAAGTTGATTTGGCGCAAGTGGCGCGGCGCTTTCCCCATCTGACGGCATTGCGCATCTGGGGCAAGCCGGGACTGGCGTCGCAGATGACCAGCCTTGCGCAGCTGACCCAGTTGCAGATGTTCAGCGCCTATGATCTGTTCGGTTTCACGGCGGAGGAGTTTCCATCGGCCACGCAATTGCCGAAGCTGTCGGCCCTGTGGCTGACCAGCTTGCCTGCCGATGCCGCCAAGGCCATCAAGGCCGGCTACAAGAAAGCGGCGGCGCAGGGACTGGATTTATCGGTGACCAAGCCGCGCAAGCCGGAATGGCTGGCTGAAAACCTGCTCAACCCGTTCCGCGACTGGGATGGCCGCGAGCATATTTCTCCCGCGTATGCGAAAAAGGCGGCGCTGGCTTACAAGAACATGCTGGCCGTGACACGCAGCATCGATGCCGCCATGGAGGCGACGGCGGCCGCCGCCGCGCTGGAGGCGATGGTCACCGCCTATGTGGATGCATTCAATAAGATCGAACGGCGTGCGAGCATCATCGAGACGGTCGAGCGCGAGGAAATCTACACGGTGCTGGCGGAGCTGCTGGCACAGCTAAAGCAGCAACTGCAGCAACTGGGTGGGCAGGCGGCGCTCGTCGATGAGGCGGCCTTGCTGGAGTTGTTCGACCGCTTGCGCGAATTTTAGCCGCTTCCACAATCTAGAAAAAAAGTTCTAGACATGAGGTTCTAGAATGGGTATTCTAGCGGCATGTTAAAAAATACCTCCACTCCCCATCCCACCGCCGCCGAACTGGACTTGCTGCGCATCCTGTGGCAGCGCGGTCCGTCCGACGCCCGCGCCGTGTATGAGGCCCTGGCTGCAGAGCGTGCCGACGCCAGTTACGCCACCGTGCTGCGCCAGCTGCAACTGATGCATGGCAAGGGGCTGCTGAGCCGGGTTGAAAGCCAGCGGCCGCAGCTGTATGCAGCCGTCGAAGCGCAGGAAAAGCTGCAAACGAGTCTGCTCAAGGACTTGATCGGCAAGGTGTTTTCCGGTTCCGGCAAGGCGCTGGTGCTGACGGCGCTGCGCGAGCACGTGAGCGACGCGGAACGCCTGGAAATTGAAAAAATCCTGCGCAGCAAGGATGGCAAACAGCCATGAACCTGGACATGCGCTTGGGCATAGAGTTGGGCCACTTCGTTCCGGCGCTGGGCTGGGTCTTGCTGTATTTTGTCTGGCAAGGCGTGATCGTCGGCGCCGTCTCTGCTGTACTGCTCTGGCTGCTGCGCCACGCCAGCGCGCGCTGGCGCTATGCCGTCTGCGCGCTGGCGCTGCTGCTGTGCCTATGTATTCCCACCGTCCATCTGTTGTCGCTGCTATCGGATGCGGGCGCCTCGCCGGCCCGGCTGGTGATGGCCGCGCCACCCGCCTGGCGCGCCGCGCTGCAAGCGTGGATGCCGGCCCTGGTACTGGCCTGGAGCGCCGGTGTTGGGCTGATGAGCTTGCGCCTGTGCCTGGGCCTGGCCTGGGTCGGCAAGCTGCGCCGCCAGGCCGTGGCCGCCCCGGCCATCTGGCAAGCGCGCCTCGATGCGCTGGCCTTGCGCATGGGCTTGTACCGGCGACCGCCGCTGAAGCTGCATGCGGGACTGGCCAGCCCCGTGACCGTGGGTTTCTGGCGTCCCGTCATCCTGCTGCCGACCGCCTTGCTGAGTGGCATGCCCGTTGCCTTGCTGGAAGCGCTGTTGGCGCATGAACTGGCGCACGTGCGGCGCTGGGATTACCTGGTCAATCTCTTGCAAAGTGTGGTCGAGGCACTGCTGTTCTTCCACCCCGTCGTCTGGTGGCTGTCGGCGCGCATGCGGGCCGAACGCGAACAAGTGGCCGACGCGCTGGCTGCGCAAGCGCTGCAAGACCCGCAGCAGCTGGCCACGGCGCTGCATGCCTTGTCCCTGCACACGGCTGTGCCGCAACACTGCGGCTTGTTGATGTCTGCCCGGGGCGGGGCGTTGCTGACGCGCATCGAACGGCTGATGCTGCCCGGCCCCGACACGGCCGGCTGGAAACAGGCCGTGCCCGCCTTGCTGCTGGCCTGCGCCACCCTCTTGCTGCAGATGCAGGGCAAGCCTGTGGTCAATGCGGCAACCTTGGCCGATGCCGCCGCCGGCATGCTGGCCTTGCCCGTCAGCGCGAAACACATGCTGGTATTTGACGACAGCACGGGCCAGGTGCTGATGGCGAAGGATGCCGACGCCGTGGTGCCGATTGCCTCGATTACCAAGCTGATGACGGCCATGGTGGTGCTGGACGCGGGCCTCGATCCCGATGAAAAGCTGCGCATCGTGCGCGCCGATGGCGCTGCATCGATGCAGCGCCACAGCCTGCTGGCCGACGGCGTGGCCGTGTCGCGCGGCGTGCTGTTGCAACTGGCGCTGCTGCCGTCCGAAAACCGCGCCGCCGCCGCGCTGGCGCGCACCTATCCCGGTGGCAACACGGCCTTTGCGCAAGCGCTACAAGCGAAGATACACAGTCTGGGCTTGAGCCGCACCACCTTGACGGATCCCGTCGGCAGCTCGCCGGCGAATACGTCCACGGCCAGCGAGGTGGCGAAGATCGTGGCCGCCGCCGCGCGCTATCCGGACATCGCGCGCATCACCAGCCACCCGCAAGCCAGCGTAGCCGTCAATGGCAAGACGCGCACCTTGCACAATACCAACCCGCTGGTGGGCGGCAAGGGCTGGGACATTCTGCTGTCCAAGACGGGCAGCAGCCACGAGGCGGGCAGCTGCCTGACCATGCGCATGCGCAGCGGCGGCAAGCACGTCACCGTGGTGCTGCTGGACGCCGACGGTGCGCAGCGGCGCTCGCTCGACGCCGGACATATCCGCGACATCCTGGCCGACAGGACTGGCCGCATGCATTGATACCCCCCCGGGCGCGCCAGTGCGGGCGCCCTTTTTTTACACTCTGGAGATGAAGATGACACTATTGGCGAAGTTGATGCTGGCGACGGTTGCGACCATGACGGCAGGTACAGTGCAGGCAAGAACGCCGGCACCGGTGCAGAATAAACCTGTCGATTGCGATAATTGCAAAGAATGGAACGCGCCCGTCAAGCCATTCAATATCCATGGCAATAGCTGGTATGTGGGCACGGCCGGCCTGTCCGCCGTGCTGGTGACGAGTCCGCAGGGCCATATCTTGCTTGACGGCGCGCTGCCGCAATCGGCGCCCCTGATCATCGCCAGCGTCAAGGCGCTGGGCTTTCGCATCGAGGATGTGAAATATATTCTCAATTCGCATGCGCATTGGGACCATGCGGGCGGCATTGCCGCGCTCCAACGGGCCAGCGGCGCCACGGTGGTGGCCAGCGCCTCGGGCGCCCTGGGGCTGCAAAGCGGCACCAATGGCAACGATGATCCGCAATACCAGGCCGACCCCGTCGTGCATGTCGCCAAAGTCGCCAAGGTCAAGGTAATGGGCGAGGGCGATACGGTCAAGGTGGGCCCTGTGACCTTGACGGCCCACATGACACCGGGCCACACGCCAGGCGGCACGACGTGGACCTGGACCTCGTGCGAAGGCGCGCGCTGCCTGAACGTGGTGTACGCGGACAGCTTGAACCCGTATGCCAGCGGTGATTTCCGCTATTTGGGCAAAGGCGTGGGCAAGGGCAAGACGCCGGATATTTCCGCCTCGTTCGAAGCGAGCATCGCCAAGGTGTCCGCTTTGCCATGCGACATCATCATCCCCGTGCATCCGGGCACGACGGACGTGCTGGGCAAGGCGGCCAAGCGCAGCGCTACAAGCAATCCCCTGATCGACGCCAACGCCTGCCGCGCCTATGCGGCCGAAGCGGGCGGCTTGCTGGCCAAGCGCCTGGCGAAAGAACGGGGCGAGGCGGTGCCTCTTGAGGCCAAGGGCGCGGCGCACGCGCACTAAACTGTTTTACTCTGCCGCCTGCCGCTGTTTTTGCAGGCGTTTCAGGAACACCGTCATTTCCTTGACGGCTTGCAGGTCGCCTTGCTGCAGGGCCACAGTCATGCCCGTCGTTCAGGCAGCCTGCGCTTCATCCAGCCGGCCCAGTTGGTGCAATGCCTTGCCCAGCAGTTTCCAGGCGGCGGAATAGCCTGGCTGCTGTATGGTGGCTTGCGCCAGGTGAGTGGCCGCTTGCTGCGCGTCATTGTCTTTCAGGTAAGCATCTCCCAGGCCAAAGCGCAGCAGGGCGCTGTCGCGTCCCTGCGCCAGCAGTTTTTCCAGTCTTTCACGCATGCCCGACCTCATTCTATTATGCAAGTGTATTCTTGCATAATAGCGCTTCCGCCTGCAATTAACCAGCAGGCATTCAATCAGCCATATCCCCCACCGGCTTGCCGCGCGCTGCCATCGGTTTGTGCCGCATGCCTAGGCGGAGAGGGCACAAAGAAAAACGGGGCGCGGCACGATGCACTATTTCAGTATCGTGGATAATCGCCGGCATCAAGGAGCCACTGGGCGACAGGCATGGACAGGCTGGCAGCACAGGTATTTTGTGCGGTGGTCGAGGCGGGCGTTTTCAAGCCCAGCGCCTGGGCATTTCCACGTCTTCCGTGAGCCGCTCAAGCGGGCTGCGGCATCGTGCAGGCGCTGTCCCACCCGCACCACTTGCGCGCGGCCAAAGTGCAAGTGTTTGTGGACTTTCTGGCGCAGATTTCTCACGAGGGCTTTAATGAGAATTGATTATCAATTATAATGCAAGCCTATTGCATTGAATTGCCCATAGTCAGGAATCCCATGTCCGTGTTTTTACGCCGCCCCGTGGCGCTTTTGCTGGCCGCCGCCAGTCCCTGGTCATCTGCATTTGAGCCCGCGCAAGCCGACGATGTCGTCACTGTCAGCGCCGAGCGCCAGCACTACCGCAGCCTGTCCGCCACGGGCGCCACCAAGACGGATGCCTTGCTGATGGATTTACCGCAAAGCGTGCGCGTGCTGACTGGCGACCTGCTGCGCGACGCGGGCGTGACGACCCTGGCCGGCGCGCTGGACCTGGCCAGCGGCATCGCGAAGCAAAGCCCGCTGGGCGGCCTGTGGGACAGTTACGCCATGCGCGGCTTTACGGGCGACCCGAATTTCGGTTCCGACTACATGGTCAACGGTTTCAGTTCCAGCCGCGGCTACAACGGCATGCGCGACGCCGGCAACACGCAGAATGTGGAAGTGCTGAAAGGCCCCGCGTCGGCCCTGTATGGCCGGGGCGAACCGGGCGGCACGGTGAACATCACCACCAAGAAGCCGAAGTTCGCGCCCGACTACAGCGCCGATGTTTCTTTGAGCAGTTTCCAGACGCGCCGCGTCGCGCTGGACTTGACGGGGCCCTTGAGCGACAGCTTTGCCTACCGCTTGAACGCGGCGCATGAAGAAGGGCACAGCTTCCGCGATACGCTGCAGGTCGAGCGCAGCCTGTTTTCTCCGTCCTTCCTCTGGCTGGTGGGCGAGCACACGACCGTGTCGTATGAAATCGAAGCGGTGCGGCAGCGCGCGCCGTTCGACCGGGGCGTGCTGGCCGTGAATGGCCAGCTGGGGGCCGTGCCTGTGTCGCGCTTCCTGGGCGAACCAGGCGATGGCCACATGACGGTCAAGTCGCTGGGGCAGCAGTTATTTATCCATCATGCGTTGTCCGATGACTGGACGCTGCAGGCGGGCGTTTCCTACCGCGACAGCGAATTGAGCGGCTATTCGACCGAGGCGAACAAGCTGCTGGCCGATGGCCGCACCCTGAACCGCCAGCGCCGCCACCGCGATTTTTCGTCCACCGATGTTTCGGCCCGCGTTGAAGTGCTGGGCAAGTTCAGGACAGGCGCGCTGGCGCACGAGGTGCTGGCCGGTGTCGACGCCTATCATTTCGACGACCATCGGGTGCAGCTGCGCCGCAATCCATCGGCCGCGAATGCCTATGCCATCGATATTTTTGCGCCCGTGTACGGCGGCAAGGCAGCTCCGCTGGCCCTGTCCATCGACACGCAGGAAGGACAACAGGCGCGCGGCCTGTATGCGCAAGATCAACTGGACCTGGGCGCGCAATGGAAGGCGCTGGTCGGCGTGCGCCACGATACGTACACGCAGGACGTGAGGAACAATCGCCTGAACGTGAGCAACCGCCAGTCGCTGTCGGCCACCAGCCCACGCGCGGGTCTCGTCTACCAGCCGTCGAAAATATGGTCGCTGTATGCGAGCGCGGCCAAGGGCTTCCGGCCCAATAGCGGCATCAGCATCGATAACCAGGCTTTCCCCGCAGAGCGCAGCCGCTCGTATGAGCTGGGCGCGAAGCTGGAAACGGGCAAGCTGACGGGCACTCTGGCCGTGTATGACATCCGCAAGAGCAATGTGTTGACGACGAATCCCGCCAACACGGACTTCGCCATCGCGGCGGGCGAGGTGGGCAGCCGGGGCCTGGAACTCGACGTAGCAGGTGAAGTGGCGCGCGGCTTGCGCCTCTCGGGCGCCTATGCGTACACCAACGCCACCGTCACGCGCGGCGACAATACCATCGTCACGGGCAGCCGCTTCGCCAACGTGCCGCGCCACAGCGCCAACCTGTTGGCCACGCAGCAATTCGCGCTGGGCACGGGCACGGCCAGCGTGGGCGGCGGTGTGCAATATGTGGGCGAGCGCCTGGGCGACGTGGCCGTCAGCAGCAAATTTACTCTGCCGGCCTACACGACGGCCAAATTGCTGGCGTCGTATTCGCCGACTGCGAAACTGCGCCTGGCTTTGAGCGTGGAAAACCTGTTCAATCGCAGCTACTATGCGAGTTCCTATAGCCAGTTGTGGGTGGCGCCGGGGGCGGAGCGCACGGTGACCCTGAATGCACATTACCGTTTTTAATGGATGACCATGACATTGACTTCTCCTTCCACCCTGCGCACCCGCATCGCCGTCATCGACGTGCTGCGCGGCCTCGTCATGCTGATCATGCTGTTTGACCATGTGCGCGAAACGGTATTCCTGCACCACCAGGTGGGCGACCCGATGGATGCTTCCGGCGTCGATCCGGCCCTGTTCTTCACGCGCCTGGCCGCCCACGTGTGCGCGCCCATGTTCGTTTTCCTGACGGGCTTGTCGGCCTGGCTGTACGCGCATCCGGCTGCCGGGCCCCGCAGTGCGGCGGGTTTTTTGTTCAAGCGGGGCTTGCTGCTGGTGCTGCTGGAACTGGTGTTCGTCAACTTCGCCTGGAGCGGGGCGTTTCCGCCGCCCGTGCTGTATCTGCAGGTGATCTGGGTCATCGGCCTGGCCATGATGGCGCTGGCCGTGCTGCACAAGTTGCCGTTGAAAGTGCTGGCGCTGCTGGGCGTGGCGATTATCGCCGGCCAGCATTTACTCACGGGCCTGCGCGCGGAAGAGGGCAGCTTTGCCAATTACGTTCTGACGGTGCTGTTGCAACGCGGTTACCTGGTGGCCAATGGCGCCATGAAAATCAAGGTCAGCTATCCGCTGCTGCCGTGGATAGGCGTGATCGTGCTTGGTTATGCGGCAGGTCCCCTGTATGCGCGTACCTTCAGCGCCGAGGCCAGGCGGCGCTGCCTGCTGGCGCTGGGCGGCGGCAGCTTGCTGCTGCTGGCCGTGCTGCGCGGTTTCAATATCTACGGCGAAACCCTGCCATGGGTGGCGGGCGACACGGCCTTGCGCACGGCCATGAGCGTGCTGAACTTCACCAAGTATCCGCCGTCGCTGGACTTTCTGCTGTTCACCCTGGGCCTGGGCTTGTTGGGCCTGGCCTGGCTGGAAAGTGTCGATAACTGGTTCACGCGGGCCTGCGCCACCTTTGGCGGCGCGCCCATGTTTTACTACTTGCTGCACCTGTACTTGCTGCTGGTGATAGGCATCACCTTGACGGCTGTGCTGGGTGCGAATCACGGTGCCCGCTATGGCGTCGAACATATCTGGCAAGTGTGGCTGATCGCGCTGGCCCTGATGCCCGTGCTGTATTTCCCTTGCCGCGCGTTTGCCAATTACAAGCGCACGTCGCAGCAGGCGTGGGTGCGTTATTTCTAGGCTGGTCTATTGCGTGAGAGTGGCTATTTGATCAGTGCCAGCACGTCGCGGAAACGCGGGTGCTTGCAGTCGCGCAACCACTCGAAGGCCAGCATTTCCACCGTCACCAGGTGGGCGCCCAGCTTGCCCAGGCGGGCCAGTGCCGCATCGCGGCTGGCGGCCTGGCGCGAGCCGACGGCATCGATGGCGATGATGACTTCATACCCCAGCTGCAGCAAACCGATGGCTGTCTGCAACATGCACACATGGGCTTCGCAACCCGTGACGACGATTTGCTTGCGTCCGGCCGGCAGCATGGCTTGCAAGCCGTCGGCACAGGCGCCGAAATGCGTCTTGTGCAAGGTCCGTTCGCACAGGGCTGCGATCTCTTCCACGTTCGGTCCCAGCCCCTGGCGGTTTTGTTCCGTGCCCAGCACGGGCACGTCGAGCAGGCGGGCGATCTTTGCCAGGCGCAGGTTTTGCGCCAGCACCAGGCCGGCATCGTGGATGGCCGGCATCAAACGACCTTGCAGGTCGACAATGACCAGTACCGCCTGGTTCGCATCCATCAGCATGGCATTCTCCTCATTAGTATGTGGCGACAGTGTAGCGCGCAGTCAGCTTGGCCAGCTGGGCGTGGACGTCTCGCCCATCAGGTAAGCGTGATTCAGGTCGATGGCGGCCCGCAGGTAATTCCACAGGGCGCTGACCCGCGCGATGTTGCGCCGCTCGCTCGGTGAAATCATCCAGAAGGCGCGCAGCAGGTCGATCTCACCGTCGAGCACGGGCAGCAGTTCGTTCGACTGCTGGGCCACGAAGCAGGGCAAGATCGCCAGCGCCTGGCCCGTGCGCGCCGCGTGGTACTGGGCGATCACGCTGGTGCTGCGAAACGCGCGCAGGGAATCGGGCGCCACATTATCCATGTAGCGCAGCTCCGCGCTGAAGACCAGGTCGTCCACGTAGCCGATGATGGGGTGCTGCGCCAGTTGCGCCACGCTGGTGATGGGCGCGTGGCGCGCCAGGTAGGCTGGCGTGGCGTACAGTTTCAACCGGTAGTCGGACAGCTTCGTCACCACATACGGGCCGGACAGGGGGCGCTCGATGGAAATGGCCACGTCCGCCTCGCGCTTGGACAGGCTGACGAAACGGGGCACGGCGATCAGGTCCACGCTGATGTGCGGGTAACGCCCGCAAAACTGCGCCAGGTGGGGCGCCAGCACGATGGCGCCGAAACCTTCCGTGGCGCCCAGGCGCACCTGCCCCGACAGCAGCCGGTTGTGCTCTCCCAGCTCCTCGGTGGCGGCAAACACCGTGCTTTCCATGCTTTCCGCGTATTCCATCAGGCGGTGGCCTTCGGGCGTCAGCTGGTAGCCCACGTAATTGCGGTCGAACAGCTGCGTGCCCACCTGCTCCTCGAACTTGCGCATGCGCCGCGACACGGTGGAATGGTCGATGCCCAGCTTTTTCGCCGCATCGACGAGGCCGGCGCTGCGCGTCAGTTCCAGGAATACCCGTACATTGTCCCAATCGAGCATGGCCGACCCTCCTTGTGCATTTTTGCAAAGGAATTATGCATTAATTTCACTTGAGTGCATATTTTTACACATGCAGAATGCATCTACACATATAAGAAAACCCATCCACCTGGAGACACGCATGAAAAAAACCGTTCTGGCCATGGGCGCGCTGGCGCTCACCCTTTCCTTTGGCGCCGCGCAGGCGCAAATTTCCGATGGCTTCGTCAAGGTCGGCATCCTGACCGACATGTCCGGCCCGTATTCGGCCATGGGCGGGCGCGGTTCCGTCATCGCCAGCCAGATGGCCGTCGAAGATTGCCTGAAAGCCGAATGCAAGGGCATGAAGATCGAAATCCTCTCGGCCGACCATTTGAACAAGGCGGACATCGCCGCCTCCAAGGCGCGCGAATGGATAGACCGCGACAAGGTCGACGCCATTGCCGACCTGACCAATTCCTCGGTGGCCCTGTCCGTGCAAAAGCTCATGAAAGAGAAGGGCGGCATCGCCATGTTCAGCGGCCCCGCCACCGGGCGATTGACGAACGAGGATTGCTCGCCGAACGGCTTCCACTGGATGTTCGACACGTATTCGCAGGCGGCCGGCACGGCGGCGGCATTGACCAAGCTGGGGCAGAAATCGTGGTACTTCGTCACCGTCGATTATGCGTTCGGCCATTCGCTGGAAAAAGACGCCAGCGAAGTCGTCAAGCGCAATGGCGGCACGGTGCTGGGTGCCGTGCGCCATCCGCTCAACGCGTCCGATTTCTCTTCCTTCCTGGTGCAGGCGCAAGGCTCGAAAGCGCAGGTGATCGGCCTGGCCAACGGCGGCGCAGACGTGGTCTCCGCCATCAAGCAGGCACGCGAATTTCGCATCGGCAGCGGCAAGGACCAGCGCCTTGCCGCTTTGCTGGTGTTCCTCTCCGACGTGCATGCGCTGGGGCTGGAAACGGCGCAGGGCCTGGTCTACGCGGACGGCTTTTACTGGGATTTCGATGACCGCAGCCGCGCCTTCGCCAAGCGTTTCGAGGCACTCAACAAGGGCGCCAAGCCGACCATGGTGCAGGCGGGCGTGTATTCGAGCGTGTACCACTACCTGAAATCGGTGGCGGCGGCCAAAAGCGACGATTCGAAAATCGTCGCCGAAAAAATGCGCCAGTTGCCCATCAAGGACGCCGTCATGAACAACGCCTCGATCCGTCCCGACGGCCGCGTGATCCACGATATGTACCTGGTGCAGGTGAAAACCCCGGCTGAATCGAAAGGCGCGTGGGATTACCTGAAAGTGCTGTCCACCATCCCCGCCGACCAGGCCTTCAAGCCTATGGATGCGGCGGCATGCAACCTCGTTAAAAAATAAGCACGGAGTCTCTGACAATGAACCAAGCACTTACACCGGTCACCGCCATCCCCCTGCATATCGGCGGCAAGCACCACGCGTCAATCAGCACCGAATGGCGCGATGTCGTCAACCCGGCCACGCAGGAAATCGTCGCCAAGGTGCCGTTTTCCACACTGGATGAAGTCAACCTCGCCGTCGCCACGGCCAAGGAAGCATTCAAGACCTGGCGCAATACTCCGCTGGCGGCGCGCATGCGCATCATGCTCAAGTACCAGCACCTGATCCGCGAAAACATCGCTACCCTGGCCGAACTGATCACGCGCGAACACGGCAAGACCTTGCCCGACGCGGAAGGGGAGGTCATGCGCGGCCTGGAAGTGGTGGAACACGCGTGCTCGATCGCCACCCTGCAATTGGGAGAAATTGCGGAAAACGCGGCCACGGGCGTCGATGTCTACAACATCTACCAGCCGCTGGGCGTGGGCGCCGGCATCACGGCATTCAACTTCCCCGTCATGCTGCCGTGCTTCATGTTCCCCATCGCCATCGCCTGCGGCAATACCTTCGTCCTGAAACCGTCGGAGCAGGACCCGTCGTCGACCATGTACCTGGTCGAACTGATGTACCAGGCGGGCTTGCCGGCCGGCGTCTTGAACGTCGTGCATGGCGGCGCGGACGTCGTCAACATGCTGTGCGACCATCCCGACATCAAGGCCGTGTCCTTCATCGGCTCCACCCATGTGGGCACGCATGTGTACCGCCGCGCCAGCGAATCGGGCAAGCGCGCGCAATCGATGATGGGCGCGAAAAACCATTGCGTGGTGCTGGCCGACGCCAACAAGGAGCAAGCGATCAATAACCTGATCGGCGCGGCATTCGGCGCGGCCGGCCAGCGCTGCATGGCCAATTCCGTCGTGGTGCTGGTGGGCGAAGCGCGCTCCTGGCTGCCGGAAATCGTCGCCCGCTCGCAGGCGCTGAAGGTGGGGCCGGGCAGCGACCGCGATGCCGACCTGGGGCCGATGGTCTCGAAAGCGGCCATGCAACGGGCGGAAAAACTGATACAGGCCGGCGTGGATGAAGGCGCGCAGCTGCTGCTCGATGGCCGTGGCCACAAGGTGGCGGGCTACGAAGGCGGCAACTTCATGGGGCCGACGATTTTCTCGAAGGTGGCAGCATCGAACTCCGTCTATACGCAAGAGATTTTCGGCCCCGCCATGTGCGTGGTCGAGACGGATACGCTGGACCAGGCCATCGCCTTCATCAACGCCAACCCGAACGGCAACGGCACCTCGATCTTCACCTCGTCCGGCTGGGCGGGGCGCAAATTCCAGAACGAGATCGACGTGGGGCAGGTGGGCATCAACGTGGCCATTCCCGTGCCCGTCGCGTATTTCAGTTTTACGGGATCGCGCGCCTCGAAACTGGGCGACCTGGGCCCGAACGGCAAGCAAGCCTTGTACTTCTGGACGCAGACCAAAACCGTCACGGCGCGCTGGTTCGCCCCGGACGACGGCGGCAGCGGCGTCAATACCACCATTTCGATGAAATAAGGGGCAGGGATGAGCTTGAGCACCAATATCGTTTTCATCGGCCTCGGTAACATGGGGCTGCCCATGGCGCAAAACCTGGTGCGCGCCGGCCACGCCGTGACGGGCTTCGATTTGCTGCCGGCCAGCGTGCGGCAGTTTGCCGATGGCGGTGGCCTGGTGTCCGATGACCAGGCGGCGGCGATTCACGCGGCCGACATCGTCATCACCATGCTGCCGGCCAGCCGCCACGTGCTGGGGGCGTACTTGGGTAACTCTTTTGGCGACGCGGGTATATTGGCGCAGGCGCGGCCTGGCACCTTGCTGATCGACTGTTCGACGATTTCCACCGAAGCGGCGCGCCAGGTGGGCCGCGCGGCGCAGGAGAAGGGCTTGCCCATGCTGGACGCGCCCGTTTCGGGCGGCACGGCGGGCGCCACCAACGGCAGCCTGACCTTCATGGTGGGCGGCGAAGAGGCGGCGCTGGCGGCGGCGCGGCCTTACCTGGAGATCATGGGCAAGGCGATTTTCCACGCGGGCGGCTCGGGTTGTGGGCAGACGGTCAAGATCTGCAACAACATGCTGCTGGGGATTTTGATGATCGGCACCAGCGAAGCCATACGCCTGGGCGTGGCCAATGGCCTGGACCCGAAGGTGGTGTCGGACGTGATGGCGAAAAGCTCGGGCCGCAACTGGACCCTGGAGGTGTACAACCCGTGCCCGGGCGTGGCCGAGAACGTGCCCGCGTCGCGCGGTTACACGGGCGGTTTTGGCGTCGACCTGATGTTGAAAGACCTGGGCCTGGCCGTGGAAAGCGCGCTGGCCAGCGGCGCGGCCGTGCCGCTGGGCGCCTTGTCGCGCAATTTATATAGTTTGCACAGCAAGGCGGGATCGGGCGCGCTGGATTTTTCCAGCATTTATCAACTGCTGGGGGAGAAAACTTAAGGCTGCTGCGCCTGCAGGGCGGCCAGTTCCGCCTTGGCCTTTTCCAGCTTGCCTTCCAGCTTGGCGATTTTTTTTGGCTCTTTGTTAGCTTCCTGGGCCAGGCGCAGCGAACGCTCCGTCTGGTTCACCTTGGCCTGCGCCTTCAGCACCTTCTTGTTGTGGCGTTCGACCAGGCTGCTGTCGCGGCAGTGGGCGTTGACTTCGTCGAGCGCGCGCGTGAGGCCGGCAACCTTGTCGGACAAGCCCTGTTCCTGCGCCTGGCGCAATTCGCTGCGGATGCTTTCGCGCTTGGCGGCGCAGCCGGCCAGCTGGGTTTCGGCGGCGCTGGCGCCCATGGAGGTGGCCAGGAGCAAGGTCAAGGCGAATTTGGACAGACGGTTCATGGTGTTCCTGGACAGGTTGGTTTAGTTGATGCAATGTAAGCCTGCCGGGATGCCCTGTCAAACTTCCCGTGCAGTGCGCGCCTGTCTGACGTGGCATCAGCTACCATGCGTGTTTTCTTCTTCCCGACACCGTCGCATGCCCAAGAAATTACTTTTGCTGATTCCTTTTCTACTGCCGCTGCCCGTCCTGGCGCAAACCTCGCCCACCTTGCTCGAACTGCAGCTGATCGCCATTCAGGCAAGGGCGGATGCGCGGGCCAGCAGCCCGGAAAGTATCGCCGAGTTTGCCGAGGCGCAGCGTGCCGCGCAAGGGGGCGATGTGGAGGCGCAGCTGGCGCTGGCGCGCATGCTGCAGCTGGGCGTCGGCACGCCGCAAGACACGGCGCAGTCGATGGTCTGGGTACGCAAGTCGGCCGAAGGCGGCTATGCGCCGGCGCAATCGGCCTTGGGCCTGGCCTACACGGTGGGTGGCAAGGTGCCCATCGACCGCGTACAGGGCGAGTACTGGCTGCGCAAGGGCGTGGCGCAAGGCGACGAACTGGCGCAAACCATTTTGGCGCTGGAATTCATCAACGGCGAGAGCCGTGCCGAAGAACAGGCGCTGGCCATCACATGGCTGAAGGCGGCGGCGCTCGAACAGCACTTTGTTCCTGCCTATAACGCTTTGGGCGAGCACCTGATGCGCGCAGCCACCGACGAGCAGCAGCGCGGCGAGGCCTACACCTGGTATCAAAGATCGGCGCGTGAAAAGCAGCCGGCCGGCATGCGCAACCTGGCCCGCGCACACGAACTGGGCCTGGGCGTGGCGCAGTCGGACAAGTGGGCCCTGGTCTGGTACGAGCGGGCGGCATGGAGCGGCGACTTGCCCGCCATGCGGCGCATGCTTGATGTGTATGTCAAAGGCGAACTTGGGCAGCAGGCGAATGCCGAAGACGCCGCCGAGTGGCGCGGCAAACTGGCTGAAAAGGAAAACAAATGAAGGCCATGCTGTTCATCTTGAGCCTGGCCTTGGCGCAGCCAGCGTCCACCAAAGAACCGCGCCAGCATCCGGCGCTGGTCGAATTCGATATGACGGGCCAGGACGAGATGCGCGCGCGCGTGCAGGCGGTGATCAACCGTCCTGCCGACCTGGCGCCAGACAAAGTCGCCGCCTTCGACAAGGCGCGTCGCGCGGCGGAAGGGGGCGACACCGTCGCCCAGCTGGAGCTGGCGCAAATGCTGCACGGCGCCGAGGGCACGCCGCGCGACTATGACGCGGGCCTGGCATGGATGAAAAAATCGGCCGAAGGCGGCTATGGCCCGGCGCAGGCGTTCCTGGGCGTGGCCTATACGCTGGGCCAGGGCATCGCAGTCGACCGCAAGCTGGGCGAATACTGGTCGCGCAAGGGCGCTGCGCAAGGCGTGGAACTGGCCAACTTCATGGTGGCCCAGCACTTTGAAACTATCCGCAGCAGCCCGGAAGAACAGGCGCACGCACTGCACTGGTTGAAGTACTATGCGGAAAACGGCTTCATCCCCGCCTACAATGAAATCGGCTACCGCCTGATGATGACGGCGCACGATGATGCGCAGCGCAAGGAGGCATTTCGCTGGTATATGCAGGCGGCCAAGGTGCTCGATCCACCCGGCTTGAACAATGTCGCGTACGCGTATGAAGTAGGGCAGGGCGTGCCGCAAAGCGACGAAGCTGCCCTGGGCTGGTACGAGATGGCGGCCATTGCTAAAAGTCCACCGGGCCAGACGGGCTTCGCGCGGCTGCTGGAGCAGGGGCGTGGCGGCCCAACCCGGCAAGGGCCGGCGCCCAAGCCCTTCGCGCTGTACCTGCTGGCGGCGAAGCAGGGCGACGTGGAAGCCATGGAGCGGCTGGTCAAGGTGTACGATAACGGCGAACTGGGACAGGCGGCCGACCCCGCGCAGGCGGCACTGTGGCGTGAAAAGCTCAGGCTGGACTAGACCCCCTGACTGGGCATGACGGCGTGGAGGCGGCATGCTATCATCATTGTTATCGATAACAATATCATGAGAGACCCATGAATCCCGATTTCCGCTCCAGGGAAATGCTCGAAAAGCATATCCTGCACACGATGCACTTTTATCACCCGCACGCCATCGATGCGAGCGGCGGCTTTTACCATTTCTTCCTCGATGACGGCACGGTGTACGACGCCAGCACGCGCCATCTGGTCAGCAGCACGCGCTTCATCTTCAATTACGCCATGGCTTACCGCCATTTTGGCGATGACGATTACCAGGCGGCCCTGCGCCACGGCGTGGCCTTTTTGCGCGACGTGCACCGCGACCCGGCCACGGGCGGCTACGCGTGGCAATTGAAGTGGCAAGACGGCGTCAAGACGGTGGAAGACGGCGCCAACCACTGCTACGGCCTGGCCTTCGTGCTGCTCGCCTATGCCCACGCCTTGCAGGCAGGGATGCCGGAATCGCGCGCGTATCTGGACGAGACCTTCGAATTGATGGAACAGCGCTTCTGGCTGCCGGAACACGGCCTGTATGCGGACGTCGCCAGCGCCGACTGGGCGACGCTTGACGGCTACCGGGGCCAGAACGCCAACATGCATGCCTGCGAAGCCATGCTGGCTGCTTTTGAAGCGACCGGCGAGGCGCGCTACCTGCACCGCGCGGAGACACTGGCGCACAACATCACCGTGCGCCAGGCGGGTCTGGCGAACGGGATGATCTGGGAACACTACAAACCCGACTGGTCGATCGACTGGGACTACAACCTGCATGACAAGAGCAATATTTTCCGTCCGTGGGGCTACCAGCCCGGCCACTTCACGGAATGGGCCAAGCTGCTGCTGATCATGGAGCGCCACAGCCGGTTCATGGCCGGTCCGTCCGACTGGCTGCTGCCGCGCGCGCGCGCCCTGTACGACATGGCGTTGGCCAAGGCATGGGATGGGGCGCATGGCGGCATCCATTACGGTTTTGGCCCGCAAGATGAAATCTGCGATGGCGACAAATACTTCTGGGTGCAGGCGGAAAGCTTTGCGGCCGCCGCCGTACTGGCCGCGCGTACGGGCGACGCAGCTTACTGGCACAGCTACGACAAGATATGGAATTACAGCTGGCGGCATTTTGTCGACCATGAGCACGGCGCCTGGTACCGTATTTTGACGCCTGAGAACGGCAAAATCAGCAAGGAGAAAAGCCCTGCCGGCAAGGTCGATTACCACACCATGGGCGCTTGCTATGAAGTGCTGAACGTGCTTGGCGGTGCCGCATGAGCGCCGCTTTTTCACGCGATTTTCCACAATTCGTTTCAGCCGGCGAAGCGCTGACGGACATGCTGCGCACGGGCGCGGACTCTTGGAGCAGCCAGGTGGGCGGCTCGACCTGGAACGTGGCGCGCGTGATGGCGCGCCTGGGCGTGCCCAGCGCCTTTGCCGGCGCCGTCAGCCTCGACGTCTTTGGCGACGCGCTGGCCGCTGCCACCGAGGCGGCGGGCCTGGACATGCGTTTCTTGCAGCGCCATGCGAAGTCGCCGCTGCTGGCCATCGTGCATGAACTGCATCCGCCCACCTATTACTTCATCGGCGACGACAGCGCCGATCTGCATTTTGACGCGGCGCAGCTGCCCAGCGGCTGGATGCAGGGGGCGCAATGGGTGCATTTCGGTGGCATCAGCCTGGCGCGCGAACCGCTGGCGGGCAAGCTGGTAGCGCTGGCGCAGGAATTAAAAGCGGCCGGCGTGAACATCAGCTACGACCCGAATTTCCGCATCATGATGGATGAACGTTACGACGCCACCTTGCGCCGCATGACGGAGTTGGCTGACGTGGTGAAAGTGTCGGATGAAGACCTGGCGGGCCTGTTCCGCCACGACGACATCGATGGCGCGTTTGCCACGCTGCGCAGCTGGAATCGGCAAGCCACCTATTTATATACGCGTGGTGCGCAGGGCGCGGCCCTGTACCAGGGCGAGCAAACATGGCGGGCGGCGCCACCCGCCATCGAGGTGGTCGACTCGGTGGGGGCGGGCGACGCCAGCATCGGCGGCTTGCTGTACAGCCTGATGTACCGGCTTGACGCCGACGGCGGCCAGCACTTGCGCTTTGCCGTCGCGGCCGGGGCGGGCGCTTGCCTGGCCGCCGGCGGCGCCCCGCCGTCGGTGCAATTGGTGGAATCGTTGCTGGAGCGCACTATATTGCGATGATACGGGTAGCGTGTGTGTATTAGGCGGCGCCATGGCGCCCTTTTTGCAATAATAGGCGTAAGATTTGCTTTCTCGCCATGTCAAGAGCCTATCCTGGGAGTGTATACATCTGCGGGGATAGGCTCCAAGTCATCCGCTGAAAAATATACCGCTCCACCCACTGTGATGCACGGCGCCACCTGGTAGATTTGTGCGCCTTACAGAGCATGGGCGCTGAGAAGGAAGTTCGCATGCATAAGATATGGAAGTTTTTCAATCCCAGGAGCTTCAAATTCAAGATGACTGTGCTCGTGGGCGTGCTGGTGCTGTGCGCGACGGGTTCGGTTGCGCTCACATCGCTATATGTCGCGCAAGGGCAGATGGCGTCGGTCATCGGCAATCAGCAATATGCCTTGCTGACCAGTGCGGCGGCATATATCGACGAAGACTTGAATGCGAAGAAAGCACTGCTCAGGGTGTTGGCGGAAGGGCTACCTGCGGACGTGTATGAACATCCGCAGCGGATGCAGGCATTTATTGAAAATCATCCCACCCTGCGCGAGGAATTTTTTAATCTTGTCGCCTTTGATGCTACGGGGCAATTGATTGCCAGCATGAATGACCGGCGCGTGGTCGGCAAACTCAATTTCGCCACGCGGGAATATTTTATCGATACCGTCAAGTTCAGGGAAGGCGTGATATCGCGTCCATTCAAGAGCCTGTTATCGGGCAAACCCATTGTGCTGGTAACCGAACCGATCTATGACGAAGCCGGCAAATTACTGTATGTGATCGCTGGCGGTATCAATTTGCAAAGCCCGACATTTTTCGGCCAGTGGGAGCAGCTCAAGCCGGGCAAGAGCGGTTATCTGTTCATGTTGACCGATGACGGCACGATACTCCACCATCCGGATGCGACGCGCATCCTGATGCGAGAGACTGATGAAAAGAGCGGTGCGATGCCTTCCACACTGGCCGCCTTGCGTGGATTCGACGGCTGGACGCAGGGTAAAACCAGGCAAGGCGTGCAGGCGATTATCACGTACAAGCGTCTGCGCACGGCCGATTGGATCATCGGCGCCGTCTACCCTGAAAGCGAAGCATTCACGCCGATCACCGATATTTATGCCAAAGTCATCATTGCTTCCTCAGGCGTCGCCTTCCTGGCCAGTGGTGCCGGCTGGCTCGCGGTGATGCTGCTCTTGCGTCCCTTGGGTGATCTGGGCCGGCATGTGGCGAGCATACGCTCCGGCAATGCCGATATTGCGGTGTTTGATGTCGCCCGCAAAGACGAGTTCGGAAAACTGAGCCGTGCATTTTATGCGCTGTCGCTGCAGAGGGAAGCTGCGGAGAGCAACCTCGCGGCTCTGGCGCGCACTGACATGCTGACCGGCCTGCACAACAGGCGCATGTTTGACGAGGCGCTGACCGCGGCATTGACGCGCGCCCGGCGCGCTGGTACGGGCCTGGCGCTGGCCTATCTGGATATCGATTATTTTAAGAAAATAAATGATACGTACGGGCATGGCATCGGCGACCTGGTGTTGATTGAATTTGCCAAACGGCTCAAAGCTTGCGTCCGGGCCTCGGACACGGTAGCGCGCCTGGCAGGCGACGAGTTTGTCATCATTTTTGAACAACTGACGGATCAGTCCGAGCTCACCATACTGGGCAAGAAAATCGTGCAAGAGATGGTCGTGCACTTTGATTGCGGCGGCATCGGTCTGCATGTCGCCACCAGTGTCGGTTTGGCGTTCAGTGCCCAGGGCGATACGACGGCAGGGGCATTATTGACGGCGGCCGACACGGCGCTCTACAAGGCAAAAAGCGCTGGCCGCAACGGTTATGCCGTCACTTCCATCGGCAGCTCGGCCTTGACCGAGGCGGTGTAGGGCCGGGCGCGTGTGGCGGGCATCGCCTGTTCTGGCCGCATCAAGGTCTGCGTTGGCCCTTTTCCGCTGGCGGCGCATACCTACCCGACGATGCCCGTTCGACCAGGGTAAATTCCATCAGGCGATGCGTGGCGGGCGCGGGTTCTCCCGCGCGGCGCTGGCGTATCTCGTCGATGACGAGATTGACGGCGGCGCGCGCCATGTCGGCGATGGGCTGGTGGATGGTGGTCAGCTCCGGCCACACGGTGGTGGCCACTGGCGTATCGTCAAAACCGCATACGCTCACGTCTTGCGGCACTTGCAAACCCATGCCGTGCGCCACGGCCAAGGTGGCGGCAGCCATGTCGTCGTTGCTGGCGAAGATGGCACTGGGGGGCGGTTGTTGCGCCAGCAGCTGGCGCGCTGCGTCGAGCCCCGAGCGATACGTGAAATAGCCTTGCGCCACCCTGTGTGGCGGTACCGGCAAGCCCGCTTCCCGCATGGCGTCCTCGAAGGCCTGGCGGCGCAGCAGGGCGGGGGTGTGCGCCGGATCGCCTTCGATGAAGCCGATGTCGCGGTGGCCCAGCGTGAGCAGATGGCGCGTCATGGCCAGCGCGCCTTCGTAGTCGTCGATGCGCACGGCCGACACATCGGGCGAGGGGCGCGCCGTGGCTACGGCGATGGCAGGGATGCCCATTTGATTCAGCTGCGCCAGCACTTCAGGCGAATCGCACAGGGGTGGCGGCACCAGGATGCCGTCCACGCCGGCCGCCACCAGGCAGGCGATGCCGGCGCGCTGGCTGTCCAGGTCTTCGCAGCGTTCGAGCAGCAGCTGGCCGCCGCCCTGGCGGCATTGGTCCATGGCGCCGACCAGAAACTCACTGAGGAAGGCTGCGCTGGGGTTGCTGTATAGCAGGCCGATGCGCAGGGTGCCCGTGCGGGCCGCCCTCGCCGCCAGGTTGGGCTGGTAGCGCAAGGCGGCAATGGCCGCCTCGACCTTGTCGCGCGTGGCCGCACTGACGCTGGCGCGCCCGTTGATCACGCGCGATACCGTCATGGCCGACACGCCGGCCAGGCGCGCCACGTCATGCACGGTGGCGCCGCTGGCCGTATCGGGGGCGGCGTGCGCCGCCTTATTCGAGGTGGCCACCGAATTTCAGCTTGCCGCTGATGCGCATGCCGTGCAATTGACCCTCTTCCAGTTCGGCGGCGCTGGTGCGTTGCGCCGTGTCGCGCCGTGCCAGTCCCACCGACAGGATATCGAGCATCATCAGCTGCAGCAGGCGCACGATCATGGGCACGAAATTGAGGTTGCCTTCCGGGTGGTTCAATGTCAGCAGCACGTCGGCCAGTTTGGCCAGCGGCGAACCGCTGGCCGTAATGGCCAGCACGCGCGCGCCACAGCCATGCGCCACCTTGACGGTGCGCAGCAGGTCGGGCAGGGCGCCCGAGCGGGAAATCACCAGCGCCACGTCGCCCGGCTTGAGCATGGCGGCGCTCATTTCCTGTGCCTGCGGATCGGCAAAGAAGCTGCTGACGATGCCCAGGTTGAGCAGCTTGTGCTGCATGTCGTCGGCCACCACGCGGGCGCTGCCCACGGCCAGCAATTCCACGCGCTGCGCGCCGCGCAGCAGTTCGATGGCCGCCGTCAGCGCCTTCACATCGAGCATGTCGCGCAGGGCCAGCGCGGCCGAGGCGTTATTGCCCAGCACCTTGCGTGCCAGTTCGGCGTCGGAGTCCGAAATCTCCACGTGGCAGTGGGCCACCGTGATGGCGCCGCCCGTCAGGCCGGAAGCGAGCTTCAATTTGAAATCGGCCAGGCCCTGCACCCCGATCGAGCGGCAAAAGCGCATCACCGTGGGTTGGCTGACGCCGACCCGCTGGGCGATTTCGGCAATCGGCAGGGTCAGCATGGCGTTCGGCTCCTTCAGCACCCAGTCGGCCACCTTGCATTCGGAGGGGCTCATGCGCCCGCGCGCCTGGCGCACCGATTCGAGCACGGGCGCGCCGGAATGCGCGCGCTTGAGCTTTTGCGCCAGGATGGCGGCGATGCCGAGAAAAGTAGGCAGTTCGGCCGTGATCAAGAAGGTGGGAATCTGCGCCAGGTACTCGTTCAGGCGACCCTTTTGCTCGAAGCGGGCGCGGAACTGCGACTGTTCGAACAGGGGGCCCAGGCGCGGCACGATGCCCCCGCCTATATAGATGCCACCCAGCGCACCGAGGGTCATGGCCACGTTGCCGGCGATGGAGCCGAGGATGGCGCAAAAGCAGTCCACCGCCTCCAGACATACATCACATTCATTGTTCAGGGCGCGGCTGGTGATGTCGGCCGCCAGCAGCGGCTGCACATCATGCCGGCCAGCCCGGTCGGACAGGGCGCGGTAGATCAGTTCCAGGCCGCGCCCGGAGGCGAGGCGTTCGGCCGAGACGTGCGACAGTTCGCGCCAGGCGAAGGACAGCACATCCATCTCGCGCTGGTCGCAGGGGGCGAAGCTGACGTGGCCCCCTTCGCTGCCCAGCGCGATCCAGCGGTCTTCGGCGGGAATCATGCCCGACACACCCAGGCCCGTGCCCGAACCGAGCAGGCCGATGACGCTGTCGGCACGCGCCATGCCGCCACCGATCTGCAGGCGCTGGTCGGGCCGCAGATAGGGCAGGGCCATGGCCAGCGCCGTGAAGTCATTCACCACCAGCAGCGTGTCGAGGCCCAGCGCGGTGCGCATCGCCTCGATCGAGAAGAACCAGTGATGGTTCATCATGCGGATATTGTCGTCGTCGATGGGATTGGCGATGGCGATGGCCGCATGGCGCACGCGCGCCGAACCGGCGGCGCGCGCCTCGCTGCTATCCATATAGGCGGTGATGGCGTCGAGCAGCGAAGCGTAGTCGTCGCAGGGCAGCACGGCCACCGCTTCCAGGTGGCCCTGGCGCGTTTCCAGCACGAAGCGGGCATTGGTGCCGCCGATGTCTGCCAGCAGGCGTGGCCCTTCACTGAAACGCTCCGCCGGATCGCTGCCTGCTACTTCCATTTTTTCATCAATTTTCATGGCGGTGCTTAGTCTCGTCTGCGTGCGCGGTCGTGGCGGCGCACTGTCGTTATGGGCAAAAACCAAGGATTTTAATTCGTATACGTGCCGCGTGCCGAAAAATGCGGTATGCCTGCGCAAATGCTTGTCCACAGTGCCGGAAACGGTAGCGCCAGCGGAAAAAACAGAGCTTCAACGCGCACATTAGTATGCAAATAAAGTGTCGCAGAGTAGTCGTAGGATTACAACATAATATGTTGATATTTGTTCGTAGTATAGTTACTATGTCCCTGCTGGAAAGAATTCTGGCCAGTACATTCGGCCACGAATGACTAGATAAAAAATAACTACTGAGGAGACTTACCATGCTGCATCGCACCATGTTGAAGGCCGTGTTGAAAACGCTGCCGGCTGCCATCGTCTTAGCCATCGCCAGCGGTTCCGCTGTCGCCGACCCCATGTATCCATCCGACTCCGAAGGCTTCCATGGCTACCTGCGCGCCGGCGCCGGCAGCAATACTTCGGGCGGCGGCGGTTCGCAAGGCTGCTTCGGCCTGGGTGGCAATACCATGAAATACCGTCTGGGCAATGAGTGCGACGCCTACACGGAATTCGGCTACACCAAGTCCGTCGCCAAGTCCGGCGGCGTGAACTACCTGGCCACCATCTGGGTCAACGCCTACGCGCCAAATTCGGATTTCGGCGACAACAAACTGGGCATCGTCAAGGCCTATGTCGAAGCGCAGGGACTCGATTTCCTGAACGGCGGCACGGCCTGGATCGGTAAACGCTTCTACTACCGTCCTGACATCCACATGCTGGATCTGCAATACATCAACATGAACGGCACGGGCGCCGGCCTGGACCGCATTCCTGCCGGCCCCGGTAAATTCTCGTATGCCTTCTTCAAGGACAACGACATCAAGATCGCGTTGCCGAACGGCGGCGTCAACACCAAATCGGCCGTGCGCCAGAACTTCATCTTTGGCGAGATTCCCGTCAATGAAAACGGCACCCTGGACCTGGCCGCGACCTACATCATCGGCGAAGGCAAGGACGACGTCCTCACGGGCAAGCGCAATAACGGCTGGCAACTGTCGGCCTTCCACCGTCAAGGTAAAGTGTTCGGCGGCGGCAACACCTTTGGCGTGCAGTACGGCGTCGGTCCTGGCACCGGCAATGGCGCGCAGTTCGGCGCTTCGGGCGACACCAATTTCGGTTCGGACGTGAAACGCACGCGCATCTTCAATGACATGGCGATCCAGCCGATGGCCAATTTCGGCATGGAATTTGTCGCCCTGTGGCAAAAAGACGAGTCGAACGCCAAAGGTTCCTCGACCTGGACCTCGGTCGGCGTGCGCCCTGTATATGCATTCACCGACAACTTCAAGCTGGTGGGCGAACTGGGCACGGACCGCGTGACGCAAGCGGGCGGCCAACCGGCCAAGCGCTTGACCAAGCTGACCATCGCGCCGACGATCTCTGCAGGTCCCGGCCTGTGGTCGCGTCCTGAACTGCGCGCTTTCGTGACGTACGGCAAATGGAACGATGCGGCCACCGCTTCGGTAAATGCGTCGAACAACGGCGGCCCGATCTATAACAACAATACCAGCGGCACTTCCTATGGTTTCCAAGTGGAAACCTGGTTCTAAGTTTGCAGGCATTGTAAGCGCAGATCAACCTGGCGCATCCTTCGCGGATGCGTTTTTGGCGCCGTCCCGTGATATAAATACAATGTAGGCATGTCATGGATCACGGCGCCGTCTTTTCACTGAAGATGATGCCCGTTTGCAAGCGGGTCTGAGTACAAGAGCGCCGGTACAGGCGCAGATTTCACCTTTTTCGGCCCCCGTATGCCGAAGCCCCCTAAAAGCTTGATCAAAAAAGGAATGTGGAGATGAAACTGAAATTCAAGATTACCCAACTGGCCGCATTGACCACCCTGGCATTCGCTGGCAGCGCCTTTGCGACCGACGTGGAAGTGTTGCACTACTGGACCTCCGGCGGCGAAGCGAAGTCCGTGGGCCAGTTGCAGCAAATCGTGAAAGAAAGCGGCTTCGGTTGGAAAGACTTTGCCGTGGCTGGCGGCGCTGGCGAAAACGCCGCGACCGCACTGAAAACCCGCGTCATTTCCGGCAACCCGCCAACGGCCGCCCAGATCAAGGGCCCATCGATCCAGGAGTGGGGCGCGGAAGGCGTGCTGGCCAATATCGATGATGCCGCCATTCCAGGCAAATGGGATGCCGTGCTGCCGAAAGTCGTCGCTGACATCATGAAATACAAGGGCCACTACGTTGCCGCTCCCGTCAACGTCCACCGCGTCAACTGGATGTGGGTCAATCCGGAAGTGCTGAAAAAAGCCGGCGTGGCCACCACCCCGACCACCTGGGATGCGTTCTTCGACGCGGCCGAGAAAATCAAGAAATCGGGCGGCATCGCGATTGCCCACGGCGGCCAGCCATGGCAGGATGCCACCGTGTTTGAGTCGGTCGCGCTGGGCGTGGGCGGCACCGAGTTCTACAAGAAGGCCATCCTCAAGCTGGACCAGAAGGAATTGACCGGCCCGACCATGCTCAAGGTGTTCGACACCCTGGGCAAGGTGAAGACCTACATCGACAAGGACGCGGCCGGCCGCGACTGGAATCTGGCCACCGCCATGGTCATCAACAACAAGGCCGGCTTCCAGTTCATGGGCGACTGGGCCAAGGGCGAATTCACGGCCGCCGGCAAAGTGCCGGGCAAGGATTATCTGTGCGTGGCAGCTCCTGGCACCGACAAGGCTTACACCTTCAACATCGATTCGTTTGCCATGTTCACACAAAAGGATGCGAATGCGAAGAAAGGGCAGATCGCTCTGGCCAACGCCATCATGAATCCGAAGTTCCAGTCGATCTTCAACTTGAACAAGGGTTCCATCCCCGTGCGTTCCGGCGTTTCCAAGGACAAGTTTGACGCTTGCGCCCTGAAATCGATGGAAGACATGGACGCCACCAACAAGACCGGCGGCCTGGTGCCATCGTTCGCGCACGGCATGGCGCTGGCATCGGCCACGCAAGGCGCCGTCACCGACGTCATCGCCAAGTTCATGAACACCAACATGAGCTCGAAAGACGCGGTTGCAGCGCTGGCCAAAGCGGCAAAAGTGAAGTAATCACGACGGCGCCGGCTTCCCCGCCGGCGCTCGCTGCATCGCATGCACCGCAGGCTCCCGCCCAGGCGGGTGCCACACGCAGTTCTCTCTACGGCTCTCCTATGTCCATACGCAAGCAATTCGACCGATGGATACCGCAGATGGTGCTGGGCCCCACGCTCATCGCCAGTCTGCTGTTCGTCTATGGTTTTATCTTTTTGACCGGTTGGCTGTCGCTGACCGAATCGCGGCTGATGCCGAACTACGAGTTCGCCGGCCTGGTGCAATACGTCGAGCTGTTCGACAACGAGCGCTGGTGGACCTCGCTCAAGAACCTCGGCATTTTTGGTGTCCTGTTCATCGGTTGCAGCATCGCCATCGGCCTGTTCCTGGCGATCCTGCTGGACCAGAAAATCCGCGCCGAAGGCGCGCTGCGCGCCATTTACCTGTACCCGATGGCGTTGTCCTTCATCGTCACCGGCACCGCCTGGAAATGGATGCTCAATCCCAGCCTGGGCCTGGAAAAGGTCATGCACGACTGGGGCTGGACCTCGTTCACCTTCGACTGGCTGGTGAACTCCGACATGGCCATCTACACGGTGGTGATCGCCGGCGTGTGGCAATCCTCGGGCTTCGTCATGGCGCTGTTCCTGGCAGGCCTGCGCGGCATCGACGACGAGATCATCAAGGCGGCGCAAGTCGATGGCGCGTCGCTGCCGACGATCTACTGGCGCATCGTGATTCCTGCCATGCGGCCCGTATTCTTCAGCGTGCTGCTGATACTCGCGCATATCGCCATCAAGAGCTTCGACCTGGTCATTGCGTTGACGGCTGGCGGACCTGGCAACTCGTCGTCCGTGCCGGCCATCTTCATGTACCAGTTTTCCTTCACCCGCGGCCAGTTGGGCCTGGGCTCGGCATCGGCAATGATGATGCTGGCCACCATCGTGGCCGTGCTCGTGCCGCTGATGTACCTGGAAACGCGCAGCGCAAAGGCGATGAGATGACACACACTCCTACACGTAACAACAAACTCACTCTGGGACGGGTGGTGTTATACCTGCTGCTGATTCTGTTCGCGGTGTACTACATCGTGCCCCTGTACGTGACCCTGTCGACGTCGTTCAAGTCGCTCGACGAGATCCGCAGCGGCAACCTGCTGGCCTTGCCGCACGTGTGGCAATTCGATTCCTGGTCCAAGGCCTGGTCTTCGGCCTGCACGGGCGTGACCTGCGACGGCATGCAGCCGTTCTTTTGGAACTCGATCAAGATGGTGATTCCCGCCGTGCTGATTTCGACCTTCCTGGGCGCCTTCAACGGCTACGTGTTCGCGCACTGGCGCTTCCGTGGGTCGGAAATGCTGTTTGCCGCCTTGCTGGTGGGCTGCTTCATTCCGTTCCAGGTAGTCATCTTGCCGATGGCGCGCTTGCTGGGCGAATTCGGCCTGGCCAATACCACCACGGGCCTGGTCTTCGTGCACGTGGTGTATGGCACTGCCTTCACGACCCTGTTCTTCCGTAACTACTACATCGGTGTGCCGGAAGAATTGATCAAGGCGGCGCGCATCGACGGCGCCGGCTTCTTCCTGATCTTCCGCAAGATTGTGCTGCCGATTTCGGGTCCGATTTTCGTCGTCTGCATCATCTGGCAATTCACGCAGATCTGGAACGACTTCCTGTTTGGCATCGTCTTCGCCAGCGGCGATTCGCAGCCGATCACGGTGGGCTTGAACAATCTGGTCAACACGTCCACGGGCGTGAAGGAATACAACGTCAACATGGCAGCCGCGGTGATTGCCGCGCTGCCTACCCTGCTGGTCTATCTGGTCGCAGGCCGTTATTTTGTGCGCGGTCTGACCGCAGGCGCAGTCAAAGGTTAAGGAAATAATATGTCCAGTTTATCGATACGCGGTATCCGCAAGGTGTACACGAATGGCGTCGAAGTCCTCAAGGGCATCGACATCGAGATCAAGGATGGCCAGTTCCTGATCCTTGTCGGCGGCTCCGGCTCCGGAAAATCGACCTTGCTCAACATGGTGGCCGGCCTGGAAAGCGTCACCTCGGGCGAAATCCTCATCGACGGCAAGGTGGTCAACGACCTGCCGCCGAAGGACCGCGACATCGCCATGGTGTTCCAGTCCTACGCGCTGTACCCGTCGATGACGGTGCGCGAGAATATCGCGTTTGGCCTGAACGTGAAAAAAGTGCCGAAGGCGGAGCAGGAAGAGATCGTCGCCCGCGTCGCCGAAACCCTGCAGATCACGCATTTGCTGGACCGCCGTCCGGCGCAGCTGTCGGGTGGCCAGCGCCAGCGGGTCGCCATGGGCCGCGCCATCTCGCGCAAGCCATCGTTGTTCCTGTTCGACGAACCACTGTCGAACCTGGACGCCAAGCTGCGTGTGGAAATGCGTGCCGAGATCAAGCTGCTGCATCAGCGCCTCAAAGCCACCATTGTCTACGTCACGCATGACCAGATCGAGGCGATGACCATGGGCGATTTGATCGCCGTCATGAAGGATGGGGTGGTGCAGCAACTGGGTACGCCGCAGGAAATCTACGACAATCCGGCGAATCTGTTCGTGGCCGGCTTCATCGGCTCGCCATCGATGAATTTCATTACCGTCAAGCCCGTCATCGAAGGCGGCGAGGTGTTGGTCTCCATCGAGAACGCGGGCAAGAGCATGCGCCTTGCCTTGCCTTTCGACGCCGAAAAACTGCGCAGCTATGCGGGCCGCGACGTGATCCTGGGCGTGCGCCCGGAGCAGATCACGGACATGAGCAGCGCGCACGGCGACGTGGGCCAGGAACTGGGCTGTCTGATCGACCTGGTCGAGCCGACCGGCCCGGATACCTTGCTGACGACGCGCTTGAACGGCGCTGCCGTGACTTGCCGCACGCACCCGCGCGAAGCGGTGCTGCCGGGGCAGACCATGCAACTGTCGTTCAACCTGTCGAAAGCGGCCATGTTCGATCCGGCCAACGGCGAACGCATCGCGTAAGCAGCACCTGCCATAGAAACGGCCCGCTTGTCGAATGACAGGCGGGCCGTTGTCGTTTATGCCGGCGGGTTTATCTTGCCAGCGATTTCTTGTACGCGATGGCGTAGCTGAGCTTGCCCATCGGCGTGGCCAGCTCGTCCAGCGCCGCCTGGCGGAAGACGCCCGTCCAGCCCAGCGCTTGCGCCGTCTTGCCGCCGCTGAAAATGTCCGTGGCTTTCAGGCCCGCCATCGCGGCCGATGCGGTCTTGATGGTGGCCAGGTAGCTGGCGACATCGCCCCTGTCGGTCCTGGCCAGGTCGACCTCGGCCTGCTGACGCAGCCAGTCGGCCCAGTAGAATTCGAGGAATTCCGCGGCCTGCTCGGGCGGCGCATAAGCCACTTCACGCGTGAAGTAGACGAGCGAGCGGTACGGGTCGTCAGCCAGCGATTGCAGGCCGATGGCGGACGGCAGTTGCTGCGGCGTGATGGCCTGGTTCCGGCCGTTTTTTAGCCATACCTTGTTTTCCTCGCGCATGCGCGCCCAGAACGCCGCTTCGCCCAGCGCGCTGAAATTGTCGCTGACCTTGACCCAGACCTTCAATTGATGATTGCGCCCGCCATCGGCATCCCAGAAAGTGGAAAACGTATGGTGGCCATCGGTCAGGTACACGCTGCCGCGCGGGCCGATGACGACGCTTTTCATGTCGCGCGGACGGCTGCCCACGGCCGCCTTGCAGCGATAGCTGGCCGGTGGCGCGGCCAGGGTGGCGCCAGCTACATTGGCCGTGCCGGGCAAGACGTCGCCCTGGCCATTGGCTACACACAGGTCGGCGAATTTCTTTGGCTTGGCGATGTCGGCGAGGTGCTTTTCTTCGGCCGCATAGCGTCCCAGCTTGTAGTACACCTGGTCGTAGCCGATGGCCGGCTGGGTCGGATGCAGTTCATCGAGGCGCACCTGCAGGATGCGCGGATGGGCTGCGCTGCCCACGACGGTGGCCATCAGCGCCTGCTGGCGCGCACTCAGCGCGGGTGCAGGTGCGACGACGGCATCCCTGGCGCAGGCGATGCCGGTGATGGACAGGGCCAGCAGCAGGGCGGCGGCTCGCGTGGCGGGCTTGGGCATGCACTTCTCCTTGATGAAAGAGGGTCATTCCAGCAGTGCGCTAGGCACGCGCGGCGAGGACATCAGGTCGCGGAACGCTGCCCAGTGCTCGGCGCGCGTGGCGCCCTGGCGCTCGACATAGGCTTTCGCCATGTCCTGGCCCAGGTTGTAATTGATGACATAAGCACCCATGGCATCATAGAACTGCAGGCGCTGCGCGGATTTTTCGGCCGGGTACAGGCGCACGTTGACCAGCCATTCCAGCGCTTCATCGCGGCTCAGGTCGCCTTCGAGGTACTGGCGCGCGATGTCGTTGTCGGCGTAGCCGAGTTTGGCCAGCAGCGCGTTGAGTTGCGCATAGCGGGGCGCCAGCGCAGGGTCCAGACCCGCCAGCGGGTACAGCACCTGCTGTTCGAAAGCCAGCCGTTCTTCATCCGTGAAACTCAGTTCGATGCCGTAATTGGCCGTGCCTTCCGCGATCAGTGATTGCGGCGAGTACAGTGGATAGATGCAGTATTCCACCCAGCCCTTGCCGCGTACCAGATCGCGCTCGAGCAGCACATTGTAGACGTGGTGACCCGGATACGCTTCGTGGCAACCGAGGTCGACGGCGCGATCGATATACACGGGCAAGTCCGTATTGATCTGGATCACGCTCTGGTAGTTGCCCTTGTACCAGTTGTAGCCACTCCACGGTTTGTCGTTGACGAATTCCAGTACAAAATCTTCGCCTTCGGGCAGGGCGATGTACTGCAAGGTGCGTTCGCGGCCCGCGCGGATGGCCGCTTCCATGACGGCGCGCAGCTTGTCGGCGGGAATGACGAGTTGCGCGCGCAAGGCGTTCACGCGCTCGCTGACGGTGTCGGAACCGGGCAGCAGGGCGTCGATCTGCGTCACCAATTCTTCGTAGTATGCGCGGCTGTGGTGGGGCGAAACGGCATCGTACAGGCGCGCGCTTTCCGTATCGAAATCGAGACGTGTGCCTTGCAGCATCTCCGCGCGCGCCAGCACGGCTTGCAACTGCTTGCGCAGGTTGAGGGCGCGCAGGCAAGGTTCGTCGGCCAGCAGGGCCAGCGCCTCGTTTGCGCTATCCTTGATATCGCTCAAACCCTGTTGCTGTTCTAGCGCTTCCTGCTGCCATGCGGGCGGGCCGTAATAGGCGTCGACATACGAGGCATCGTGCTGGCCCATGGCCAGAACCAGCTTGACGTAGCGTTCGGCCACGCCGGCGAGGGAAGGGGAGTTGCTGTCGTTGTTCGTCATGGCGGCCTGGTTTTAGGTTGGGCAGGCGCTTATTGTATAGCGCATCGGCGCGTAGGTGCGGCCCGCGCCCGCGACATCATTTCCCTATCATAATTAGAAAAATTGCCATGCGTTTGCGCCTGGCCGTCACACCCAGGCAGCCGTTTTCCGCGCCGGCCGCCTGAGTCCACTGCGGCTTAAAACTCGACGGGCCGTGCTTCGCGCATCGCTTGCGTCATGGCCAGGCCGATGCGCGTCGCTTCCGTCGCGTCGTGCAAGGTCAATGACAGGGTGCGCCGCCCCAGTGCCGCGTCCGTGAACTCCTGCGCTTCGATCAGGAAGGCGTCGGCGAAGCGGGCATAGAAGTCGGGCGTGCATTCATTGCGCACGCCATGCGCATCCGAAATTTCCACCCGGTTCAGGCGCGGATTGCTGCCCACGGCCAGGCGACCGCAGGTGCCGAACACTTCCGTCAGGGTTTCATGGCCATGCGCCATGGTGCGCGACGCCATGAAGCTGGCCATGCTGCCATCGGCAAACTCGACTGTCGCCAGGCCATTGTCGACGTCGCCGAATGCCTGCAAGCCCGTGTGGATGGCATTGGTGCCGCTCGCATACACGCGTTTGGGCACGGGATTGCCCAGCAGCCAGCGCGCCAGGTCGATATCGTGCACGCTGCAATCGAGGAAGATGCCGCCGCTGGTGGGGGCGAAGCGCATGAAGGCGCCGCTGGGGTCGTTCTGGTCGCAGGTTTGCGAACGCACCAGATACGGCTTGCCGATACAACCTTGGGCGATCTTTTGCTGCGCGTCATGGTAGCTGGCATCGAAACGGCGCACGAAGCCGATCATGATGGTCAGCCGCGGATGGCGCGCAGCTTCCGCTTCCACCTTCAGGCAGTCGGCCAGGTCCAGCGACAGCGGCTTTTCGCAAAACACGTGCTTGCCGGCGCGCAGGGCGGCGATGATCTGGTCTGTATGCAGGGAGGTGGGCGTGACGAGGAAGACGGCGTCCAGGCCCGGATGGGCCAGCAGGGCGTCATAATCCGCATAGCCGGTGGTGATGCCCAGCGTGCTGGCGGCCCAGTCCAGTTCGGCTGGCACGGGGCTGCAGGCGGCCACCACTTCGGCATTCGGCACGCGCTGCGCCAGGTTGATGGCATGGCGCTGGCCCAGCCGGCCCAGGCCGACGATGCCGACTTTTAATGTTGGGGATGACATGCTGTCTCCAGATATTTTTATTATTGGTTTATAAAGTGACCACACGCTGTTCGCGCCATGACAAGGTGGCCGCTTCCGCCAGTTCCAGCGCCTTCAAGCCATCGTGGACGGTGGTGCGCAGCGGTGTGCCGTGGCTGAGGGCGTCAAAGAAATGCGCCATTTCCTGCGCGTAGGCGACGCGGTAGCGTTCCAGGAAGAAGTCTTCCGGCCTGTCGACGCTGACGTTCACAGAACCATAGGCCGTCACTTCCGTCGGCTTGTGGTTGCCCGCCTGCAGCATGCCGGCGCTGCCCAGCACTTCGAAGCGCTGGTCGTAGCCGTAAGCGGCGCGGCGCGAGGCATTGATCTGGCACAAGCGTCCCTTGGCCGTGCGGATGGTGACGACGGCCGTGTCCAGATCGCCCGCCTCGCCGATGGCCGGGTCCACCAGGCAGCTGCCCGTGGCGTGCACGCTGACGGCTTCGTCGTCGAGTATCCAGCGGAAGATGTCGAAATCGTGGATCAGCATATCCTTGAAGATGCCGCCCGAGACCTTGATGTAGCTGACCGGTGGCGGGCCAGGATCGCGGCTGGTGACGACCAGCAATTCGGGCGTGCCGATTTCGCCCGCTTCGATGCGTTGCTTGACGGCATTGAAAGTGGGATCGTAGCGGCGCTGGAAGCCCAGCATGCACATGACCTTGGCTTCCTTGACGGCGGCGGCGCAGGCGCGCGCGCGGTCTATCGTCAGGTCGACGGGCTTTTCGCAAAAGATGGCCTTGCCGGCAGCGGCCGAGCGCAGGATCAGGTCCGCGTGCGTGTCTGTGCTGGAAGCGATGACGACGGCCTTGATGGCCGGGTCGGCCAGCGCCGCTTCCACCGTGGCGCTGCTGCCGCCATGCAGGCCAGCCAGGGTGGCCGCCGCTTCCTGGTTGACGTCGACCACGTACTTGAACTGCACGCCGGGTTGGGCAGCCAGGTTGGCCGCGTGGATTTTGCCGATGCGTCCGGCGCCGAACAACGCTACTTCAATCATCATGTTCTCCTGGGGTGTGGATTTCTTCGATGTCGAGCTCTAATTTGTATGCCAGCGCGATGAACAGCGCTTGGCACAGGCAGATGGTGCTGGTCAGCGAGCGGAAGGCGAAGGCGCTGCCCTCGGTGACGGTCAGCAGCGCGTCGGCGGTCCGCGCGAGCGGCGCCAGCTTGCTGTCGGTAATCACCAGGACCCTGGCACCCTTGTCTTGTGCCGCCTTGATGCACTGCTGGGTTTCCTTGCCGTAAGGCGAGAAACTGATGGCGATCGCCACATCGCGTTCGCGCACGCTGCGCATCTGTTCGCGGTGCATGCCACCCAGTCCGCTGATCAGGTGCACGCGCTTGTCCGTGTGTTCCAGCGCGTAGGCGATGTAGGAGGCGATCGGAAAGGACCGGCGCACGCCGATCACATAGATATTCTCCGCTTTCAGCAGCAGGTTGACGGCCGCTTCCAGCTGCGCGTCGTCCAGGCCGGCCGCCAGGTCGTCGAGGCCGGCGCGGCTGGCGCCGACGAATTCGCGCGTCAGGTCGCCTGCGCTGAGCGCCGCATCGCGCGTGGAAATGAGCTTGCGGATGCGCTGCTGGTAGTCGGGCGTGGCGCCAGCCTGGTCCGTGTACGCCTGGCGGAACACATCCTGCATTTCGGAAAAGCCCGTGTAGCCGAAACGCTGCGCGAAGCGCACGATGGCCGATGGTTGTACGTCGCAAGCGGTGGCGATGTCGCTGATGCGCTCAAGCATCAGGCTGGCCCGGTGCTTTTCAATGTATTGGGCGATGACTTTCAACTGGCGCGACAGATTGTCGTACTCGGCGGCAATGTGCTGCATCAGCTGTTCGATGGGGGCGGTGGCTGCCATGGTTTTTTCCTCTGTGTGCTTGCTGGGCCGCGACGGTGTATCAATTCGCGCTGCGGCTGGTTCTGGCAAGAATTATAGGAGTGAATTCAGAAAATAGAAATGATTTTCTATTTATATTTATTTTGAAAATTTTATTGCATTTGTCTTTTTTGTGGCCTAAGCTGTGCGCAGTGCATCGGGTCTTGCCGGTTTTCCGGTTCCCCGCTGACACGCGACAAAAGCTGGCAACTATAAAAATTAATCCTTCAAGGAGACATTCATGCAAAGCAATAAGCGTAAGGGATTTCTGAAGAGCCTGGCCATGCTGGGCCTCGGCCTGGGACTGGGTCTGGGCATGAGCGCCAGCCACGCGGCGGGCGAGAAATTCGTGTTGATCAGCCATGCGCCTGATTCCGATTCCTGGTGGAATACGATCAAAAATTCCGTCAAGCAAGCAGGCGAAGACTTCAATGTCAGCGTTGACTACCGCAATCCGCCGAATGGCGACCTGGCCGACATGGCGCGCCTGGTCGAGCAATCGGCCGCCCGCAACTACGACGGCGTGATCGTCAGCATCGCCGACTTCAGCGTGCTGCAAAAACCGCTGGGCCTCGTTGCCGCCAAGAAGATCCCGTTTGTGACGATCAATTCCGGCACCCTGGCGCAAAGCGAGCAGCTGGGCGCCGTGATGCACGTGGGCCAGCCTGAATATGAGGCAGGCAAGGGCGCCGGCGAAAAAGCCAAGGCGGCTGGCATCAAGTCCTTCGTCTGCGTCAACCACTACGCGACGAACCCGTCGTCATTCGAGCGCTGCCGCGGCTTTGCCGAAGCGATCGGCGTCGATTTCAAGGCTGCCACCCTGGACGCGGGCGAAGATCCGACCACCATCGAAAGCAAGTTGAGCGCCTACCTGCGCAACAACCCGAAAACCCAGGCCGTTCTGGCGCTGGGCCCCACCTCGGCCCACGCTTCGTTGAAGGCGCTGGAGAAAATGGGTTTGAAGGGCAAGATGTGGTTCGCCACGTTCGACTTGTCCGATGAGATATCGAAAGGCATCAAGGATGGCAGCATCCAGTTCGCCATCGATCAGCAACCCTACCTGCAAGGCTATATTCCCGTTGCCGTGCTGGCCATCATGAAGCAGGACAAGACCACGGACCTGGCCAAGGTCCGCGAAAAGCTGATCAATAACGCCAAGTTCAAGGCGCGTCTGGCCGAGTACGGCCTGGCGCCATCGTATGGCCCGCGCCATATCGGTTCCGGTCCTGGGTATGTCACCAAGGACAATATCGGCAAGGTGGAGAAATACGCCGGCCAGTTCCGTTAAGCCCCGCTTTTCAATTCATTCAATACCTTAGTCGTTGTCCCCGCGCGCAGGCCATGCTTGCCGGCGCGCGGGTCCTGCCGTCCGGAAATCGTTGTCGAGGCTGGCAGGTTGCTATAAAACAAGGGAGACATAGCATGAGTACCGTGAAATTCAGCGTGGAGCAGGGTGGCATAGCCGCCTCGGGCACGCCGCCGCAAAAGCAGGGCGCCGATGAGCGCGTGGGGCAGGTCAGCTGGGTCAAGCGGCTGTTCAGCCGTCCGGAATTCGCCTCGATCTCGGGTGCCATACTGGTGTTCGCCTTCTTCATCCTGACGGCCGGCGACTCTGGCATGTTCAACCTCGACGGCGTGATCAACTGGGCGCAAGTGGCCGCCTACCTGGGCATCATTGCCATCGGCGCCTGCGTACTGATGATCGCCGGCGAATTCGACCTGTCGATCGGTTCCATGATCGGCTTTGCCGGCATGATGATCGCCATCCCTTCCGTCTACTTCCACTGGCCCGTGTGGGCCGCCATCCTGTTCGCCTTTGCCGGTTCGATGGCGCTGGGCTGGCTCAACGGCTACCTGGTCATCAAGACGCGCTTGCCTTCATTTATTGTCACCCTGGCCTTTTTGTTCATCCTGCGCGGCCTGACCCTGGCCCTGTCCATCATGTTTGCCAACCGCACCATCGTCAGCGGCATCGGCGCGCTGGCCGCCGACGACTGGCTGGCCATGACCCTGTTCCATGGTGAAGTGGGCACCTCGCTGTTCGCCTGGATGGCCAAGGCGGGCTGGATCACGGCGCTCGACAATGGCGCGCCGCTGGTCAAGGGCATACCCAAGGTCATCGTCTGGTGGGCCGGCCTGGCGCTGGTATCCGGCTTCGTGCTGGCCCGCACCCGCATCGGCAACTGGATTTTCGCCGTCGGCGGCGACGCCAACGCGGCCAAGAACGTGGGCGTGCCCGTGAAAACCATCAAGGTATCGCTGTTTGTCTTCACGGCCTTTTGCGCCTGTTTGTTTGCCACGCTGCAAGTCTTTGACGTGGGATCGGCTGCCGCCGACCGTGGCATGCAGAAGGAATTCGAAGCCATCATCGCGGCCGTCATCGGCGGCGCCCTGCTGACGGGCGGCTACGGTTCTGTCGTCGGCGCCTGCTTCGGCGCGCTGATCTTCGGCGTGGTGCAGATCGGCATTACTTATACGAATATCAATTCGGACTGGTTCCGCGTCTTCCTCGGCGTCATGCTGCTGATCGCGGTACTGTTCAACAACTTTGTCCGTGCGCGTGTCACGGAAGCGAGATAAGCCATGAGCGACTACATCCTTGCGCTGGAAAACATCAGCAAACGTTTTGGCTCCGTCATCGCCCTGCAAAACGTCACCCTGCGCTTGAAACCGGGCGAAGTGCATTGCCTGCTGGGCGACAACGGCGCCGGCAAGTCGACCCTGATCAAGACCCTGGCGGGCGTGCACCGGCCCACCAGCGGCGACTACCTGGTCGACGGCAAGAGCGTCAGCTTCAATTCGCCGAAAGAGGCGCTCGATCTGGGCGTGGCTACCGTCTACCAGGACCTGGCGTTGGTGCCATTGCTGTCGGTGGCGCGCAATTTCTTCATGGGCCGCGAACCGATCAGGAAAATGTTTGGCGTGCTGCCCGTGATGGATATGGAGTACGCGGCCACCACGGCGCGCGACAAGCTGGCCGAAATGGGCATCATGGTGCGCGACCCGCACCAGGCCGTGGGCACCATGTCGGGCGGCGAGCGGCAATGCCTGGCGATTGCCCGCGCCATCCACTTCGGCGCCCGCGTGCTGATCCTCGACGAGCCGACGGCCGCGCTGGGCGTGAAGCAGTCGTTCAATGTGCTGAAATTGATTTACAAGGCGCGCGAACGGGGCTTGTCCGTGATCTTTATTACCCACAATGTGCACCATGCCTATCCCGTGGGCGACTCGTTCACGCTCTTGAACCGGGGCAAGTCGCTGGGCACTTACACCAAGGAAACCGTTTCCAAGGACGAAGTACTCGACATGATGGCGGGCGGTGCGGAAATGCAAACGCTGATGGCTGAACTCGACGGTGTCACGATTTAAGGATAACCATGAATAACCCGACACAATTTTCTCAGGGGCGCGCGCTCGACGTGATTTGCCTGGGCCGCCTGGCGGTGGATCTGTATGCGCAGCAAATCGGCAGCCCGCTGGAAGACGCGACGAGTTTCGCCAAGTACCTGGGCGGCTCGTCGGCGAATATCGCCTTCGGCACGGCCCGCCTGGGCTTGAAATCGGCCATGCTGTCGAAAGTGGGCGACGACCACATGGGCCGTTTTTTGACGGATACCTTGTCGAAAGAGGGCTGCGACGTCAGCCACGTTGGCATCGACCGTGACCGGCTCACCGCCCTCGTCATGCTGGGCATCAAGGATAAAAACACGTTTCCGCTGATTTTCTACCGCGACAATTGCGCCGACATGGCCATCGATCCAGCATCGGTGGATGCGGCCTTCATTGCATCGAGCAAAGCGCTCTTGATCACCGGCACGCATTTTTCCACGGCTGCCATGCACGCCGTCAGCACGCAGGCGCTCAAATTGGCGCGTGCCAATAATGTGCGCACCGTGCTCGATATCGATTACCGTCCCGTGCTGTGGGGACTCTCCGGCAAGGCAGACGGCGAAACGCGCTTCGTCTCGAACGACGGCGTGACCAGCCACCTGCAGGCGATCCTGCCGCAGTTCGACCTGATCGTCGGCACGGAAGAGGAATTCATGATTGCCGGCGGCGGCGCCGATATCATGGCCAGCTTGCGCGCCGTGCGGGCCGCCACCCTGGCCACCCTGGTCGTCAAGCGGGGGCCGCTGGGCAGCGCCGTCATCGACGCCACCATTCCGCACAGCCTCGACGCCGCGTATAACTACCGTGGCGTGCGCGTGGACGTGCTGAACGTGCTGGGCGCGGGCGACGCTTTTCTGTCCGGCTTTTTAAAAGGCTGGCTGCGCGGCGAGGAATACGAAGCGTGCTGCCGCTACGCGAATGGTTGCGGTGCCCTGGTCGTGTCGCGCCACGGCTGCGCGCCGGCCATGCCGTCACCCGTCGAGCTCGACTATTTCCTCGCCAACGCGGCCAAGCTGACGCAGCCGGACCAGGACGCCACCTTGTCGCGTTTGCACCGCGCGACGGTAGCGCGCAAGCAATGGGATGAATTGTGCGTGTTTGCGTTCGATCACCGCACGCAATTCTTTGAGCTGGCGCAACAAACGGGCGCATCCGAGTCGCGCATCTTAGCCTTGAAGCAATTGATGGTGCAAGCCGTGGCGCAGACGGAAACGGCCTTGCAGTTGTCCGGCAAGACGGGCGTGCTGATCGATGGGCGCTATGGCGTCGACGCGCTCAACGATGCGACCGGGCGGGGCTGGTGGATAGGCCGTCCCGTGGAATTGCCGGGATCGAATCCGTTGCAATTCGACTGGGGCCGCTCCATCGGCTCGCATTTGCTCAGCTGGCCGAAGGAACACGTGATCAAATGCCTGGTGCAACTGCACCCGGACGACGCCGTGGAAAACCGGCTGGAACAGGAAGCGCAGATCAAGGCCCTGTATGACGCGGCGCAAGTGAGCGGTCACGAACTGTTGCTGGAAGTCATACCGTCGGAAGCCTTGCCGCAAAGTGACGATACCGTCTTGCGCGCCGTCAAGCGCCTGTACAACCTCGGCATCTATCCGGAATGGTGGAAACTGGAAAGCATGTCGGCTGCGCAATGGCAAGCCATCGATGCCCTCGTGCATGAGCGCGATCCGTATTGCCGTGGCGTGGTCTTGCTGGGCTTGAACGCCCCGATCGAAAAACTGGCTGCCAGTTTTCAAGAAGCCAGTGCCAGCACGACGTGCCGCGGCTTCATGGTGGGCCGCACCATCTTCCAGGAACCGAGCCGCCGCTGGCTGGCCGGTGAACTCGACGATGCAGGCCTGATCGCCGCCGTGCGCGCCAATTTCGAGCAGCTCATTGTCCTGTGGCAGCGCACGCGCAAGCACCTGGAGCGTGCAGCATGAGCGCCACTGTCCGCTTGACCATGGCGCAGGCGCTGGTGCGCTATCTGGCCGCCTTGCGGGTGGAAGGGGGCGAACCCTTATTTGGTGGCGCCTTTGCCATCTTTGGCCACGGCAATGTGGCGGGCCTGGGCGAAGCGCTGTACCAGTACCGCGACAGCTTTCCCACCTACCGCGCGCACAATGAACAGGCGATGGCGCATGCGGCCATTGCCTATGCGAAAGCGCACATGCGCCGGCGCATGATGGCTGTCACCAGCTCCATCGGTCCCGGTGCCACCAACTTGCTGACAGCTGCCGCGCTGGCGCACGTGAATCGCTTGCCGGTACTGCTCTTGCCGGGCGACGTCTTCGTCTCGCGCGCGCCGGACCCGGTGCTACAGCAGCTGGAAGATGCCACGGATGGCAGCGTGTCGGTGAACGATGCCTTTAAACCCTTGTCGCGTTATTTCGACCGCATCGTCTATCCGGAGCAGTTGCTGACCGCCTTGCCGCGCGCCATTGCCGCCTTGACGGACCCGGCCGCTTGCGGCCCAGTGACCTTGTCCCTGCCGCAAGACGTGCAAACCATGGCGTATGACTATCCTGCCGATTTTTTCGCACCGAGGATCGTGCGTTTCCGCGCCGTGCCGCCGGTGGAATCCGAACTGGAAGAAGCGGCGCTGCTATTGAAAGACGCGAAACAGCCGCTGATCGTGGCCGGTGGCGGCGTGCTGTACGGCAAGGCCAGCGCCGCCTTGCAGGCGTTTGCCGAACGGTACGGCATCCCCGTGGCGGAAACCCAGGCGGGCAAGAGTGCCTTGCCATGGGACCATCCTTTGCAGCTGGGCGCCATCGGCGTGACGGGCTCGCCTGCCGCGAATAGCCTGGCCGCCGAGGCGGACGTGGTGCTGGCCATCGGCACGCGCTTGCAGGATTTCACTACCGGCTCGAATTCCCTGTTTGCGCAAGCGCAATTGGTCAGCCTGAACGTGAATGCCTTTGACGCCTTGAAACGCCGTGGCCTGGGCTTGCAGGCGGACGCGACGCTGGGCTTGCAGGGCCTCTCGCGGCTGCTTGGCAGCTGGAACAGCGCGGGCCTATGGCTGGACCGCGCACAGCAGGCTGGCCGCGCCTGGCGCAACACGGTGGCGGCGATCACGGGCCAACGCGAGATGGCCGGCTTGCCATACGACGGCGAAGTCATCGGCGCCGTGCAGCGTTCATCCAAGGATTCCGCCACGCGCGACATCGTCGTCTGCGCGGCAGGCACCTTGCCGGCCGAACTGCATAAACTGTGGCGAACGGAAACACCGGGCGGCTACCACATGGAATACGGTTATTCGTGCATGGGCTATGAAATCGCCGGCGGCCTGGGCGTCAAGATGGCCAAGCCGGATGCCGAGGTGATCGTCATGGTGGGCGACGGCAGCTATCTGATGATGAATTCGGAAATCGCCACTTCCGTCATGCTGAACAAAAAACTCATTATTGTCGTGCTCGACAACCGCGGCTATGGCTGCATCAACCGATTGCAGCAGGCGTGTGGCAATGTCTCGTTCAACAATATGTTGCCCGATAGCGCCCCCGTGATCGACTTTGCGCTGCATGCGCAGTCGCTGGGCGCTCTCAGCGAACACGTGGGCAATATCGCCGAGCTGGAGCAAGCCATGCTGCGCGCGCGGGCAGCTTCCCGCACGTACCTGATCTGTATCAATACGGACGACACGCGCACGACCGAAGAGGGTGGTTGCTGGTGGGAAGTGGCCGTACCGGAAGTGTCCACGCAAGCCGGCGTGCAAGCTGCCCGCATCCGTTATGAACTTGACCGTCAAGGACAACAAAAATGAACGCACCAAGCTGGAATGTGAAGATCGGTATCAACCCGATCTCGTGGATGAACGACGATTTGCCCAGCCTGGGCGGCGAGATGCCCCTGGAAACGGCCTTGAAAGAGGGCGCCGAGATCGGCTACGTGGGTTTCGAACTGGGCAACAAGTTTCCCAAGGATGCCCCGGCCCTGAACGCCGTGCTGGGCAAGTATGGTTTGGCTTGCGTCTCGGGCTGGTATTCGGGCCGGCTGGCGCACCGCTCTGTGGAAGAGGAAATCGCTGCAGTTGGCGCGCATTTACGCTTGCTGGCCGACAGCGGCGCCAGCGTCATGGTCTACGGCGAAGTGGCCGACGCCATCCAGGGCGAAGCCCGCCCGCTGTACAAACGTCCCCGTTTCCAGACCCAGCAGCAATGGCAGGCATACGCGGACAAATTGACGGCGTTTGCCGCGCATCTGCTGGCGCACGGCGTGCGCCTCGCGTATCACCATCACATGGGCGCCTACGTGGAAACCCCGGCGGACGTGGATCAACTGATGGCCTTGACGGGGTCGGAAGTGGGCTTGCTGTTTGATACGGGTCATATCACCTTTGCCGGTGGCGACGCGCTGGCCGTTTTGAACAAGCATATCGATCGCATCTGCCACGTGCATTGCAAGGATGTGCGCCCCAACGTGGTGAAACTGGCCCGCAATGGCCACTGGAGTTTCTTGCAGGCTGTCATCAATGGCGCCTTCAGCGTGCCCGGCGATGGCAGCATCGATTTCCCGGCGATCCTGACGCGCTTGTATCTGCACGGCTACGCGGGCTGGCTGGTGGTGGAAGCGGAGCAAGACCCGGCCGTCGCGCCCAGTTATCAGTACGCGAAGATGGGCCATGATTACCTGGCTAGCCTCGTCGATGCCATCCCCCGCCTGGGCCGGGAGGCGGCATGAGCCCGCTGCTGGTCAAGGCCCGGCCCGGTTCTACTATCGTCGAGGTCACGCCCGAGTCGGCCGGCTGGACGCATGTGGGTTTTGCCGCGCACCGTCTTCACGCGGGCGTGTCGATGGCGCTGGAGACGGGTAGCCGCGAACTGTGCATCGTCGTGCTGACGGGCACGGTCACCGTCCAGGCGGGCGGGCAGGCCTGGGAACCTATCGGCAATCGCCAAAGCGTCTTCGAGGACCGCTCGCCGTATGCCGTGTATGTCCCGCTGGATACGAAGGTCAGCATTATGGCCGTCAGCGCTGCCGAAGTAGCGCTGTGCAGCGCCCCGGCCACCACGCATCGCCCGGCGCGCCTGATCGAACCGGCCAGCATGGCGCGTTCCGTGCGCGGCAAGGGCGCCAATACCCGCTATGTGTGCGACATCCTGCCGCAGACAGCAGAGGCCGACGGCTTGCTGGTGGTGGAGGTGTTAACGCCGTCCGGCCATTCATCGAGCTATCCGCCGCACAAGCATGACGATGACAATATTCCGACTGAAAGTTCACTGGAAGAAACGTATTACCACCGCCTCAATCCGGAGCAGGGCTTTGCGTATCAAAGAGTCTACACGGATGACCGCTCCATCGACGAAGCCATGGCCGTGGAAAACCACGATGTGGTGATGGTGCCCAGGGGCTACCACCCCGTGACCGTACCGTATGGCTATGACGGCTATTACCTGAACGTGATGGCCGGCCCGAAACGCGTGTGGCATTTTAAAAACGACCCGGCCCATGAGTGGCTGATACATGCCAAATAATCAAGGACAAGATATGACTACCCCGACAATTGGCCACTTTATTAGTGGCAACCTGATGGCTTCGCGCTCCGAGCGCACGAGCGACGTCTTCAATCCCGCCACGGGCGCCGTGACGGCCAAGGTGGCGCTGGCCACGTCGGGCGAGCTGAACGCGGCCGTGGCCGCCGCCCATGCCGCCTTTCCCGCCTGGTCGCAAACCTCGCCCCTGCGCCGCGCCCGCGTGATGTTCAAGTTCAAGGAATTGCTGGAAGAACATGCGGATCAATTGGCTGCCCTGATCACGTTTGAACACGGCAAGGTCTTTACGGATGCGAAAGGGGAAGTGACGCGCGGCATCGAAGTGGTGGAGTTTGCCTGCGGCATCCCGCAAATGATGAAGGGTGAATACTCGGAACAAGTGGCTGGTGGCATCGATGCCTGGTCGATCCGCCAGGCGCTCGGTGTCTGCGTCGGCATCACGCCCTTCAACTTCCCCGTCATGGTGCCGATGTGGATGTTCCCGATGGCGATTGCCTGCGGCAATACGTTCGTACTCAAACCGTCGGAACGCGACCCGTCGGCCAGCCTGCTGCTGGCGCAGCTATTGACGGATGCGGGCTTGCCGGACGGCGTCTTCAATGTGCTGCAGGGCGACAAGGAAGCCGTCGATGGCTTGCTGCACCATCCGGACGTGCGCGCCGTCAGCTTTGTCGGTTCCACGCCGATTGCCGAGGTTATTTATGCCACCGGCTGCGCGCAGGGCAAGCGCGTGCAAGCGCTGGGCGGCGCGAAAAACCACATGGTGGTCATGCCCGACGCGGATATTGCCCAGACGGTGGACGCCCTGATGGGCGCCGCCTTCGGTTCGGCAGGCGAGCGTTGCATGGCCATTTCCGTCGTCGTGGCGGTGGGCAATGTCGCGGATCAACTGGTCGAAGCGCTGGTGCCGCGTATCGCGGCCTTGAAAATCACGCAGGGCATGGATTTGTCGGCCGAAATGGGGCCTGTCGTCACGCAAGTGCACAAGCAAAAGATCGCCGGCTACATCGCCACGGGAGTAAAAGAAGGCGCCAAGCTGGTGGCCGATGGACGCGGTTTCGTCTTGCTCGGCCATGAAAATGGCTTTTTCCTCGGCGGCAGCCTGTTCGACCATGTGACGCCCGAAATGACGATCTACAAGGAAGAAATCTTCGGCCCCGTGCTGTGCATCGTGCGCGTGCCTGATTTTACGACGGCGCTGGATCTCGTCAACGCGCATGAATATGGCAATGGCACGGCGATTTACACGCGCGATGGCAACACGGCGCGCGAATACACGCACCGGGTGCAAGTGGGGATGGTCGGGGTGAATGTGCCGATCCCCGTGCCGATGGCTTTCCACAGCTTCGGCGGCTGGAAGCGCAGCCTGTTTGGCGACCATCATGCGCATGGCCCGGAATCGGTGCGTTTCTACACGAAACAGAAGGCCGTGACGCAGCGCTGGCCGGCATCGACGGCCGCCGGCGCCGAATTTGCCATGCCGACCCTGAAGTAAGGCGCAGAGCGCCATCTGGTTCGCTTCTTGCTTACTGCAATGGTTAATTGTTTAGCCATTGCAGATTGCTCCCATGACGTCCAGCCGTACCCAGCCTTTGCGCATTGTTGTCGTCAACACCATTGTCGAGCACGGCGTGCACGAGAATGCGGCATTGGCTGCCCAAGTGCTGCGCGGCAACGCCTTGCGCATCGGCTTGCTGGAATCGGGCTTTGACATCGTCGCCTCGCTGCCAGCCGACCTCTACCTTCCCGAGCGCATTGCGCAACTGCAGCCCGACCTCATCATTATTGATGCCGAATCGGATGCGCGCGATGTGCTTGAACACATCGTCATCGCCACGCGCGACGAGCGCCGCCCCATCGTCCTGTTTACGGAAGACGGCGCCACGGCCAGCATCGACGCGGCCATGGCGGCCGGCGTGTCCGCCTATATCGTCGCCGGCTTGCAGGCCGAGCGCATCTTGCCCGTGCTGAACGTGGCGCTGGCGCGCTTCCGCCAGGAAGAAAAATTGCGCGCTGAATTGCTCGACACGCGGCACAAGCTGCTGGAGCGCAAGGTGATCGAGCGGGCCAAGGGCCTGTTGATGACGCATCAGGGCTTGACGGAAGAGCAGGCTTACCAGCGGCTGCGCAGCATGGCCATGAATAAAAAACTGAAGTTGGCGGAAATTGCCCAGCGCATTCTCGACGTGGAGGACTTGCTTGGATGACTAGCGCATTTCCTGACACATGCTGGTGCAGTGCACCAATCCAGTGCATTTCCAGCGGCCTCGAACAGGGTCTGCACAGGCACGGTCCTTGCTGCAGGATGGGCATGGCCTTGCCCATATCGGCGCGGCAAAACAGTATTTATCAGCAAGGAATGGTATGACAGAGCAAACGGGCAGGCAGGCAGAACGCAGCGCCCAGCTGATGCGATCAGTACAGCCGGAAAAAACAACGATACGCATCGGCTATCTGCCGCTGACCGATTGTGCCTCGCTGGTGATGGCGTCGAAGCTCGGCTTGGACGAGAAATACGGCATCAAGATCGAACTGAGCCGGGAGATGTCGTGGGCCGGCGTGCGCGACAAATTGAATAACGGCGAACTCGACGCCGCCCACGTGTTGTACGGTCTCGTGTATGGCGTGCAACTGGGCATCGGCGGGCATCAGCGCGACATGGCCGTGCTGATGAACCTCAATCACAGCGGCCAGGCCGTCACCCTGTCGGCGGCGCTGGCGCGCGAGGGCGCCCACGATGGTCCCACTCTGGCGCGGCACATGCGCGGCGCGGCGCGGCCGTTTGCGTTTGCGCATACTTTCCCGACCGGCAACCACGCGATGCTGCTGCAATACTGGCTGGCCGCGCATGGCATCGATCCGCTGCGCGACGCACGCGTGATGACGGTGCCGCCGTCGCAAATGGTGGCGGCCTTGCGCGCGGGCCAGATGGACGGTTTTTGCGCGGGCGAACCGTGGGGCTACAAGGCTATTGTCGATGGCGTGGGCGTGACAGCCGCCACCAGCGGCGCCATCTGGCCCGACCATCCGGGCAAGGTACTGGGCACCAGCGCCGCGTTTGCGCGTCAGCATCCGAATACCTGCCGCGCCCTGATCGCCGCCGTGCTCGAGGCGGGGCGCTGGATCGACGCCAGCGATGCCAACCGACTGGCCATGGCGGCTACCCTGGCCGAACCCGCTTATCTGAATGCAGCGCAGGAAATGCTGGCGCCGCGCATCCTCGGTCATTATCAGGATGGCCTGGGCAAGACCTGGGACGAGGCGCACGGTTTGAAGTTTTACCACGACGGCGGCGTGAACTTCCCCTACCTGTCCGACGGCATGTGGTTCATGACCCAGCACCGGCGCTGGGGCTTGCTGCGCGATGAACCCGATTACCTGGCAGTGGCAAGGCAGGTGAACCGCATCGACCTGTACCGCCAGGCGGCGGAGATGACGGCGACGCCCGTACCAAAGGCAACGATGCGCAGCTCGACCCTGTGCGACGGCGTGGTGTGGGACGGCAGCGCGCCGGAAGCCTATGCGGCGTCGTTTGCCATCGGCCATTGTTTTTGACTGAATTTCTGACGGGAGACTGCATCATGGCACAACAAGGACGCGTCACGCTGGTCGGCGCCGGTCCCGGCGATCCGGACTTGCTGACCATCAAGGCAGCAAAAGCCATCGCGCGGGCCGACGTGGTGCTGATCGATGACCTCGTCAACCCGGCCATCCTCGCGCATGCGGCGCCTGGCGTGCGCGTGGTCGAGGTGGGCAAACGGGGCGGCTGCGCTTCCACGCCGCAAGCCTTCATCGAGCGCCTGATGCTGGCCGAAGCGCGCGCCGGCCTGCATGTGGTGCGTCTGAAAGGGGGCGACCCCTGCCTGTTCGGACGCGGCGGCGAAGAGCGCGCCTACCTGCGCAGCCACGGCGTGGCCGTCGAGGTGATCCCCGGCATCAGCAGCGGCCTGGCCGCACCATCGTCCATCGGCGTGCCGCTGACGCACCGCGGCTGGAGCCAGGGCGCGATCTTCGTCACGGGCCATGGCAAGGATAGCGCCTCGGAGCCGAACTGGGCGGCATTGGCGCGAAGCGGCCTGACCCTGGTCATCTACATGGGCGTGGCCCGGGTGGCGGCCATCCAGGCGGGCTTGCTGGCCGGCGGCATGGCGCCCGGCACGCCAGTGGCCGTGGTGCAATCGGCCAGCCTGGCAACGCAGCGCCAGTTGCTGAGTACCTTGCACGCCTTGCCGCACGACTTGCTGACCAGCGGCCTGGGCAGTCCCAGCATCATCGTCGTGGGTGACGTGGTGCGCTGCGCCGATGCCTGGGACGACCATGGCGCCGGCACCTTGCTGGCCGCTGCCGTCTGACTTCAGTGTATCGGCAGCGCCACGGGACGGATGGGCGCCGCGTCGCCGCCACGGAATTTCAACGAGGCGCCGATGAAGGCAAACTGGTACACCTTGTCGCGCGACAAGGCTTCCAGGTCGACCAGTTCCAGGATGGGCGTGCCCTGCTGCGCCAGCAAATAGGTGTGCACGGGCAGGTAGTTGCCGACCACTTCGGAGGGGAACGCCTCGAAACTGAGGTTGTCCGCGCCTACCACCATGGCGCCGCCATCTTCCACGAGGAATTTTGCCGCATCGAGCGACAGGCCGGGGGGATTGGCCATGTAGGCTTGCGCCTGCTCATAGTGTTGCATGCGGCCCGTGCGTATCAGCACCACGTCGCCCTTTTCCAGCGTGATTTTTTGTTGCGCCAGCGCCGCGCGCAAGTCCTGCCGCGTGACCCGGTAATTGTCGGGCAGCTGTGAAAGTCCCTTAGCCACGGCCACGTCGATCAGCACGCCGCGCGCCACGATGGGCGGCAGCTTTTCCGCGCCCGTCACCGTCCAGCCACGGTCGCCCAGGTAGTGTTCTTCCGTAAATCCGTTCCAGATCTTGCCGTTCAAGCCAAAGTGGTTGAGCGCGTCGATATGCGTGCCCATGTGCGCATACATGGACACGGCCGACCCCGTGTAACTGACGTGGCGGTTCATCGTTTCGCCTACGTTCATGGAGTCGGCCACGACGTTGCCCTTCGGCGTGTGCGTCATCCACATCTGGTAGGGCGGATCGCCTGCCGCCTGCCAGCTGGGCATGCCGATATAGAAATCGACGGCCAGGTCATAGCTCTTGCCGCCGTCGATGCGCGCTAGGATGGCCGCGCGCGAGGCCGGCGTCATCAGGTTCAGGCGGCCGATTTCGTCTTTCGGCCCCCAGGGGCTGATGCCCACTTCAGGCAGGGCGACGGTGGCCGGGGCCGCCTGCGCTGTGCCAGCCAGCAGGGCCAGCAGCAGCGGCAGCGATTTCAATGGGATAGGGACGTTGAACATGAGGGATTCCTTGTGTAGTGAAGAATGAAGCCGCCATCATATTGTTTTCCAATTCAATGATAATCAGCGATAAAATAATAAGATATTCAACCAAATGGAAAGAATCATGGATGTCCTGGCGCACATGCGCGTGTTTCGCAAGGTGGTTGAGCGCGACAGCTTCAGCAAGGCGGCGCAAGATCTGAACCAGTCGGCGGCGGCCATCAGCAAGCAGGTGCGCCAGCTGGAAGCGCATCTGGCGACGGTGCTGCTGGTGCGCACGACGCGGCGCATGAGTTTGTCGGATGGCGGCCGCGCCTACTATCTTGAATGCTGCCGTCTGCTCGACGAGATCGACGCGCTGGAACTGGCCACGCGCTGCTGTGCCGGCAAGGTGGCGGGGCGGCTGCGCGTGAATGCACCGCTGTCGTTTGGCTTGAAAGTGTTGTCGCCCCTGTTGCCGGCCTTCATGGCCCTCTATCCGGAAGTCAGCATCGAGATGACCCTGGACGACCGTCTGCGCGACGTGGTGGGCGAGGGCTATGACGTGTCGCTGCGCATCCGCGCCGCGCTGGCCGATTCGACCCTGGTGGCGCGCCGCCTGGGCGATGTCGAGCAGATGATCTGCGCGGCGCCCGCCTATCTGGCGCGGCGCGGCACGCCCCGGCAGGCCCAGGATTTGCACGGCCACGATTGCCTGGCCTACCGTCTGGCCGACAGTCCAGGCATTTGGCAGCTGGCCGGCCCGGAAGGCGCGAGCAGCATCGTCCTGCCCGTGCGCTTTTCCGCCGACAGCAGCCTGCTGCTGGCCGATATGCTGGTGGCGGGCATCGGCGTGGGTGCGCTGCCATCCTTCGTCGCCATGCCTCTGCTGGCCAGCGGCGCCTTGGTGCGCGTGCTGCCATCGCATGGCATGGCCAGGCGCGGCGTGTATGCATTGATGCCCGATGGGCGCCACGTGCAGGAAAAGGTGCGTGCCTTTTGCGACTTCCTGGCGGGGGCGCTGCAGGCGGCATAGGGATTGGGTGTTTTCCAGTGCAACCATCATGCGCGCTTTTTTTCTTCCACAAGCGCGTCGGGCAGGGGCTTTGATAGTATCCTCGTACCTGTCGGGTGGCCTGTGCCGCACATTCGAGGAACCGGAATAAGCGATTGACAATGCACACTTTGAGCAAGGGCGGGACGGTAGCGGGCATCAGGATCTGGGCGGGTGGCCTGCTGCTGGCATTGGCGGTGGGCGGCGCCCTGTATGCGGGCGCGGCGCGCACGGTCAATGACGACGCCGAACAGCGTTTCGATAATCTCACGCATGGTGCCCAGCATAGCCTGGCCACGCGCGTAAAAAGCTATTCCGACTTGCTGCGTGGCCTTGAAGCGCTGTTTCGCACCAGCGAAAAGCTGACGCGCCGCCAGTTCCACGATTACGTGGCCGGTCTCGATATCGTGCGCCAGTTCCCCGCCATCGAATCGGTCAACTATGCGGTGGCGCTGACGCAGGCGCAGCGCGCGGCCTATGTCGCCGATGTACGCCGTGACACCAGCCTGGCGCCGGGCGGCTATCCCGCATTCACCATCCGCCCGCCCGGCGAGCGGCCGGAATACACCGTGCTCACTTACCTGGAGCCCGATTCCCTGCTGTCTGAACGCATGGGCGTCGATATCGGTGCCAACCCGCTGGTGGCGCAGGCCCTGGAGCAGGCGCGCGACACCGGCGAAGTGAGCGCGTCGGGCCAGGTGATCATGATCAAGGGACCGCCCGCGCACGTGGGCCTGGGCATGCGCTTGCCCGTGTACCGCAATGGCATGCCGCAAGGCAGCGTGGCCGAGCGCCGCGCCGCCTACCAGGGGTCCGTGGGCATTGGCTTTGGCGTGGCGCAACTGGTGCACAGCGCGCTAGAACGCAGCGCCCTGGAGCCGCTGCACCTGACCCTGTACAGCGCCGCCGAACCTCGTCCTGCCGATGGCGCATGGCGCATCACGCCGCAGGACCGCCTGCTGTTCAACGATGACGGCGACCTGGCGACACCGCCGCCGCAACCGGGCAGCGATGCCGCTTATTTCGACCAGGTGCTGCCGGTGGCCTACCAGGGCGGCCTGTGGAAAGCCCATTTCCGCGTGCGCAAGGTGGAGCTGTACAGCAGCTTTGACCGCTATTTTCCGTGGCTGTCGCTGGCCGTCGGCGTGGCCGGCACCTTGCTCATTTATGGCTATATCTTTACCCTGTACCGTTCGCGCCGCAACGCGGTGGCGCAGCGTACCCTGCTCGATACGGTGCTCGACAGCGTCGATGCCTACGTCTACATGAAGGATGCCGACCTGCGCTACCGCTACGTGAATGCGCGCACGGCGAAGATACTGGGTCGCTCGGCGGAGCAGTTGATCGGCCGCCAGGATGGCGAGTTGATGCTCGGCGATGCGGCTGCCGCCGCGCAGCTGACCGAACGCCAGGTCTTCGACAGCGGCACCAAGTTTGTCGGCGAAGAGCGCTTCGTTGATGCGCAGGGCCAGGTGCATCACCTGTGGAGCGTGAAGGTGCCGCTGGGCTTGCCTGGTCCCGTCACGGGTCTGATCGGCCTGTCCACCGACGTGACGGAACTGCATCGCCTGAAGGAGCAGGCCGACGCGGCCAGTCAGGCCAAGAGCGACTTCCTGTCGAACATGAGCCATGAAATTCGCACGCCGATGAACAGCATCATTGGCATGGCGCACCTGGCGCTGAAATCGGTGGCCGATGCGCGCCAGCGCGATTATCTGCGAAAAATCTTCCATTCGGGCCAGCATTTGCTGGGCCTGATCAACGACATCCTCGATTTTTCCAAGATCGAGGCGGGCAAGCTGGAATTGGAAGTACTGGACTTCCGTCTCGACACCCTGCTGGCGAATATCGCCAGCCAGCTCGGTGATGCGGCCGCCGTCAAGGGATTGGCGCTGCAGTTCGATATCGCGGCCGAGCTGCCGCAGCGCTGGCGCGGCGATCCGCTGCGCCTGGAGCAGGTCTTGCTGAACCTGACCAGCAACGCCATCAAATTTTCCGACAATGGCAGCATCTTCGTGCGCGTGCGCCAGTCAGAGGAGCGTGGCAGTCACGCCATGCTGCGCTTCGAGGTGCAGGACCGGGGCATCGGCATGAAGCAGGAAGAGGTGGCGCAACTGTTCCGCTCCTTCCATCAGGCCGACCCTTCGACCACGCGCAAGTATGGCGGCAGCGGCCTGGGGCTGGTGATCAGCAAGCAGCTGGTTGAACTCATGGACGGCAAGGTGGGCGTGTACAGCCAGCCGGGCCAGGGCAGCACCTTCTGGTTCACGGCGCGCCTGGAGAAAAGCGTGCAAGCGGGCGACGAGCTTATCGCCGAAGTGGAGCCCGAAGTATTGGGGGTGATCCGCGGCGCATCCATCCTGCTGGTGGAAGATAACGTCTTCAGCCAGCAGGTGGGCTGTGAATTGCTGGAGGATGCCGGCGCCACCGTCTGCGTCGCCTGCAATGGCCGCGAAGCGCTGGAATTGCTGGCCCACCAGCGCTACGACTGCGTGCTGATGGACGTGCAGATGCCGGAGATGGACGGCTTCGAAGCGACGCGCCGCATCCGCGCCGACCCAAAGCTCAACGGCCTGCTGGTGATCGCCATGACGGCCAATGCGGGCAGCGAAGACCGTGCCCGCTGCCTGGCGGCGGGCATGGATGAATTCGTGACCAAGCCGATTGCCCCGAATCTGCTGTTTCACCTGCTGGCGAAATGGTTCCGTCTGCGCGGTGGCATCGGCAGCATCGGCCGTGCGCAGGCGGGCGACAGGCTGGCGGCAGTGCCGAAAGTGCCGCCATCGGCCGCCTTGCTGGAATTGCGCGACACGGCCATCCTCGACCTGGCCACCCTGGCGCTTACGTTCGGCAATGACGCCGTGAAGATGCGCAAATATACCCAGCTGTTTCTCGATACGGCGCGCGACGGCATCGCCGAAATGGAGCAAGCCATGGCGCTGGAAGACCTGGGGCGCCTGGCCGACCTGGGGCACCGCAGCAAATCGTCGGCGCTGGCCGTGGGCGCCCATGCTTTCGCCACCCTGTGCATGTCGATCGAAGGCTTGCGCCTGGGCGGCGAGCTGCAGCAGGCGCGCGCCTTGCTGGCGGCGCTGGAGCCGGCGCTGGCGCAGGTGGCAGAACAAATTTCACTGGAATTTGTCGCCAGCGACGCCCCCTGACGCAGGCAGCGGCGATAATACGCGTTTATACGTGTATTGCATCCCCTGCCACACGGCAAGGAATGCGGCAACCCATCGGATCAGCATGCATACTCCCGTCACGCCCGGCCTCCTCATCTTGCATGGCAACCAGCTGGAACAGCTGCGCGCCGCCGTCTTCCAGTGGCTGCGCCAGCATCCGCTGGCGCCCCTGGAAACGGATATCTTCCTGGTGCAGTCGAACGGCGTGGCCGAATGGCTGAAGATCGCCCTGGCCGAGGAGATGGGAGTCTGCGCCGCCACGCGCATCGCCCTGCCGGCGCGCCTGCTGTGGGAAAGCTACCGGGGCATGCTGGGGCGCGAGCGCGTCCCCCGCGTGTCGCCGTTCGATAAATCTCCGCTGACGTGGCGCCTGATGCGTCTGTTGCCCTCCCTGCTGGCCGACCCCGTCTTTGCGCCGCTGCGCTACTTCCTTGCCGATGGCGATAGCGAACGCCGGCTGCAGCTGGCCGAGCGCCTGGCCGACCTGTTTGACCAATACCAGGTCTACCGCGCCGACTGGCTGGCCGACTGGGCTGCCGGGCGCGACCAGTTGCGCACGGCGCGCGGCGAGGCCATCGTATTGAAAGAAGACCAGCGCTGGCAGGCGCAGTTGTGGCGTGCCGTGGGCCTGGACGTCGACGCCTTCGAGCGCGACACGGGACGCGCCGACATTCACGATGCCTTCCTGGCGGCGATCGCCGCCGGCGAACCGCCTGCCGGCAAGCTGCCGCGCCGGGTGGTGCTGTTTGGCGTATCGGCCCTGCCGTATCAAACCTTGCAAGCGCTGGCCGCACTGGCGCGCCACACGCAGGTGGTGCTGGCCGTGCCCAACCCGTGCCAGTTCTACTGGGGCGACATTATCGACGGGCGCGATTTGCTACGCGCCGAAAACAAGCGCCAGCGGCAGCGCAATGGCCGCGACCTGGCGCAGATTCCGCTCGAAGCGCTGCATGCGCACAGCCACCCGCTGCTGGCCAGCTGGGGCAGGCAAGGACGCGATTTCATCCGCATGCTCGACGAATTCGATGAACACGCGCAAGCCGAAGGACGCGACGACAGCCTGCGCATCGACCTGTTTGGCGAGGAAACGGGCGAGACTCTTCTGCAGCAGGTGCAGGTGGCCATCCGCGAACTGCGTCCGCTGGCCGAGCACGAGCAAACGCCGCCCGAGGCGGGCGACCGCTCGATCGAATTTCATGTGGCGCACAGCGTGCAGCGCGAAGTGGAAGTGCTGCACGACCAGCTGCTGGCCATGTTCGCGCACAGCGCCGTGACGGGCTTGCGTCCGCGCGACGTGGTGGTGATGGTGCCCGATATCGACACCTTTACGGCTGCCATCCACGCCGTCTTTGGCCAGTACCGGCGCAATGACGAGCGTTTCATCCCGTTCGAGATCGGTGACGTGAAGGACCGCAGCGTCAATCCGCTGCTCGTCGCGCTTGAGTGGCTGCTGCAACTGCCGCAGCAGCGCTGCCGCCAGAGCGAGGTGCGCGACCTGCTCGATGTGCCCGCGCTGGCGGCCCGCTTCGGCCTGCAGGCGGACGACCTGGTCACCCTGGGCGCCTGGATCGAAGGAGCCGGCGTGCGCTGGGGCCTGGACCAGGCGCATCGCGCCGGCCTGGGGCTGGGTGCGGCCGGGGAACAGAATGCGTGGATATTCGGCGTGCGGCGCATGTTGCTCGGCTATGCCAGCGGCAGTGGCGCCAGCTTTGGCGGCATCGAACCGTATGCGGAAGTGGGCGGCCTCGATGCGGCGTTGGCGGGTTCGCTGGCGCAGCTGGTCGAGGCGCTGCTGCATTGGCGCAGCGTGCTGGCCGGCGCCTGCACGCCAGCCGAATGGGGCGTGCAGGCGCGCGCGCTGCTGGCGGCTTTTTTTGATGCCGACGACGAGGGCGACCGCCTGACCCTGGCGCAGCTGGAAGGCGCCTTGCAGGGCTGGCTGGAAACCTGCGAGCATGCGGGCTTTGTCGAGCAGGTGCCGTTGTCCGTCTTGCGCGTTGCGTGGCTGGGCGCCTTGGACGAGCCGACCCTGAACCATCAATTTGTCTCCGGCGGCGTGACCTTCTGTACCCTGATGCCGATGCGCGCCGTGCCGTTCCGCGTGGTGTGCCTGCTGGGCATGAACGATGGCGATTTTCCGCGCCGCGCGCAGAAGGCCGATTTCGACTTGCTGGCGCTGCCCGGCATGGCGCGCCCGGGCGACCGCTCGCGCCGCGACGATGACCGCTACCTGATGCTGGAAGCCTTGCTGGCTGCGCGCGACAAACTGTACGTGAGCTGGGTAGGGCGCAATGTGCGCGACAATTCCGAGCAGCCGCCGTCCGTGCTGGTGTCGCAGCTGCGCGATTACCTGGCCGCCGGCTGGTCGCTGGACCGGCACCTGGCATCGCTCACCACCGAGCACGCGCTGCAGCCGTTCAGCCGCCGCTATTTCGAGGCCGATGGCTTGCTCACGTATGCGCGCGAATGGCGCGTGGTCCATACCGATGCCGATGCGGCCGATGCGGAGGCGCAGGCCGCCGTGCTGCCGCTGGGTCCTTACGAGCTCGATCCCGGCACCCGTTTGAAACTGGGCGAGTTGGCCAGCTTCCTGCGCCAGCCCGTCAAATATTTTTTCCGTCGCCGCCTGAGCGTCTATTTCGCCGATGCAGCCATGCTGGGCGAGGATGAAGAGCCGTTCGGCCTGAATGCGCTCGAGCGCTATCTGCTGGAAGACACCATGCTCGACGACGGTGGTGCGGTGGAAGCGGCGGGTGACGTGCGCGCCAGCCTGGAAGCGCGCGCAGAGAAGCTGGCGCGTGTAGGCGTGCTGCCCATCGGCCTGATCGGCCAGCAAGTACAGGCGCAATTGGTCGAGGCGCTGGTGCCCGTGCGCAGCGCGTGGCTATCGCTGCGCGCCTCGTTCCCGCTGGCGGCCGACAAGCGCGCCATCAACTTGCCTTTCGGCGAGCTGCAGATCGACGACTGGCTCGACAAATTGTGCAGCAATGGGCAGGACACGGCCTGGCTGATGCAGATTTCCTCGAAAGTGACGGACAAGGGCGGCCTGGCGCGCGGCGACAAGCTGATGCTGATGTGGCTGCGCCAACTGGCCGCCGCCGCCCTCGGCTTTCCCGTCACCGGCTACCTGGTGGCGCGCGACGCCATCGTCAGCATGGCGCCGCTCGACCCGGCCACGTCGCGCGCAGCGCTGGCCACCTTGCTGGCGCTGTGGCGCGAAGGCATGAACCATCCGCTGCCCACGGCGTGCAAGACGGGGCTGGCGCTGGTGCAGCAGGGCGACCCGCGCGCGGTGTATGACGGCGGCTTTGACATCGCGGGCGAGCGCGCAGAACTGTGCCTGGCGCGCCTGTGGCCCGAGTTTTCCGCGCTGGCCGCCGAAGAAGCGTGGGAAGACTGCACGCGCGAGCTGTATGGCCCGCTGGCCGACTGGCTGCAACAACACATCACGATCGACCCGATCACGATTGACCCGATTAGCGCGTCCGCAGACGGCGCGGGAGAAGAACAATGACGAGCCATCTGCTCAACCCCCTGGCATTCCCGCTGCACGGCTCGCGCCTGATCGAAGCCTCGGCCGGCACGGGCAAGACCTGGACCATCGCCGCGCTGTATGTGCGGCTCGTGCTGGGGCATGGCGACGACGACAGCCGTTTCGCGCGTCCGCTGCTGCCTGCCGACATCCTGGTGATGACGTTTACCCGCGCCGCCACGCGCGAACTGTCGAACCGCGTGCGCGAGCGGCTGATCGAGGCGGCCACTTATTTTCGCAATGAGTTGCGCATTGAATCCGGCGGCAGCGATCCGTTTCTCGACGCCTTGCTGGAGTCCTATCCGGACGAGAGCGAGCGGCAAAAGGCCGCGCACCGGCTGATGCTGGCCGCCGAGACGATGGATGAAGCGGCCATCTTTACCATCGACGCCTGGTGCCAGCGCATGCTGCGCGAGCACGCGTTCGACAGCGGCAGCCTGTTCGACGAAGAACTGGTCAGCGACGAGCAAGCGCTGTTCGAGGATGCGGCCCACGATTACTGGCGCCAGCAAGTGTATCCCTTGCCGCCGCAGGCGCTAGACGTGTTGCTGGCGTGCTGGCCCGACGTTGACGCGCTGAAGAAAGGCGCGCGCGAGCTGGCGCGCCGCGCGGACATCAAGGGCATGGCGGACGAGGAACCGTTGTCCGCGCTGATCGCGCGCGAACAGCGGGCGCTGGCCGCGCAGCTGGCCACCCTGAAGGCGGGCTGGGTCGAGCGTGTGGATCGGATGGCCGCCTGGATCAACGATCACCGCGCCGCCAATCCCAAGTGTTTTAACGGTGTCAAGATGAAGCCGGAGAACCTGGCAAAGTGGTTCGACGGCTTGCGCAAGTGGGCGCAAGATCCGCTCTTGCTGCAGCCGGCCATCACAGCCAAGGCGTGGGAGCGCTTGACGCCGTTCGGCATCGAAGATGCGTTTGCCAAGAGTTTCACGGCCCAGGTGCCCGAGTGCTTCGAACATACGGAAGCGCTGGGGATTGCCCTGGCTGCCCTGACGCCGCTGGCGCACAAGCTGCACCTGCATGCGGCGGCGGCCATTGCGCGGCGCATGGATCAATTGAAGCGCCAGTCGCGCCAGTTCGGCTTTGCCGACATGCTGCAGCGCCTGCACGATGCGCTGGCCGGCGAAAACGGCGCGGCCCTGCGCCAGCGCATCATCGATCAATACCCGCTGGCGATGGTCGATGAATTCCAGGATACGGCGCCCGCCCAGTACCAGATCTTCAACCTGCTGTACCGCATTGCCGACAACGAGCCGGCGCTGGGTCTGTTCCTGATCGGCGACCCGAAACAGTCGATCTACGGCTTTCGCGGCGCCGACATCCAGAGCTACCTGGCGGCGCGGCGCGCCACGGCAGGACGCCACTACCAGCTGGGCACCAACTACCGCTCGACGGCGCCGCTGGTGGCGGCCGTCAACCAGCTGTTCCTGCACGCCGAGCGCGCCGAGGTGCCGTTTGGTGCCTTCCGCTACCGCAAGGATGGTGAAAATCCGCTGCCGTTCGAGGCTGTCGACGCCAAGGGCCGCGACGAGCACCTGGTGAATGCAGGCGGCCCGCTGCCGGCGCTGCTGGCCGCCTGCGCCAGCGATGAAGGACTGCGCGGCGACAGCTACCGCGAGTATTTCGCGCAGCATTGCGCGGAGCACATCGTCGCCATGCTGGGCGATGCGCAAGCCGGCTTCGCTGGTCCCGACGGCTTTGTGCGGCTGCAGCCGGCCGATATCGCCATCCTCGTGCGCGACCGCAAGGAGGCTGCAGCCATCCGCCGCGCGCTGGCGCGCCGCCGGGTCGCCAGCGTCTACCTGTCCGACAAGGATTCCGTCGTTGACAGCGAGGAAGCGCAAGATGTGTTGCGCTGGCTGGCGGCGCTGGCCAATCCCCTCGACGGGGGACTGGCGCGCGCCGCATTTGCCACGCGCACCATCGGCTTGTCGCTGGGCGAGCTGGCGCGCCTGTCGAGCGATGAACTGGAATGGGAACGCCGGGTCGAGCAATTGAAGGCCCTGCACCTGATCTGGCAGCGCCAGGGCGTGCTGGCCATGCTGCGCCGCTTCATCCACGAACTGCAGTTGCCGGCCATGCTGCTGCAGCAGACGGGCGGCGAGCGGCGTTTGACGAATCTGCTGCACCTGGCCGAATTGCTGCAATCGGCCAGCCGGCAGCTAGACGGCGAGCAGGCGCTGATACGCTGGCTGGCCGAGCAGATCGCCGGCGAAAGCGATGGCGGCGACGAGCGCGTGCTGCGCCTGGAAAGCGATGCGGAACTGGTGAAGGTCATCACCGTGCACAAATCCAAGGGCCTCGAATACCCGCTCGTGTATCTGCCGTTTGCCGTCACGGCGCGCAAGGTGGATAAACGCAACCGCAGCTTCTTCGAGTATGCGGGCGAGGATGGCGAACGCCGCCTCGACCTGTCCCTGTCCGACGAGGCCATGGCGGCGGTCGAAGAAGCGCGCATCGAGGAAGATTTGCGCCTGCTGTACGTGGCCCTGACGCGCGCGCGCCACTTTTTGTGGCTGGGCGTGGCCGCTCAGGCGGCGCGCAAGGCGGGCGAGAATACCTTGCACGAATCGGCGCTCGGCTACTTGCTGACGGGCGGCGACAAGCTGCCGTCCGAGCAGCTGCTGCTGCGCTGGCAGCAGGTGGCGGGCAGCTGCGACGCCATCTACGTGGGCTCTTTGGCGCAGCCCGACGCCTGCACGGTGCTCGACCGGGTCGAGCGGCGCCCCGCCTTGCGGCCCGCGCCTGTGTTCCTGGGCGAATTCGAGCGCGACTGGTCGGTGGGCAGCTTTACCTCGCTGACGCGCCAGATCGGCGCCGTGGCTGCCGCGCACGTGCCGCAACGGGCGCTGGAGGAAACCCTGCTGGAAGATGGCACGGCTGTAGCCGTGACCTCGCCGATGCAGATGGGCGACGCGCCCTGGCACCGCTTCCCGCGTGGCTCCGTGCCCGGCAATTTCCTGCACGAGCAGCTCGAGTGGATGGGCAGCGAAGGTTTTGACAGCGTCCACGACGACAATTTCCATACCCGTCTGGCGGCGCGCTGCGAACGGGCGGGCTGGGGCCATCGCCAGGAGGACGCCATCGCCTGGCTCAGGGAAATCGCCCTTACGCCGTTGCCGCTGCTCGATGCGTCGCTGTCGCAGCTCGATAGCACCCTGTCCGAGATGGAGTTCTGGTTCCCCAGCGAGCATTTGTCCACCGGCGCGCTCGATCAGCTGTGCACGCGTTTGCTGCTCGATGGCGCGCCGCGCCCCGTGCTGCCGCGGCGCCAGCTGCACGGCATGTTGAAAGGCTTCGCCGACCTGGTCATCGAACAGGATGGCCGCTACTGGGTGCTCGACTACAAGTCGAATGCGCTGGGCGCCAACGACGCCGCCTACCACACGCAGGCGCTGGCGGCCGGCATGGCGCAGCACCGCTACGATATCCAGGGCGCCATCTACATGCTGGCCTTGCACCGGCTGCTGAAAAGCCGCCTCGGTGATGCGTATGACCCGGCCGAACACCTGGGCGGCGCCATCTTCCTGTTCCTGCGCGGTATCGCGAATGCGGACACGCATGGCTGCTACTGGCTGGCGCCGCAACTGGAATTGCTGGATGGCCTCGATCAACTGTTAGAAGAAACGGAACACCATGCAGCATGATGCGATGCTCGACGCCTTATTCACGCACTTCGACAGCGTCGCTGAAGACGGCCATCTGCGCCGCCTGAGCGCCGCCTTTGCCCGCTTCATCGCCAGCCTGGACGAGGAGGCGCCGAATGCGGCTGCCGTGGCCGTGGCGTGCGTGGTGCTGTCCGAACTGGAAGGGCGGGGCCACAGCTGTTTGATGCTGTTTGATCTGGCCAGCGAACCGTCGCAGCTGCTGGGTTGGAGCGAGGAACTGTGGCATGCCGTGCTGGCCGTTTCCGGCCCGTTGCCGGACAGCGCCGATGGCTGGTGCGCGTTGCTGGCCGGCGCGCCGCAGGTGTGGCAAGTGGGTGCGCCCGATGTGCGCCAGCCGCTGGTGCTCGATGGCGACCGTCTGTATTTGCGCCGCTACTGGCGCGACGAAAGCCTGGTGGGCGAAAAAATCGCCGTGCGCGCGCAGGGTCTGACTAATCCGCCGCTGGCGCAGGTGCGGCAATGGCTCGATATCCTGTTCGACCAGCCCACGCAGGATGGTGGGCCGGACTGGCAAAAGGTGGCATGCGCCATCGCCCTGCGCGGCAAGGTGGCCATCATCACAGGCGGGCCGGGGACGGGCAAGACGTACACGGTGGCGAGCCTTTTGACCTTGCTGTTTGCCGTTTCGCCGCAGCCGGAGCAGCTGCGCATCGCGCTGGCCGCACCGACAGGCAAGGCGGCCGCGCGCCTGAAACAATCGATCGACAAGGCCTTGGAGGGGCTGGCGGCGAAGGCAGGCGATGCCTTGCCTCTGCTGGAACTGGCGCGGCGCATGGGGGCGGCGCGCACCCTGCACAGCTTGCTGGGCGCGCGGCCCGATACGCGCGCCTTTGCCCACCACGCGGGCAACCCGCTCGACGTCGACGTGCTGATCATCGATGAAGCGTCGATGGTGCACCTGGAAATGATGGCGTCGGTGCTCGATGCCTTGCCGCCGACGGCCATTTTGATCCTGCTAGGCGACAAAGACCAACTGGCGTCGGTGGAGGCGGGCGCGGTGCTGGGCGACTTGTGCCACGATGCGCAGGCGGGCGGCTACACGGACGACACCATCGCGTATGCGCAGGCGGCCAGCGGCGTGGCCATTCCAGCCGCCTTCGCAGGGTCGGCTGGCGCGCTGGCGCAGCAGACGGTGATGTTGCGCCACAGCCACCGCTTCGGCGGCCCGATCGGCGAGCTGGCGCTGGCCGTGAATGGCGGCAGGCCCGATCTGGCCAAGGCTTGTTTCGCCAGCGATAGCGGCGGCCAGCTGGCGTGGAGCGTGCCGGCGCAGCAGGAGGACGTGCTGCGCCTGGCCTTGCGTGGACGTCCGGATGCGCCGGGTGGTTATCAGCCTTACCTGGCGCTGGTGAATGCCGGCGGCGAAGGCTACGCGCAGCATGACGATTGGGTGCGCGCCGTGCTGCACGCGTTCGAGTCGTTCCGCATCCTGTGCGCCGTGCGCGAAGGCGAGTGGGGCGTGGCGGGCTTGAACACGGCCATCGAACTGCGGCTGGAAAAAGAAGGGCTGATACGCCGCAGCGAATGGTATGTGGGACGTCCCGTGATGGTCACGCGCAACGACTATGGCACGGGCGTGTTCAATGGCGACATCGGCCTGACCTTGCGCGACCCTGCGCGGCCCGGCTCCCTGCGCGTGTATTTTCTGGAAGGCGAGAACGTGCGCAGCGTGTTGGCCACGCGCTTGCGCCACGTGGAAACGGCGTTCGCCATGACGGTACATAAATCGCAGGGCTCGGAGTTTCGCCACACGGTGCTGGTGCTGCCGCAGGAAGGCGGCGCCATGCTGGCGCGTGAACTGGTCTACACGGGCATCACGCGCGCGCGCGACTTTTTTACCCTCGTCTCGCCCACGCAAGCAGTGCTGTTCGACGCGATTCTGCGCCGCACGCAGCGGGCCAGCGGCTTGAGGGGGCTGATCGGCTGATGGCTGGACTGGGTTTGATAGGTTTCCATATGGAAATATATGTGCTGAATTCCGAATATTGATTGAAATTGTTCCGATTTTTGTGTGAAAATGCTTTCGTAGAGAAAGTGGTGCAGAAGCACTGTTTTTTGCCACTATTTCACGCCATTAAAATTGAAACGAGGAGTCCATCATGTTGTCTTCCCTTCGCACGCGGCTGGTGCTCATTTGCGTGGCCATCGTCGTGCTGTCCATGCTGGCCTTGTCGGTCGCCAATTACATCACCACGCGCAGCAGCATGCTGGCGTCGGCCGATCAGCAGATGCAGCAACTGCTGCACAGCCAGTCGGCCGTGCTGGCGCAATGGGTCGATGGCAAGAAAAAGGTCATGGCATCCGTCGTGATGTCAGCCGAGACGCCCGATCCGCTGCGTGCCTTCCAGATCGCGGAAAAGGCCGGTGATTTTGCGGAGGTCTTCATCGGCTACGCGGACAAGCGCTCCGTATTTACCCATCCGGGGCGCCCGGCCGATTTCGATCCCACCGCGCGCGCCTGGTACACGGACACCGTCAAGGCCGGCGTGCCGATGCTCACGCCGCCGTATGTGGATGCGGCCAGCCACAAGCTGGTGGTGTCGTTTACGGCGCCTGTCGGCCCGAAAGAGGCGCTGCTGGGCGTGGCGGGCGCGGACGTGCTGCTCGACACGGTGATCGCCAACGTGGTGGCGATCAAGCCGACGCCGCACAGCTTTGCCTTCCTGGTCGACCAGAGTGGCACCATCATCGCCCATGCCAACAAAGACCTGAGCCTGCAGCCGCTGGCCAAAATCGATGCGGCGCTGTCGGCCGCGCAGGTCAACCGGCTGGAAAGCACGCGCACGAGCGAGGCCGTGCGCCTGAATGCGCGCGACGGCATGCTGTACGTCGCGCGCGTGGCGGGCACCGACTGGCTGCTGGCCGTGGTGCTGGACCAGCAGGAAGCCATGCAAGCCTTGCAGACGATGCTGACGACGGCGACCGTCACGGCCGTGCTGTTGGCCGGCGCGGCGGCGGTGTTGTTGTCGCTGCTGGTCTTCAAAATGCTCAAGCGTTTGGAACTGGTGCGCGACGCGCTCGACGACATCGCCTCGGGCGAGGGCGATGTGACGCGCCGCCTCGACGCATCCGGCGTGGATGAACTGGCGCAGATCGCCGGCGCCTTCAACCGCTTCATCGACAAGATCGCCGCCGTTCTCGTGAAAATCCGCACGGCCAGTGTATCGGTCAAGGTAGCGTCGTCGGAAATCGCCGCCGGCAATCAGGACCTGTCGTCGCGCACGGAACAACAAGCCAGCTCGCTGGAAGAGACGGCCGCCTCGATGGAAGAGCTGACCAGTACCGTGAAACAGAATGCGGACAATGCGCGCCAGGCCAACCAGATGGCGCAATCGGCGTCCGGCGTGGCCAGCAAGGGCCGCCAAGTGGTGGCGCAAGTGGTCGATACCATGGCGTCGATCAATGACTCGTCGAAGAAAATCGTCGACATCATCAGCGTCATCGACGGCATTGCCTTCCAGACGAATATCCTGGCCTTGAATGCGGCCGTGGAAGCGGCGCGCGCGGGCGAACAGGGACGCGGCTTTGCCGTGGTGGCGACGGAAGTCCGTAATCTGGCTCAAAGATCCGCTGGCGCAGCGAAGGAAATCAAGCTGCTGATCGATGATTCGGTGGGCAAGGTCGATTCCGGCGCGCGCCTGGTCGACGAGGCCGGCGCGACGATGCAGGAAATCGTCGACAGCGTGCGCCGCGTCACCGACATCATGGGCGAGATCACGGCCGCCAGCGTCGAACAAAGCGCGGGCATCGAGCAGGTGAACCAGGCCATCGCGCAGATGGACCAGGTGACGCAGCAGAATGCGGCCCTGGTGGAAGAGGCGGCGGCGGCCGCCGAAAGCCTGCAAGACCAGGCCAGCACCCTGTCGCAGGTGGTGGGCGTGTTCAAGCTAGATGAAGGGCGGGTCGCCGTGCAGCAGCCGGCCAGGCCCGCGGTGCACGCATCCATCGCGCCGCGCATCGCCAGCCGTCCCGCGACAACGCCCGCCGCCAAGCAGGAGCGCAGCGAGGAGTGGGAGACGTTTTAAACTTTCATGCGCGGCGGGGTGCCAGGGTCGGCGCCATCTGTCTGGCCACCTCAAAAAAAGCGTTGGTGGCCGGTGTGTTCTGGCGCCGGTCGCGCACGGCCAGGCCCACCTTGCGGCTGACGGGCGGATTCAAGGGCAGGGCCAGCAAGTCCGGGTATTGCTCGCGCAGGCGCTGCGGCAGGGCCAGTTCGGCCACGATGGACAGGCCGTCGCCACGGCTGACCATGTCGAGGATGGTGATCACCTGGCTGATGCGGTAGGGCACGTGCGGTTGCAGCCCTGCGTTGGCGAACAGCGGCTCGATCAGGCAGGCGCAGCCCGCCTCGGACATGATGAACGGCCCTTCGCACAGCTGCGCCAGGGTGATGGCCGTTTCGCTGGATAGCGCATGGCTGCGCGGCACCAGCGCCATCATCTGGTCTTCCACCAGCGGCGCCGTGTCGAAGCGCTCGTCGGGCAGCACGACAAAGCCCACGTCGACCCTGCGCTCGCGTATCCATTGCACCACTTCGTGGTCGGCGCCTTCGTCGATGCGCAGAGCTATGCCCGGATAGCGCAGGCGGAACTGCGCCGTGATGGCCGGCAGCAGATTCAACGACGAGGTGGGACCGAACGAGCCTATGCGCAAGCTGCCCTGGCGCTGGCCCAGCACGTCGGCCGCTTCCTGGCGCATGGCTTCCGACAGACCGAGGATTTCGCGCGCACGCACGAGCAACTGGCGGCCCACGTCCGTCAGCTCGGCCGACGCTTGGTGGCGCACGATGAGGTCCACGCCCATTTCCTTTTCCAGCGCTTTTAACGCATGCGAGACGGCCGACTGGCTGATGCCCAGCTGCGCGGCGGCGGCGGAAAAGCCGTGCAGTTCGGCCACCAGGGTAAAGATTTCCAGTTGCGTGAAGGTCATGGTGTGGTTTCTTTGAGTTATGAGTATTTGCTCATTATTTCATGAGTTGATATTAGTATTAATATATAAGTATACCGCACGTGCAGCGTCCGCTGCACGTGCGACATCATAGGACTTTCCATGCACACTTCCGCCCTACCTTCAGCCGCCTTGCCTTCCGTGCAATCGCCGCTCGTCTACCTCAAACTGATTTTCGTCGCCCTGTTCTGGGGCGGCACCTTTATCGCAGGGCGCGTGCTGGCGCAGCAGATGCCGCCCATGACGGCTGCCAGCGGACGCTTTGGCGTGGCCGTGCTGCTGCTGGTCGTGCTGGCCTGGAAACTGGAAGGAGGCTTGCCGCGCCTGGACCGCAAGCAATTGATGACGACGGCGGCGCTGGGCTTGACGGGCATCTTTTTGTATAACCTGTGCTTCCTGGCAGCCCTGTCGCGCATGCCGGCGGGGCGTACGGCCCTGTTCGTGGCCTTGAACCCCATCGTCACGGCGCTCGCCTCGGCCATGCTGTTCCGCGAACGCCTCGGTTCCTTCAAGTGGCTGGGCATCATGCTGGCGTTTTGCGGCACGGCCATCGTCATCACGCGCGGCGATCTCGCTGGCGTGCTGCACGGCACGGGTGGCGGCATTGGCATGGGCGAAGTGTTCATGTTTTGCGGCATTTCCAGCTGGGCTGCCTACACCCTGATCGGCCGGGTCGCGCTAAAGGGCTTGAGCCCGATTGCCGCCACCACGTATGCGGCTATGTGGGGCCTGGCTTTCCTGCTGGTGGGGGCGGTGGTGGAATTTCCCACCGTGCCGTGGCACAGTTTCGGCTGGCAAGTGTGGGCCGCCATCGGCTACCTGGGCGTGTTCGGCACGGTGATCGGCTTTGTCTGGTATTACGAAGGCGTGAAAGCACTGGGCCCGTCGCGCACGGCCGTGTTCAACAACCTCGTACCCGTGTTCGGCATCATGCTGGCGGCGGCGCTGCTGGGCGAGCCGGTGCTTGCCTCGATGCTGGTGGGCGGCGCGGTGACGATAGCCGGCGTGGTGATGACCAACCGGCAAGCGAAATAATTATTGTGCGCGGCGGCGCTTGCTCGGCTTGGCCGGCGCTTTTTTATGCCGGCTGACGGAAGCGCGCATCACTTTCGGCTCTTCGATGCCGTTCTCGGCCGCCAGCATGCGGCGGATGTTGACGGCGTCCATGGCGCGCACTGAATTGGCGCGCGCATTGAGCAAGATCATGGTGGCGAACTTGCCGGCCGACTTGATGCGCATGATCAGGCAGCGGCCCGCTTCATTTGTGTAGCCCGTTTTCGACAGGCCGATGTCCCAGCCCTTGGCGCCCACCAGGCGGTTTGTGTTGTGGTATTCCACGTCACGGCCCTTGATCTGGATCACGTCCTTCGAATCGGTGGTGATGCGGCTGATTTCCGGGTAGCGCGAGGCGGCCACGGCCATCTTGACGAGATCCGCTGCCGTCGACTGGTTATTCGGTGACAAGCCCGTCGGCTCTTCGATCATGGTCTGGCGCATGCCCAGGGCCTTGATCTTGGCATTGACGGCCACGGCAAACGCGGTGGGGCCGCCGGGGAAGGTGCGCGCCAGCGAGGCGGCGGCGCGGTTGTCGGACGACATCAGCGCCAGTTGCAGCACGTCGTGGCGGCTCAGGGTGGCGCCCACGGGCACGCGCGAGGTGCTGTGTTTCAATGTGTCGACATCCTCGCGGTCGATGCTGATCTCTTCCTGCATGTTGGCCTTGGAGTCGAGCACGACCATGGCGGTCATGAGTTTGGTCAGCGAGGCGATGGGCACCACCACGTTGGAATTTTTTTCAAGCAAGACTTTGCCTGTGCCATCTTCGACCACCAGGATAGACTGGGAACCGAAAGGCACGGCGATGGCCGCTGTCGAAAGCGTCATCAGCACCGCGGCGAACATTTTTTTGAGCATGGGATCGTAGATGGGAAAGCAGTTTTGGGGCGCCATCATGGGCGCTGCGCGCAAATCCGGAAGCCGGTCGCGTGGGGACGCGGCGTGTATCCCGGAGGCAATATTTGCCAAGCTTAAACAATACCATTAAAGATCAAGCGATGTCTACGGTACAGGCCCGTGACAGGCGGTGTTGCGGCCGATTTGGCAAATAAAAGCCGCTAATCTTGCCGTAGTGAAAATTGTTACGCGATTATTGATTTCGTCTTGGAAACTTCGTATTATTTCAGCAAGATTGGTAGCCTTGGTCGGGCAGGCGCCGCGCGCTTCGTCGTTGGGGCCTGCCGCTTCGTGCTTCGTCGCCCCGCGCTATGCCCTGCAACGGGGGCACCGTAGACTGCGTTCATGCCTGAATTACAGACCACGGAGAACGCATCGTGTTAAAAAAATATACGGACTGGTACCGCAGCATCGACGAAGAATCGCTGTTGGTGCTGAAACACCCCGAGATGGCGGCGCAGGTCCGGGGACGGGCGCGCCGCTACATCGCCATCAAGCTGGCCAAGCTGACGCCGATCGAGCGCCAGCAATTGCACGATTTCCTGCTCAAGTACCGTGGCGCCGGGTTTTACATCGCCGCGTTCAAGCTGACGCTGCTGTTCAGCGCCATCGGCGTTGCCCTGCACCTGCTGCTGCCGGCCAAGTTCGAGTTGCTCAAGGCCCTCGTCTTCAGCAACGGCCTGGGTTTTGCGCTGGCGTGGGGCCTGGTGGGTGTCTGGTTCAATTACCGCAGTTCCGTGCGCTACAAATTCAGGAAACTCTTGCTGATCGTGTCGACCTGCGCCGCAGGGGTTGCGGCCGGCGTGCTGCTGGCCGGCTTGAGCGATACGGGCTCCATGGACATGGCTTTCGAGCGATTGCTGCGCGTGGGCGGAATCGCCTTGCTCGTGGCCGGTTTGTTTTACATGGTGCCGCTGGCGATCGTGACCACCTGGCGCAACCGGCAATACGAAGCGCTGACTTTGCAACTGCAGCGGGATGCCGAGCGCGACCGCCTTGCGCGCGAATTGAGCGAATCGCAGCTGCGCCTGCTGCGCGCGCAAATCGAGCCGCATTTCCTGTTCAATACCCTGGGTGCGGTGCAGCAGCTGGCCGAGCAGGAAGCGCCCAGGGCAGCGGCGCTGACTGCCGACCTAATCGCTTTCCTGCGCGCCAGCCTGGCGGAGATGCGTTGCGAGCAAGTGCCCTTGCAAAGCGAGTTCGACATGGTGGCAGCGTATTTGCGCGTGATGCAGGCGCGCATGGGCTCCCGCCTGCGCTATGCGCTGGATTTGCCGGCCGAGTTTGCGCACGCGACGATTCCCAGCATGATTTTGCTGACTTTGGCGGAAAATGCCATCAAGCACGGTATTGAACCGTCCTTGCGCGGCGGGGAGATCAGCCTGTCGGCGTTGCGGGTGGACGGCATGCTGCGCCTGCGCCTCCAGGACACGGGCATGGGGTTGCCGGAAAGCGGCACGGGCAGCGTGCAGGGCGGCGGCCTGGGCCTGGAAAACGTGCGCAGCCGGCTGCTGTTGTCCGATCCGTCCGCCAGCCTGACCGTGTGCGATGGAGAGGAGGGCGGCGTGATCGCTGACATATTGCTGCCCATCAGAATTGAAACCAGTGTGAAAGAAGCCGCCGCATGAACGCCACCATCCTGATCGCCGAAGACGAGCCGCTGATGCGCGAACGCCTGCAGACAATGCTGGCGCTGGCCTGGCCCGAGGCGCGCATCGTGCTGGTGGCGGAAAACGGCAACGATGCCTGGGACGGTTTCCTCGAGTACGAGCCGGACGTGGTGTTTCTCGACATCCGTATGCCTGGCCTGTCGGGCCTGGAAGTGGCCGAGCGCATCGGCAAGCGCGCCCACGTGGTGTTCGTCACGGCCTATGACCAGTACGCCGTCGATGCCTTCGACGCGGGTGCCGTCGATTATCTGTTGAAGCCCGTGCAGGCCGAGCGCTTGCAGCGGGCGCTGGCCCGGCTGCGCGACAAGCTGGGCGCGCAGCCGGCGGACATGGCCCACTTGCTGCAATCGCTGCGCGCGGCGCTGCCGGCACCGCCGCGCGAAAAACTGAAATGGATCAGGGCCAGCGTGGGCAAGCAGATCCGTCTGATCGACATCGACGACGTGCTGTTCTTCCAGGCCGACACCAAGTACACGCGCGTGGTGCTGGCAGGCTCGGAAGCGCTGGTGCGCACGCCGCTGAAGGATTTGCTGGGCGGCCTGGATCCCGACCAGTTCTGGCAAATCCATCGCGGCACCATGGTCAACGTGAAAGCCATCGAGGCGGCCGAACGCATCGACGCCGAGCGCATGCAGGTGCTGCTGCGCGGCAGCACGGAAAAGCTGCCCGTCAGCCGCACGTTTACGCATCTGTTTCGTGATTAAGCTGTCATGCAAACGCCCCGCACTTGGCGGGGCTGCGCTGCGCTTACTGTATCTTGGCGATCGACACTTCCGTCGATTTCACCAGCGCGATGACTTCGCTGCCCACTTTCAGGTCCAGGTCCTTGATCGAGCGCGAGGTGATCACCGAGGTGACGATGCCGTGCGGCGTTTCCACATCCACTTCCGAGACCACGGGGCCGAATATGATTTCCTTGATCTTGCCGCGGAACTGGTTGCGTACATTCACTTCCGAGATAGCCATGATGTTTCCTTTACAGCGGTGATGCGCCATACGGCACGACATGGCCAGAGTACGGCGCGCGCGCGGTTTTGACCACGAATCGATGCGCATATCGTTATGCGAAAAAGTTCATGTGGAAAAGTACGTCAGAGCGTCGCAGCAACGTGCGTAATCGCGTTCTGAAGGACGAGGTCACATCGCGCCATCATGTCTAACTATTTTTCAGGCAGTTGTTTGTTGCGACTGAAGCGGTTGAACATATTGATGCACATGTCAGTCAGATGATTTTTCTGCAAAATCTGCTCAACGATATGCTGCGTGGCCTTAGCGATATGCTCGGCTGCCGTTGGAGAAAGCTGATGCCGCTCTCATCGGGCAAAGTCACAAACCCGGCCTGTACCTTGCTTGTTTCGACTTGTTGTTGCAGTAACGATACCTTGTCCTGGCCAGATGCCACCGCCAGTCGCGCGGCTGCTACCTCAGTCGGCGCGGAACTGTTCTTGCCGTCTTTTGTCTGATCTTCAAGGAGCGCTGCTCTGTCGGGGTGATCGCCGCTACGCGCGTTTTGCGTGCCTGCCGCGTCGTTCAATTGTGTCAGAGCTGTTTTCTTGTCGTTAAGATCAAGTTTTGCCTGTTCGAGTTTGTTTTGCAATTGCTTGGTGGCCTCCGTGTCTGAAAGCGGCAATTTGGCTGTCGTGCGCGGAGTCATCACGCCCGTTAATTGCTCGATGGCCAATACTCTTAATGTGAGATCCTGCGAGCGCGCCATGAGCATCATGACATCGCCGTCGGAAAGCCAATTATTTTGTGCGAAGGTGCAAATACGGAATAGATGCTCGCGCATCAAGGTGATCGATTGCGAATGCAGACCGATACTTTGCGAATTGGCCTGCAACGCATTCGATACCGAAGCTGCGTTGTCCGCGGCACTGACAGATGCGCCTAGCGATGAAATGTAGGTTTGCAAGGCGTCGGGGGTAGGTTCGGCACAAATCACGCCTTCGGCATCGGCATATGCCAGGCGTTGCGGCGCATCTAGATGTATCGCAGTGCCATGCTTGGGCAGTGCCGTAGTGCGATCGATGGTGTTGAAATTGGCGCAGGCCGAGAGCGACAGCAGTACGGCGCTGCCCACGGCCAGACGCTGCGATGCATGAATGAGGCGAGCCGATACAGTCTTGTCGAAAACGGTGGTATGGGTGGCGGGCATGATATGGCTCCTTGAACGTTGATGGTTGTATTGATTGGCAGGCGGCAGCGCCGGATGCTGCCGCCATTGCCATCATGGTGCTTGCCTTGGCGCGCGTGCGCATCCTTCATCTGAAGAGGTAGTGTCGTTAGGAGAGGGAATGAATAAAGAAGGTGCCGATCCGGTCATCGCCGCCTTTTACCGGGCGGCACTGGAGCCGGCGCAGTGGGGCGCGGCCCTGCGCGCGTTCGCGCGGCTGGCCGGCGGCGACGTTGCCTGCTGCTTCCTGAAATCGGCAGCGGGGATGGCGCCGTCGCGTGCCTGCGTCACAGGACTGGACGAGCAAGCGTGGGAGCACGGTTACCGCCGCTACTATCACGCGCTCGATCCCGGCTATGCGGTCCTGACCCAGGGGCCGCCGGGGCGCGTACATCTGATGCAGGACTATTTCAGCGACCAGGCCGTGGCGCACAGCGAGTATTTCCAGGACTTTTACTTGCGCACCGGATTGCGCTATTCCTGCAGCGGTGTCGTCCCCGACAATGGCGCGCTCACCATCCTGTCGGCCCACCGTGCTGCCGGCCAGGGGCGCTTCGACAGGAGCACGCGCAGCCAACTGCAACGCGTGCTCGACCATTTGCCGCAGGTGCTGAGCCTGCGCGATACGGCGCAGCAGGCCCAGGCCCATGGCGCACTGGCCTGGGAGGCACTCGATACCTTGCCCCGCGCCATCTTGCTGGTCGACGCCTGCCTGCGACTGGCTTTCATGAACCTGGCGGCGCAGCGCCTGCTAGCCGCCATGCCCCCGACGCGCCCGCTGCTTGCCTTGCGCGGCGGCAGCGTGGACGTGCGCGCAAGCCAGCTGCAGCAGCAACTGGCGCAACGCGTGCGGCAAGCGTGCGCAGGGCTGGCCTGCCACCGTCCCGCTCCCTTGTATGCCTGCGATGAGGATGGACGGCCGGCGCTGGAAATTGGCATTCTGCCGTTGCCCGTGCGCATAGAACAGGATGGTGCCGGCGATGGGGCGGCGTTGGCCATGCTGTCCCTGCGGCCGCTGTTCCGCGCAGGGCGGCGGCACTGGCCGGGCACGGCCGAGCGTCCATGCGGTTTGACGGGCGCCGAGTGGACGCTGGCGCTGGCGCTGGCGGACGGCGTGGGGCCTGCCGAGTACGCGCAGCGCAAGGGCGTGTGCATCAGTACCGTTCGCAGCCAGATCCAGGCGATCCTGGCCAAGACGGGCACGCGCCGCAGCAGCGAGATCGCCAGCCTGTTTAGCGCACTGGAGTGGGGCGCTGGCGCGCCGCCATAAAAAAACCGGGACATTGTCCCGGTTTTTTGCTGATACGCGAAGATTACTTCTGATAAATCTTGTCGAATTCACCACCATCGTCAAAGTGTTTCTTTTGCGCCTGTTTCCAGCCGCCAAACACGTCATCGACGGTGAACAGGGTGATCGGCTTGAAGCTGGCCGCGTATTTCTTCGCTACCGTGGCCGAGCGGGGGCGCAGATAGTGCTTGGCGACCAGTTCCTGGCCCGGTTCCGAGTACAGGTATTGCAGGTAGGCCGTGGCTTCCTTGCGGACGCCGCGGCGGTCGACGACTTTGTCGACCACGGCCACCGGCGACTCGGCCAGGATGGAGATGCTTGGATACACCACTTCGAAGTTGTCGCCGAATTCGGCGCGCACCAGTTGCACTTCATTTTCAAACGTCACCAGCACGTCGCCGATTTCACGCTGAGTAAACGTGGTGGTGGCGCCGCGGCCGCCGCCGTCGAGCACAGGCACGTTCTTGAACAACTTGGTCACCAGCTCGCGCGCCTGCGCTTCGCTGCTGCCTTTTTTCACCGCATAGCCCCAGGCTGCCAGATACGTGTAACGGCCATTGCCCGAGGTTTTCGGGTTCGGCACGATGACCTTGATGCCGGGCTTGGCCAAGTCGTCCCAATCCTTGATATGTTTCGGGTTGCCTTTGCGCACCAGATACACCATGGTGGAATAGAACGGCGCCGCATTGTTCGGGAATTTCTTGGCCCAGTCGGCCACCACCAGGCCGCGGTCGACGAGGATATCGATGTCATTTGCCTGGTTCATTGTCACGACGGACGCTTCCAGGCCATCGGCAACGGAGCGCGCCTGCTTGCTGGAACCGCCGTGCGACTGCTTGATGGTGATGGTTTCGCCCGTTTTGGCTTTCCAATCAGCAATAAAAGCGGGATTCACGTCCTTGAACAGTTCGCGCATCACGTCGTACGAGGCATTCAGCAAGACCACGGGTTCGGCGGCGCTGGCGGCCATCGGCAGGCTCATGGCGGCAGCCGACGCGGCCAGGGCGCTGGCCAGGAACCAGCGGCGCGAGCGTTGGGTGAGCGTCGCTGCGCTAGTCGATACGGCGTTGGAATGGGTCATGTTGAACTCTTGTTGTGAGAATAGATAGACATAGTCTAAAATTCCGGCCGGAAAAGAAACGAATTTTTCGTAATATGCTTAGACTTGATTCCCGTTTGCGCTAAAAAACAGATATCGATTTTTGGAAACATTCGTGGGCAAGGTGCGCATCCGCACTTAGTCTGCAAGCATTGCGCCATAGGCAAAACCAGCTTGTGGCGTGCGGCAAAAAACCTGATTGCGCCGCTTGGTGTATAGTCGAATCGCACGATACAGGGGTAAAACCGTCTGCATTGGTAACTGGAATATTTTGTGAGCGTACATGAGTCTTGAAATTCGTATTGCAACATCGACCGACGCTTTCGAGGCGTGCAACGTATTACGACGCTCCATCGTCGAATGCTGCAGCCTCGATCATCGGGACGATCCGGCCATCCTGGAAGCCTGGCTGGGCAATAAAACACCACAGATGGTGGCGTGCTGGTTTGCGTCGCCTACCAACTTTTCGCTGGTCGCAGTCGAGGCGGGCACCGTTGTCGGCGTCGCCTTGCTGACGCGTGCCGGCAAGCTGGCCCTATGCTACCTGCTGCCTGATGCGCAAGGCCAGGGCGCCGGCAAGGCGCTGGTGGAACAGCTGGAAGCGCAAGCGCGCGAGTGGGGTATCAAGGCCCTGCAACTGCACAGCACGGCCAGCAGCCAGGCCTTTTTCGTCAAGCAGGGATATGTCGAGGCGGGCAATGTGCGTTCGCCATATGGCGTGGAAACCATTTTTTGCTGGAAACAGATTGACCCCGCAGGTATTGCTAGCGGCGACCCCAAGCGCAAGCGCTTTTGCAACTGCAATTCGGCCTGACGGCTATCCTGCACTGCAGCCCGCCCAGCCGGCGGCGGGCTTTTTCCTCCCTTTGACTATTTCCCTTCAGTAACTGATCTGGATATACACGCCTTTTTGCATGCCTTGTTGCGCGTGATCGTTCACTTGCAGCAAGGTGCCGCCGGCAAACAGTTTCAGTTCGCCGGGCGCGAACGCCAGCCAGTCCTCGTTTTGCGTCAGGGGATGCGTGGCGATGACGGCGATGCGGTCGTCCAGGTGGTTATGCTGGCGAAAGTCGATGCTGCGCTCGCAGTCGATCAGTTGTGCCACGGAAAACGGGTATTCGCGTATCACATAGTGCAAATGCGTGGAACAGTGGGCAAACAGCAGCTCGCCGTCCGAGAGGATGAAATTGATGCTGCCGTGCGTGGCGATGTCCGTGGCGACCTCGGCGATGGCGGCGCGCAGCGCAGCACGCGTGGGTTCCCCCAGGGGGAACTGCGTGCGCAAGCGGGCCAGCAGGTGGCAGAAAGCCTGTTCGCTGTCTGTGTCGCCACTGGCATGGTAATACGCATTGGCAGGCGCGCGCCACGTTTTCAAGTCGCCATTGTGGGCGAAGGACCAGGTTTTGCCCCACAGTTCGCGGGCGAACGGGTGGGTGTTTTCCGGCGCGATGCGGCCCTGCGTGGCCTTGCGGATATGCGCGACGATGTTTTTCGCCTTCACGGGATGCTGCTGCACGGTGGCGGCCAGCGGCGAATCGACGGCCGCCAGGTGGTCCGTCAGCAAGGTGCAGCCGCTACTGGAATGATAAGCGATGCCCCAGCCGTCGCGGTGCTCGTCCGTGCGTCCGCCCCGTTCGGCAAAACCGGCAAAGGAAAATCCCAGCGCGGCCGGCTTGCTGCTGTTCATTGCGAGTAACTGGCACATGGCGGCCCTTCTGATGGTATCGGTACACGTCCACAGTAATGGCCGGCGTCTGGGGCGGGAAGGAATGTTTCCGACTATCGTTATGCGCTGTCCATGACGGTGTTCTTATTTGCTGGCCGCATATGAAACGGCGAAACCATTCGTTCTCCTTTGCTTGGCGCTGCCTTACTCTGCACACTTTGGCGCCATCTCCCCATGAGGGCAGTTGGCGCAGCCCGATGAAGGAGCATCCATGCCATTTCCCGTCCTGAAGAACTACCTGGCCCGTTTGTCGCATCAAACCCAGGCCGGCACCAGTGTCTGGCTCGACGGGGAGGGCAGGGCGCTGGGGCGCTTTTTCAATTGCACCATGACCAGCGCCTTCCAGCCGCTGCGCGAACTGGGCAGCGGCAAGCTGGTGGCGTTCGAGGGGCTGGCGCGCAGCGTGTCGAAGGCGGACGAGGGCTTGTCGCTGTGGCGCCTGCTCGACCATGCGGCCAGCGACGACGAATCGGTGGAGCTGGACCGTTTGTGCCGCATGTTGCATGCGATTAATTTCTTCCGCCAGAGTGAAGCGGAGCAGTCCGACCTGTACCTGAGCGTGCATGACCGCCTGCTGAGTGCTGTCAGCAGCAATCACGGCCACGCCTTCCAGCGCATCCTCGATGCGCTGGGCTTGCCCATCGAGCGCATCGTGCTGCAATTGCCGACGGTCACGCCGAACCAGGGCTGGCTGCTCAACTACGTGGCCGACAATTACCGGCGCAACGGTTTCCGTCTGGCCATCAACGTGGCCAGCGTGCACGAGGCAAGCGGCATGCTGGAGCGCTTGCACCCGCATGCGTTCAAGCTCGACGCGGGCAACCTCAGCGATGAACAGGCTGTTGCCAGCTTCGTCACCCTGTGCCATGCGGCGAAAATTCGCGTCATCTTCAAGCGCCTCGACACGCTGGCGGCGCTGGCCGCGCTGCAGCGCGTCGCCGCCATCACGGGCTTGCCCATCGTGGCCCAGGGCTATTTGCAGGACAAGCCCCTGACGGCGCTGGCGCAGGCAAAGCAGGATGTTGTGGCCAGCGGCGCCGCCGCGTAGGGCGCCAGATGTTGAAATGAGGGCGACACGATAGACATTGAGGGTTTTTCTTCGCAGCACAATACGCTATAGTATTCCCATCGTTAAATTGGACTGACTATGGCATCGCGCAGAAATTTTCTACACCACGGTATGGGCCTGGCCGCGCTGGGCCTGGTAGCCACCCCTCTCATTGGCTGCGCCTCGCGCACGGCTGCTCCCGCCTCGGCTTCGGCCAGCGCCAAGCCGCGCGCGCCGCGCACGGGCGTGCCGCCCCAGCCGACGCAACTGGCCAGCGTCGACCGCTCGATCACTTCGCAGTCGCGCCAGGCCATCAGCGAGATGGCGCCGCCTCCCGACATCTTCGACGCGCAGGCGCTGGACCTGGAATTCTGGCTCAAGCCGCGTACCCTGGAAGTGGTGCGCCCAGCCAGCAATGAAAAGGCGAAACTGCTGTACTGGAAAGATGGCGAAGTCATCGATTCGGCCTACCAGGAATTGTGCCACTTGCTGCGCGACGTGAACGGCAAGAAGACGGCGCCCATCGACCCGAAATTGCTGGAAACCCTGTGGGGCACGCAAGCATTCGTGGCCCGCTACGGCATCGAGCAGCCGCTGGAGATCCTGTCGGGCTACCGCACGGCCGAATCGAACAGCCGCCTGCGTGAAGCTGGTGTGCCGGCGGCGCGCCAGTCGCTGCATATCTCGGGCCGCGCCGCCGACATCCGCGTGGCGAATCTGAACGCGGAAGTGCTCGGTTCGCTGGTGCGCAGCTTCAAGCAGGGCGGCGTGGGCTTCTATTACCGCTCAGGCCCCCGTGGCGGCTGGATCCATGCGGATACCGGACTGCAGCGCACCTGGAAAGGGTAAGCCCCCACGCCGGGCAAGCGTTATATAGCCGCCGCAGCGGTAGGGCAGTGGATGAGGCATGTTGGCTCCGGTCATTGCCGATTTGACCGTCGGCGCGTCAAAAAGTGCCACCCTTTTCCACCCCATGAAACTCTCCAGCCATAACATCGAATTGTTCCTGGCCGTCGTCGACGGCGGCTCGTTCTCGGCCGCCGCGCGCGCCTTGCGGCGGGCGCCGTCGGCCGTCAGCATGGCGATTGCCAACATCGAGGCGGAACTGGGCATCGCCCTGTTCGACCGCGGCGCGCGCGAAGCCGTGCCCACGCCCGCCGCCACGGCGCTGATTCCCCACGCGCGCCTGATCGCCGAGCAGTTGAAGCAATTGCACTTGCACGTGCAGGAATTGTCGCAGGGATTGGAAAGCCGCATTTCGCTGGGCATCGCGGCCGAGCTCGACCATGCGCCCCTCCTGGCCGCCGTGCGCGCGCTGTCGCAGCGCCATCCGCTGCTTGACATCGAGGTGCTGACGGCGCCGCAGGACGATGTGCTCGACATGTTGCACCGGGGCCGCATCAGCGCTTGCATGGCTTTCGCTGGCGGACGCATCAATCACGAGGAACAGTTCCAGCTGGTGGGCAGCGATGCCTTGCTGGCGATTATTTCCACCCAGCATCCGCCCAGCGCGGCGGGCCGGCCCCTGTATATCGAGGAATTGGTGAATTTGCGCCAGATTATCGTGGCCAGCCGCGAACTCGACCTGGCCGATGCGCGCCCCGTGGTGGGATTGTCCTACTGGCGCACGGACAGTTTGCCGATGGCGCTGGCGATGGTGGAGGCCGGATTGGGCTGGGGTAACTTTGCCGCCTCGGCCATCGCCCACTCGCTGGCGGCGGGGCGCGTGCGCCGCGTGGCATTCAAGAATACGGGCAATGGCCTGGTCGTGCCCATCCATCTGGTGTGGATGAAGGACCGGCCGCTGGGCATGGCGGCACGGTCCTTCCTTCAGTTGCTGACCGAGGTGCCGGCAGTGGCTCCCTGAAGTCCGGCCGGTTCTTCCTTCGGCTGCTGCGCCGACAGGGGCACGCCGAACAGGCCATCGAAGAAATAGTTAAAGATGAAGCTGTAGCACGGGATGATCAGCATCAGGGCGAAGTCCAGTACGAAGGCTTGCCACAGGCTGATGTTGAGCCACCAGGCGATCAGCGGGATCAGGTAGATGACCAGCGTGATCTGGAAGCCGATCGCATGCAGGACGCGGCGCCAGACGGTGCGCGTGCGCGAGACTTGGCGGATTTCCCAATACTCGAAGGCCGTGTTGTAGAGCAGGTTCCAGATCACGGCGACGCTGGTGATCATGATCGCCAACGGGCCCGTGCTGGTGGGCGATTCGCCCGAAAGCAGAGTCAGCCAGGCCGTGGAAATGGCCATGCCGATGATTTCAAAGGCGGTGACGTAGACGATTTTGCGTTTGATGCCTTGCATGTAAAGCCTGTAAAGAAGAGATGGTGGCTATTTTAAGTCAGACTTGCTGATGTTAAAAGTTAATAGCCATCAGTTTTTCTGATGGATGTGCGCCAGTAATGCCAGGCTGGCCGTGAACGGTGGATAATGGAGGCTGGCGGGCAACCGGCCCCGCCGCATCACCGTAGAAGAGGTCAACGAGCATGCAAGGCGCAGCAGACAGCAACATCCCCGACACCCCCGGCGACGCCAGCCCGGACGAACGTCCCCGTTTTCGCCCCCGTCCGTGGGAGCACCTGGAAACACCGTACGACGTGGAAGTGTGGATCGAGGAGCATAACCGCAGCATGCAGGACAATATCCGCGCCACGGAAACGGGCGTGGGCATCTGTTTCACCCTGGCCGAAGGGGGGGATATCTATATGCAGACCAGCGCCGACGGCGCCGTCGTGCTCGACGTGACGCCGGACGCGGCCTGGGTCTCGCCCCTCATCAGTGCTGCGACGGGCTGCGAGGCGCCGGACGCGTCGTTGTGGATCTTGCCTGACGATAAACTCATCCAGCTGATCGTGGGTCTGTCCAGCCTGGTGGCCAGCACCTTGCTGGTGGTGGGTCATGATTTCGGCTTGCGCCGGCGCAGCATGGGCCGCTGACCGTTCGCACGGCGGTGGGGCCATGCCCCTTGTCCGGCTCCGGTTTGCGCTGTATGATATTGGCGTTGCAAAATATGCCATGCCCGCGCGTGGCATGCCTTCCGCCCTACACTCCGATGAAAAGCCTGCGATGCATAATGACAAGCTCGACCTCCGCAACATCAGCCTGGTGTGCGTGGAAACGCGCTATCCCGAGCTGGCCAGCTTTGCCATCGAGCGCTGCCTGGCCGGCGCCGCTTTCAAAGAATGCCTGCTGTTCACTTCCCGCCTGCATGACTTGCCCCCGCACATACGCCAGGTGCTGATTGCCCCCATCGAGAGCGTGGAGGCGTATTCGGCATTCATGGTGCATGAACTGGGCGCCCATTTCAGCGGCACGCATGTGCTCATCATGCAGTGGGACAGTTTCATCGTGGATGCGCGTCAATGGCAGAGCGCTTTTCTGGATTGTGATTACATAGGCGCACCGTGGTCGCATCGCCCGGTGGCCGTCGGCAATGGCGGCTTTTCGCTGCGATCGCGGCGCCTGTACGAGGTCTTGCCACAGCTCGCCATCGAGCAGCCCCATCCCGAGGACTATGCGATCTGTGAACTGCATGGCGACCGGCTGCGCGCGGATTTCGGCATACGCTTTGCCGACGCCAGCCTGGCTTCCAGCTTTGCCTTCGAAGGCATTTTGCCCACCGGTCCCACGCTCGGCTTCCATGGTTTTTTCAACTTTGGTCGGGTGCTGGATGACGCGGAACTGACCGGCTACCTGCTCCTGTGCGACGATGCCATCATACATACGCCAGCCGCGCGCGGGCTGATCAAGCAGCTGTATCGCTCCGGCCGCTACCGGATGACGGCACGCGTATTGCGCCGGCGCCTCAATGGTGGCGCCGCCATGGTCGCCGATGCCTGCCTGCTTGCCTTGCGCGCCGGCTGGCATGCGCTCACGCGAGGCCGCTCGCGCACCGCTGCGCTGCCAGCGCAGCTGTCTTGACGGCGGCGCGCCGGGGCGCTTGTGGTGAAAGTGGCGTACCGGCATGCATCGCTCGACACTGCGCATCGCGCATGCTAGTCTCGGTACTGCACCCACCTGCTTGCCAGGGCGGCGGTGCCAAGGATAGCCATGGATACACCACCGCAAGCGGTACCTGCTCCGGATTCCTCTCCGCCCCGCCACGACGGCATGCCGCAGCATGCCGCGCCGCTGCTTGACGATGGCGTTTTCAGCCCGGAGCGGGTGAAGGCTGAACGCGAGCAAGCGTATTTCAACGATTTATATCTGCTGGCGCCCGTCGCCTATTTCGTGCTGGGCCTCGATGGCGTGATCCTGCAAGTCAACCTGGTGGCGGCCGAGCTGTTCGGCCTGCCGCGGGAACGGCCCGGCCACGTGCTGTTCCGCTCTTATGTGCACGAAGCGTTCCGCCACGATTACGAGCAGTTCGTGCAGCGCGTGCTCAATAGCAGCGAGCCCGAGCGCATCCAGCTGCAAGTGCAGTTGCGGTCCCGTCCCGGCGCGCGCGAGGCCGGCTTGCCCGTCAGCCTGCTGGGCAGCGCCGACCCGAACGGCCAGGCGCTGCGCCTGGTGCTGGAGCAGGCCGAGGGCAAGCTGGCGGCGCTTGAACGCAGCGAAGAACGCTTCCGGCGCATCGTACACAGCGCCGAGGAGGGCATTTGGGAAATCGATGCGCAGGCGCTGACCAGCTTTGTCAATCCGAAGATGGCGCAGATGCTGGGCTGCCGGATCGAGGAGATGCTGGGCCAGCCGCTGGCCGCCTTCATGGATGACGAGGGACGCACCATTCTGGAGCGCAACATTGCGCGGCGCCAGGATGGCATTGCCGAACGCCACGAATTCAAGTTCCTGCGGCGTGACGGCAGCACCCTGTGGGTCACGCTGGCCACCAATCCCATCTTCGACTCGGGCGGCACTTACCTGGGTGCGCTGGCGCTGGTCAGCGACATCACGGCGCAGCACGCAGCGTCCGAGCGCATCTGGCGGCAAGCCAATTTCGACCAGCTGACGGGTTTGCCGAACCGCCACATGTTTCTCGACCGGCTGCAGCACGAAGCGCATCACGCCAGGCGCGAAGGCGCTTGCCTGGCCCTGTTGTTCATTGACCTCGACCATTTCAAGCAGGTGAATGACCGCCTGGGCCACGAGAAGGGCGACATGCTGCTGCGCCAGGCGGCGCGGCGCATCAGCGAACGCGTGCGCGCCACCGATACGGTCGCGCGCCTGGGCGGCGACGAGTTCACCGTCATCCTGGCCGGCGTGGGGCAGCTGGGCGGCATCGAGCGCGTGCTGCAGGAATTGACGGCGGCGCTGGCCCTGCCTTTCATGCTCGACGGCGACACGGCGCAAGTGTCGGCCAGCGTGGGCGTGGCGCTCTATCCGGCCGATGCCGAGGCGCCGGATACTTTGCTGCGGCATGCCGACCAGGCCATGTATGCGGCCAAGAGTGCGGGGCGCAACGGCTACAGCTATTTCACACCGGCCTTGCAGCAGGCGGCCGAAGTGCGCCGCAACACCGTGCGCGAGATGCGCCTGGCATTGGCGCAGGACCAGTTCGAAGTGCATTATCAACCCATTATCCGCCTGCGCGATGGCGCCATCGAGCGGGCCGAGGCGCTGCTGCGCTGGCGTCATCCGCTGCGCGGCTTGCTGCTGCCCGCCGATTTCATTGCGTTTGCCGAGGCGAACGGCTTGATCATCGATATCGGCGAGTGGGTGTTTCGTCAAGTCGTGCGCCAGGCGCGGCAGTGGCAAGACGTGCATGGCGCCGCGTTCCAGATCAGCATCAACAAGTCGGCCGTGGAATTCCGCTGCGACGCCGCGCTGTATCAGGATTGGGGTGGGCACCTGGCGCGTCAGGGCCTGGCACCGGGCGCCATCGTCATCGAAACAACAGAAGCGGTGCTGCTCGACGAGGCGCGCCAGGTGGTCGACCGCTTGCGCCAGTTCCGCGCCATGGGCCTGGCGCTGGCGCTCGACGATTTCGGTCGCGGCCAAGTGTCGCTCGCGTGCCTGAAAACGGCCGATATTGACTTTCTCAAGATCGACCGTTCGCTGGTGGACGAACTGGGGCGCGATGATGCCGGGCAGGGCCTGTGCTTGGCGCTCATTGCGCTGGCGCAGCGGCTGGGTCTGAAAGTCGTGGCCGAAGGCGTGGAGACGGCATCGCAGCGCGATCTGTTGCGCGCTGCCGGCTGCGATTATGCGCAGGGGTATTTCTTTTCCCGCGCGTTGCCGGCGGGGCAGATGAACCGCCTGCTGGCGGCTCGGCCAGCTGCCTGAACGGTCGTCTGCGCCGGCCCGTCGCCATTCTTCGGCTCGCGCAGCAGGGCCGAGGTGACGATCATGTGGCCGATCTTGTCGTTGCGCAAAATCAATACCTTGCGGACGAGGGCGATATCGAGTGGCTGCTTGTCGGAAGTGGATAACGGAATGCGCTGGCGTATTCGTCAAAGCGCCAGCAACAGCAGCATCTTGCGGATGTCCACCGTTCTGAGCCAGGGGCTCCGCCCCATTCAGTGCCGCGTGCGCCAGGGCAGCGAACGTGGACGGGGGCTTATTCCAGGCCCAGCAAGGCGACGACCCGCTCGCGGCTGATGCCGACCAGCGCCGAGCTGATCGCCAGCAGCGATTCATAGCCGGGCTGGCTAGCCTTTTGCGTGAAGTTTTCCGCCAGCGTATCCATGCTGACGCTCACTTGCACCGGTTGTGCGCGGGCGACCCGTCCCGTCGCTTGCGCCAGGGCCAGGCTGACGGAACTGCGCGCCGCCTGCAACTGCGCCAGCGCCTGCACCACTTGCTGCAAGGTGGCGCGCAAGGCTTCCACGTCGCCGGTATGCCATTCTTCCGGGGCGATGGCGGCAGGTTCGGCATCCGTACGCACGCGGCTCATCTGGCCGGTCGGGTAGCGGATGCCGCTGCCGCGCACGGACAGGCTGTCGCGCACGTTGGTCCAGGCGGCTTCCGACGTGCTAAACACCAGCTCGCCATTCTCGCCCAGCTTGACGCCGATGCCTGACGGCATGAGTGCACGGTCGAAGCGGGACATGATTTCGCTCTGGCTCAGGCCAGGTTCGATATTCACCGAGCGCAAGGCCTGGTTCGCGCCGCCGACGGAAAACGCCAGCACTTCCTGCGGTCCTTCCTGCAGGCTGGCCATGGTCAGGCCGCGGATGCTGAAGTTCTGCTGTGCCGCCTGCGGGCTGGTATAGCTGAGCTGTGCGTCGAGCGTGCCGCCCGAGGCGCTGGCGCGCTGGCGCCAGGTATTGCTGAACTGGCGCACGCGCGCTTCGACTTGCCCTTCGCGGCCCTGGCGCGCGGCCAGCTTGGCCGCCAGTTCGCTTTTCAGCGCTTGCAGCTGACTGCTGCTGCGTTCCAGGTAATCGAGCGTTTGCTGCGCGTTGGAAATTTCTCCCTGCAACTGATGATCCCAGTTGCTCAGGCCGCGCTGCAGACTCGCCGTCGAACTCCTCGCTGCCGGCGCCTCGCTGCGCGCGCTGGCGCCGTCTTTGACTGCGGCGGACGCGTCATCGACGACGCGGGCTGCGCCGGCGCCTTTGGCATTGACGCCGGCAGAGGAGGAAGTCTGAACGATTTGCATGATGGTCAGAGAAGATCAAACAGGGAAATGGTGCCAACCTTGGCGTAGGCTTTATAGGTTGCCTGCAGCGCCGTCTGGTAGCCGGTCAGTTCAATGGCCGCCGCGCCCATATCGGTCTTTTTCAGGTCCAACAGGGCCGAATTGTTCGACAGCGACACATTGGACAGGTTGCCGGAGAGCGTGGTGAGGATGTTTTGCGCGCCGCCGAAGATGGCGATCTTGCCAGAGAGTAAATCCATGCCATCATCGGTGCCGCCGAGACCGTCATTGACGATGGCGCGCACGGCCGGGTCGCTGGGGTTGACGCCTGGCGTACCGAGCGTGGTGACAACCTGGTCGATCTTGTTGAGCCACACTTCCAGGTTCTTCACGTCGACGTTGGCCGCCTGCGTCACGCCATTGCCTACCACCACGGTCTGCGTGTCGGTATTGCCGATGTAGCTATAGCGCGACCCGACGGCTGCCGTCGGGTCGTATTTGATCGCGGGCTGGTCGGTAGCGGTGCCGGAAAACATGTAGCGGCCTTCCTGGTCCTTCAGGTTGGCCGTGTACAGCACGCTGTCACGCATGGCCGTCAGCGATTGCGTCATCGCATTCAGGTCGCCTGGCGTGTTGCTGCCGTCGGCGGCCCACACCAGCAGGTCGCGCGCCTGGCCCATGTCGGTGACCATGCTCGACAGGTAGTTTTCATTCTTCAGCAGGCGCACTTTCACCGTGGCGATATTGTCCTGGTATTGCGTGACCATGGCTTGCTCGCGCGTCAGGCGCGAAATGCGCACGTTGCCGATCGGATCGTCCGATGGCAGCTGAATGCGCAAGCCGGAAGACATTTGCTGGGTCAGGAAGTTGATGCGTTCCTGGTTTTGCTGAAGCGAAATATTGATCAGCGATTGGTACTGGCTACTGGCGACACGCATGATCTTCTCCTTAACCCATCATTGCCAAAGTGGCGTCAAACAAGCTATTCGCCACGGAAATGACTTTCATGTTTGCCTGGTACATATTCTGGAATTCCACCAGACTCATCGCTTCTTCGTCCTTGTTCACGCCGCTGGTGGACTTCCAGTCATCGATGGCTTGCGCGCGCACCGTGTTGGACGTTTTCAGCAGGGCCTGGTTTTGCTGGCTGTAGATAGCCAGCTTGCCGACCAGTTGCGTGTCGGCGTCGCTCATCAGGACGGAGCCAACCCAGCTGACGGTGATCGGTTGATTCTTGATTTCGATCAATTTCTGCAAGTTGCCACTGTCGCCAGTCTGGCCCGTCAGCGACAGGGCCAGATCCTTGGCGTTGAAGCCGGGAGTAATGCTCAGTTTGCCGTTCGCGTAGGCCAGCAGGGGACCGCCAGCGGTGCCGGCCATGGTCTTGCCCAGGGCCAGCTGCGCGTTGACCTTGGCGGTTAACTGCGTGGCCATGTCTTGCAGCGACTGCTGTAGCGGTTTCAGGGTATTTTTCTCGAATTCGCCCAGGCCGCCCATCTGGCCGCCGATGGCCACCGGGTCGAGGGTGTACGTCGACTTGGCGAAATCGAGGCTCAGGGTTTGGTCGCCCGTGTTCGTCATATTGCTGCTCAGGGTGCCGGCAATGCTGCCGATGACCAGCGGCTGTCCCGATTTCAGCGCGATATTGCGCGAGCCGTCCGGCTGGTCGAGCACTTCGATGCCCATTTGCGCGGCCAGGCCATCGATCAGCTGGTCGCGCGCATCCATCAGCGACGATACATTCGTGCCCGCAGCCGTGGAAGTGCTGATGCGCTGGTTCAGCGCGGCGATATTGGCCAGGGTGGTATTGGCTTGCGGCACGATCGCTGCGCGTTGCTGCTGCACCGACAGCAACTGGTTGCCCATGACGGTGCTGATGCTGTTGAAGCGCTGCGCCATGGCGTCGGCGGAGGTGACGATCTGCTGGCGCAGCGGCGTCGACGTCGGGTCAACGGCCGAGGCGTTGAGGGCGGCGAAAAAGCCGTCGATGCCATTGCTGATGCTGGAGGCATCATCACCCATCACGCGCTCAAGCTGCGTCAGGTAAGGCTGAGTCTGCGAACGGGCGCCCTGGTCGGACGCGGCGCGCCACATTTGCTGGCTCTTGTAGGCATCGGCAAAGCGCAGCAGGGCCGACACTTCCACGCCATTGCCGGCCGAACGTACGCCCACGCCTGCGCCAAGCGAGGACAGCAGTACGCCCTGGCGCGTGTAACCCGCCGTTTGCAGGTTGGCGATGTTCTGGCTGGCCGCATTGAGTGCGGCCTGGGCGGCGATGCTGCCTGACAATGCATTGCTGATGATGCTCATTGGGCAAGTTTCTTTCGTGAGAGTGGCGCGTGCGGGTGGGCAGGCATTGAATCGTGGTTACCTTGTACAGGCGACACTTCAGAGGGATTTATTAAGCGCTGCTGCAATATTGTCGGTCTTGGCAGCGCTGTTGGCCGTATTCTTGGCTGCCACGGGGGCACTGGCAGCCGGCAGCAACTGGCGCAGGATAGCGTCGGCGATGCCGAAGGCGCGCTGGCCGGCCATCTTGTCGGCCACCAGGTTGTCGGCCATTTCCAGCATGTCGCTGTTGATGGGGTCCTTGAAGACGCTGTCTTCGCCTGCCATCTCGCGCGTGCCAGAACGCATCTGGCGCAACATGTGCGAGATAAAGAAGGCTTCGAACTTGACGGCCGCTTCGGTGGCTTTGGCCGCGTAGCGCGGATCGGCCGGCGTGGCCGCCGCAGGGGTCTTGTCGTCCAGCGCCGAGGGCAGGGCGCTGCTGCTGTCGTTTACATTAAGCATCAAATCACCACCAGTTCGCCTTCGATTGCGCCAGCCTGGTCGAGGGCTTGCAAGATTGCCATGATGTCATCGGGTGAGGCGCCCAGGCTGTTGACCACGTCGATGATGGATTGCAGCTTGGCGCCGGCCGGCCATTTGAACATATTGCCATTGCCCTGGTCGACAGACACTTTCGATTGCGGCGTGACGGTGGTCTGGCCGCGGCCGAACGGCGCCGGCTGGCTGACGTTGGAACTCTCGGAAATGACCACTTTCAGCGAGCCGTGTGTGACGGCGGCGGCCTTGACGCGCAAGCCTTCGGCGATGACCACGGTGCCGGTGCGCGAATTGAACACCACTTTCGGCGTGTCGACACCCACATCGACGCTCAAGGCTTCCAGCTTGGCCATGAAGGCCACGCGCTGGGTCGGGTTTTCCGGCGCCAGCACGTCCACGCTGGTGGCGTCGCGCGTGGTGGCGACGGCGCCAAAGCGGCGGTTCACGGCTTCGACGATATTGATGGCCGTCTCGAAATGCGGGTGGCGCAAGTTCAGGGTGACGGAAGGCTTGGTGGAAAAGTCGCTGATAATCTCGCGCTCGATGTTGGCGCCATTGGGAATGCGGCCCGAGGTGGGCGTGTTGACGGTGACGGACGAGCCGCTCTTGCCGGTGGCGTTCAAGCCGCCGACGACCACGTTGCCTTGCGCCAGCGCATACGTTTCATTGTCGGCGGCGCGTAATTGCGTCAGCAGCAAGGTGCCGCCGCGCAAGCTTTTCGCATCGCCCAGGGACGAGACGGTGACGTCGATGGCCTGGCCTCGGCGGTATCCTGGCGGGAAGACGGCGCTGACCATGACGGTGGCGACGTTCTTGCTTTTCGCTTCGGCGCCGTCAGGCATCTTCACGCCAAACTGCTTGAGCATGTTGACCACGGATTGACTGGAAAACTTCACCTGGGTAGTGTCGCCGCTGCCGTTCAGGCCCACGACGAGGCCGTAGCCGACCAGCGGGTTGTCGCGCACGCCCTCGATGCTGACCAGGTTGCGCAGCACTTGCGCGGCGCTGGCGGGCAGGGACAGGCCGGAGAGCACGGCCAGCATGGCTGCCAGGGGCAGGGCGGAACGAAATTTCATGAGGTCACCTTAAAACGGCATCCATGGGCCGACGAAAAAGCGCGTCAGCCAGCCTGGTGTATTGGCTTCGGCCAGGGTGCCCTGGCCGGAATAGGCGATCTGTGCATTGGCGATGCGCAAGGACGAGACCTGGTTGTTGGAATCGATGTCGGCCGCGCGCAGGTAGCCGCGCAGGCGCACGAATTCCTCGCCCTGGTTCAGGGTCAGCGTTTTCTCGCCCTGCACGCGCAGCAAGCCGTTCGGCAGCACTTCCTGCACGATCACGGTGATGGCGCCGGACAGCGCGTTTTGCTGCGTGCTGGTCGAGTCGCCGGCGAAGTTGCGGTCGGCGGAGAGATCAATGCCCGTCTTGGGGAAGGTCTTGCCGAGGATGTTGGCAGCATTCACGCCGACCGACGAGCCCTTGTTGAAGGAGGTGCCGGCCTTCTTGCTGGCCTGCGTGGTTTCCTGCAGGGCTACCGTGACGACGTCGCCCACGCGGAAGGCGCGGCTGTCCGAGATCAGGTCGAGGCCCGCATCGGGATTGAACACGCCACCGCCCACGCCGCCGCGCGCCGCACTGCGCGGTGCCACGGGCAGCGGCGTGTCGGAAAAGCTGGGCGCCACCGGCGCGGCCGGCTGGCTGGCGCAACCGGCCATCAATACCAGCAGCAGGGCCGCCGTGGCTTTCATGGCGACTGTCATCAGCGCGCCGCTTGCGCCAGGTATTGCAGCATATTGTCGGCGGCCGACAGCACCTTGGTGTTCATTTCATAGGTGCGCTGGGCAGCGATCATGTCGACCATCTCTTCGACTACCTGCACGTTCGAGCCTTCCAGCGCAAACTGTTTCAACTTGCCCAGTGCGCCTTCTCCGGGACGGCCTTCCGTCGGCGTGCCGCTCGATGCCGTTTCCTGGAACAGGTTTTCACCGAGTGCCAGCAAGCCGGTCGGGTTGACAAAGCTGGAGAGGTTCAGCTGGCCCAACTGGGTACCGTTGACATTGCCCGGCACGGTGGCCGTGACCATGCCGTTTTCGCCGATGGTGATGGCGGTGGCATTGTTCGGCACGGTGATCTGCGGCACCAGGGGCAAGCCCTGGGCGTTGACCATCACGCCATTTTCATTCAGGCTCAACTGGCCGGCGCGCGTGTAAGCCGCTTCGCCGTTCGGGCGCAGCACTTGCAAAAAGCCGTTACCGGTGATGGCGACGTCGAATTCGCGGCTCGTCGTTTGCAGGCTGCCGGTGGTAAATACTTTTTGCGTGCCCACCATATGGGTACCGTTACCCAACTGTACGCCCGATGGCGAGAGGGTGTTGTCGGCGCGCTGCGTACCCGGTTGCTGCTCGACCTGGTAAAACAGGTCTTCGAAGACGACGCGGTCGCGCTTGAAGCCTACCGTATTGACGTTGGCCAGGTTATTCGCGATGGCTTGCAGTTTGGCATCTTGTGCCTGCACGCCGGTTTTGCTGATCCACATTGCTGGATTCATGTGTTGCTCCTAGTAATTGATTGGCGTTGGGCTTAGGCGCCCAGCAGGCGGTTGCCAGATTCGGTCATGGAATCGCTGGCCTTGAATACTTTCATCTGCATCTCGAAACTGCGATTCAGGCTCATGGTGGCGACCATTTCCTCGACGGCCGAGACGTTGCTGCCTTCCAGGTGGCGGTCGCGGATACGTACCGTCGGGTCAGCCTGCAAGTCTTCGCCGCTGCGCGCCACGATCAGGCCCGCCTCGTTCTTGGTCAGTTCGCCTCCTTCGGCGTTGACCAGCTTGAGCTTGTCTACGGTTTGCATTTGCGCGGTGCCCGGCACCTGGATGGAAATCGTGCCATCGGCGCCGATCGACAGGCTGGTATGCTCGGGAATCGTGATCGGGCCGCCTTCGCCCAGCACCGGCCGGCCGTTGAGGGTCAGCGCGCCCGTTTCATCGAGGTCCATGGCGCCGGCGCGCGTGTAGGCTTCGCCGTTTTGCCACTGTACCGCGAGAAAGCCGGGGCCCGTGACGGCCACGTCGAGTTCGCGTCCGGTTTCCTTGATGGCGCCCGTGCGCGTACCGATGGCGCTCGACTGCGTCTGCGTCATGTGGCGGTCGTCGTAGCCATAACCGTTTTGCAGCGGCTGGGCAGTGGACACTTCCAGGTTGGCGCGGAAGCCGCCCGTCTCGATATTGGCCAGGTTGTTGGCGTGTACCTGCTGTGCCCGCAGGGCACGGTCGGCCCCGCTCATGGCGGTATAAATCAGCGCATCCATTGCTCTTTACCTTTGCGTATCGTGGATTACAGCGCTTGCATCAGCGATTGCAGCATGGCGTTCTCGGTCGAGATCACCTTCGAGTTGGCCTGGTAGTTACGCTGCGACGTCATCAGGCCCACCAGTTCGGAGGTGATGTCGACGTTCGACTGTTCCAGCGAGCTCGTCACTAGTTTACCGGCCATGCCGACGCCTGGACGGTCGTACATGGCGGTGCCGGAGGTGGTCGAGGCGACCCAGCTGGTATCGTTGACGGCCGTCAACGCGCCTTCGTCGGGGAAGGTAGCCAGGGCGATCACGCCGATGCTTTGCTTCTGGCCGTTCGTGTATTTCGCCACGACGGAGCCGTCATCGGCCAGTTCCACGCCCGTGTAAGTGCCCGAGGCATAGCCGTCGGCGCGGTCGGTCGAGGTGGTCGCTTCGCCGGCAAACTGGGTGGTGCCCGTGTAATCGATGGCGATCGACAGCGCCGCCGCACCGGCCGGCGTCGGCAGCACTGGCGTGGCAGACGTGCCGGTCACCAGTTTGCCATTCGTGTCGAAGGTCATGCTCGTCACCGGCGTCACATCGGCGTTGTCGAAGGTGTAATGCACGTCCACGCCCGTTGCCGTCTTGACGAAGTACTGGCCCAGCGAGTGTTTGGCGCCCAGCGAATCGTAGACGATCGAGGACTTGGCGCTGTTGTAGCTCAGCTCATTGGTCTTGCTGAAGACCGGGGTTTTGATAGTCCATTCGGACGACAGGTTGGCCGCATATGCCAATTTGGTCGACGCTACGGCGGGAATCTGACCCGTCGGAATGAGCATGTCGCCCATGGTACCCAGGGTGGTGCTGCCTTTGACCGCGGCATAGCCCTGTACCAGGCGGCCGTTCGAATCGATCAGCTTGCCGTCGCTGCTGGCCGAGAAGATGCCGACGCGGCTGTAGCTCATGGTGTTTTGCGCATCGCGCGCGACGAAATAGCCGCGGCCGTCGATGGCTGCGTCGAGCGCGCGGCCCGTGTTCAGCACGCCGCCATTGAGCGACATGCTTTGCGTGATCGAACCGATTTCCGTCCCCGTGGCGCGCGAACCGGCATACATGGCCGAGAAGTTGGCGCGGCTGCTCTTGAAGCCGTAGGTGCCGGCATTGGCGATATTGTTACTGGTGCTGTTCAACTGTTGGTTGATGGACTGGATGCCGGACAGGGCGATGTCGAAACTCATGTTGACTTCCTTTAGTGAAGGACGAGATTAGTGTTCAGGAAACGAAGGGGCGAGCGGATCAGGCCGTTTTGCCGTTAAAGCCGGTGATCGCGCCAGGGTTGACTTCGCCCAGGTTCGACACGCTCAGTATCATGCTGCCGCCGGACGACAGGCGCACGCTGTTGAGCTTGCCTGCGATGTCGACCGTCGGTTTTTCAGTGCCGCTGGTGCTGACCTTCATGCTGTAGGTGCCAGCAGGCAAGCCCAAGGCCACGGGATCGATGGTGAATGGCACCGTGCCGGCCGCCTTGGCGCCCAGTTCGATCTTGTATTCCTTGTCGTCCAGCCCTTTCAGGGTGACGGTGGTCTTGGTGGTGCTGGCGGCCAGCGCGATGCTGCCGCTGACCTTGCTCTTGTCGAGCTGGACCGTTTCGCTGTTGACCATCACTTCGGAGCCCACTTGGGCGCCCAGGGCCAGCACTTGCATCGATTGCAGCACGCTGGCATTGGCGCTGGTCAGCGCCGACAGGTTTTGCATCGCTTCCGTCTGCGCCTGCTGCGTCAATTGATTGACGAACTGGCTTGGATCGGTCGGCGCGAGGGGATCCTGGTTCTTGATCTGCGCGACCAGCAATTTGGTGAACATGTCCTGGGTGGCATTGCTCTGCGACTTGACGGCATTGTTGCCGCTGTTGCTGCCGCTGGTGTTATTTGTAAAGAGATTGGTTTCCATGGATTATGCTTCACCTAATTTGAGGAGCGATTGCTGCATCGACTTGATGCGGCCCAGAACTTCGACATTGGTTTCAAAGGCGCGTGAAGCCGACATCATGTCGGTCATCTCGGCTACCTGGTTGACGTTGGGATAGAACACCATGCCATCGGCGTTGGCCATCGGGTGGCCCGGTTCATACACCTTGCGCAGCGGTTCATCGCTTTGCACCACGTCGAGCACCTGTACTCTTCCACCGGCGCCGCTGGCACCGGGGCCGTCCATCACGGCCGCAAACACGGGTTTGCGCGCGCGGTAGGTTTCGCCTTCGGAACCGGCAACGGAATCGGCATTGGCCAGGTTGCTGGCGATGGTATTGAGGCGCACGGTTTGCGCCGCCATCGCCGAACCGGCGATCTTGGAAATATCCTGGAAGCTCATGCTGATCCTTATTGGCCGGAAATGGCCTTGGACAGACCCTTCAGTTTCATGTTAACGAAAGTGAGGCTGGTCTGGAAGTCGGTGGCATTCTGCGAGAACGCCGCCTGCTCGACGCCGATTTCGACGGTATTGCCGTCGCGGCTGGGGTGGTAGGGTACGCGGTACAGGGCGCTGGCATCGTCATCGGTCGACAGCAGGCCGGCCTCGTTGTCCTGCAACTGCTGCAGGGCGCTGCCGAAATCCATGTCCATGGCCTGGAAGCCGGGCGTATTTTCATTGGCAATATTGGCCGCCAGCACGCGGGTACGGTCGGCACGCAGCGCGAGTGCATCAGCGTGCACGCCCAGCGCATCCTTGAAATTAATCCCCATGGTCATCCTTTGTATTGAATTCGATCGTGCTTTTAGCGGTTCGGGCCAGAAAATAGGTGGTGCAGAAGTAAAATTCCAGCCTGGTCATGTTGACGCATGGTAAGGTCATGCCGCTTCAGTCTCTTTGATTAAGGTTAGCAATGATTTACTTTGAGAACTATTCCATGATGTGGAACAAGGTGCCATGTCGTCACATACTGCTTCCTGGACTAATTTTACTGACCAGCCTATATAGTAGTGCAGGTCGCGCAGAATTGCCAGCCGACAATATATTTTCGCGTGTGGAACAGTTGGCGCGAGAGCAATTGGCGCAGCAGGCAGGCACGGCAGGATTGCTGGAACCGCAGTTTCAGGTGGCCGTGGTGAAAAGCACGCGCCCCATGCCGGCTTGCGCGGCGCCTGTCGCGCTGGAAACTGCGGACAGCCGTTCGGCGCAGCGCATGCGCTTTGTCGCAGTGTGTCCTGGAAGCAACGGTTGGCGTTACGAAATGTTGGCGCGCGGCAGCATTACGGCTCAGGTCGCCGTCACCAGCGCACCCGTCACGGCGAATACGCCCTTGCAGGCGGGCGACGTGACTCTGGCGCGGCGCGATGTGACGATGGTGCCGGACAGTATTTCTTCCTTGCCCGGCGTCGTCGGACTGTCGAGCCGGCGCAGCTTGCGCGCCGGCGAAGTGCTGCGCCAGGGGCAGCTGGCTGCGCCCATGCTGATCAAACGGGGCAGTGCGGTGAATATCGTGGCGCGCAAGGAGCAGGTGGAAGTGAGCATGGCCGGTGTAGCGATGGACCCGGGCGCGCTGGGGGAGGTGATTCGCGTGCGCAACGCCGCCAGCGGCACGGTGATACGTGCCAGAGTGGTCGATGCGGGCGTGGTGGAACCGGCCGATATTGCCGGCCGTTAAGGAAAGTCAGTCGGCGGCGGCCGTGCGCTGCAAGCGCGTCGCCAGCTGCGTCAGCTTGGTGGCGTAGTGGGGGTCGGTAGCATAACCGCCGCGCGCCAGGCCTTGCGCGAAGGCGCCCGCGTCGGCACCCGTGTTCAGGGCAGCGCGGTAGCGTGGGTTGTCGAGCAATACCTGGGCATAGTCGCGGAAGGCGCTGGCCTGGTCCGGGTAGCTGCGGAAACGCTCGGTTTTCTTCAGCGCCGTACCGCTGCCCGCCTCGTATTCGGTGGTGACATTGCTGGCCACGTCGCCCTGCCATTTGCCGCCTGCCTTGATGCCGAACAGATTATGCGTGTCCGCGCCCGTGCCCTGGCGCAGCGGACGCTGGCCCCAGCCCGATTCCAGTGCGGCGTGGGCGGCGACAATGTCCGGCGCCACGCCCAGGCGCGCGCCCGTTTCTTCCGTCCACGGCTTGATCGAGGCAAGGAACTGCTGCTGCACTTCGCCGATCTCGCCGCCCCGGTTGATGCTTCCCAGCACATTCACGGGCTGGCTCTGCTCAAGGTAGGCGCGTCCTTGCGGGCTCAGGCTTGTGGCGTTGCCGCCGCCCTGTTCGATGAAGCGCGCCACCTCGCCCTGCACTTGCCGGAACACGCCGCTGAAATTGCCGCTGGAGCTGGTGGCGTCAGTGGCGCGCATATTGCTTTGCACTGCATGCGTTGCCGCCGTCGATGGTGTCGCCGCCGTGGCGCGGGGTGTGGGGAAATCAGCCTGGCGCATACGTATCTTCCTCGCCATGCAGCACGCGCTGCATGATGCTGTACTGCTCTGTTAATAAATCACTGTTGCGGGTATTCAATCGCTTGCATTCCAGCACCATCTGCTCCAGCGCGGCCCAGTCTGCCTCAGCCTTGTTGCGCGCTTCTTCTTGCAACAATGCAAACAACTGCGGCATATCGCCTTGCGGGCCGAAGAGGGCAGTGACCAGGCTGACGCGCTGGCGGCGGCGCGCATCGAGGGGCTCGACGGCGGCGATGACCTGGTCTGCCAGCACCGTCAGCTGCGCGCTCTGGTGGTGCAAGGTGGCCTTAAATTGCTCTTCCAATAATGTTTGCAGGGCGGCGTAGCCGACGCTGTCGTCCGTCATGCCTTGCAGCACGCGGCGTACGGCTTCCTGACGCGTGATGCCCTTGCGCGCTGCGGTCACGATTCACCGCCATGGAAACGCTGGATCAGGCCTGCCAGTTTCGCTGGATCGAATGGCAATTCGCCCTTGGCCAGCGCATCGCGCAGCATGGCCACGCGCTCGTGGTCGATCTCGGGCATGGCGCGCAGGGCGGCCATGGCCGGTTGCAGCACGGCCGATTGCAATTCCGCCCCGGCCGACGAGCCTTGCATGACGCCGGCGGCGCCTGCGTTCTCGGCGATCGCCTCGGCCGGCGCGACGGCGCTGCTGCGTACGGCAGCACCGGTATTGCCGGAGGAGATTTTCATACGTTGTCCCTTGCCCTTAATTTGCATGCTCATCGCGCTCCTTCTTTGCCGGCAGGCCCAGTTTCTCGCGCAGACGTTGCAAAGTGCCCGAGTCTGGTTCGCCCACCTGTAGCTCGTCGCCCTGTGCCTTTTGCCCGGCCATGCCGAACATGGCGGCGATGCTGTCGGCCTGGCCACGCGTCAATATTAACAGTTCGATGCGGCGGTTGATGCCGGCACTGGCATTTTTTACGTCCAGCGGCGCGCGGTCGGCCATGCCCACCACTTGCAGCACGCTTTCGGGATTCATGCTGCCGATCAACAATTGCGCGCGTGCCGACATGGCGCGGTTGGCCGACAGCGTCCAGTTTGAATAGCCTTCATAGCCGTTATTGGCGTATTGCATCGAGTCGGTGTGGCCGACGATCAGCATCTGGTTGTCCATCTGGGCGAAGACAGGCCCCATCTGGCGCAGCAGCTTGCGGAAGCGGTCGGTCGGCACGGCGCTGCCGCGCACGAACATGCCTTGCTTGTCCGTATCGTGCAGCATGACGCGCAAGCCGTACGGCGTGATCACCGATTGCAGATTGCTTTTCAGTCCCGCTTCGTCGCTGAGCTTGTCGAGCGCACGCGACAAGGACATCAAGTCTTCCGGCGACTGGTAGCTGACTTTCGTCTGGTTCTGCGGCGCGGCACCGGCCTTGCCGTCCTGCGTCTGCTTGCCTTCCGTGCGCGTGTCGCCCGTGCCCTTGCGGGGCATGGGGAAACGCTCGATCAGGCTGCCGCGCGGGCCGCCCTTCTGTTCCGGCATGACGCCCTGGCCTTCGCCCTGGCGGCTGCCTGCCGACGCGTCCATCATGATTTCCTTCATCGCCTGCTGCTCGCGCGCGGCCATCAGCCACAGCACGAGGAAGAGCGACAGCAAGGCCAGGCAAAAGTCGGCGAACGCTACTTTCCAGGCGCCGCCATGGCCATCGTCGTCATGCTTGCGACCAGCACGCTTGATGATGGCCTGTTCATGTTTCTCATGCGGCTTTAGCACGGCGGCCTCCCCGGCCTTGGCCTTGCTCTTGTTCGGCGCCGCCATCTTCCAGCGCATTGATCCAGCTTTCCAGCTGGGCGAAGCTCGGCTTGATGTTCAGCTGCACCAGGCGGCGGCCCGCATCGATGGCCAGCAGGGGCGGTTTGCCTGCCACGTGGGTGACCAGCACGACCTTCACGCATTCCATGGTCGAGCCTTCCTCGCCCACCAGCTGTTTCATCATGTTGCACATCGGATCGAGCACGCCGTAGCAAAAGAAGATGCCGATGAAGGTACCGACCATGGCGGCACCCACTTTTTCCGAAATTTCCGCCGCATCGGCGCCGTCGGCCACGGAATTCATGGCCATCACGATGCCCAGAACGGCCGCCAGAATACCGAAGCCCGGCATGGCTTCGGCGATTTTATGCAGGGACTTCGACGGTTGCAGCAGCTCGTCGTGGATGGCTTCGAGTTCCTGCTCCAGCACGCCTTCGAGTTCATGCGCGTTGATTTTTCCCATTGCCATCAAACGGAAGTTGTCGACGATGAAGGCCAGCAACTTCGGCTCTTCCAGCACCAGCGGATAGCGCTGGAACAGGGCGCTTTCGCGCGGCGCCTCGACGTGCGCGTCGAGCGCCTTCAGGCCGCCGGCGGCCGTTTGCAGCAGTTCATACATCAGTAGCAGCAACTGGCGCTGGAATTCCGAACCTTGCTTTTTGTGCGTAACGATCTTGCGCATCTGGTGCAGCATTTCACCGAGTACATGCTTGGGGTTGCCCAGCACCAGCGCGCCGACGGCGGCGCCGATGATGATGATCAACTCGACCGGTTGCCAGATCGCGTGGACGGTGCCGCCCATCAGGGCGAAGCCTCCGAATACACACCCCATCACGATTAAGATACCGATAATTACCATGTCAACTGCCTTTCTGCGTCATTGTGCTACGTCAATTTGATGGGTCTTGCTGAAACTATTGCCGAACTACCGCTTAACCTCTATGCGTCTTGCAGCATGGCTTTCATCTTGCCCAGTGCCGTCTTGTTCAGCTGGCAGACGCGGGCGTCGCTCAGGTCTAGCACGGCGGCAATTTCTTTATAGCTCAGTTCGAATTCGTAATACATCTGGATCACGCGCTGCTCGCGTTCGTCGAGCGCGCGCAGCGCCTGTTCCAGGCTGCGCCGCACCATCAATTGCTCTTCCGGGCTCGGTGCGCTGTCGGCCTGCCCCAGGCTTTCCTGCAGCACTTCGTCGAAACTGATGATCAGCTCGGCGTTTTCCGCCAGCTGGTATTCCAAGAAGGCTTCGGGCGTCAGCTTCAGGGCGGCCATGATTTCCGCTTCCAGCGGCTCGCGCCCCAGGCGCCGGGTCAGGACGCGCACGCTGTCGCGCAGGCGATGGCTTTCCTGGCGCACGGCGCGCGGGCGCCAGTCCTGGCGCCGCAGTTCATCGAGGATCGCGCCACGAATGCGCAGGCTGGCATAGCTGCCAAAAGACTGGTCCGGCACGCCGTAGCGACGCAGCGCTTCGAGCAAGCCCATCAGGCCGATCTGTTCCATGTCGTCGCGGTCGATGGCGCCCGACACTTGCGCATTGAGCTGGCGCACGATGCGCTTCACCAACGGGGCATACGCCACCAGATGCTGTTGCTCTTCAGCAACACTGAGCGCGGCCGCGCAAGCGCTGGCGGCGGCGTATTCGCCGGCGCCATACGCTTCCTGGTATTGCTCTACATAGGCCACGGGATCTCCCACTAGGTCGTCTGGCGTGTTGGCTTATTCAATGATCAGCTTGCCGACCATGACTTCGGTGTAGGGTTTTTCCATCTGCTCACGTTCATAGCTGAGATTGAAGGCCTTGTTGATCTGTTCGGCAAATTGCTCCACCGTCATGGTCTGTGCCTTGTCCATGGGAAAGCTCGACAAGGTACTGACGGCGATCGAGCGCATCAGCGGCAAGTGGTCCTTGGTCAGCTTTTCCTTTTCCTCGGTGGTGGCGATCACCAGGTCGGCCGACAGATAATGCGTTTCGCCGTCGCCGGGCCCGCGGCGCAGCATCACGATGACCTTGTCCAGCGTGAGGAACTTGCGGGCCTTCTTGCCCGTGGCGGGCGGTGGCGGGGCTTTTGCTTCGGCAACCTCGGCATGGCCGGCGACCGGCTTGGCCAGGTACCACATGGCACCACCAGCCGCACCGGCGGCCAGCACGGCCACGGCGATAAAGCCGGCGATCAGTTTCATTTTCATATTCATCAGGCAGTCTCTCGCTCGTGCATGGCGTAAGTGGTAGCGGCAGTGCTGCCGTCGGACAGGGCGCGGCCCGGCTCGGCATCGTCCTGCTGGCGGCCCGGTTGACGCTGGCCGCGCGCATCGCCTTCGGCAAACGCCTGGGCGGCAGGGCTGCGCGGGGTAGCGCTGATATTCACTGCCACGTCGGTGTACTGACGCTGTGCCAGGTCGCTGCGCATGTTTTCGCCGATGCCTTGCAACTGGCGCAAGACTTCCGAGTTCGACGCCGTGACGTTCACTTGCAGCGCGCCGGCCGTGTGGCGGATGGAAATTTCAATGCGGCCCAACATGGGCGGATCGAGGCGAATCGTCGCGTGTTCGCTGTTGCGGCCGATCTGTGTCTGCAGGCGTTCACCCAGCGCTTCGCGCAGCGGTTCCTGCCATTGCTGGGCCGGGCCGTTGAGTTTGATGGTATCGCCGGCCGGGGCCGCCGTGGCGGTATTGCCGACCGCGCCCGTCAGGCCCAGGTTGGGCGCCGGCGTCGCGGCGCCACGTTCGCCTTCGCGCGTGGCAACGGCCGGGGCGGCGACGGCTGTTGCCGGCGTGCTTTGCTGCAGCAGCGATTCGAAAGGCTGTGCCGGCGCGCTGCCTTTGGCAGCTGTTGCCGGGTTGGCGGCTGCCAGCGGTTCGCGCATGTCGCGTCCTGCCGGTTGCGCCGTTACCTGCGCGGTGAGGGTGATGGCCGCCGGATGCAGGCTGATATTGAGTGCCGGGTTGGCCTGCGCCACATTCGCCTGCATCATTTGTGTCTGTGCTTGCGCCTGCGCGCTGGCGCGTGCCTCCGTTGCTGCCGCGTCCGCCGGTGGCAGCAGCGTCACGGGCAAACCGAGGACGGGGGCGGCCATGGCTGGCAGGCTGCTGTCGGCCTGGCTGTCGCTCTCTTTGGCCGGTTCAGCTATATCGGCATCGGCCGTCGGCTCGCCTGCGCCATCGAGCACCTGCGCAAACAGGGGCAGGGCGGCGGTCACGGCACCATTGGCGGCGGCGGGCACACTGCTGCCATAGCCCGGTGTGCCGGGCAAGGTGGTCGTCTGTGTCGGCGCTGGCGCCGCATTGGCCGTCGGTGCCGGAGCGGCCGGCGCCGTGTTGAAGTTCATGATCATGCTTGATACCCTTCAGTGTCGTATTCGCCGAGCGCGGCGTAGGCGACCCAACCTTCCTTATTTGCCTGTAATGCACCCAGGTGTAAGCCCAGGCGTTCTTTTTCCTCAGAGCAAATTTTAACCGCTTGCGCGTGAATTTTGCGCAATTGCAACAATTCTGTGTGTTCCAGCGCAGTCCATGCGCCCCGTTCAGCCAATAGCGGGATGTTTTTCGCCAGGCTGGCCGAGAGTTTTTCTATCGCATCCCAGTCCGGCTGCGCGATCGCCGCGCTGAATTGCAGGCTCAGCTGCTGCAGCGCGGCGCGCCTAGGCATTGTTGGCCTGGACGCCCACCCAACCACGCTTGATGGTAGTCATCAAGGTCGTCACTTCATCGATCAGCGTCGGGTCCAGCTTGATGCCGGCCGTGTACAGACGCGCCACGCAATAGTCGTACAGACGCGCCAGGTTGACCACCACTTCGCCGCCATTGTCGAAATCGAGCGAGCTCGACAGACCGTTGATGATCTGCGTGCATTTATCCAGGCTGATGGCCTTTTGCTCGTAGCGCTTGCCCACGATATGCCCGCGCGCGCGCGCCAGTTCTTCCAGCAGGCCGTCCGTCAGCACCAGCACCAGTTCGACCGGTGTGGCGCGGGCGGTCTGGGAATCCAGGTTGACGGCGTGGTAGCTGCCGTAAGCTTCATTGTTCAACATTATTATCTTCTCGCTATGTTAACTGTGGCGGCGCGACTGGCACGTTCGCCTTAGGTTTTGCTGTTATTAAACATGGCATCGAACATGTCAGAATTCCGGATCATTTGCTCCTGCAATACCTGCAAGCGGGAATACTGGTCCAGGAAGCGGCTGTAAGCAGTGTTGTACTGATTGGTCAGGCGCTCGCTGCTCTTGGCCAGGCTTTTCTGCAACTTGTCCGTCGCTGCCATACGTTGGGTGATCTGGCCTTTGGTGACATTGCTCCACTGGCCCAGCACCTTGTCCAGGCCACCGAGCACGCCGGCAGGCGCCGACAGGCTGTTATTGCCGAACAGCTTGTCCAAACCGGCAGGGTTGTCCGCCAGCTTGGCCGTCAGCTTGGCGGTATTCAGGCTGATCGTGCCGTCGCGCTGGGCGGTAATGCCATACGCCACCAGCGACACGCCATCGACGTTCAGGCGCAAGGCATCGCCCATGCTGGAGCGCAGCGCGTTCAAGCCAGAGTCGTGGGCAAAGATGCCGGCGGCGATGTTTTTCTGCGGATTGCCGGGGCTGGCCAGGCCATCCATCACGCCTTTCAGCTTGTTGTAGGCATCGACGAAGGCTTGCACATTGGCAATCGTGCCGGCGCTGTCGGTGCCGACGGTCACGGTCATCGGGCTCTCGCCTGCCGTCATGGCCTTGGTGAACGTCATTTTTACATCGGGCACGTTGGTAAACGTATTCGATGCCTGGGTGATCTTGGTGCCAGAACCCTGGGCGCCCAGCCAGACGATGGCATCCTTGGACACCACGAGGTTTTTCATGTCGCTCTGCAGCGCTGTCTGCAACGCCGGATCCGTCACGCTGTTGGTGTCGATCGAAACGGCATTGGCGACGCCGGTGAGGTTCGACGTCAGCACCAGTTGCGCCTGGTTGCCGATATTGATGACGGAAGCCGTGACGCGCGCATTATTCTTGCTGTTGCCATTGATGGCGGCGGCGATTTCCTGCGGCGTCAAGTAGGCGTCGCCATCCTTGTTGGCGGCAGCCAGGTCGATGTCGAAGGCGTTGTCGGCGGTGACAGCGGCCAGCGGGTCGCCGATGCGGATGGTCATGTTGCCGCCGTTGGCGGGCGTGGTGCTGCTCAAGCCGCCATACGAAGTCTGGCTGGCCGTGGCCAGTTGTTCGACAAAGAACGCGTAGCTGCCCGGCGCCGCCTTGATGCCTGCCGTGGCCGTGCCATACGCGGTATTGCTGAAGGTCGCGGACTGGCTTAACACGGATTTGCTGGACGTCATGGTCGTCATCGCCAGCTGGAATGCCGAGATGGCCGATTTCAGGTTGCCCAGCGCGCTGGAGGTGTTGTTGGCAAGCGTGGTCTGAGCCGCCAGAGCCGCCTTTTGCGCCGCGACCGATTTGGTAGCCAGTTGTTCTGCTGTGACGAGTGGATCGTATCGTGGTGCGGTAATTGCGTTTGCCATGCCAGACTCCTGAATAAAGGGATATACCGGTATAAGGCGACCCCCATTCCCGTTTCGTGAAGTTTTCCTGAAAGAAACTTACACAAGCTTCATTTTACCTGCCCGCGGAACCAGAACTGCGTCGCCAGCTCGTCTTGCCGCTTGGCATCGACACGTTGTTGCTCATTTGCAACATGTTTTTGTTTTTGCGTCAGCACCTGGTCCAGCACCTCGCGCTTGGCCCAGGCCGTATTCAGCGCGCGTTGCGAAACGGCCATGTTGGCTTCGTGCAAGTGCAGGTCGGTACGGTGCTGGTCGGCCATCTGCATCACGGCTTGCTTGAAGTTGCCGCAATTGACGGATAGGGCCAGAGGCAGGGCGCCACTGGGGCCGCTCTCCGTGTACAGGCCCGTCAGGCGCTCCAGGTTTTTCTGATAGCGCTCGCGCACGGCCGTCTGCGCCGCCATTTCGCCTTGCAGGCGTTCCACTTCGGTGCTGCGCAGGCCGACCAGGGTGGTCAGGTTGCGGATGGTATGCGCGTCGCTCACATATGCTCCTAGGCCATGATCTGTTCAAGTTGTTCGATGCACGGTCCCATCGGCGCCTCTTCCTTGGTGCCCTGGCACAGGAAGGCTTCGATGGGCGTGTGCAGCTGGACGGCGCGGTCGGTGATCGGGTCGGCGCCGGGCACGTAGGCGCCCAGCGGGATCAGGTCGCGCACGCGCGCATGGCGCGCCATCGACGCCTTCAGCGCGCGCGCCGCCTGCATGTGCTCAGGCGTAATCACTTGCGCCATGCAGCGGCTGATCGAGGCGGCGATGTCGATGGCGGGGTAGTGACCCCGCTCGGCCAGTTCGCGCGTGAGCACGATGTGCCCGTCGAGAATTGCGCGCGCCGTATCGACCACCGGGTCTTGCTGGTCGTCGCCCTCGGCCAGCACCGTGTAGATGGCGCTCATGCTGCCTTCCGGGTGGGCGCCATTGCCGGCGCTTTCCACCAGTTGCGGCAAGTTCGAAAAGACCGACGGCGGGTAGCCGCGCGTGGCCGGCGGCTCGCCCAGGGCCAGCGCCACTTCGCGCAAGGCCATCGCATAGCGCGTCAGCGAGTCGACCAGCAGCAGCACGTGCTTGCCCTGGTCGCGGTAATGCGCGGCAATAGAATGACACAGTTCGGTGGCCATGATGCGCATCAAGGGCGATTCATCGGCCGGCGCGATCACCAGCACGGCCTTTTTCAAGCCTTCGGCGCCGAGCGACTTTTCGACGAATTCGCGCACTTCGCGGCCCCGTTCGCCGATCAGGCCGACGACGACGACATCGGCCACCGTCTGGCGCGTGATTAGGCCCAGCAGCACGCTCTTGCCCACGCCGGAACCGGCCATCAGGCCCACGCGCTGGCCCTTGCCCAGGGTCAGCATGCTGTTAATCGCCCGCACGCCCACGTCCAGCGGCTCAACCACCGGTTGTTTCTTCAGGGGATTGATTTTTGGCGGCGTGACTTCCAGGATGTGTTCGCCGCCGAGGCGGCCCAGGTCATCGATTGGCTCACCCAGGCCATTCACCATGCGGCCCAGCCACGAGGGGCCGATCTGCAGGCTGGCCTTGTCGGGCAGAGGCAGCACGCGCGCGCCCGTGGTCAGTCCCGTGGCCTTCTTGAACGGCATCAGGTAGGACAGTTTTTCGCGGAAACCGACGACTTGCGCATCGAGCCACTCGCCGCTTACAGTTTCAATTTGACAACGCTGGCCCGTGTGCAGGCGGCAGCCGGCGCTTTCCAGCAGCAAGCCGGACGCGCCGACCAGGCGTCCGGTCGGTGTCGCGACCGGAATATCGCCGATCTCGAAGCTGCGCAGCGTGTCGGCGATCATGCAGGCGCGCCCTGGTCCGCGTGTTCGGCGGCCAGCGCCAGGTGGCTGCTGACTTGTTCCATGCAGGCCGACAGGCGCTGATGGCAGCCCGCGTCGACTTCATTGTCGCCCGCCTTGATGCGGCATTCACCCGCGTCGAGGCGCGCGTCGGCGATCAGGTTCCAGCGCTTGGCGCGCTTCGGATCGAGTTCGCTGATGCGTTTCAATTCTTCCGGATTGAGGAAGACATCGATTTCTTCGCGCGTCGGCGGCATCGAGGCCAGGGTCTCGTCGACCAGGGCTAGCAATTGCACCGGTTGCAGCGCCAGTTCGGCGCGGATCACTTGGCGCGCCACCTTGGCCACCAGGTCGACGACTTCCTTGCGCTGCGCTTCGCGGTAATCGGCGCGTACTTTTTTCAGATCGCGCAGGATGGCGTCGACGGGGCGTGCCAGGCGGTCCAGCGCCACCAGGGTTTCATTGCGGCCTTCCTCGCGGCCCTGCGCCACGCCATCGTTGCGTCCGGTGTCGTAGCCATCCTGCTGGCCTTGCACCAGGCCGACTTCGTAGCCGTCGCGCTGGCCCTGCTCGAAACCTTCCGAGACGGATGCCTGCCACTGGCCGTCCGTATCCTCGTTGGAGGCGCGCTGGCCGGCGGCGATGAATTGCGACAGGGGCGGGAAACGATACGAGCGGAAGTGTTTCATTCGATCACCGCTTCAGCAAACAGTTGCACTTCGATCTCGCCCGCATCGGCGAGGCCCTTGACGGTGGCCATGATTTCCTGGCGCGTCTGTTCGATACGGCTCAAAGGCACGGGGCCGGAACGGCGCATCATGTCTTCGAAGCTTTGTGCCTGGCGGCGCGGCATGGTTTTCAGCACGGCGTCGCGGATAGCCGGTTCCGCGCCCTTCAGGGCGATGGCCCACTGTTCCATCGGCACGTCTTCCAGGATGCGTGTGAGCGTAACATCGCTCTGCGTGGACAGGATCAGGAAGTCGTACATGCTCAGTTCGATTTCCGAGACCACGTCCGGGTCGTGCGCGCGCAGCAGTTCAACCAGCGCAGCGCGGTTGCCCGGCATGCGGTTGAGAATCTCGGCAGCCTGGCGGATGCCTTCCACGCTGGTGCTTTGCGTGTCCAGCGTGCCCAGGCAGCGGCCCACCAGTTCGTCGAGCTCGACCAGCAGGTCGCGGTCGATCTCGTCCAGGCGCGCCAGGTTCAGCAAGACCAGGTCGCGGCCTTCGACGGGCAGGGCGTCGAGGATCTGGCCCGCCAGCGCGGGCGGCAAAAAGGCCAGGAACACGGCTTGCATCTGCACATGCTCGTTGACGATGTATTCGGCCAGCCATTTCGGCGAGGCCCACTGCAGGCGCGCCATTTTGGGACGGATGGCGTCGCCGTAAATGTTGTTCAGCACGCTATTTGCGATATCGCTGCCCAGCGCCATGTCCAGCGAGCGCTTCAGGTAGCTGCGCGAGGCGCCGTGCACGCCGCTTTGCTGGCGGTAGTCGTCGAAGAAGGTCTGCATGGCCGTTTTCACGGATTCGACCTTGATGCCGCTCATGCGCGACATCACTTGCGTGACTTCGAGCAATTCTTCGCGCGACAGGCAGCGCAGCACATTGGCGGCCTGTTCTTCGCCTATGCTCAGCAGCACGATGGCAGCCTGTTCCACGGGATTCAGGCTGGCGCTGTCGTATTCGGCGCCGTCGGAGGGATTACTGTTGTTGAGTTCGGCCATTTTTCTGCATCCATTGTTTGACGACTTCGGCGACACGCTCGGGTTCTTTTTCCGCCAGCACTTTCAGGTGGTTGACCATTACGTCGACCGCCGAACCTGGTGGTGGCAAGTCATAGTTTTCCAGCAGCGGCACGACCGGCATATTGCCAGCGCTGGCTTCGCCTTCGAGCGCCAGCGGGCTGCCATTCACGCCCAGCGCAGGCGCGCCGGCGGTCGCCGCGCCATTCGCGCCGGCGGCGCTGCTGCCGCCCAGTGCCAGGGCCGGATCGAGCTGTTTCAGTGCCGGCGGCGCCAGGCGCGTGGTCAGCAGGCGCAGCAGTGGGCGCAGGATCAGGAAGTAGCCGAGCACGGCGCCCAGGGCGTACAGCAGCCAGCTGCTGAAATCGACGACGGTGTCACGCTCTTCCCACCACTGCGCCACGGGCGGCTTGGCCGGGAAGGCCAGCGCCGTCAGGCTCAGGCTGTCGCCGCGCTGGGCGTTGATGCCCAGGCCGCTGCTCAGCATTTTTTCAATATTGCCCAGTTCGGCAGGGGTCCAGCCGGTTTTCGGATTCGGTGCGGCGGCGCTGTTGAGGACGACGGCCACACTGAGTTTTTCCAGGCGGCCACGACTGCGCTTGATCTGCGTGATGCTGCGGTCATACGCGTACTGGCGCGTGGTGGCGTTCTTGCGGGCCGTGCCATCGTCGGACGGTTTCGGTGCGCCATCGGCCGGCGCGGCGCCAGCGGCGTCGGCCGGTGCCGGCACGGCCGCTGCTGGCGGCCGGTTCGACAGGCTGCCGGGAATGCCGGCCACGGTGCGGTTGCGTTCCTGCTCTTCGCGCATCGCTTCGCTGGTCACTTTCGGGGCTTCGCCGTATTTTTCCAGCGTTTCGTCCACCCGGTCGTTGTTCACGGCGGCCGTTACGCTGAGCTTGAAGTTGTCTTCGCCGATGACGGGTCCCAGCAAGCCCGTCACGTTGCGGCGGATTTCATCCTGGAAATGTTTCGCGCCTTCATTGCCGGCGGCCGAGGCGTCGAAGCCGTCCGTCAGGTCAACGTGCGAAGACAGTAGGTTGCCGCCCTGGTCGACCAGGCTCACGCGCGTAGGCGCCAGACTGGCGACGCTGCCGGCCACCATGTTGATGACGGCGGCGATCTGTTCCGGCGCCAGGGTGCGGCCCGGTTTCAGCGCCACCACCACGGAGGCCGACGATTTGTCGCCGTCGCTGGCGACAAACGAGGTCGACTTGGCAATCGACAGATGGACGCGCGCCGAAGCGATCGCGTCCATCGTCATGATGCTTTGCGCCAGCTCGCCTTCCAGGCCGCGGCGGAAGCGCACGTCCTGCACGAATTGCGATACGCCCAGCGGGTCATTCTTGTCCATCAGTTCCAGGCCGGCCGGCAGCTGCGCCGTCACGCCTTTCGAGGCGAGCAGCATGCGCACCTTGCCCAGCATGGCGTCGGGCACCAGCACTTGGCCGCTGTCCGGATGCAAACGGTAGGGAATGTGTTCAGCGTCCAGGGTGGCCATCATGTCCGTCACGGCCACTTTTTCGCGCGCGCCAAACACCGGCTTGTAGTTGGCCTGGTCGCGCCAGGCATACATGGTCACCATGGCGGTGATGCCGATGGCCAACACGACGATGGGAACCAGGTTTTTCAGCAGGGCGGGCGGAATGGCGGGCTGGGCACCAAGGCGCCAGCGCGCAAATGCGGACTTCATGGGGGTAATCACTTGGGGTAACTTTCGCTGGGAGGCTGGGCGTGGATCAGGACGTGAAGATTACAGAGGCAGTTTGATGAGCTCATCGACGGCGCCCATGACCTTGTTGCGCACTTGCATCAACATGGAGAAGGACAGGCTTGCTTCCTGGCTAGCCAGCATGGCGCCGACCATGTCGTCACTCTTGCCACTGTCGACGTCGCTCATTTTCTGCGCCGCCAGGCGGTCGTCACCATTGACCTTGCCGATGGCGTCTTTCATGCTTTGCGCAAAGGAAAAACCGGATTGTTCCGGCGCGCCGAACTGGGCGGCGGGCGCGATGCTGGCGCCCAGGGCGCGCGCGTCATTGCTCAGTGCTGCCAGATCGGCCTTGATCAGACCTGCGAGTTCATTGCTCATCTTGCCCTCTACTTTCAATATGCGGTGACGTATCAATCAGAATTACTGGTGTTGCCAATCCGGCAGTAGTGCATGTGACTGCCATCCTGCCAGGCCCGATCCGCAGGGCACATCAGTTTTATCAGTTGCCACTCCATCCGCTCAAGCAGACTCAAATAAACTCAGCTAACCCACGCCGACATGATTTACATAGCCATGACAACTAATATTTATCTGATAAAAGTTTCTGCTGGTGGCAATATAAAGGACTGAAAACTGCCATAAAAACCGGAATCAGGTAAGCGGAATGGCGCACTGCAAATCACTATTTTGTCACCGTAAGCTTACCTGCAGGCAACTATAAAGTAAAGAGAGGATTGCCTCAAGGAATATTGATACATGGCAATATTCAGCTTTTTCATGTATTGTTCAGCACCGTAGTCATCTAGGATGCGATACGATGCGCAATCGTTTGCTTGCGGACCTGTCGGCAAGGCCAAGATGATGCTGTATTTAATTTCGGGCGATCCGTATAATTTGTTCTGCCACCGCAATACCGACATGACCACTACATGACAATCATTACCAAGACAGATCAAACTGTGCGCCATCAAGTCCTCGATTCCTGTCTGCTTGGACGTCCTGTCCATTTGCTGCATGTATTCGGCGCCCAGCTGCGCGACGACCTGGCCGTGGCCCTGCGCCAGCCGATGAGCCGTCGCTACTGGGGTAATTTCCAGATCGATGGCGTGACTTTGTCGCGCGTGGAAAACGAGGACAGCGTAAATCGCTGGCTGAGTTTTTCCACGCCGGCCGGCCAGACGGGTTTTACGCTCGAACGGCAGATACTCTTGAGCGTACTGAACTATCGCTACGGTAGTGCCGGCGCCAAGGGTGTGCTGCCCGATCCGGCGCAGGTGCGCGTGACGGCCACGGAAGAGCGTCTCGCTGTGGTGTTGGGACAACAGTTAGTGAGCAGTTTGTTCTCCCGCATCCACAAGAACCTGCAAACGCTGGGCAAAAGCAGCGACATCGACACCAGTGCCGAGGTCGCCGTGCAGTCCGGCGTGCACCCGCCGCGCGGCAGCTGGATCGTCAGCGTGGCGCTCAGCGACGTCGAGGCCGGGCAGAGCGGCCATTTCTGGTTCTCGCTGGACAAGCGCCTGATGGCCGACGTGCTGCGCGGCTTGCTGCCCGAGCGCGCGCAGGCGAAGAAAGCCTTGCGTGGCAGCGTGCGCCCGCTCGCTTCGCGCCTGCAAGTGACCCTGGAAGGCCGGCTCGTCAGCAAGCAGGTGCAGCTGGGCGCCTTGTTCGACCTGCGCGTGGGTGACGTGATTCCCGTCAGCCTGAGCCGCACCGACGTCATGCTGGACGACTCCCGTTTATTTACCGCGGCTGTTTCCGAACACAAGGGCAAGCTCTGTTTAACCTCATTTGAAGATGTCGAATAATATGAATATGACCGATACCAACCAGAGCGAAACCCTGCTGGAAGACCTGGGCGATGACATGATCATCGACCAGGGCGACGTGTCCGACGTGGCCAGCACCCGCGCGCGCCGCGATATTCCGCAGATGATGCGCAAGATTCCCGTTACCCTGACCCTGGAAGTGGGCTCGGCCCGCATTTCGCTGGAAGAACTGATGGCCATCGGCCCGGAAAGCGTGATCGAACTCGACATGCTGGCCGGCGAACCGCTGGTGATCAAGGTCAACGGCACGCCGATCGGCCGTGCCGAAGTGGTGGTGGCCGGCGAGAACTATGGCCTGAAAGTCATCGACCTCGACGGCCTCAATCTCGACCTGATGACAGCATGAAGCTGGCGGTACCCGGTTTGAGCCGGCGCCGCGGTGCGCTGACTGCCGCGCTGGCTGTCCCCGCTATGATGCTGTGCTGCAGCGTGGCCGGGGCGCAGGATTTGTTGTCCGGCGTGGTGCCGGGCGCGAAGACCGACCTGTCGGTGAAGATGCAGATCCTGGTCGTCATGACCCTGCTCGGGCTGCTGCCCGTGATGGTCATGATGATGACCAGCTTTACCCGCTTCGTCATCGTGCTGTCCCTGCTGCGCCAGGCCCTGGGCCTGCAGCAGGGCTTGCCCAACCGCATCGTCACGGGCATCGCCCTGATTCTCACCTTGCTGGTCATGCGCCCCATCGGCGACCAGGTGTGGAAGGACGCGTTCGTGCCCTACGACCGCGACCAGATCGGCATGCAGGAAGCGCTGAAGATCGCCGAAGTGCCGATTTCGCGCTTCATGCTGGCGCAGACGAGCAAGGCCGCGCTGGCGCAGATCGCGCATCTGGCTGGAGAACCGTCGAGCATGCGCCCGCAAGACCATAGTTTTACGGTCAAGCTGGCGGCGTTTGTGTTGTCCGAACTCAAGACGGCGTTCCAGATCGGCTGCATGCTGTTCATACCGTTCCTCATCATCGACCTGGTGGTGGCGTCCGTACTGATGGCCATGGGCATGATGATGCTATCGCCGCTGGTGATTTCCTTGCCGTTCAAGCTGCTGCTGTTCGTGCTGGTCGACGGCTGGACCCTGACCGTCAACACCTTAGTTACCAGCATACAGGGCTATTGATCGATGTTTACGCCTGAAGTCGCCGTCGACCTGATCATCGAAGCGCTGCATGTCGTCATGCTGCTGGTGGTGATCCTGGTCGTGCCGGGTTTGCTCATGGGCTTGCTGGTTGCGCTGGTGCAGGCGGCCACTTCGATCAATGAACAGACCATGAGTTTCCTGCCGCGCCTGCTGGTCACCCTGCTGGCCCTGATTCTGGCCGGACGCTGGATGGCCGGTTACCTGATGGATTATTGCGTATCCATTTTTCAGCGCGCGGCCACCCTGGTCGGATAGCGCGGCGCGCCCATGGATCAGATTTTCAATCAGGTGCTGCCGTTTCTGCTGGCCGTGTGGTGGCCGTTCTGCCGCATCCTGGCCATGCTCAGCGCCTCGCCCGTGATCGGCGATGCCATGGTGCCCGTCCCCGTGCGGGTGCTGCTGTCGCTGGTGCTGGCGATCCTGATGCTGCCCGTGATGCAGGCGTCGGGCATCTCGCAAGACTTGTTGAAAATCGATCCGTTTTCCCTGCACGCCGTCGTCGCCACCCTGGAGCAGGCCATCATCGGCTTCGTCCTCGGCCTGGCCTTCCACTTTGCCATGTCCGTCATGTCGGTGCTCGGCTATCTGGTGTCGAGCCAGGTGGGCTTTTCCATGGCCGTCATGAACGATCCGCTCAACGGCACCTCGTCGGACGTGATCACGGGTTTACTCACCATCATGTGCATGATCGTATTTTTTGCCATCGACGGCCATCTGGTGCTGGCGGGCGTGATCGGCGCCAGTTTCACGGCCTGGCCCGTGGGGCAGGGCTACGGACCGCTGCTGCTGCAAACGGTGGCGTATAACGTGGCGTGGATCTTCGCCGCCGCCATGTTGCTGGCCTTGCCCATCGTTTTTTCCACCATGGTGGTGCAACTCGGTTTCGGCTTTTTGAACCGCGTGGCGCCGTCGCTGAACCTGTTTTCGCTGGGTTTTTCCATGATCACCATGTTCGGCCTGCTGATGCTGATACAGATCGTGCGCTTTATCCCCGAGCACTATATCGCCATGACCAACCGCGTGCTCGACATGCTCCAGGAACAGATGCGGGTGGCCCATGGCGGATAGCAGCACTGGCGACAAGACAGAAAAGGCCTCAGCGCAGAAGCTGAAGAAATCGCGCCAGGAAGGGCAGGTGGTGCGTTCGCGCGACCTGTCGACGGCGCTGGGCATTCTGATCAGCATGAAGGTCTTCATTTATTTGCTGCCGGGCTACCTGCAAAGCTTTCGTGAGCTGTTCGCCATGGCTTTCATGCCGCTCGACAGCAAGGGTGCGCTGGAAAATGCCATGTCGATGGCGTTTACCACGTCGGTAGGCTTGCTGATCAAGATGATCGTACCGCTGTTCTGCGTGCCCTTGTTCGTCGTGCTCGGTTCCTTGATCCCCGGCGGCTGGGTCATCAGTACGAAGAACTGGATGCCGAAGATGGAGCGCCTGAGCCCGGCCAAGAACCTGGGCCGCTTGTTTGCGCCCAAGCATGGTTTTGAATTCGGCTTGTCCATCGCCAAGGCCGCCGTGCTGGGCATGGTGCTCGTGCATGTGAGCCGTTCCAGCCTGAGGCAGTATGTGGACTTGCAACACAGACCGCTGCAGCAAGCCATGCTCGATGGTTCGGCGCTGATGCTCGATGGCTTGATGGCGCTCATTTCCGTCTTCGTTCTGTTCGCCATCATCGACGTGCCGGCCCAGGCTTTCTTCTTTGCCCGCAACCAGCGCATGAGCAAGCAGGATGTCAAGGAAGAGCACAAGAGCAGCGAAGGCCGGCCCGAAGTGCGCCAGCGCATCCGCCAGTTGCAGCAGCAGATCGGCCGGCGCAGCGTGCGCAAGACCGTGCCCGACGCCGACGTGGTGATCGTCAATCCCGAGCATTACGCCGTTGCACTAAAGTATGACCAGGATCGCGCCGAGGCGCCGTTTGTCGTTGCCAAGGGCGTCGACGAGATGGCGCTGTATATCCGGCAAGTGGCGAAGGAACATCATATCGAAACGCTGGAGTTGCCGCCGCTGGCGCGCGCCATCTACAACACCAGCCAGGTGCAGCAGCAGATTCCCGTGCAGCTGTACCAGGCCGTGTCGCAGGTGCTCAACTACATACTGCAGGTGAAAGCATTCCGTACTGGGCAGCGTGCCGCCCAGCCCCCATTTCCCACCGAGGTGGTCGTGCCATCTCATTTGAGCGAGGTAGTACCTTCATGAATTTACTGAACAGAGTGGTTGCCGAAATGCGCCGCCACAAGTTCGCCACGCCGCTGTTCCTGCTGGTGATCCTGGCGATGATCATCTTGCCGCTGCCGCCGGTGCTGCTCGATATCTTGTTCACTTTCAATATCGTGCTGGCTCTGATCGTCATCCTGGTCAGCGTGTCGGCCAAGCGGCCGCTCGATTTCTCCGTCTTCCCGACGGTGATCCTGGCTACCACCATGCTCAGGCTGACGTTGAACGTGGCGTCCACGCGCGTGGTGCTGCTGCACGGCCATACGGGTGCGGACGCGGCCGGTAAAGTGATCGAGGCCTTTGGTAACGTGGTGATCGGTGGTAACTTCGTCGTCGGTATCGTGGTCTTTGTGATCTTGATGATCATCAACTTTGCCGTCGTCACCAAGGGTGCCGAGCGCATCTCGGAAGTCTCCGCGCGCTTTACCCTCGATGCCTTGCCGGGCAAGCAGATGGCCATCGATGCCGACCTGAACGCCGGTCTGATCAACCAGGAAAAAGCCCAGATCCGCCGCAAGGATGTGGCCGCTGAAGCCGATTTCTATGGCGCCATGGACGGCGCGTCGAAGTTCGTGCGCGGCGATGCCGTCGCCAGTATCCTGATCCTGATCATCAATATGGTCGGTGGCGTGGCCATCGGCTCGCTGATGCACGACCTGTCGTTTGGCGATGCTTTCCGTCAATATGCACTGCTGACCATCGGTGATGGCCTGGTGGCGCAGATCCCGGCGCTGCTGCTGTCGGCCGCGGCCGCCATTCTCGTTACCCGCATCAGCGATTCGGGCGACTTCGAACAGCAAGTGGCGGGCCAGGTACTGACTTCGCCAACGGTGATCTACAGCGCGTCCGGCATGATGGTGGCGCTGGCATTGATTCCGGGCATGCCGTGGTTCATGTTCATGACCTTTGCCGCCGTGCTGGCCTTCGTGGCGTGGCGCCTGACCAAGCGCGTGAAAGGGCCCGATGCGGCCGGCATGGCGGCCATCGAGGCGGCCTTGCGCGACGAGCGCCCGGCCGAACTGGAGTGGCAGCAACTGCCTGCCGTGCAGCCGCTGATGGTGATGCTCGGCTATAAACTGGTCGGCATGGTGGACAAGACACAAGGCGAACCCTTGAACAAGCGCGTCAAGGGCGTGCGCCAGAGTCTGTCCGAAGCAATGGGCTTGCTGCTGCCGAACATCGGCGTGCGTGACGACCTGGCCCTGAAACCGTCGCAGTACGCCATCGTGCTGTCCGGCACCGTGGTGGCGCAGGCGGAAGTGCAGGCCGACCGCCTGATGGCGATCCCGTCGCCGAACGTGTATGGCCAGCTCGATGGCATTCCCGGCATCGAACCGGCTTACGGCATGCCCGTCACCTGGATAGAACCGAGTGAAAAGGCGCATGCGCTGGGCCTCGGTTACCAGGTCATCGAGGCGCCCAGCGTGATCGCCACGCACTTGTCGAAAATGGTGCGCGAATACTTGCCGGAACTGTTCCGCCATGAAGATGTCTCCAACATGATGGAGCGCCTGACGGCCCTGTCGCCCAAGCTGGCCGGCGCGCTGGACAAGGCGCTCACGCACACGCAGCTGCTGCGCGTGTTCCGCGTCTTGCTGGCAGAAAACGTGTCACTGAAGGATATCGTGCCCATCGCTACCACCTTGCTCGACAGTTCGGAAACGACGAAGGACCCGATCCTGCTGGCGGCCGAAGTGCGCTGCGCCCTGCGGCGCCAGATCGTCAGTGGCCTGTTTGGCCAGAAGATGGAAATGCAGGCGTTTAACCTGGGCGGCGAGCTGGAAAACATGCTGCTCGGTTCGCTGAACCAGGCGCGCCAGTCGGGCAAGGTGACGCTGGATAATTATCCGATCGACCCGCATCTGCTGTCGCAGCTGCAGGTGAACATGCCGGTGGCGCGCGAGCAGATGAAGCAGCAAGCGACGCCGCCGCTGCTGCTGGTGCTGCCGCAGATCCGTCCGCTGCTGGCCCGCTATGCGCGCCTGTTCGCGCCGGGCTTGCACGTGCTGTCGTATAACGAAATTCCGGAAAACCGCGAAGTGAGCATCATCGGCACGGTGGGGTAAACGGTAGGATAAATAACAAAAACGGCGCTGCGGGCGCCGTTTTCTTATGTTGCATCAATCCTCCTGCATCAATCCTGCTCGTCGATGGGTGGCAGCAGGTCGTGCTGCTGGCCATCGGCCAGCAGCAGCACGCTGCTGCCTTGCGCCGCGTCTTCCTCGTCGCCATAGTCGTAACCGAGCGGCGCCGCCACTTCCTTCGAGACGATGATGGTTTCCTCTTCGGCTTCGGCAGGAGGAGCCGCGGGCGCGTCGGGATTGGCCGCCGCTTCCGCCGGCGGTTGCGTCAGCAGCAGTGCCACTTCGGCCATGGCGCGAAACAGGGGCAGCGATAGCGAGGCGGCACCCGCCTGCATCGGGTAATTGCCGTGCACGCGCTGCGCATGCAACTGGCGGTTCAGGCGGCAGCGCACCACGCGCAGGCCCGCGCGCCGCACGGCGTCGGCAATCTCGGGCAGGGCCAGGCGCAAGTGGCGCAAGGCGATGTCTTCATCGGCCGCCAGTTCCAGCAGCACCCCATCGCCAGCCGGCTCCATCTGGATCACTACCCGGCCGATGCCGGCAATCAGCAGTTCGACGCGCAGCGCCACCTTGCCGCGCCGCCTGTGTGGCGCATCCTCGTCCTCGTCGCTGGCCAGCACGCGCAGCAGCAGGCGTTGGCCGCCCCAGCCATACACGGCAAAGCGCCACGCTTCGCTGTCGACGCTCAAAGGCGGACGGGCACCTTCGCGCAGCAGGGCCGGTTGCTGTTCGGCCATGAATAGATTGCCCGGTACGTGCTGGCCGCGCGCCTGTTCCTGCAGGGCGGCATAGTGCTCGCCATACGTCTTGACCATCACGCGCCACGAGGCGGCCAGCTGCGCCGCGTCGGGCGGCTGCCATACCAGCTGGCGCGTGAAGAACAGTTGATTGACCTGCATGGCGCTGCTGTCGCGCGGCATGGCGCCGCCGGCGCCATCGGCGTTGGGCTTGATGAGGGACGCCAGGGTATTCTGTTGCTGCAGCTGGGCGGGCAGGGTACCGGCGTCGGGCGCGGGCGCCATGTAAGGCCCGATGGGCACCAGCGGCTGGACCACGCCGGGCACCATCGGCGTCGCGGGGCTGACGTCGAAGCGCTGGGTAATCAGGGGCACCGGGTTGCCCGATGAAATGCGGTCTATCGCCATGCCATTGCTTCCTGCTGATACATATTAATCAGATCCGCCATCGCGCCCTGCCGGTAACTATTGTAGTAAAGAAAGAATTAGTTTGCTCATGCTCTGGCTTTGCTTGAGCATGGCCGTACTCGCTTGCAGCAGCATTTGCGCCGAGGTCATGTTGGCGCTTTCGGCCGCGTAGTCGACATCCATGATGCGACCGATGGCGGCCCTGGTATGGGTGACCATGTTGGCCAGGTTATTGTAGACATGCCCGAGCCGGTTCGCGGTGGCGCCCAGCGCCGAGCGCACGCTGCCGACTTTGTCGACGGCCGCCGCCAGCAAGTCGATCATGCCGTTGGCGCTGCTGTTGCTGGTAAATTCGCTGCCGGGCGTGACGCCTGGCGCAAAATTGACGGAGATCGCTTGCAGTGCCGCATCCAGGCCAGCCATGTCGCCCGCCACGTTGAATTGCATGGTCTCGCTGCCGGTGGCGCCGATCTGGAACGTCATGGCTTGCGACAGGGTACCTTTGCCGGCGCTGCCGTTGCCCAGCAATAAGGTGCCGCCATAGCGGGTGTTCGTCATCACGTTGTACAGCTCGGCACCCAGTGCGTCATATTCGCCTTGCATGGCGTCGCGGTCTTTCTGGTTCGACGAGGCGTCCGCTGCCTGGGTGGCCAGGTCCTTCATGCGCACCAGCATGGCGCTGACTTCGCCAAACGCGCCTTCGGCCGTTTGCAGCAGCGAGGTGCTGTTTTGCGTGTTGCGCATGGCCACTGCCATGCCGCTGGTCTGGGCGCTCAGCCTGGTGGCGATCTGCAAGCCGGCCGCATCGTCCATGGCTGAGTTGATGCGAAAGCCCGTGGAGAGGCGCGTCATCGACGTCGACAGCAGCTGCTGGGCCCAGCCCATGGCCCGCTGGGCTGACAGTGCGGCAGTATTGGTATGAATGCTCAGCACGCGGCGGCTCCAGTGGACGATTGTTCTGTGTTCTACCTTGTATAGGCGACTATGCCGGCAACATCGTTAAACGTGATGGCAATTTAGTTCAATATGCGGTAAATGCATGACATTGCAAGCGAAAAAAAAGCCAGACCGGAGTCTGGCTTGGAGAAGCTGGCCGCAAGCGGCCAAGTCCATATTATTGCAGCAGGGACATGACCATCGAGGACATGCTGTTGCTTTGTTTCAGCATCGCGGTGCCAGCTTGCAGCAGCATTTGCGACGACGTCATGTTCGAGCTTTCGGTAGCGAAGTCGGTGTCCATGATGCGGCCGGTAGCGGCTTTGGTGTTGGTGGCGATGTTCGACAAGTTGGTGTTGACGTGGTCCAGACGGTTAGCCGTCGCGCCCAGTGCCGAACGCACGGTGCTGACGCTGTCGATGGCGGTCGCCAGCAGGCCGATGGTGGCGTTGGCGGTAGCAGTCAGTTCCGTGGCACCGGTCGATGCGGCCGACGAGAAGTTTTTGCTCAGGCCGGTCAGGGCTGCGTTCAGCGCGGTCAGGTTGCCGGAAACGTCAAAGCTCATTTTTTCGGTCGAGCTTGCACCGATCTGGAACGTCATCGACGTCGACAGCGTGCCGGAGGCAGCAGCCGCGCCGTCGCCCAGCAGCTTGGTGCCGCCGAACGTGGTGTTGGTCATGACGTTGTACAGTTCTTGACCCAATGCATTGTATTCAGCTTGCATGGCGGTCTTGTCGTTGGCGGTCGACGAGGCATCGGAAGCTTGGGTAGCCAAGTCTTTCATGCGCACCAGCATGTTGGTGACTTCAGCGAACGCGCCTTCAGCCGTTTGCAACAGCGAGGTGCTGTTTTGCGTGTTGTTCATCGCCACGGTCATGCCGCTGGTTTGTGCTTTCAGGCGGGTGGCGATTTGCAGGCCGGCAGCGTCGTCCATGGCCGAATTGATGCGGAAGCCGGTGCTCAGGCGCGTCATCGAGGTCGACAGCTTGGATTGGGTATTCGAGATCGAATTTTGTGCCGACAGGGAGGCAGCGTTGGTGTGAAGGCTCAGCATGGTGTCATTCCTAATTGGGTGGTTACGGTGAGGAGCGACGATTTATCTGCTCCTATCAGTACAAGACGACCGGGCGGCCACCTTAATTAAATGCTTTAAGGAAATTTTTGAAAATAAATGGTATTTGTTGTTCCTCGGGGCCGTACGGCCGGCCTTGCGGCATGCTTGCGCAAGGTACAGACGAAAAAAAACCAGACCGGAGTCTGGCTTCGAGAGGCTGGCCGCGAGCGGCCAAGTCCATATTATTGCAGCAGGGACATGACCATCGAGGACATGCTGTTGCTTTGTTTCAGCATCGCGGTGCCAGCTTGCAGCAGCATTTGCGACGACGTCATGTTCGAGCTTTCGGTAGCGAAGTCGGTGTCCATGATGCGGCCGGTAGCGGCTTTGGTGTTGGTGGCGATGTTCGACAAGTTGGTGTTGACGTGGTCCAGACGGTTAGCCGTCGCGCCCAGTGCCGAACGCACGGTGCTGACGCTGTCGATGGCGGTCGCCAGCAGGCCGATGGTGGCGTTTGCGGTGGCGGTCAGTTCCGTTGCGCCAGTCGATGCGCCGCTGGAGAAGTTCGCGCTCAGGCCGCTCAGGGCGGTATTCAACGTGGACAGGTTGCCGGACACGTCGAAGCTCATTTTTTCGGTCGAGCTTGCACCGATCTGGAACGTCATCGAGGTCGACAGCGTGCCCTTGGCTGCGCCGCTACCGTCGCCCAGCAGCTTGGTGCCGCCGAACGTGGTGTTGGTCATGACGTTGTACAGTTCTTGACCCAATGCATTGTATTCAGCTTGCATGGCGGTCTTGTCGTTGGCGGTCGACGAGGCATCGGAAGCTTGGGTGGCCAAGTCTTTCATGCGCACCAGCATGTTGGTGACTTCAGCGAACGCGCCTTCAGCCGTTTGCAGCAGCGAGGTGCTGTTTTGCGTGTTGTTCATCGCCACGGTCATGCCGCTGGTTTGTGCTTTCAGGCGGGTGGCGATTTGCAGGCCGGCAGCGTCGTCCATGGCCGAATTGATGCGGAAGCCGGTGCTCAGGCGCGTCATCGAAGTCGACAGTTTGGATTGGGTGTTCGAGATCGAATTTTGTGCCGACAGGGAAGCAGCGTTGGTGTGAAGACTCAGCATGGTGTCATTCCTAATTGGGTGGTTATGGTGAGGAGCGACGGTTTATCTGCTCCTACCAGTACAAGACGACCATTCCTTCCTCTTTATTAAATGCCGTGTGGAAATTTATTTTTCTTTGTCGAGTGGCAAGCTGCCGCATGTTCAGTCCACCACGCCGCCGTGTTCCGCCTCCCATTGCTGGCGGCTGCTCTTCAGGATATCGATGACCAGCAATGCCTTCGCTTCGTCGCCGCACAGATCTTCCAGAAACATGGCGTTATTGTCGCGCACCCAGGCCAGCGGCATTTCCCACCAGGCCAGCTCCTGCAGCGCGGCACGGACTTTTTCCGTGAAGCGGTGGCGGATCAGGCGCGCCGGCGAACCCGCATAAATGCCATAGGGTTCCGAGCGGAAATTCGGCGGCAGCAGCGAGCGGGCGCCGATGACGCAGCCGTTTTCGATCACGCTGCCGCCCAGCACCATCACTTCGTCGCCGATCCAGACATCGTTCTTGATCACCGTGTCGGCATACTGTGGCGGCGGTGCATTTTTCAAGCCGCCGCCGAGGATCGACAGCATGTACGTCGAGATCGTGCGCATTTCGTGCTGGCCATTGAGGATGAAACTCAGGCGTGAGCCGCCGGCCACATAGCGTCCCACGCACAGGCTTTGCTGTCCGCTGTCATATTTCACGAATGAACCGACGCCGAAACAGGAGCCGCGCCCGATGTAGAAGTGGCCGCTCGTCGGTTCCTGGTCCAGCCAGTCGCGAAAAAACCGATGGGGCAGGGTGCTGATGGCGCCATCCGCGTAGCCCAGTACCGTGAAATGAGCCGACCACGGATGGTTTTCCGCCACGCCGGAAAAATTGGTTTCGGTGGAAATGTGCATCAAGCAATGTTCCGTATCAATGCTTGTTGCTGTGCGGGGGCGGCGATCATCGCGATAATGGCGTCTACGGTTGCCATCTCCAGATCCGGATAGATCGGCAAGCAGATCACCTGCGATGACGCCAGCCGCGCCACGGGCAGATTGGCGTGCGCCGCGGACGGCATGCCGCGATACATGGGGAAGTCGCTGATGAGCGGGTAAAAGTAGCGGCGCGCGTAGATTTCCTGGTCGCGCAGCAGCTGGAACAGGGCATCGCGCGACAGCGGGTAGCCGGGGCTGACCAGGATGGGAAAATACGCGTGATTTGCCGCCTCGCCTTCGCCCTGCTGCAGGCAGCTGATGCCATCGATGCCAGCCAGCTGCCGTCGATAATGCGCATCGATCGCCTTGCGCTTTTGACGCGCGCCGTCGATGCCCTTGAGCTGCAGCAAGCCGAAGGCGGCATTGATCTCGCTCATCTTGCCATTGATGCCTGCCGCCACCACCGTGACTTCATCGACGAAGCCGAAGTTTTTCAGATGGTCGATGCGTTGCTTGGTCTTGGCGTCGGGGCAGACGATGGCGCCGCCTTCGAAGGTGTTGAAAATTTTGGTGGCGTGAAAGCTGATCACGGAAAGGTCGCCGTGATTGAGCACGCTGCCACCGCGGTGGCGCACGCCAAACGCGTGCGCCGCATCGTAGATTACCTTCAGGTTGTAGTTGTCGGCAATTTTCTCGATGGCTTCGATGTCGCATGGCCGGCCGTAGCAGTGCACGGGCATGATGGCAGTGGTCTGCGGCGTGATGGCCGCCTCGATCCTGGTCGGGTCGAGGTTCAGGCTGTGCGGTTCGATGTCGGCAAAGACGGGCTTGATATTATTCCACAGCAACGAATGGGCGGTGGCGACAAACGAATACGGCGTCGTGATGACTTCACCGTTGATGCGCAGCGCCTGCAAGGCCGTCATCAATGCCAGCGTGCCATTGGCGAACAGGCAGATATGCTTGACGCCCAGGTAGTCGCACAGCGCCTGTTCCAGTTGCTGGTGGAAGGGGCCGCCATTGGTCAGGATCTTGTTGTCCCAGATCGCTTCCAGATACGGCAGGAAATCCTCCAGCGGCGGCAGCAGGGGCTGGGTGACATAGACCGGTTTGTTTTTTGGAGCGCTCATCATAATCCGATCGGCGGGTTGGGCACTGCCACGGGTGCTTCAAACGACATTGGCGGCAAGCCTTCGCACCAGCGTTGCCAGATGATGCGCAAGCCATTTTCCAGTCCTTCTGTGATCAGTTTGGGCCGGCCCAGGGTCGAGCGCTCCAGCCGGTGCCGCATGCTGAAGCGGTAAGCGCCCAGCAACATGGGGTTAGCCGCCATGGCCATGCTCTTGCGCACGAAATCGTCTTCGTCGGTGGCGATGAAGTCATCGAGTTCGACCTGGCGCAAGATCATGTTGCCGGCGCGGCTAGGCATGGTAGGGCCTGCCGTCGTGAGCGTGGGCACGCCCATCCACAGCGCATGCAGCGTCGTCGTGCTGCCGCAATACGGGAAGGCATCAAGGCAGATATCGATGCGGTGATGGAGGGCCATGAATTGTGCCATGCCCGTGCGCCCTTCGAAGGTCAGGCGCTCCGGCGCAATGCCTTCTTCCGCGAACCAGGCCGCCAGTTGTGGCGGCGCTTCCGACTTCGGCATGGCAGCCACGATCATTTTGGCGTCGGGGACGGCGCGCAGCACCCTGGCCCAGCGCGCGATGACCTGGCGATTGATTTTATTGGTGCGGTTGAAACTGCCAAACGTGATGTAGCCATTTGACAATACGGGCGCGGGCTGAATGCTGGGAGCAACCTTGGACGGCAGGAATGGCACGCAGGCGGGGAGCAGCAACAGTTTCTCGGAGAATTGGTCGCCCAATTCGTCCGGTGGCGTGAAGAACTGATCGCTCAGATAGTAATCGATCGATTGCAGTCCCGTTGTGAGCGGGTAGCCGATCCAGCTGGCCTGGATAGGGGCGGGCTTAGCGGCAAACATGAGCAGCCGGTTCTTGCCCGTGTGGCCGGACAAATCGATCAGGATGTCGATGCCATCGTCGCGGATCAGCTGGCCCAGGTCCGGATCGGACAGGTGCTCGACCTGGCGCCAGTGGGGAATGACTTCCCGCAGGCGTTTCGTGATATCGTCGTTATGCGGATTGTTGTGATAAGCATACAGTGACAACCGGGCATCATCGGCGATATTTTCTAGTATTGGAATGAGGAAATGCGGGACTGGATGGTTGTGCAGGTCACCTGACACGAAGCCGACTTTCAGCGTGCGCAGCGGGTCGCGGATATTGCCGTGACTCGCGTGTCCCTTGGCGATGTGCGTTTCAAAGGTGTCGCTGAAGCGCTGATGCTCCGCAAAGAGTGCCTGGGGATCGATCTCGGTGCTATGCGATAACAGGAACAGGTAGTTGCTGAACAGGGTTTCCCACAGCGGGCAGACGGCCAGACCCTTGCGGCAGGTTGCAATGGCTTCTTCTATCCTGCCGATATTGCTGAAAGTGGCGCTGATGTTGACGTAGGCATCACGATAGTCGGGATTGATTTCCAGTGTCTTGTGGTAGCACTCCAGCGCCAGAAGGGGTTCGTTCATCAGCACGTAGCAATTGCCAAGTGCGAAGTGCGCGCGCTCGAATGCGGGGTCGATATCGAGCGCGGCCAAATACGTGTGCTTGGCGTGTTCCAATTGATTCTGTGCCTGCCGCGTCGAGCCCAAATTACACAGCGCCGAAGTGTTTTTCGGTTCCAGTTCGAGCGCGCGCTCATAGGCGGCGGCAGCGGCGTCGTATTGCTCCAGCTCTTGCAGGGCGACGCCCAGGTGGTTATGCGTTTCGCTATCGCCGGAATCGAGTTCCAGGGTACGGCGGTATGCCTCCACCGCAAGGGGATAGCGCTTGATGGTGCTGTAGTAATCGGCCAGCTGCCTGTGGTTCGCGGCGCTGGCTGGGGCCAGATCGATGGCTTGCTGGAAGTATTTCAGTGCATTGTCGCGGTCTTCGGCCGCGCCGTAGGCGATGGCGAGCTGGCCGCAGGCTTGCGCATCGTCCGGCTGCAGGCGCAGTACTCTGGCGCAGTACTCGACGGCCGCCGTGTAATTCTTTTGTTTGCATTGAAGCAATCCCATATTGCTCAGCGCCTGTGCGAAGCTGCCATCGAGCGCGATCGCCTGTTCGTACGCGGCGATGGCTTGCTCAGGCTGCTCCAGCGACTGGAGGGCGCGACCCAAGTTGTTGTGCAACTTGGCGTCGTCGGGATGCAATTCGATGGCGTGCCGGTAGCTGGCCACGGCGCCCGCGTAGTCTTTAGCTTCATGCAGCGCGGCGGCCAGATTGGCATGCGCCCCCGTCGTGTGGGGCGCCAATTGCAGCACGGCCCGATAGCTGACAATGGCCGCTTGCCATTGCTGCAGGTTTTGCTGGGCGTTGCCCAGGTTCAGATAGATTTCGGCGTCGCCTGGCAGCAGGGCCAGCGCGCGTTGATAGCAAGCGACGGCTTCGGCGCTGCGCTGCATCGTTTGCAGAGTATTGCCGAGATTGAAATGTCCCTTGGCGTAATCGGGGCGCAACGCCAGCGCTTGCCGGTACGCCTGCTCGGCCTGCTCCAGCTTGCCTTGCGCCTGCAGCGCCGCCGCCAGGTTGCCGTGCGCCTCGACAAAGTCCGGATTCAGTTCCAGCGCCCGGGTATAACTGTTGATCGCTTGCGCGTACATGCCTCGTTCCTGCCATGCTGTGCCCAGATTGCCATGCGCTTCGGCATCGTTGGGCGCCAATTGCGCGGTTTTTTGCAGGGCCTCGAAAGCATCCTTGCCCTGTAATTGCAGGGCGGTGCCCAGCACGCTCCAGGCAAAGTCCGAGTCGGGATAGCGCTGCGTCAGGGCGTAGCTGGTCACTTCCAGTTCGGCATGGTGGCCGGCTTGATACAGCGCAATGACGTGCTGCGTTTCCTGCGCTGTCGGCGTGCTTGCAATCGCCGTTTCGATGCGGCTGCGCAAGCCCTGCGACTGTTCGTTATCGAGGCCGCGCGCGATGGCCGCCGTGACGATCTCCAGCGCCTGTTCGCGTTCGCCCGCCTTGAGCAAGCCATCCGCATACGATAGCCAGAACTGGCCTTCGTCGGGGTTGACCGACAGCGCCTTGTGCAGATACGGCAAGCCGGCCTGGTATTGCCCGACCTGTCCCGCCAGCAAGCCCATATTGTGGTTGGCAATGGCGTGATACGGCTGCGCCTGCAAAATCGCCAGGTAAAGCTCCTCCGCCTCGGCGTAGCGGCCAGCCTGGTGTTCGATGATTGCCTGCTGTAGTTCGGCGTCGAGGGGCACTGCGGGAAGGGCGTTTGCGTTCATGGGCGGGCGGCAGTTAAAATATTTAGTAAAGGGAATTGTAACTGGTGGAAGTGCCTCTGAGAAACTTTCCAGGTGGAATTTATTCAGGAATGCTGTCGCAATGCAAACTTGGTGTTGCTGGCTGGTCAAAGCGTGGGGGAAAGTGGCTGTTTTAAGATGCTGGGCGCCGGATGGGCGGGATGCCTTGCGCCGGACTACTGGTATGATGCCCGGGATTCGAGGCTACCCTGGAGGATAGCCGCTGCCCGATATCGTTCACTTTTCAACTGAGATATGCACAATATTTTAATTATTGGCTCGTCGGGCCACGCAAAGGTCGTGATTGACGTGGTCGAACGACAGGGGCTCTTTCGCATTGCCGGCTTGATCGATGCGTTTCGCACGGTCGGTGAGGAAACCTCGGGCTATCGCGTCCTTGGCGCCGAGCCTGATTTGCCGGTGCTGGTGGAAAAGCTCGCTGTGGCGGGGGTGCTGGTGGCCATTGGAGACAACTTTGTACGGGCCGGCGTGACGGCTCGCGTGGCGGCCTTGTGCCCCGAACTGCCATTTGTCAGCGCCGTGCATCCGCAGGCAAGCGTCGCCAGGGCCGTGCGCATCGGTGCTGGCTGCGTGGTAATGGCGGGGGCGGTAATCAATCCCGGCTGCGACGTCGGGCAGGGCTGTATCGTCAATACGCGCGCCTCGCTGGACCATGATTCTGTAATGGAGGCATTTTCCAGCCTGGCGCCTGCTGCTGCGACAGGCGGCAGCAGTTTCATTGGCACGTGCAGCGCCCTGGGCATGGGCGCCTTGTTGCTGCAGCGCATGCGCATCGGCAGTCATTGCGTGGTAGGCGCCGGTGCCGTGGTGACGCGGCCCGTGGCCGATCTGTGCGTCAGTTATGGCGTGCCGGCAAAAACGATACGCAGCCGCCTGGCCGGCGACAAGTATCTGTAAGGTCACGGCAGTCGTTGCTGAAGGCGCATGCCTTGCCGTTGACTTAATGGCAAGGCACGCCAAACTACAAGCTTACATATTCGGATAATTCGGTCCGCCCCCACCTTCCGGCGTCACCCACACGATATTTTGCGTCGGGTCCTTGATGTCGCAGGTCTTGCAGTGCACGCAGTTTTGCGCATTGATCTGCAGGCGCTCGGCGCCGTCGTCGTTTTTCACGAACTCGTACACGCCGGCGGGACAGTAACGTGCCTCCGGACCCGCATACGTGGCCAGGTTGACGTCGACGGGCACGCTGGCGTTTTTCAAGGTCAGATGGATGGGCTGGTCTTCCGCGTGATTCGTGTTGGAAATGAAGACGGACGACATCTTGTCGAAGGTCAGCTTGCCATCGGGTTTCGGATACACGATCTTTTTCGACTGGGCCGCCGGCTTCAGACATTCGTGGTCGCCATGCGTGTGGTGCAGGGTCCAGGGCGCCTTGCCGCGGAAGAGGATCTGGTCGATGCCCGTCATCAGGCTGCCCAGGTACAGGCCTTTCGACAGCCAAGGCTTGACGTTGCGCGCCACGTGCAGCTCTTCATGCAGCCAGGATTGTTCAAAAGCAACAGGGTAGCTGGACAGTTCGTCGTGCTGGCGCTGTTCGCCCAGCGCGCCGAAGGCCGCGTCCGCCGCCAGCATGCCGCTCTTGATGGCTGCGTGGCTGCCCTTGATGCGGCTCATGTTCAAAAAGCCCGCATCGCAGCCGATCAGCGCGCCGCCGGCGAACACGAGCTTTGGCAGCGATTGCAGGCCGCCAGCCGTGATCGCGCGCGCGCCGTACGAAATGCGCTTGCCGCCTTCGAAGAACTTGCGGATTTCCGGATGCGTTTTATAACGCTGGAATTCCTCGTACGGCGACAAGTAGGGATTCTCGTAATTGAGGCCGACCACATAACCGACCATGACCTGATTGTTTTCCAGGTGATACAGGAAGGAGCCGCCATAGGTCTTCGCGTCCAGCGGCCAGCCGGTCGAGTGGATCACCAGGCCCGGCTTGTGCTGTGCCGGGTCGATTTCCCACAATTCCTTGATGCCGATGCCGTACGATTGAGGGTCTTTGCCGGCGTTCAAGTCATACTTGGCCATCAATTGCTTGCCCAGGTGGCCGCGCGCGCCTTCGGCGAACAAGGTGTACTTGGCGTGCAATTCCATGCCCAGCTGGAAGTCGGGACCCGGTTCGCCGTCGCGCTTGACACCCATATTGCCGGTTGCCACGCCTTTCACGGAGCCATCGTCGTTGTAGAGGATTTCCGCGGCAGGGAAGCCCGGGAAGATTTCCACGCCCAGGTTTTCCGCCTGCTGGCCCATCCAGCGTACCACATTGCCCAGCGAGACAATATAGTTGCCGTGGTTTTCAAAGCAGGCCGGCACGGCGAAGTTCGGTGTCTTGTAGGCTTTGGTTTCCGTCAGGAACAGAATGCGGTCTTCCGTCACTGCCGTGTTCAGGGGCGCGCCCAGTTCTTTCCAATTCGGAATAAGTTCGGTTAGCGCTTTCGGGTCCATGATGGCGCCGGACAGGATATGCGCGCCCAGTTCGCCGCCTTTTTCCAGCACGCAGACGGACACTTCCTGGCTCTTTTCAGCGGCCAGCTGCTTCAGGCGGATTGCCGCCGCCAAGCCTGCGGGGCCACCGCCAACGATCACCACGTCATACTCCATGGTGTCGCGCGGTCCGTACTGTTCAACTAAGTTATTAGGCTGTGTCATGGTCTCGATTGTTAGTCACTAAATGGGTGGGTGAGGAATCTTCGAATAAATTTAAGCACGAGTGTGCTTGTTTTTGGCGAGGATTGCAACTTTGGCGCCATTTTGCGTGACATTGCCCCACGCCGCAATCTAAATCCAGCCATTTTGTGTAATGATGGCGTTTACCTTTGCGCAAGTGTGACGCAGGGTATTTTGCCCCTGTGCCAGTGGCACGGCGTAAAGTGTTGTCTAAAACAAAACAGGAGTAGCTCGTGGGCATAGAAGTCAATTTCGAGGGCAAGATTGCCCTGATTACCGGCGCATCGAGCGGCCTCGGCGCGCGCTTTGCGAAAGTGCTGGCCCAGGCGGGCGCGCAGGTCGTGCTGGCCTCGCGCCGCACCGAACGCCTGAAGGAGTTGCGTGCCGAAATCGAAGCCGATGGCGGCGCCGCGCACGTGGTGTCGCTCGACGTGACCGACTTCGCCAGCATCAAGTCGGCCATCGCGCATGCGGAAACAGAAGCGGGCCCTATCGATATCCTCGTCAACAATTCCGGTGTCTCCACCACGCAACGCCTGGTCGACGTCACGCCCGAGGATTACTCGTTCGTGATGGATACCAACCTGCGTGGCTCATTCTTCGTGGCCCAGCAGACGGCCAAGCGCATGATCGCGCGCGCCAAGGGCGACCCGAAGAAACAGCACCGCATCATCAATATCGCCTCGATGGCGGGCTTGCAGGTGTTGCCGCAGATCGGCGTGTATTGCATGAGCAAGGCGGGCATGGTGCACATGACGCGCGCCATGGCCGTGGAGTGGGGCAAGTATGGCATCAACACCAACGCCATCTGCCCCGGCTATATTTCCACCGAGATCAACGAAGATTATTTCGCCACCGAGCAGGGCAAGAAGCTGATCGAAATGCTGCCGAACAAGCGCCCGGGCAAGCCGGAAGACCTCGACGGCCTGCTGCTGCTGCTGGCGGGCGAGGATTCGCATTTCATCAATGGCGCGATTATCTCTGCCGATGGCGGCATGAGCACGTTTTAACGCCATAAAACCTGCTGCGCGTCGCGCTTCTCGGCCACAAATCGCTGCCGCTCGCGACGGTTTTACTTGGCGTTAAACGATAGTCACCTTGGCTGCAACCTTAGCGCTGCAGCTGCAGCCCCACCAGCTTGTGCACCAGCTCCGACGAGGTCGATGCAGCGAATTTGCGCATCAGCTTGGCGCGGTGCATTTCCACCGTGCGGGGGCTGAGGTCGATCTGGCGGGCGATGACCTTGCTGGTCTTGCCTTCCACCAGCAGGGCGGCGATTTCGCGCTCGCGCGGGGTCAGTTCCGCCGTCACGGGACGTTTCTCGCTGACATCCTCGAACGTCCAGATACCAGGCCCCAGCGGCTGCGCGGGCAGCATGGCGTGGCCCGTGACGTGGCACCAGAACAATTCACCATTACTGCGGCGCATGATGCGCTCGTCCGAATAGCGGCCCTTGGCGTTCATGATGGGGATGATGCGGTCACCCGTGCGCAGGAATTCGTCGTGCGTGGGGTAGAGTACTTCGAACGATTGATCGTCCATCTGGACGCGTGCATAGCCGAACATGGCCGCCAGTGCTTCATTGCAACTGCGCATGATGCGGTTTTCCGAGATGCACATGCCCACGGGCGCGTGCAGGAAGATGCTTTCATAATCGATGGCTGACGCGGCGTTCATCTGATACGTATCACTCTCACAGTGGGATTGCTGGCACGGCGCCGGTAGTTCTACGGTATTGTACTTTCCACTCGCGTATTTTATGCTGAGTCGCTGCCTGAGTCATGGACTCAAGACCAAAGCTTAACAAAAGATAGAGGGACACCCATGAATAAAGTTTATCCTGACGCCGCCTCGGCGCTGGCCGGTATCGTCCAAGATGGCCAGACCATCGCCGTCGGCGGCTTTGGCCTGTGCGGCATTCCCGAAGCACTGATCAAAGCCTTGCGCGATTCGGGCGTGACGGGTCTGACGGCCATTTCCAACAACGCCGGCGTGGACGGCTTCGGCCTGGGCCAGTTGCTGACCACCCGCCAGATCAAGAAAATGATCGCCTCCTATGTGGGCGAAAACAAGGAATTCGCGCGCCAGTACCTGGCCGGCGAACTGGAACTGGAATTCACGCCGCAAGGCACCCTGGCTGAAAAGCTGCGCGCGGGCGGCGCCGGCATTCCCGCCTTCTTCACCAAGACGGGCGTGGGCACCATCGTTGCCGACGGCAAGGAAATCCGCGAATTCGACGGCGAACAATACGTGATGGAACGCAGCCTGGTGGCCGATGTGTCGCTGGTGAAAGCCTACATGGCCGACCGCGCGGGCAATTTGGTTTACCGCAAGACGGCGCGCAATTTCAACCCGAACGTGGCCATGGCCGGCAAGATCACCATCGTCGAGGTGGAAAAACTGGTCGAAGTGGGCGAGATCGACCCGGACCAGGTGCATACGCCGAGCATCTTCGTGCACCGCATCGTGGTCAACGCGAACCCGGAAAAACGCATCGAGCAGCGCACCGTGCGCACTGAAGCATAAAAAAGAATACGGAGAACATCATGGCTTGGACTAGAGATGAAATGGCCGCGCGTGCGGCAAAGGAATTGCAGGATGGCTTTTATGTGAACCTGGGCATCGGCTTGCCGACCCTGGTGGCCAATTATGTGCCGGAGAATATGGAAGTATTCTTGCAGTCGGAAAACGGTTTGCTGGGCATCGGCCCGTTTCCCACGGACGATGAAGTCGACGCCGACCTGATCAACGCCGGCAAGCAGACGGTGACGGCCTTGCCCGGTGCCGCCTACTTCAGCTCGGCTGACTCGTTTGGCATGATTCGTGGCGGCAAGATCAACCTGGCCATCCTGGGCGCGATGCAAGTGTCGGAAAAGGGCGACTTGGCGAACTGGATGATTCCAGGCAAGATGGTCAAGGGCATGGGCGGCGCCATGGACCTGGTCGCCGGCGTCAAGCGTGTGGTGGTGTTGATGGAACACGTGGCCACGGCCAAGGATGGCACGACCTCGCACAAGCTGCTGAAACAATGCGATTTGCCGCTGACGGGCGTGGGCGTGGTCGACGTCATCATCAGCGACCTGGGCGTCATCGATGTGACGGAAAACGGCCTGAAGCTGGTGGAACTGGCGCCGGGCGTGACTAAGGAGCAAGTGCAGGCGGCCACGGGCGCTGAGCTGGACGTTTCGGCCGTGTAAGCGGAATATTAGCGGATCGTTGTATTGAGAAAGGCGGACAGCGATGTCCGCCTTTTTTATGCGGCAGCCTTGCTGCGCAAGCCGTCGAGGCTGTAGGCGCCGGCGCCCGCAGCGGCAAAATACAGGAAGGTGAAGCAGTACATCACGGCCATTTCGCCGCCGTTCAGGATCGGCAAAAAGCCGGCAGGTGCATGCGCCATGAAGTAGGCGGCCGCCATCTGGCCCGACAGGATGAAGGCGACGGGGCGCGTGAACAGGCCGACCAGCAGCAGGGTGCCGCCCACCAGCTCGATGACTCCGGCCGCGCCCATCACGGACAACAGTTGCAGGCCGTCGAACATGGCCACATGCGGCGCGCCGAACAGCTTGGCCGTACCATGTTGCATGAAAAGAAAGCCGAGGATGATGCGCAGCACACCCAGCAGGCGTGGGCTCCAGGTGGCGTAGAAGGCGGGCGAGAGGGACATGAGGTACTCCATTCAAAGTGTGGATGCTTCGGTGTCAGGCTTGCACTAACGCTATGTCATTATGCGGGAGCCTGGCGGCGAACAGGTGACAGCACTATAAAGGTTTTTGATTTATTGATCATCCTGGTAAATGTTGATGCATGATTTACTGATTGTTGATGATGGAATAAAGTGTGCGCGCATGAAAAAAGCCCCGCGGATCGCTCCGCGGGGCCTTGCAGGGTACTACTCAGTGCATTGCGCTTATTTCACGATATTCACGGCCGGTGCCACATAAGCGTCGTCGGCAGGGTGGGTAGGGTGAGCCAGCTCGCTGTGCAGCTTGTCCATGTCCAGTTCTTTTTCCCATTTCGACACGACGATGGTGGCAACGCCGTTGCCGACGAAGTTGGTCAGCGCGCGGCACTCGCTCATGAAGCGGTCGATGCCCAGGATCAGCGCCATGCCGGCCACGGGAATCGTCGGCACGACGGCCAGGGTGGCGGCCAGGGTGATGAAGCCGGCACCGGTGATGCCGGAGGCGCCTTTCGAGGTCAGCATCGCCACGCCGAGGATGGTCAGCTCCTGCCAGATGGTCAGTTCCGTGTTGGTGGCTTGCGCCACAAACAGGGCGGCCATGGTCATGTAGATGTTGGTGCCGTCCAGGTTGAACGAGTAGCCGGTAGGCACGACCAGGCCGACCACCGGTTTCGAGCAGCCCAGGCGCTCGAGTTTCTTCATCAGTGCTGGCAGGGCTGATTCCGACGAGCTCGTGCCCAGCACGATCAGCAGTTCTTCCTTAATGTACAGCAAGAAGCGGCCGATCGAGAAGCCGGTGTACTTGGCGATCAGGCCCAGCACGACGAAGACGAACAGGAAGCAGGTCAGGTAGAACGAACCCATCAGTTTAGCCAGCGGAATCAGCGAAGCCAGGCCGTATTTGCCGATGGTAAAGGCCATCGCGCCGAACGCGCCGATGGGAGCGACTTTCATGATGATGTTGACCATGCCAAAGATGGCATGCGACAGCTCGTCGATCAGCTTGGTGACCGGACGGCCGCGCTCACCCAGCAGGGACAGCGAAAAGCCGAACAGGATGGCGATCAGCAGCACTTGCAGGATGTCGCCCTTGGCGAAGGCGTCAACGAAAGTCTTCGGGATGATGTTCATCAGGAAATCGACCGTCGTCAAGCCTTCGGCATGCGTGTATTGCGCGATCGACTTGGCGTCGAGGTGGGCTGGGTCGGCGTTGAAGCCGGCGCCCGGTTTGAGCAGGTTGGCAACGACCAGACCGATGGCCAGCGCGAAGGTGGAAACCACTTCAAAGTACAGCAGTGCCTTGCCGCCCACTCTGCCGATTTTCTTGACATCCTGCATGCCGGCAATGCCGGAGACCACGGTACAGAAGATCACCGGGGCGATGATCATCTTGATCAGTTTGATAAAGCCGTCGCCCAGCGGTTTCATGTCGACGGCGTTTGAGGGATAAAACACCCCCAGCAGCACGCCTGCCACGATGGCGAACAGCACCTGTACATACAGGATTTTATAGAATGGTTTTTTCACGAGTGGTCTCCTCTTGCGGGTTGATGCTGCGATCATCCGCGCATTGCCAGGCCGGCTCAATTGTGGATAACCGCAGATATGCATTTTCGCTATATCGGGTATTGCGCCATGACTGGCGTGCTGCGGCGCAGCATTTCAGGCGCGCGCTTGGAGCATTGCCCGCGCTGCGCTACACTGCCGTAGCGTCGCGCGCGGGACACCCCATGACAGGCAGGAAGCGGTGCTCTTTTTATATTAAATAAGGAAATCGCATGATCGAAGCCAGCATCAAGTCAGTGCAATGCATCTCCCCCGCAGGCTTGCATACCATGTCGTACAAGGAGTGGGGCGCGCCCGACAATCCGAACGTGCTCGTCTGCGCCCATGGCGTGACGCGCGTGGCGGACGACTTCGACAACCTGGCGCGCGCCATGGCCAGCGATTACCGCGTCATCTGCCCCGACGTTGTGGGGCGCGGGCGCTCGGGCTGGCTGGCCAATCCGCAGTTCTACCGCATACCGCAATATGTGAGCGACATGGTGACTTTGCTGGCGCGCGTGCTGGACTATGGCGATCGCCAGACGGTGGACTGGTTCGGCACGTCGATGGGCGGCTTGATCGGCCTGGGCCTGGCTTCCTTGCCGAACAGCCCGATCAGCAAGCTGGTCTTGAACGATATCGGCCCGACCCTGGCGCCCGAAGCCTTGCAGCGCATCGGCGACTACATCGGCCAGGACTTGCGTTTCGAGACGTTCGAGCAGGGCGCCAAATTTGTGCGCGACGTGTCCGCCAGCTTCGGCCCGCATACGGACGAGGAATGGCATAAACTGGCAGTCGATGTGTTGCGCCAGGATAAGGATGGCCATTGGCGCCGCCACTATGATATGGGACTGGCCATGCCGTTCCGCTCGGCTACGCCGGAATCGGCGGCCAGCGACGAAGCCATGCTGTGGGCCGCGTATGATGCCGTGCGCTGCCCCACCTTGCTGGTGCGCGGGTCGGAGTCCGACCTGCTGTCGCACGCGACGGCGCAAAGTATGCTTGGCCGCGGGCCGAAGGCGCAGCTGGTGGAAATCGCAGGTGTGGGCCATGCGCCCACCTTCGTGCACGACGACCAGATCGCCATCGCGCGCAAATTTCTGCTGGGCAAGTAAGTGGTAGTAAGTAATAACGCTGTACAGATTTTGAAACAACCGAAAGAAGAAGCATGGAAATTACACGACTGCACGTAGGCAAACGCCTCTCCGAAGTGGCGATACACAACAACACCATCTACCTGGCTGGCCAGATTGCCGAAGACACGACGCAAGACATCGTCGGCCAGACGCGCGAAGTGCTCGCTCACGTCGACCGCCTGCTGATGGAAGCGGGCAGCGACAAGACCTGCATCCTGTCGTGCCAGATTTACATCGCCGACATGAAAGACTTTCCCGGCATGAATGAAGTATGGGATGACTGGGTCGCGTCCGGCCACACGCCGCCGCGCGCCACCGTGGAGGCGAAGCTGGCCAATCCGGCATGCCTGGTTGAAATCGTCATCATCGCTGCAGAGCGCTAGGTTATTCAGTTATTTAGTTTTTAAGTATATAAGGCATTACATGGTTTCCATCTCGGCCCCGAATAGCGTCACATCGGAACAACTGGTAGAGGGCTTGAGTGCGCCGGACAGCGCGCGCGTGCTGGACGCGCTCGCGTATGCCACCGAAGCGTATGGCGACAAGCAGACCTTTGCCGGCCGTGCTGCGCTGGACTTCGCCATCGGCGTGGCCACCACCCTGGCTTTCCTGCGCAGCGATGCGGAAACGCGCATTGCCGGCCTGATGTTCGAGCTGACCTTGCTGGACCCGGATACGGCAGCCGATATCGAGCCGCGCTTCGGCAAGCAGGTGTGCGACCTGGCGACAGGTGTGCGCCAGCTGATCCGCCTGCGCGCGCTGACCCAGGCACAACACGGCAGCGCTGGCGGTCGCGGCAAGAATGCGGCGCAGCAAGCCGTGGCCCAGGTGGAAACCTTGCGCAAGATGCTGCTGGCGATGGCCTCCGACATGCGCGTCGTGCTGGTGCGCCTGGCCGCCTGCGTGACGACCTTGCGCTATTTCGCCGAATTGAAGCTGTTCAATGAAATGACGCGCGAATATGGCAAGGAAACGCTGGACCTGTACGCGCCGCTGGCCAACCGCCTCGGCATCTGGCAACTGAAGTGGGAACTGGAAGATTTGTCCTTCCGCTTCATCGAACCGGAAGCGTATAAACGCATCGCCAAGATGCTGGAAGAAAAGCGCATGATGCGCGAGGGCTTTGTTTCCTCGGCGATTTTGCGCCTGCAGACGGAACTGGCTTCGGCCGGCATCCAGGCGGAAGTATTTGGCCGCCCGAAACACATTTACAGCATCTGGAACAAGATGCGCGGCAAGGAGCTCGATTTCACGGCCCTGTACGACGTGCGCGCCTTCCGCGTCATCGTTGCCGACGTGAAAATTTGCTACACGGTGCTGGGCGTGGTGCACAATATCTGGACCCCCATCCCGAAAGAATTCGACGATTATATTTCGCGCCCGAAACCCAATGGTTATCAGTCGCTGCACACGGTGGTGATGGCCGAGGACGGCCGCCCGCTGGAAGTGCAAATCCGCACCAATGAAATGCACAGCTTTGCCGAATACGGCGTGGCCGCGCACTGGCGCTACAAGGAAGAGGGTGGCTCGAACTTTGCCGGCCAGAAATACGACGAAAAGATCGCCTGGCTGCGCCAGCTGCTGGCGTGGAAAACCGAGGTCGCCGACGCCGTCGTGGGCCAGGAAGAAATCCAGCGCGAATGGGTGGAAAAGCTCAAGTCGGCCACCCTGGACGACCGCATCTTCGTCATGACGCCGCAGGCGCGCGTGCTGGAATTGCCCGTCGGCGCCACGCCCGTCGATTTTGCCTATCACCTGCACACGGACGTGGGCCACCGCTGCCGCGGCGCCAAGGTCGACGGCATCATGGTGCCCTTGAATACCCAGCTGAAAAACGGCCAGACCTGTGAAATCATCACGGCCAAGGGCGCGCCGGGCACGGCCGGGCCGTCGCGCGACTGGCTGGGCGCCGGCTACGCCGTCAGCACGCGCACGCGTTCCAAAATTCGCGCCTGGTTCCATGCCATTGACATGCAGGAAACCCTGGCCCACGGCCGCGCGCTGGTGGAGAAATCCCTGCAGCGCGAAGGCAAGACGGCCGTCAATCTTGAATCGCTGGCGCAAAAGCTGGGCTTTGCCAAGGTTGATGAACTATTCCTGTCTGTCGGCAAGGATGAATTCAGCCTGCGCCACGTGGAGCAGGCGCTGCACGACAATGGCGAAGTGGTGGTGCCGGAAGACGCCGTGCTGGTCGGCAAGAGCCGCGCGTCCAGCGTGGAGCAGGGCGCCAAGTCCGGCGTGCTGGTGGTGGGCACGGAAGGCTTGATGACGGTGCTGGCCAAGTGCTGCAAGCCGGCACCGCCGGACAGCATCGTCGGCTTCGTCACTCGTGGCAAGGGCGTGTCGATTCACCGCGCCACCTGCAAGAATTTCGAAGAAATGCGCGCCAAGTCGCCCGAACGGGTGATCTTTACGGAGTGGGGCAGCACGGGCGGCCACGACACGGTGTACCCGGTCGACATTTTCATTCTGGCAGGCGACCGCCAGGGCTTGCTGCGCGACATCTCCGAAATATTTTCGCGCGAAAAGATCAACGTCATCGGCGTCAATACCCAAAGCGCCAAGGGCCAGGCCCGTATGACGTTTACGGCCGAGATCAGTTCGACGGCGCAGTTATTGAAGGCCTTGAATGTGATCAAGGACGTGAGTGGCGTATTGGAGGCCAGAAGAAGCTGATTTAGGGTGGGAGTCTTGCCTGGACTTCCCGCATCACTGTCAGTGCGTCTTGTCACCCGCGTGCAATCCCGCCATCGCCGCTGTCTCCGGCTGCAAGGTGATGTGATCGATGCCATGCTTGGCCAACAGCATCTTCTTGATCGCGCGCAATACCTTGGGCCAATGGTCGAGGTGTTCGATCTCCACGTGGCCGATCAGGGCCGGCTGGCCCGGCGACATGTCCCAGACATGCAAATCGTGCACGGCAATCACGCCGTCCACTTGTTCCACGTCAGCGCCCACCTGGATGTAATCGATGTGCATGGGCACGCCTTCCATCAGGAAGTGGTACGACTCGCGCAGTACGCCAAACGTGGATTTCAGGATCAGCAGGGACACCAGCACGGACAGCAGCGGGTCGATCTGCATCCAGCCCGTAAAGTAAATCACGGCGCCGGCGATGATGGCGGCGACCGAACCGAGCAAATCGCCCATCACATGCACGAGGGCGGCGCGCGTGTTCACGCTTTGCTTGTCTTTCGACAAGACCCACGCCACCACCACGTTGATCGCCAGGCCGATGAAGGCGACGATGAAGACCATGCCCCCCTTGACCGGTTGCGGGGCGGAAAAGCGCAGCACGGCTTCATAGCAGATCCAGCCCACCACGCACAGCATGGCCAGGCCATTGACGAAGGCGGCCAGCGCCTCGGCGCGGCCAAAGCCGAACGAGTGGCGCGGCGAGGGCGGGCGGCGCGCGATGAGTTGCGCCAGCAGGGCCAGGCCCAGCGCGGCCGCATCCGTGACCATGTGGCCTGCGTCGGAAATCAGGGCCAGCGAATTGGACAGGAAGCCGGCCGCCACCTCGATGCCGGCAAACGACAGGGTCAGCCCCAGCGCCCACGCGAGGATGCTCTGGCTACGCCCTTCGAACGAATGGGTGTGCTTGGCGTCGCCCTTCAGGTGGGCGTGCAAATGGGTGGCGTCGTGTTCGGTGTGCATCGGCTGCATGGAATGCTTTGTGGAATGAGGTTGGCGTCAGTGTAATTGAAAAGCAACAAAATAGTCGGCACGTAAAAAAACCTGCAGGCCCGGAGGCACTGCAGGTTGTTGATGGGGCAGACAACTTTACTGCACGGCCGTCTCGCCAAACTTGCCTTCGCGGAAATCCTGCACGGCCTGGAACACTTCCGCCTGGGTATTCATGACAAACGGGCCGTATTGCGCGATGGGCTCGTTCAAGGGCTGGCCGGCCACCAGGATCACGCGACCGCCTTGCGGCGCCTCGATGCGCACGCCGTCGCTGCCCGGCGTGTTGGCGAAGATCGCCATGCGCAGGGCAGGCACGGCCTTGCCATCGACCTGCACTTCGCCGCGGAAGGTGTACAGGAAGGCGTTATGGCCTGCCGGCAATGGCTGCTCGAAGCTGCTGCCGGCCGGCAAGTCGATGTCCAGGTATAGCGGTTCCGTCAGTTCGCGCTGCACGGCGCCCGCCACGCCATGGCTCTCGCCGGCGATCACTTGCACGGCCACGCCTGCGTCCGTCGTGTAGCGGGGGATTTCGCTACTGGTGAAATCGCGGTACCACGGCGTGCGCATCTTGTCGCGCGCTGGCAGGTTCAGCCACAGCTGAAAGCCTTCCATCACGCCTTCTTCCTGTTCCGGCATTTCCGAGTGGATCACGCCGCTGCCGGCCGTCATCCATTGCACCCCGCCCGAAGTCAGCAAGCCTTCGTGGCCCGCGCTGTCCTTGTGGCGCATGCGCCCCGTAATCATGTACGAGACCGTTTCGAAACCGCGGTGCGGATGCTCGGGGAAGCCGGCGATATAGTCGTTCGGCTTATCGCTGGCAAAGTTGTCGAGCATCAAGAACGGGTCGAGGCGGCGCTGTAACTGCTGCGTCAGCACGCGGTTGATCTTCACGCCGGCGCCATCCATGACGGCCTGGCCGGCGATCACGCGCTCGACGGCGCGTGCTTGCGTGACGGTGGTGGTATCGCTCATTGCTCTCTCCTCTAGGCCGGGACGGCGCCAGTGCGCCGTCCCTTTCACTGCTGGGGATTACACCAGGATCGCGTTGATCTCGGCGTCCGCTTGCGCCTGCGCCTTGGCGACGGCTTCCGGGCCCATGCCCATGCCTTCCGAATACACATATTGCACGTGGGTCAGGCCCAGGAAACCGAACATGGTGTTCAGGTATGGCACCTGGCTATCGTTGGTGCTATCGCGGTGCAAGCCGCCGCGGGACAGGCCCACATAGACTTTCTTGCCGGTCAGCAGGCCAACAGGGCCGTTTTCCGTGTACTTGAAGGTGACGTTGGCGCGGGCAATCGCGTCGAACCAGCTTTTCAGTTGCACGGTGATGCCGAAGTTGTACATCGGTGCACCGATGACGATGACGTCAGCCGCTTGCACTTGCGCAATCAGCGCGTCGTCCAGGGCGATGCGGGCTGCCTGCTCCGGCGTGCGTTTGTCGGCCGGGGTGAACAGCGCTTGCAAGGTCGGCTCGTCGAGCACGGGGTGCGGTGCAGCGGCCAAGTCGCGGCGCGCCAGGGTGGCGCCAGGGTTGGCGGCTTGTACGCGGGCAACGATGGCGTCAGCCAAACGGGTCGAGGCGGAACCGGTGCTACGGGCGCTGGAATTGATTTGCAGGATGTTCATCTTGTTTCTCCGTGTGAGGTGTCTTGCGATGGATGAACTATAGCAATTCCAAAATTGATGCGGAAGGCGTTAAAATGGATAACATTAATCCACTGATGGAACAATCGAGTGTAAAGGTAAGCGATGAATATCGATCCTGGAGATTTGCTGCTGTTTGCGCGCGTCGTCGAATGTGGCAGTTTCAGTCGCGCCGCCGTGCGTGTGGACTTGCCCAAGTCAACCCTGTCGCGGCGCATCTCGCAGCTCGAAGCCAGATTGGGCGAACGGCTCTTGCTGCGCACCACGCGCAAGCTGGCGCTGACGGAGTTTGGCGCCAGCCTGCTCGAGCATGCGCGCAAGGTGGCGGAAGAAACCGAGGCGGCCGGCGCGCTGGCCCAGCACCGCCAGGCGGGCCCCAGTGGCTTGCTGCGCATCTCCATGCCGGCCGACTTCGGCGACGCGCTGATGCGCGAGGTGCTGGCCGAGTTCGTGCGCCGCTATCCGGCCATTTCGCTGGAACTGGACTTGTCGGCGCGCCGCGTGGATTTGCTGGAAGAAAATTTTGACCTGGCCATTCGCATGGGCAACTTGCCCGACGATGCCAGCCTGGCGGCGCGGCGCGTGGCCTTCAGCAGCTTGTCCCTGTATGCCTCACCGCAATACACGAGCGTGCACGGCTTGCCCGAGCATCCCGACGACCTGTATGGCCACGATTTGCTCAGCTTGCCGCGTGCCGTGGATGGCCTCGTACACTGGACTTTGATGCGCGGCAAGACGACGTGGGAGCGCGATTTACCTGTGCGCCTGCTGGCCAACTCGCCGGAATTGCTGGTGCGCATGGCCTGCACGGGCGTGGGCATCGCGGCCAGCACGGACCGCTTTGCCAAGGCGTATGTGGCGACGGGGGAATTGGTGCGGGTCTTGCCCGAATGGAGTTTCCCGCTGGTCACGGGCTGGGCCGTGTTTCCCGGCCGGCGTTTGATGCCGGCCAAGACGCGCGCGTTCCTGGACTTGATGGAGGAGATGTACAAAACCGATGCGCCCGTGTAGGAGCGCACCCAGATAATTTATTTGGGCACGTTGCCCATGACTTCACCCAGCTGCACGGGACCGGCCGCTTGCCAGGTGCCGTTGAAGTCCACGGTGCCTTTCGGGAACAGCATGACGACGGTGGAACCGAGCAGGAAGCGGCCCAGCTCTTCGCCCTGTTTCAGCACCACATTGTCGTTGGCATAGCTCCAGTCGCGCACCTGGCCCGTGCGGGGCGGGTTGACGACGCCGTGCCAGACGGTGGCCATGCTGCCGACGATGGTGGCGCCCACCAGGGTCATGACGAAGGGACCGTTGGCCGTGTCGAACAGGCAGACGACGCGTTCGTTGCGGGCGAACAGGCCGGGAATGCCGCGCGCCGTGGTCGGGTTGACGGAGAACAATTCACCGGGAACATAAATCATGCGCGTCAAGCGGCCGTCGCACGGCATGTGGATGCGGTGGTAGTCGCGCGGGCTCAGGTACAGGTTAGCGAAGCTGCCGTGTTCAAACTGGGCCGCCAATGCGGCATCGCCGCCCACCAGGGCCGTGGTGCTGAAGTTGTGGCCCTTGGCCTGGAAGATCTGGTCCTTGTCGATCGTGCCGAACTGACTGATGCGGCCATCGACGGGGCAGATATAGTCGGCCTTGGCCAGCGGGCGGGCATCGGGGCGCAGCGCGCGCGTGAAAAAGTCGTTGAAGCTCGTGTAGTGCGTGATGTCCGGGTCCAGCGCCTCATCCATGTTGACGTTGTAGCGGCCGACGAACCAGCGGATCAGCCGCGTGGTCATGGCGCCGCCCTTGGCACCGGCGATCCGGCCGGCAAAATTGGTCAACGCTCCCTTGGGCAGCAGATATTGAGGCAAAACGGCAAGACGGTCAGACACGATGGGAAGCCTTTGACGGGGATGATGGGAATTGGTGAAAACGCATTATAGCGGCGATGTGGCGCGCAATGATATGTACCGTATGCAAGGGTGCGTAGCACAGTCTGCCGCCAAATTTAATTTGCTATAGGAAATATTTTCAGGAAACTGTGCCAGTCGGAAAAAATTGCAGCACAATACGGCGGCCTGTTTTTTAGCATTTAGCCATTTTTATTCAGCCAACTTTTTTAGCCAGGTCATGATGCCACGCCGTTGCCTTCGCCTAACCGTTATTTGTTCCGCTGTCCTGTTTGCCTGGAATGCCCAGGCCCAGCAATCCGAAACGCCCGCCCCCACTGACGCCGCCGCCGCGCCGCTGAAGGCCGAGAAGCCCATGCAAACCGTGGAAGTCAAGGGCAGCGGCTATGATCCGCGTCGCGACGATACGGCCAGCAAGATGGTCGTGGGCAGCGAGGAAATCCTCAAGTATGGCGACACGAATGTCACCGACGTGCTCAAGCGCCTGCCCGGCATTACCGTGTCTGGCGCGGCCGGGCGCTCGGGCGGCGAAATCCGCATGCGGGGCCTGGGTAGCGGCTACACGCAGATTTTACTCAATGGCGAACGGGCGCCCGCCGGTTTTTCGCTCGATACCCTGTCGCCCGACGTCATCGAGCGCATCGAAATCCTGCATGCGGCCAGTGCCGAGTACAGCACCCAGTCGATCGCCGGCACCATCAACGTGGTGCTGAAAAAGGCCGTGAAAACGGCGCAGCGCGAGCTCAAGCTGGGTGTGCAGGGTAGCGACGTGAGCTTTTCGCCCAGCGTGAACGTGCAACTGTCCGACCGCGAAGGAAATTTCTCCTACTCGCTGGCCGCTTCGCTGTTCCGCTATGACTACCATTACGACAATCCCGGACTGGAACTGGGCTACGCGCCCGATGGCCGGCAAAACCTGCAGCGCCGCACGAATGGCACGGGCGATGGCCGCCCGGAAGGCATCAATCTGTCGCCGCGCCTGAACTGGGTGCTGGCCAACGGCGACAATCTGACGGCGCAATTCTTTTTCAATGGCGGGCGCTCGAACCACCGCAATTTCAGCCGCGCCGAGACGGAGCAGGGCTTGCGCCCAGACTACGACACCAACACGGGCAGCTCGAGCAACCATAATGCCTTCGGCCGCAGCGACCTGACATGGATGCATAAGTTGGCTGGCGGCGCCCGGCTGGAATTGAAAGTGGGCGCCTCGGCCGCCCGCAATACGTCCGATAGCCTGCAGCAAGGCTTTATCGATGGCAGCGGCCTGGCGCTCGAGCGCAAGGTGGGCGTGAAGGCGACGGAAAACGGCGTCAGTTCGACTGGCAAGTATTCGACGCCCTTGCTGCCCGGCCACGCCCTGTCGATGGGCTGGGATGGCGCGTACACCGAGCGCGAGGAATCGCGCCGTCAGCGCGAAGCGGCTCTGGGCACCTTGGGCGCGCCTCCGCCCGTCAACAGCGACGAAGGTTTCGACGCCACGATCAAGCGCCTGGCCCTGTTTGTGCAGGATGACTGGGAAATCACGCCGCGCTGGTCGATGTATGCGGGTGTGCGCTGGGAAGGCATCGATACGCGCAGCGCGGGCGACACTTATGACGAAGTGCAGCAGCGCACGAGCGTATGGAGCCCGCTGCTGCAAACCCTGTGGAAGTTGCCTGATACCAAGGGCGACCAGGTACGCCTGGCCCTGACGCGTACCTACAAGGCGCAGCCCACGTCGAGCCTGATTCCGCGCCGTAATACCTCGACCAACAATAGCCAGACGGACCCTGACCGCGAAGGCAATCCCTATCTGAAACCGGAGCTGGCGCTGGGTATCGATGCCTCGTACGAGCACTACTGGGCCGAAGGCGCCTTGCTCAGCGCGCGTGCCTCGGCCCGCCGCATCGACGGCTACACGCGCCAGGGCTTGCTGTTCATCGATGACCGCTGGGTATCCACGCCCGTCAACGATGGCCGCGCAAATACGCAGACACTGGAACTGGAAGCGAAGTTCCCGCTGCGCGCCGTGCTGGCCGCACCCGTGCCGGCCATCGACCTGCGCGCCAGCGTCAGCCGCAACTGGTCGCAGGTGGAACAGGTGCCGGGGCCGGACAACCGTCTCGACCAGCAAACGCCCGTCAGCGGCAACTTCGGTCTCGACTACAAGACGCCCGATGGCATGTTGACGACGGGCGGCAGCTTCAATTTCCGCAATGGCGGCCCCGTGCGCATCACCGAACGCCAGAGCGCCTACACGTCGCCGCGGCGCGACCTTGACATTTATGCGCTGTGGAAGTTCGATGCTAAGAATCAATTGCGCCTGGCCGTGTCGAACTTGCTGGCGCAAGACTTCGAAAGCACCACCACGTATGCGGACGCCAGCGGCACGATCGTGCGCAACAGCATTTCACCGAGTTCGCCGCAGGCGCGCGCGACCCTGGAAATGAAGTTCTGATGGCGATGTTTTCATGCTGAAAACGCCGGCCCGCATGCCCGCTGGCCTATAATCTCGGCAATCGCGCGCACGGCTGGTCCGTGCGCGCCACCTTTTCCTTTGCCAAGATTGCTTTCCCCATGACGTTTTCCTCCCTCGGCCTGATCGATCCCCTGGTCCGCAAACTTGACGAGCTCGGCTATGCCAAGCCCACGCCAGTGCAGGCGCAAGCGATTCCCGCCGTGCTGGCCGGGCGCGACCTGATGGCCGCCGCCCAGACGGGCACGGGCAAGACGGCCGGCTTTGCCGTGCCGCTGCTGCAGCGCCTGACGCTGGAAGGCGTGGTGGCGCCCCAGTGCGTGCGCGTGCTGGTGCTTGTCCCCACGCGCGAACTGGCCGAGCAAGTGTATGCCAGCTTCCGCAGCTATGGCGGCAACTTGCCGCTGCGCAGCTTTGTCGCCTATGGCGGCGTGCCCATCGAGCCGCAGATCAGTAAATTGCGCAAGGGCCTCGACGTACTGGTCGCTACGCCGGGCCGCTTGCTGGATTTGCAGACGCAGGGCGCCGTCAAGTTCGAGCAAGTGCAGACTTTGGTGCTGGACGAGGCGGACCGCATGCTGGACCTGGGCTTCGAGCGCGAGCTCGACTTGCTTCTGATGAGCATGCCCAAGCAGCGCCAGACCCTGCTGTTCTCGGCCACCTTCTCGGACGCCATCCGCGCCATGGCGAAAACCATGCTGAAGGATCCCGTCTCGGTGGAAGTCAGCGCGCGTAACAGCACAGTCAAAGCCGTGAAGCAATCGGTCATCGTGTGCGACAAGAAACGCAAGCCGGAACTGTTCCTGCACTTGCTGAAGAAAAAGCGCTGGGGCCAGGTCCTGGTCTTCGTCAAGACGCGCAAGGGCGTCGAGCTATTGGTGAATACCTTGCTGGAGCAGGGCGTGCGCGCCGATTCGATCCATGGCGACAAGACGCAGCCGAACCGCTTGCGCGCGCTGGCCCGTTTCAAGGCGGCCGAGGTGCAGGTACTGGTGGCTACCGACGTGGCCGCCCGCGGCCTGGACATCGATCAATTGCCCGTCGTCGTCAATTTCGACTTGCCCAGCGTGGCGGAAGACTATATCCACCGCATCGGCCGCACGGGCCGCGCGGGTGCCTCGGGCGAGGCCATTTCCCTCGTCTGCGCCGACGAGGTGGAATTGCTGTCGGCCGTCGAAGCGTTGACTCGGCAAACCCTCAAGCGCAACGAGGAGCCCGGTTTCGAGGCGGAACACCGCGTGCCGGGCACGTCCGCCGGCGGCACCATTCAGAAAAAAGCCGTCAAGGTGCTGGCGCCGAAGGCGGCCGAGCGGGCCAAGAAGCGCCGCTTCTACAAATAACATCGAACTAAAACTGCTTGGAGAGGCGTGCTGCATGGAGTTGGCATTCGTGCCATCATGCGGCTATGACCTCGATACCTTTGTTCCCGCTCAATACGGTGCTGTATCCCGATGGCTATCTGCCCTTGCAGATCTTCGAGGTACGTTATCTGGACATGATACGTAAATGCATCATGGGCGAGCAGCTGTTTGGCGTGGTGCAGCTGCTGGACGGCGCGGAAGTGCGCAAGCCGGGCCAGCAGGAAATCCTGGCGCCCGTGGGCACCTTGGCGCGCGTCATCGACTGGGCCGCGCCCCTGTCGGGCTTGCTGCAAATTAAATGCATGGGCATGCAGCGCTTTCATATCCTTTCCAGCGAGCAGCTGAAGCACGGCTTGTGGATGGCGCAGATTGAAACCTTGCCGCCCGATAAAACCATTCCCATCCCGCAAGAGCAGCAAAACGTGGCCGACGCGCTGGGCGCACTGATACGCACCTTGCAGGAGCAAAAGATTCCGCCTGAGCAAATGCCCCTGCAGCCGCCGTACCGGCTCGACGAGTGCGGCTGGGTGGCGAACCGCTGGTGCGAGTTGCTGTCCTTGAGCGCCATGCAAAAGCAATTGCTGCTCAGTCAAGACAATCCCGTGCTGCGCCTGGAACTGGTGCAGGATATGCTCACGGAAAATGGCTTGCTGGAAGAGTAAATCACCTGAAGCCGCATGTTTGCACACGGTCCTGTTGTGCAATTGCGTTCTATTGAGAAATACTTTACGCTTTGTCGCCGCTGGCATAAGATAATGCCCTTGGGCAAGATTGCCCTGAGCAACATTCAAGAGTACACGATAATGGCAAAAGCAAGCGCGGAACAGATCAATGCGGCAATGGAAGCGATGGCGGGCGAAGGCCAGGCCATCACGGTGCGCGCCTTGCGCGAACGGCTGGGCAACGGCGCCTGCCTGGGCACCATCAGCAAGCTTTTGCAGCGCCGCAAGGCAGGCGCGCAGCGCCAGATCTCTGCCGCCGCCGAACTGTCGCCCGTACTGCAGCAAGCCATCCTCGATTATGTAGGACAGGAATTAAGCGCCAGCCACAGCGCGCATGAAGCCGAGATGAACGATAATCAACAGGAATTGATGGACCTGGCCAGCGAGAACGAGCGCCAGCAAGAAATGCTCGACTTGCAGGCGGGCGAACTGGAAACTTTGCGCGAGGAACTCGAACGCGAGCGGCAAGTGGCCAACCAGGCCCGCACCGACTTGGCCAAGGCGCAGCTGCGCCTGGAAGGCTTGCCGCGCCTGGAAGAGGCGGCCGAGCAGGCGCGCATGGACCTGGCCAAGGCGCAATTCAAGCTCGAAGGCATTCCCCGCCTGGAAGAAGCTGCCGAAGCGGCGCGCGCCGAATTGATCCAGGCGCAGCTGAAGCTGGAAAGCCTGACGCGCGTGGAAACGGAACTGGCGGCTGCCCGCCTGGAACTGGAGGCGGAGCGCGAAGAGCTGGGCGAAACGCGCGCCGAGCTGGACGAAGAGCGCACCTTGCGCATCAAGGCGCAGCAGTTCATCGTCGATCCCATCTTCAAAACCCCTGTGTAGGAACACCTGACCAAACCTGCTGCGCGTCGCGCTTTGCGGCCTGCGATGCTCACCGTACTGAAGTACGGTTGCGCTTCTTAGCCACAAATCACTGCCGCTCGCGATGGTTTTGTCAGGTGTCGATGCGTCGTAGGGAATCTGTCATGCGTGCTGAACGGGCCTTGCTGGCTTAAAATAGCGCACTGTCGCACCATGCCGTGCGACGCCTTGATCGCAAAGAAGGTTTATGTCTGTAGAAAAAGAAGTGCCGCTCCCGCTTTCGGCCACCCCCATATCGCCGCGCGCTTTGCCGCCCAGGCCGCCAGCCGAATTCGGTTCGCCCGAAGCCGCGCTTGCGCGCAAGCAAGCACGTGAAGACAAGGATGCGCAGGTACGCGGCGTCACGTCCATCGATGCCATGCGCGAGGCCATCAAGCAGGCAGCGCGTGACTTGCCGGCCATCAGCGCCGTGCCGCATCTGGGCATGCTCGATGCCGCCGCCTTCCGCGCGCGCGCCGCGCTGGGCCTGCCATTCCTGATGCGCGGACTGGTGCAGCGCTGGCCCTTATCCAAGCTGGGGCCAGACATGTTGCGCGCGCAGTTCAGCCACGTGCCCGTGCGCGCGCGGGTGGGCGACTACATCAACACGGCGTTTGCAGCCGACCGCGCCATGCAGGATATGTCGATGGGGCAATACCTTGACCTGGTAGAAGAGGGCGCGCACGACGCGGCGAACCAACTGCCGCCGTACCTGGGCAACCTGGAATTGCGCGAATTGAATCGTTTGTGCCACTGGCCCACGTATTTCGACAAGATGGGCCCGCCACGTTTCTGGGTCGGGCCGGCTGGCACGGTCACTCCCCTGCACTGCGACTTCGACGACAATATCTTCGCCCAAGTGTGGGGCCGCAAGCGCATATTTTTATCGCCGCCGCACCACGACGCATTTTTGTACCCGAGCGTAGCGAACGCCATCCTGTTCGGTTCGCCCTTCGACCCGGAAGCGCCCGATTTCCAGCGTTTCCCTTTGGCGCGTCAGGCTAGCATGATCGAATGCATCGTCGAGCCGGGCGACATGTTGTATGTGCCTGCCGGGTGGTATCACCAGGTGCGCGCGCTGACGTTTTCGCTATCCTCGAACCGCTGGGCCAGGGCCATGCCGCTGGCCCTGCATGGCGGGGCGGCGCTGCGGCCTACCGTGGCGTAATCTGGTGGCGTAATCTGATGGCGCGATGGCCTTGCCGAGAGCCTGGTACTCAAGGGGGCTATCTGAGTTCCACCGGCACCTGCTTCGATATCGGCGCCACGGTAAGAGCCGCACTGGCCAGTTTCCAGGAGACGGGCAATCCCTACAGTGGTTCCACCGCGCCGTGTTCAGCCGGCAATGGCTCGCTCATGCGCCTGGCTCCCGTCGTGCTGTTTGCCTATCCGGATGTGACGGCGGCCGTGGCCTACGCCGCCGATAGCTCGCGTACGACCCATGCGGCGGCGGAAGCGGTCGAAAGCTGCCAGATGTTTGCCGCTTTGCTGTGCAGCGCGCTGGCGGTTACGCCGAAAGAGGCGCTACTGGACAGTATGGCTTACCGGCCTGCCGAAGCCAGGCTGAGCGAGATGGCGAGTGGTCGTTTCATCGCCAAGACGGAAGGGCGGATTCGCGGCACCGGCTATTGCTTGGAGTCGCTGGAAGCGGCGGTATTGCGCGCCGTCAACCTGGGCGAAGATGCCGATAGCACTGGCGCCATCGTCGGCCAGCTTGCCGGCGCCTATTATGGTGCCCGGGCGATTCCGCCGGCGTGGCTGAATGCCTTGGCCATGCGTGACGATATCGAAGAGCTTGCAGGAAAATTGTTTGAACGGCGCCGGGCCTAGCGCAGGCCGCAGCCCACCAGCAACAGCATCGGCCGCTCGCGCTCTTCCGCCAGGGCTGGCTGCTGCGCGACCTGTGCGTCTGTCGGTCCCCATTCTTCCACATGTTCCAGCTGGAAACCGGCGTGTAGCAAGGCATTCAAGGTCGTGCTTAGGGTGCGGTGCTGCTTGATCACGCCGGGCGCCAGCCAGTCCGACACGCGCGGGCCTTGTTGCTGGTAGCTGTCGACGGGCCAGCGCTTGCAGCCATGCGCATCCGTCAGCCAGCCGGGCTGGCGCGGCGCCATGAAGATCGGGTGCTCGATGGAAAACACCAGCTTGCCACCCGGCTTCAAGGCGTGGCGGATGGCGGCCAGCAAGGCGACAAAATCCTCGATGTAGTGGAACGCCAGTGAACTGTAAATCAGATCGTAGCTGGCGGGCGGCAAGGCCAGTTGTTCCAGGTCCAGCCGGGCATACTCGAGCGTCGCATGGTTCCCCATGCCACACGCCTGCGCCAGCATCTTTTCCGACACATCCACACCCAGCACCCGCGCCGCGCCGGCGTCAGCCGCCCAGCGGCAGAACCAGCCATAGCCGCAGCCCAGGTCGAGCACGCTTTTGCCTTGCAGCGTGGGCAGCATGGCGCGCATTGCCGGCCATTCGGGCGCGCTGTCGAGACCGCCAACGGAGCGGGGCAGCTGGCTGTAGGCCGTGAAGAAAGCGTCGTTGTCGTAGATATTCTGTGTCATGTGTCTGCATCCTTGGGAGCCGTGCGTTTGGCGTGGCCGCTGCGTTGCGCCCGGTAAATGCCCGCGTGGCCGGAAAACAGATACGCCACCACGCAGGCGATGGCGGCGTACACGCCGATCTCGGCGCCGAACAGTTCCATCGCCATCAGGGTCGAGGCGATGGGCGTGTTGGCGGCGCCCGCGAAGACGGCAACAAAACCGATGGCGGCCAGCAAGGTGACGGGCTGGTGCAGCAACGGGCCCAGCGCATTGCCCAGCGTCGCCCCGATGTAGAACAAGGGCGTCACTTCGCCGCCCTTGAAACCGGTGCCCAGCGAAACAATGGTAAATGCCATCTTGGCCAGGAAATCGTATGCGGGCAGCGGTTCGTTCAGCGCGTCGACGATGGTGGGGATGCCCAGGCCGATGTAGCGATCCGTACCGATCAGCCACACGGCGACGGCGACGACGAGGCCGCCGACCAGCGGGCGCAGCGGGGCATAGCTGATCCAGCGTTTCATCAGCCCGCTCAAGCCGTGCGTGGCTTGCGCAAACACCTTGCCCGTCACGCCGAACAGCATGCCCGCGATCACCATGGCGCACAAGGTCCAGGCGGAAATGGCGGGGGTCAAAGGCACGGCGTAATGCGTGTGGCTAATGTGCAAAACCGGCCCCCATAGCAGGACCACCTGGTCGGCGATGACGGCGGCGGCCAGACAGGGCAGCATGGCTTCATAGCGCAGGCGGCCGATGGCCAGCACTTCCAGGCCGAAGAGGGCGCCTGCCAGCGGCGTACCGAAGACGGAGGCAAAGCCGGCGCTGATGCCGGCCATCAGGATGATGCGCCGGTCTTCCTTGTGCAAATGAAACATGCGCGTCAGTTGGTCGGCCAGCGCGCCGCCCATTTGCACGGCCGTGCCTTCGCGCCCGACAGAGGCGCCGAACAAATGCGAGAGGACAGTGCCACCCAGTACCAGCGGCACCATGCGCAAGGGGATGATTTTTTTCGGGTCGTGGATTTCATCGATGAGCAGATTCGCGCCGCCTTCCACCGAGCTGCCATAACGCAGATACAGCCAGCCGACGGCAAAGCCCGCTACAGGCAGGAGCCAGATCAGCCAGGCGTGCGCCAAACGCGTGCGTGTCGCCCAGTCCAGGGCGAACAGGAAAACGGCCGAGGCCGACCCTGCCAGCACGGCCACCACAAAGGCCAGCAGCAGCCATTTCAACAGATGCCGTAACAGATCGGTGAGGGCGCTCAGGCGTTGCATCGGGCATCCAGTCAGGGCTGATGGGTGGAATTCCTACAGGCCCAGCTCGGCCACCAGCGCCTGCCCGATGGCCCGCTGTTCGGCCAGGATGGCGTGCAGGTGGTGGGGGCGCGTCTTGACATTCGTCATGACCACGCGCAGCACATTGGTCGGGCCTGGGTAGCGCGTCGATTCCAGTACCGTGCGCGAGACAAAGCTGTGGCCCTGCGCTTTTTGCCGGTTTTGCAGTTTGGCGTTGAGCGTGTTCAATTGCTTGTTCAGTTCGGCCGCCGCGTCGACCTGGCCGCTGGCCAGCAAGCTTTCCATGCGCTGGCGCAAGTGCGCCGGCACGTAGCGGTAGGTCAGAATGAAGGTGTCGGAACGGGTGACGAGTTCGAAATCCTGCTGGTCGGCCAAGAGCTGCTGCAACTGGCCGGACAAGGTGGCCGCCTGCTGCAGCAAGGTGGTGTAGCCGGACACGCCCAGCACCTTGAACGAAGTCCACAGCTTCAAGGCGTCGAAGCGGCGCGAGCCTTCCAGCGACGTCTGGCCCAGGTCGCCCGAGTTGTCGCGCAAAATGTAGTTGGCGTTATGTTTCAGCAAGTTCAGGCTGGCGCTGTCCTTGAACAGCACCATGCTTTGCGCCATCGGCACCCACAACAGCTTGTGCCCGTCGATGACGACGGAGTCGGCCAAAGCAATCCCGTCGTACAGCGCGCGGTACTGTTCCGCGATCAGCAGGGCGCCGCCCCAGGCCGCATCCACATGGAACCAGATGCTTTCGCGCGCGGCAATCGCCGCCATGGCGGCCAGCGGGTCAATGGCGCCAGTTTCCGTCGTGCCGGCAATACCGATCATGGCGATGACCTTGATATTGCGCAATTTCAAGTCGGCAATCGTGGTTTCCAGTGCCTGGATGTCAATGCGGTTGTCGCGGTCGACGGCCACCAGGTGCAGGGCGTTTTCACCGAGGCCCAGGGTCGCCAGCGCCTTTTTCACGGAATAATGGCTGCGGGCCGAGCCGATCACGGCCAGCCCCGCGTAAGCTGATTCCTGCATGGCGGCAAACAGGCCCCGCTTGCGCGTGCCGGGCAGTTGCTGTTCCAGCGCCACGGCCAGGGCCGTCAAGTTGCCCATGGTGCCGCCATTGACGACATTGCCCAGCGCGCCGCTGGTGGCGGCCATCGCCTGCGTGTAGACATGTTCGGGCTGCTGGTACACCTGGCGGTGCAGCCAGCCGAGAATCTGCTTTTCGATCAGGGTCGAGACATACGCCGTTTCGATCTTCACCTGATTCTGGTTCAGGGTGGCTGTAAACGCTTCGGCCAGCACGCTGATCCAGGGTAAGGCCTGCGTCATGTGGCCGATGTATTGCGGATGGTTCAGCTGGGCCGTATTGGCCAGCACGGTGGTGTCGAGTTCTTGCAGAAACTCCGCCACGGGCATGCCGTGCGCGGGCAGGCAAGTGTCGGACAGTTGCGTCAGCAGTTCCGCATACGGCGTGTGCGGATACGGCGTGTCGCGCTCGGCGGCCAGCCAGCCGCCCAGCATGCGCAGCGCCTGCTGCAGGGGCGCGGGCGAGCGTTGCAGCGCATCGATGGAAAAATGCTGCTGCAGCAGCTGTTCGATAGGGGTATCGGTCATGGCGCCTTGTCTTCTCTACGGATTGCTGATGCCACGGTGACAAACGAATTGCGCCCAGGCGAAAGCGGGATTTTACCCGACTCCGCCTGGGCGCATCAGTTTGCTATTCCTGCCTGTAATCAGAAGTAGTTGAGACCCAGCGCCGACTTGACTTCATCGGCCGTGCGGGCCGCCACTTCGCGCGCCTTGAAGGTGCCTTCCTTGAGCATCTGGATGACTTGCCCCTTGTCCTTGGCGAATTCTTCGCGGCGGGCGCGGATCGGCGCCAGCATTTCCTGCAAGACCAGGTCCAGGCGCTTCTTGACGATGCTGTCGCCCAGGCCGCCGCGCACGTAATGGGCTTTCATTTCGGCCAGCGCCGCTTTTTCCGGGTCAAACGCATCCAGGTAGGTAAACGCGATATTGCCTTCCAGGTGGCCCGGGTCTTCCACGCGCAGGTGCAGCGGATCGGTATAGACTTTTTTGACGGCGGCCGTGATTTCGGCCGAGGTCGCGCCCAGGTTGATGGTATTGCCCAGCGACTTGCTCATCTTCGCCTTGCCGTCGATGCCGGGCAGGCGGCCGATGTCCGGCACCAGCGCCTTGCATTCCATCAATACTTCGCGGTTGTACATGCGGTTGAAGCGGCGCACGATTTCATTCGTTTGCTCAATCATCGGAATCTGGTCTTCGCCCACGGGCACCACGCCCGCCTTGAAGGCCGTGATGTCGGCCGCCTGGCTGGCCGGGTAGGTCAAAAAGCCGGCCGGAATGTCGCGCTCGAAGCCGCGCAAGCGGATTTCTTCCTTGACGGTGGGGTTGCGCTCCAGGCGCGCCACGGTAACGATGTTCAGGTAGTAAAACGTCAGCTCGGCCAGTTCCGGGATTTGCGACTGGATGAACACTGTCGTCTTGGTCGGATCGATGCCGACGGCCAGGTAATCGAGCGCCACTTCGACGACGTTGCGGTGCACCTTGTCGATGTCATCCATATTGTCCGTCAGCGCCTGCGCGTCGGCCAGCATGATGAATTGCTTGTAGCTGTTCTGGTAGCGGACGCGGTCGCGCAGGCTGCCCACGTAGTGACCCAGGTGCAAGGGGCCGGTCGGGCGGTCGCCCGTCAGGATCACGGATTGCGAAGCGATGGCGGCAGCGGATAGCGGTGCGGCCGGGGCGTTGTCGGTGTCGGGGGTATCGGGGGTATTAAGAGTATTAGGAGTATTAGGCAAGCTCATCAAGTTTCCTTTTGAGCCGCCTGCATCGGGGATGATCCAGGCTCAGCCTGTTACGCCACCGATCGAGGCGGCGTGGATCAAATTCACATCACTATGCAGTGGCCGCGCGAAAGTGAGCGGGACCACCAATTCAAGCAGGCGTGTTGTGACGGGATAAATTTCATGGCGTTATGGTTGCAGTTCGTGCGCGTTCTGTCAAGTTGCGCCCCGATTTATCTGCTGCGCTGCGTCAGAGGCTGGCCTATTGCAGAACTTGCTTTCCGGGTACTATTGCCGTTCGGCCACTTTTGCGTGGCATGAATCATTGGAGAATAGTATGCGCGTGTCGTCCCCCGTCCGGCTCACCGGCCTGGCCCTGGTTATCAGTTCCCTATGCAGCCCCGTGCTTGCTGCGTCCTGGCAGCCGCAAACGCCGCCCATGACGCCCGATATCGGCGCCAAGCTGGTGATGCCCGACCTGAATGACTACGTCAAGCGCGTGGTGATGATCCCCATGCGCGACGGCGTCAAGCTGTACACGGTGATCGTCGTGCCGAAGGGTGCGCAGCGCGCTCCCATTATGCTCACGCGCACGCCCTACAACGCGGCCCGCCGCGCCCAGCGCGCCACCAGCGCCAGCATGCTGGCCACCTTGCCGCAGGGCGACGATACCCTGGTGGAAAACGGCTACATTCGCGTGTTCCAGGACGTGCGCGGCAAGCATGGCTCCGAAGGCGATTACGTGATGACGCGCCCCGTGCGCGGACCGCTCAACAATACCAAGGTCGATAACGTGACCGATGCGTGGGACACCATCGATTGGCTGGCGAAGAACGTGCCGGAAAGCAATGGCAAGGTGGGCATGCTGGGTTCCTCGTACGAGGGGCATACGGTGTTGATGGCCCTGGTCGACCCGCATCCGGCATTGAAGGTGGCCATTCCCATGAGCGCCATGGTCGATGGCTGGCGTGGCGACGACTGGTTCCATAACGGCGCCTTCCGCATGCCGAGCTTGTCTTACCTGGCGTGGCAGACGAGCGTGCGCGGCAGCGCCGAGGCGCCCGTGACGGGCGTCTACGACGACTACGATGCGTATCTGCGCATCGGCTCGGCTGGCGATTACGCGAAGAAATTCGGCATCGACAAGCTGACCTACACGAAAAAGCTGTTCGAACACCCGGCCTATGACAGTTACTGGCAGGAGCAGGCGCTCGATAAAATCCTGGCGAAGCGCCCGCTGATCGTGCCGACCATGCACGTGGTGGGGCAGTGGGACCAGGAAGACATCTATGGTCCCTATGCCTCTTACACGGCGATGGAAGGGCGCGACAAGCGCAACAACCTCAATTACCTGGCCATCGGCCCGTGGCGGCACAGCGGCGTCAACTATGACGGTTCCAGCCTGGGCGCGCTGAAGTTTGACGGCGACACGGCGCGCCAGTTCCGCGAAAAAGTCATGCAACCGTTCCTCAATCAATACCTGAAGGATGGCGCGCCGGATGCGAACACGGCGCCCGTGGTGTCGTACCAGAGCGGCACGAACCAGTGGCAGCGCCTGCAGCAGTGGCCGCTGGCTTGCGATACTTGCGAGACCAAGCTGACGCCGATCTACCTGCAGGACGGTTCCAAGCTGGGCTTTGCGGCGCCATCGGGCGCTGCGGATGCGGCTGAAGGCGCCTTCGATGAATACGTGGCCGATCCGGCGAAACCCGTGCCCTTCGTCGCGCGTCCCGTGCGCCTGAGCGATGGCGATCAGTGGAAGCCATGGCTGGTCAGCGACCAGCGCGGCTATGCGGACCGCACGGACGTGCTCAGCTACGTTTCCGAGCCCTTGAAAACGGCCGTGCGCATCGCCGGCGCACCGATGGTCAACCTGTTTGCCTCCACCAGTGGAACGGATGCGGACTGGGTGGTGAAACTGATCGACGTGTATCCGGACGAAGTACCGTCGCAGCCGGCCATGGGCGGCTACCAGTTGGGCGTGGCGATGGATATCTTCCGCGGGCGCTACCGCGACAGCTTCGAGCACCCGACGCCGATACCGGCGGGCAAGGTGGAGCGCTACCGCTTCGCCTTGCCGAACGCGAATCACGTCTTCCTGCCCGGCCACCGCATTGCCGTGCAAGTGCAGTCGAGCTGGTTCCCCCTGTACGACCGCAACCCGCAAAACTACGTGCCAAACATCTTCCTGGCGGACCCAGGCCATTATAGAAAGGCGACGCAGCGCGTCTACCACGCGGCAGGGGCTGCCAGCGCGATCGAGTTGCCGATAGCGCCGCTCGATGCGCGCTAGCCAGCGCGCATGAGGATGGCGCCCGCCGCGATCAGGCCTATGGACAGGTAGCGGCGGGGGCTGATTTTTTCGCGCAGGAACAGGGCGGCAATGGCGATGGCGAATAAAATCGACGTTTCGCGCAGGGCCGCGATGGCGGCCACGGGCGCCTGCGTCATGGCCCACAAGGCCAGCCCATACGAAGCGAGCGTGCCGAAGCCGCCAACGGCGGCCAGGCGCCATTGCGTTTGCGCATACGCAAGCAAGTCGGTGGGGCGGCGCAACGCCGTCCACAGCAGCAGCCCGCTTCCATTCAAGACAAAAATCCACATGGTGTAGGCGGCTGGCGCGCCGGACAGGCGCACGCCGACGCCGTCGATCAGGGTATAGCTGGCGATGACGCCGGCGTTGCCCAGCGCAAAGGCGGTGGCGCGCCCCGTGTTTGTTGTTGTGCCAGCCGTGGCCGGCAGGCGCGCGGCGAAATAAAGGCCGAAGATGCCCGCGCAGATGCAGGCGACGGCGCCCATCTGCATAGAAGACAGGCGCTCGCCGATCAGCGGCCAGCTGGCCAGCGCCACAAGCAGGGGCGCGCTGCCGCGCATCAGGGGATAGGCAAGGCTCATGTCGCCCGCCTTGTAGGCGGCCGCCAGCAGAGAATAATAGGCCAGCTGTGCCACGGCCGAGGCGGCCATGTAGGGCCAGCTGGCGGGTGCGGGAGCATTGACAAAGGGCAAGACGGCCAGCGAAATCAGGGCTGCGCCCACGGAGACCAGCACCGTGCTGAGAAAGGTATCCTTGCCCGACTTGACGATGGCATTCCAGCCGGCGTGCAGCAGGGCGGCAAACAGGACGACGGCGACGACCAGGCCCGACATGCATGTGTCCTTAGCGCGGACGTATGCTGAGCGAAAGCAGTTCCTGGCGGTGATGGCGCTGGAAGGCGTCCATCAGGGAACTTGAGCGGCCCGCTTTGTCCAGCAGGTCGCGCAGGGTGGCCTGGTCTTCCGCTGTGAGGGACTTGCGCGACAGGTAGACACCGCTCATGCCCCACGGTAGTTCGGGCAGCGCTTCCAGGCGCAGGCGGTCGGCCAGGCCATACACGCGCGCATCGTTCTGCGCCACGCCGGCCAGGATGGTGGGCGCCATGACGGTCGCATCGATGAAGCCGCTTTGCATCAGGCGCGCCACGGAGAGCGCATCGACTTCGTAGAACAAACGTCCCTGGCTGCTCAGCTCTTTCGCCAGCGCCTGGTACGGTGCGCCATAGTCGTAGCCGCGCACCAGCGCCACGCGCAATTCGCGCCGCTCGAGCAGTTCCTGCATGGTGTTGATGGGCGCGCGCGCGCCCTGTAGCGAGATCAGCAGGGGGCGGCTGCCCAACATGGGGATGAACAGGCCATGCTGGTCGCGCCGCAAGGTGCTGCTGGCCGGGATCAGCAAGTCTGCCTTGCCCGCCTCAAACATTGCTTCCAGGCGCGCGCGGGGCACGGCCGTGAAGATGAAATTGCAGCCGAGCTTGGCGCCCATGCTGCGCAGCAAGTCGGGATAGATGCCGCCAATGCTGGCGCCATTCACCACCACGCTGGAGCCGATGGCCGAGATGGGCACCTGGATGTCGCGCGAGCATTGCGCGCCGACCAGCGACGGCAGCGCCAGCGTCAGCATGGCCACGGTTCGGCGCCAGGCGCTGGAATAAAAGTCAGTCATACCCATCCTTGCTCACCATCGAATGCCGGGCGTCGGTAACGCGCGGTTGATTATCCCATTCTCGCCTATTTATTTCTTAAATGCAATGTTACCCCACCGACTACTTTGTGGTGGAAACCATAAGTCTTGCCTGGCGTTGCGCCTTAAAGTAGCGCCAGGCCACCAGGATGCCCAGGGTTTGCATGATGGCGCACAGATAGAAGGTGCTGCCGATGCGCCAATCCTGTGGCGGTAAGTGGCTCACTTCGCCCAGGATCATGCTGCCGAGCAAGGGCATGATGATGATGCCGAGGCTGCTGATCGATTGCAGGGAACCCATCAGTTCTCCCTGCTCGCTGGCGGCCGACGCCTTCGAGATGATGCCTTGCAAGGCGGGGCCGGCGGCAAAGGCCAGCAGGTTGCACAAAATCAACGCATACATCATCCAGCCTTGCGTTGCCAGGCCATACAGCAGGTAGGTGAGGGCGCCCGAGCCCATGCCCAGCAGCGACAGACGCACTTCGCCAAAACGCTTGATCAACATGCCCAGCAAGCCCGCCTGCACCACGGCCGCGCACAGGCCCACGCAGAACAGGGCGATGCCGTTCTGGCGCGGCGTCCAGTCGAAGCGGAAATGCGTGTACAGCACCCAGGTGGTGTTGAGCATCATTTGCGCAAACGTCATCAGGCCGAAGGCCAGCACCAGGCCGCGGATCTCCACGCGGCGCACCAGTTTCAGCAGGGCGGCAAACGGATTGATGCGCGCCAAGGTAAATGGCGCGCGCGGACCCGGCTGCAACGATTCGGGTACGAAGAAATAGCCGTAGATGAAATTGGCGGCCGACAAGCCCGCCGCTACGTAAAACGGCAGGTGCAGATTGATTTCGCCCAGCAGGCCGCCCAGCATGGGGCCGCAAATGAAGCCCAGGCCAAAGGCGGCGCCGATCTTGCCGAAGCTCTTGGCCCGGTTGTCCGGCGTGGAAATGTCGGAGGCGTAGGCAGACGCGACCGACATGCTGGCCGACGAGACGCCGCCGATGATGCGGCCGATGAACAGGCAGGCCAGGTTCGGCGCCCAGCCCGTGGCGAGAAAGTTGACAGCCATGCCGGCCATCGAATACAGCAGCACGGGACGGCGTCCCACGCGGTCGCTGATGGCGCCCAGCATGGGCATGAAGATGAACTGCAGCAAGCCGAAGACGGCCGCCATGATGCCGTACCAGAACGCTTGCGCTTCCTTGCCGCTGACAAAGTCGCCGATCAGGATGGGCAGCACGGGCACCACCAGGCCGATGCCCAGCATGTCGATGAAGACGCAGACGAGGATGAAATTGAGATTGCCTGCGCGCGCGGGCGCGGCGGGGGAGGACGGGGAATGGCTGTCGTGGCTGGTTTTCTCGGACATGCATGCTTTCGGCGCGTTGGTGTTGCGCCGTCGCGTTACAGGTTTCTGCTGACGCGCGGCGCGATAGCTGAGGCTTGCATTATAGACAGCATGCGCGCTGCTGGCTATCGCCACCCATACTAGAGCGGCCCGCCCATTCCGCGGCAAAGGCGGCGCGGAAATCCGTCAGCACGGCCAGGCGCTGTTCGGCCAGCGCGCGGCCCGCCACCGTCTGCATCTTGCCGGGCAGTTTGTCGAGCTTGGTAACAATATGGTCGAGCGCGTATGCCTTGTCGTCGAGTGCGCGATGTTCGGCTAGCGGATCGCTACCATGCGCCAGCGCGCTATCCATGCGCGCCGCCGTATAGAACAGGCGTGCCAGTCCCACGGCCCCCAGCGCGTCGATGCGGTCGGCATCCTGCACGATTTGCGCTTCAATGGTGAGCGGCGGCAAGTTGGCGGAAAAACTGTGGGTCTCGATGGCGTGGGCCACGCCCGCCAATTTTTCTGCCGGAAAATCCAGCTCCGCCAACTGGTGGCAAGCCAGCGCTGCCGCCTGGCGCGAGGCCAAGTGGCGCTCGGGGTGGTTTTTCGGCAAGTTGACCAAGTCGTGCAGATAGCAGGCGGCCATCACGGTGAGGGCATCGGCCTGCGCATGGACTTGCAGCAAGACGCTGGCATTGCGCCAGACGCGCTGCAGGTGGTTGAGGTCGTGGGCGCTGTCGTCGCCCAGGCCGGCCGTGGCCAGTGCCAGCAGGCGTGGTTGCCATTGGGAAAGCAAAGAATGCATGGTTCAACGTCGTAAAAAGCAGGAGCTGCCAGTGTGGCATAAAACGCCGCCGCATGTGGCCGGGAGCCTGGTGCCACGGCGTGCCGCATTTGCCACATAATTGCATTTTGGAAAAGCATCCGCCCGATGATCGCTCTTTTTTAGTGCATGTAAAATTTACATGGGGTAACATTGCCGCACGGAAATTAGAGACATAAGCTAATTGCTAGAAAGTATTTGCAAAAACATACAAGTGGCAGCCATTTTATTGCATTCTGGATGGCTCGTCACATCCAGGGCCCGCGTGTAGCGTGTCATGGCCTGCGCCCCAGGCGAGTTAACGAAAGGATTATCATGAACACCATTTCCAGCGACACTGGCGCAACCGTTGCCAAGGCTGCCGAATACCTGGCTTTTACCCTGGGCCAGGAAGAGTATGGCATCGACATCCAGAAAGTCAGCGAAATCCGCAGCTATGAAACGCCGACCCGCATCGCCAACGCGCCCGAGTTCGTCAAAGGCGTGGTCAACCTGCGCGGCATCATCGTGCCGATCGTCGACATGCGCATCAAGTTCAACCTGGGCACGCCCAGCTATGACCAGTTCACCGTCGTCATCATCCTCAATATCGGCAACCGCGTCGTCGGCATGGTCGTCGACCGCGTCTCCGACGTCACCACCCTGATGCCGGAACAGATCAAGCCGGCGCCGGACATGGGCCGTTCGATCAACACGGAATACGTGATCGGCCTGGGCACCATCGACGAGCGCATGCTGATTCTGGTCGATATTGACCAGCTGATGTCCAGCGCCGACATGGGCTTGATCGAGAAGCTGGCGGCTTAATTTCCTGCTGCCGGTCTTTTTGACTGGGTTTGTCGGAAACAATTGACCCCAAGCATTGTTTGCTTTTTTTGCAAGGCGCACGCTAACGCATTTGCTGGCGCACGGTTCAGCCGAACCGTGCGCCAGTTTCACTTCAGTTTCACTTTTTATGCCCGTTTTGCCATTGCAGCCAGCCCGCACCAGCGCGAAACTGCCAGCCATGTCGCCATGGCATCAGGGCTATTTAGGATAGTCACATGAATTTATTACGCAACGTCAGCATCGGTGTCCGCCTCGGACTCGGCTTTGCCGTGATTTTGCTGTTTTCCATGCTCATTACGGGCATCAGCGTCTGGCGTTTGCACGACGTGGCCAGCGCCACGCGCGTCATGATGAAGCAGCCGCTGGCCAAAGAACGCTATATTTCCGACTGGTACGGCCGCATCGACAGCGCCGTGCGGCGCACGATCGCCATCGCCCGCAGCAGCGACACCTCGCTGAGCGGCTATTTCGCCGAAGAATCGAAAGTCTCGTCGTCCAGCTCGGCTGAGCTGCAAAAGAAGATCGAGGCGCTGATCGACAAACCTGAGGAAAAAGCCATGTTCGCGGGCTTGCTGGAGCAGCGCAAGGTATACATCAGTTCGCGCGACCAGGTCTACAAGCTGAAGGGTGAATCGCAGGTCGACGCCGCCAATGAAGTGTTTGAAAAAACCTTCGTGCCCGCCGCAGCCAAGTACCAGAAGATGGTCTACGGCTTGCTGGAACACCAACGTGCCAACATCGACGCCACCGCGCGCGAGATTGATGACATCGCCAGCACCAGCCGCAACCTGCTGTTATTGCTGTCGACGCTGGCGCTGGTCTTTGGCGTCGTCTGCGCCTGGGTCTTGACGATGGGCATCGTGCGCCCACTGCGCACGGCCGTGGACATCGCCCGCAAGGTGGCCGATGGCGACTTGACGGCGCAGATCGATGCCAGCGCCAAGGATGAAACAGGGCAACTGTTGCAAGCCTTGAAGGACATGAACACCAGCTTGCTCAACATCGTGGGTGAAGTGCGCAGCGGCACGGACAGCATCGCCACCTCGTCGACGCAAATTGCCGCCGGCAACCAGGACCTGTCTTCCCGCACGGAAGAGCAGGCCGGTTCGCTGGAAGAAACAGCCTCGTCGATGGAAGAGCTGACGTCGACCGTGAAACAGAATGCAGACAATGCGCGCCAGGCCAACCAGTTGGCGGCGTCGGCCGCGCAAGTGGCTGTCAAGGGCGGCGAAGTGGTGGCGCAAGTGGTGGGCACCATGCAATCGATCAATACGTCCTCGAACAAGATCGTCGACATCATTTCCGTCATTGATGGCATTGCCTTCCAGACGAATATCTTGGCGCTGAACGCGGCCGTGGAAGCGGCCAGGGCCGGCGAGCAGGGCCGTGGCTTTGCCGTGGTGGCGTCCGAAGTGCGCAACCTGGCGCAGCGTTCGGCCAGTGCCGCGAAAGAGATCAAGACCTTGATCGGCGCGTCGGTGGAGCAAGTCAACGCGGGCAGCATGCTGGTGGCGCAAGCCGGCTCGACCATGAACGATATCGTCGACAGTGTGCAGCGCGTGAGCGACATCATCACGGAAATCACGGCAGCGAGCAGCGAGCAAAGCGTGGGCATCGACGAGATCAACCGCGCCATCGGCCAGATGGATGCTGTGACGCAACAAAATGCGGCTTTGGTGGAAGAATCGGCGGCCGCCGCCGAATCGATGCAGCACCAGGCGCACAAGCTGGCGCAGGTTGTTAGCGTGTTCAAGCTCAATGTGCAGCATGCCGGTGCCAGTGGCTTGAATGGTGTAAAGCCGACGCTGAAACGCCCGGCAGCGCCACAAACTGCCTTGCGCATCGGCACACGCTGATAGCGTCGCGGCTGCCCCGTGCAGCCGCCCCCCCTTTTATATAGTCTGGTTCCGCTTTTTTAGGATATTCACATGAATTTGTTAAGAAACGTCAGTATTGGTGTGCGTCTCGGCCTGGGTTTTGCCGTCATTTTGCTGTTTTCCATGGTCATTACCGGCATCAGCGTCTGGCGTTTGCATGACGTGGCCACTGCCACGCGCAATATGATGGAGCAGCCGCTGGCGAAGGAACGCTATATTTCCGACTGGTATAGCAAGATCGACAGCGGCATCCGCCGCACCACGGCCATCGTGCGCAGTGCCGACACGTCGCTGGGACCGTATTTCGCGGAAGAGGCGAAACAGTCGTCCGTCGTCTCGGGCGAGCTGCAAAAGAAAATCGAAGCTCTGATTTCCGGCCCGCAAGAAACGGAACTGTTCCGCCAGGTCAGCGACATGCGCAAGGTGTATCTGGATGCCCGGGAGCAAGTATCGAAGCTGAAGGCGGCCGGCCAGACGGAAGAGGCGGAGAAAGCCTTCCAGGCCGTCTTCGTGCCCGGCTCGACCAAATACCAGAAAGTCATCATGAACATGCTGGAACACCAGCGCGCCAGCATCGACGCCACCGCGCGCGAGATCGATGCCGTGGCTAAGACCAGCCGCAACCTGCTGCTGGCGCTGGCTGCGCTGGCGCTGGCTTTCGGCGTCGTCTGCGCCTGGGTCTTGACGATGGGCATCGTGCACCCGCTGCGCACGGCCGTGGAAATCGCCCGCAAGGTGGCCGATGGCGACTTGACGGCGCAGATCGATACCAGTGCCAAGGATGAAACGGGGCAACTGCTGCAAGCGTTGAAGGATATGAACACCAGCTTGCTCACCATCGTGGGCGAAGTGCGCAGCGGCACGGACAGCATCGCCACCTCGTCGACGCAAATTGCAGCCGGTAACCAGGATCTGTCTTCCCGCACGGAAGAACAGGCCGGTTCGCTGGAAGAAACAGCTTCGTCGATGGAAGAGCTGACGTCGACCGTGAAACAGAATGCGGACAATGCGCGCCAGGCCAACCAATTGGCGGCGTCGGCCGCGCAAGTAGCTGTCAAGGGCGGCGAAGTGGTGGCGCAAGTGGTGGGCACCATGCAATCGATTAATACGTCCTCGAACAAGATCGTCGACATCATTTCCGTCATTGATGGCATTGCCTTCCAGACCAACATCTTGGCCCTGAACGCGGCCGTGGAAGCGGCGCGCGCCGGCGAGCAGGGCCGTGGCTTTGCCGTGGTGGCGTCCGAAGTGCGCAACCTGGCGCAGCGTTCGGCCAGCGCCGCGAAAGAGATCAAGACCCTGATCGGCGCGTCGGTCGAGCAAGTCAACGCGGGCAGCATGCTGGTGGCGCAAGCCGGCTCGACCATGAATGATATCGTCGACAGTGTGCAGCGCGTGAGCGACATCATCACGGAAATCACGGCAGCGAGCAGCGAGCAAAGCGTGGGCATCGACGAGATCAACCGCGCCATTGGCCAGATGGATGCCGTGACGCAACAAAATGCGGCCCTGGTGGAAGAATCGGCCGCCGCCGCCGAATCGATGCAGCACCAGGCGCACAACTTGGCGCAAGTGGTCAGCGTCTTTAAATTGCATGGCCAGCAGGCCACGGTCAGCGGCTTGAAGGGGGTAAAACGTCCGGCAAGCCAGCCAGCCAAGGCTAGTTTGCAGATTGGCCGCGCTGCTTAATCTTCCGGCGGTAGAGTATCCTCAACCCAGCCGGTGATCGCCAGCTGCGACAGCCGGTCCGCCTCGCCATTCCTGTGGCGCGGAATCCAGCGCAAGCTCACCTCAGTGAATTGCTTCAGCAGGGCCACTACGGTGGCCCTGTGCGTTTCCAGCCCCTTGGCGCCGACCGGCGTCGTGCCCAGCACATCATTGATCACTACCTGGCTATCGCCGTACAGCAGCAACTGCACGGGCAGCGGGCGTACGCTGAGCGCCGCCTGCAGCACGGCCGTCAGGGCTGCATATTCCGCATCGCTGCTGCTGCCATAGCCGGCAGCCTCGCTTACTTCGATGCGCTCGCCGTTCGGTCCCAGCAGCAGGGCACCTATGCCCAGCTTGCCCGGGTTCGGATGGGCGGAACCGTCGAACCAGCCGCGCCAGGCTAGCGGGCCGCCGTGGTCCTGGCGGCTGAGCGCCAGTTGCGCGCGGCGCGCCTGCATCTTTGCTTCCTTGCGCTGTTTGCGTGCCTCTGCCTCCGCCATCATGGCTTGATCAGCAAGGTGTCGATCAGGCTACCTATCCAGCACGCCACCAGCACGCCCACGGCCAGCGTCATGGCGGGGCCGTCATTGGCGGAGAGTCGCTCCACTTTTTCCATGATCAGCTGCACGTCGAGGGGCAGGGCGCCACTGTCGATCTGTGCCATAACTTGGTCCAAGCGTGCCATGATCTGGCGCAATACGAGCGCCAGCGCGACCAGGGCCGGCACGAGGAAGAGGCAGCCGCGTGCTTTGCGGCCTAACAAGAAATGCCCGCTGCCGGGAAACACCAGCGCTGACAGCAGCAAGGCCTGATGACGTTTGGGTATTGATGAAGATGAGGAGGAGCCGCTCATGCGCGCCTTTTGTAGGGGAAAGAGCGTTTCATCATACTATTGCCAGCCGAATTTGCGCAGGTACACGCGTTTCATGAACGTCGTCAGCACGGTGTAGCACACCAGGATGCCCAGCAGCCAGGGGAAATAGCCCAAGGGCAAGGCTTGCAGCTTGAAGTAGGTCGCCAGCGGTCCCATCGGCAGGAACACGCCCACGGCCATGATGGCAGTGGTCGCCACCAGCAGGGGCACGGAAGCGATGCTGTCGATGAAGGGCAGCTTGGGTGTGCGGATCAGGTGCACGATCAGGGTTTGCGTCAGCAAGCCGACGACGAACCAGCCGGATTGGAACAGGGTCTGCTGTTCCGGTGTATTCGCGCCAAACACATGCCACATCAAAACAAACGTGCTGATATCGAAGATCGAGCTGATGGGGCCGAAAAACACCATGAAGCGGCCGATGTCGCGTGGGTTCCAGGTCAAAGGCTGCTGGATCAGTTCGGCGTCGACATTGTCGAAGGGAATGGCGATCTGCGACACATCGTACAGCAGGTTTTGCACCAGCAAGTGCAGCGGCAGCATGGGCAGGAAGGGCAGGAAGGCGCTGGCCACCAGCACGGAAAATACATTGCCGAAGTTTGAGCTGGCCGTCATGCGGATGTATTTGAGCATGTTGCTGAAGGTGCGGCGGCCCTCCAGCACGCCTTCTTCCAGCACCATCAGGCTTTTTTCCAGCAGGATGATGTCGGCCGCTTCCTTGGCGATATCGACGGCCGAATCGACGGAAATGCCGATGTCGGCCGCGCGCAGGGCGGGCGCGTCGTTGATGCCGTCGCCCATGAAGCCGACGATGTGGCCATTCCCGCGCAGCGCGCGCACCAGGCGCTCCTTGTGCAAAGGGCTGAGCTTGGCAAACACGGTATTGTCTTCGGCTGCTTGCGCCAGGGTGGCGTCATCCATGTCGTCCAGTTGCGGGCCTTGCAGCACGCCATGCACGGCCAGACCCACTTCGCGGCAAATCTTCGCCGTCACCAGGTGGTTGTCACCCGTCAAGACTTTCACGGTCACGCCATGTGCCGCCAGCGCGCGCAGGGCGGGTGCCGTCGATTCCTTCGGCGGGTCGAGGAAGGCCACGTAGCCGATCAGGGTCAGCGCCGTTTCATCGGCCACGCCGTACACGGTTTTGTGCGGTGGCACTTCCTTGACGGCCACGGCCACCACGCGCAAGCCTTCCGTATTGAGACCATGCGTGGTTTCCAGCACCTTGTCCAGCAGGGCTGCATCGAGCGCAATATTCACGCCGCCCAGGCGCAGATGGCTGCAGGCGGCGAGGATTTCCTCGACGGCGCCCTTGCAGATCAGCTCATGGTGATCATTCTTTTCGGAAACGACGACGGACATGCGGCGGCGCACGAAATCGAAAGGGATTTCATCGACTTTGAGGTAATCGCGGGCCAGCTGCATTTCCGTCTGCAATTCCACATGGTCGAGCACGGCGCGGTCGAGCAGGTTTTTGAGGCCCGTCTGGTAATGGCTGTTCAGGTAAGCGAATTGCAGCACTTCATCGGACGGTTGGCCGAACACATCCGTATGGCGCTCGAGCACGATCTTGTCCTGCGTCAAGGTGCCTGTCTTGTCGGTGCAGAGCACATCCATGGCGCCGAAGTTCTGGATCGCATCGAGGCGCTTCACGACGACTTTCTTTTTCGACAGTTTTACGGCGCCCTTGGCCAGGGTGCTGGTGACGATCATGGGCAGCATTTCCGGCGTCAGGCCGACGGCCACGGACAGGGCAAACAGGAACGCTTCCATCCAGTCGCCCTTGGTCCAGCCGTTGATCAGGAACACCAGCGGCGCCATCACGAGGGCGAAGCGGATCAGCAGCCAGCTGACGCTGTTCACGCCCGCTTCAAACGCGGTCGGCGTGCGCTCGGTGGCCGTCACGCGCGTGGCGATGGTGCCGAAATACGTGCGGTTGCCCGTGGCCAATACCAGCGCCGTTGCCGCGCCCGAGATCACATTCGTGCCCATGAACAGCAAATTGGCCAGTTCCATGGGGTCGCGGCCCCCGCTGTCGGCCAGCTCGGCCATCTTTTCCACCGGCAAGGATTCACCCGTCATGGCGGCTTGGCTGACGAACAGGTCTTTTGCGGAAAGCAAACGGCAATCGGCAGGGATCATGTCGCCGGCCGACAGCACGATGATGTCGCCCTGCACCAGCTGGCGGATCGGCAGCTCGATCTGCTGGCCATTGCGCAGCACGGTGGCTGTATTGCTGACCATGGCTTTCAGGCGCTCGGCGGCGCGGTTCGAGCGGCCTTCCTGCACGAAGCGCAGCAGGGTCGACAAAATTACCATGGTGCCGATGACGATGGTGGCCTTCGGATCTTCCGTCAGGTAGGACACAATCGCCAGCACGGTGAGCAGCAGGTTGAACGGATTCTTGTAGCACAGCCACAGATGCTGGTACCAGGCCAGCGGTTTTTCATGCTCGACTTCATTCGGCCCCGTTTGCGCGCCGATGACTTGCGCCTCGGCATCGCGCAAGCCTTCCAGGCGCGTATGCAGGCGGTTCAGGGCGCTGTCCAGGTCTTCATGGGCGGCGGCCAGCAACTGGCGCGCCAGGTGGTCGGGCACGGGGCGGGCCGTGCTGTTTTCCAGCGGCATGGCGCGGCGGCGGAAATGGCCGGCCGTATGGCGTTTGCGCAGGAATGATTCGAATAAGCGGGTGAAGAGATTCATGGCTCTTCCTTTCACGACGAGGTGTTGACGGGCGGCGCAGCCGCAGGCAAGACTTGCGTGCCGCCAAAACACAATAGTGCTGGCGGGCAATCCGGGTCAGTAGCCGGTCACGATCGGAAAGAGGGGGAGAGAGCGCAGCCGGACTGGCTGCGCGGGACACCGCACCTTGCTCAGCAAGGCACGGAGGAAATAAAGTTCCGCGTTGCTTGCTGTTTAGCTGCCGAGGCAATCACCGAGACAAGATCGGCTACTGTCACTAGAACAAGTACCCACGTGGGACTCCGTAAAATGAATAATGCACGGATGATAAAAGTGCATGCCGACAAGGTCAAGCAAAGATCGTCTACATTACCGAAGCGTAATGTAGACCGGTTCTTGGTCAACGGTTTCTGCTGGCGTTCGTCCTGGCTGTGATTGTTATAATCGAAGGAAACCGTCATGTTCGACGAAGAGGCAAGCAGGCAGGCCCATGAAAGGCATTGGTCATATGGCACGACTCAGAGAGATCAGGGTAGTTGAAACACCACTGAGCTATTCCAACCAGCGAGCCTGGTCTTTCCATCCGAGCGCGCATCATGTGCGGCAGTTGCTGGTGCATTTTTTGCCGCCCGATTTCATCCTTGATGGCTCTTCGCTGCTGTCCGTCATCTTCGGCGAAAAACCGGCTGACGTGGCGCAGCGCAGCCAGCTGCTGGGCTGCACCAGCTATTACGTGGATGACTTCGATATCGGCGCCTACATGGCCTGTTCCCCGTCCGAACAGCAAGAGCGCATGCTGCTGGAACTGACCACGGTGTTGGTCCGGCTGGCAAGTGATGCGGGTGCGGATGTCGAGGCCGTCAATCAAGCGGCACACTGTGTGCGCGACTGCGAGTTTGCACTCTACATTCCGGTGCGCAAATTATGGCGCTCGTCGCCGGACAAACAATATCGCGTCGAAGTCTACCGATGCCTGGGCCCTGCCATCGGCGAGGTGTGGCAAGCCCATCTCGTCGACAAAGCCGGAAAACCATTGGCTGTCGACGGCATCACCAACACGCCAGGCTACCTGGACCGTACCTCCCACTTCAGCAAGTCCCGCTGGGACGGCACGCTGTTTCAGATTGTGCACACCGCGATGAATTCCGTCGTCTATAGCCTCGATACGCCTGGTTGACCATCCTGGCTCAGGGCGCTTTTTAGCCGGCTTTTCCGGGTTGAATTTCATCGAGCAGATCACGGAATTGATCTTCCAGCCTTGCGTGGTGCGTACCAGCTGCCAGGCTTCCTTGCCCCAATTCGCTGTACAGCAGCTTAATGAAACTGGCCTTGTCCTTGTTGATCTGGCACAGGCGGAATGTTTCCACCAGTTACTGGCGGTCGGTCTGCGATGGTGCGGCGTGGACGGTGAACGCGCCGCACTGCAGAAGGGCAAGCAGGCTCGATTTTATGAAGGCTTGCCGGTGGTTAAAGAAAGCGAATCGGACAGAATCTGCCACAAGGCCGCGTGGCGTTGCTGCAGCGCGGCGCCGCCTGCATAGATCAGCTCCACGTGCAAGCTGTCAACGATACCGAGGTAGGCTTGCGCATACAGGTCAAGGCGCGGGAGCGGCAGGGCCGGTGCCATGCGGCCCAGGCTGGCCATGTAATGCCGCTGCAATTGCGCCAGCAAGGCTTCATAACCCGTGCCGATTTCGATGCGCAAGGGCGCGGGCGGCAGGTAGGCTGTGCGCAGCAAGAAGCGCAAATGGGCCGAATCGGCATAGCGCTGCGCCATGCGCTCGCAGTACAGGGCGCCGGCCTGCTGGCCGCCGGGCGCCGCCAGCGCCGCTTCATCGGCAAAGCAGCCTTGCATGAAGGCTTGCTCTTCGGCCAGCGCGTCGGAAAACACGTCGAGGAAGAGGGCGTCCTTGCCGGCGAAATGGGAATACAGCGACGCCTTGCGCATGCCCGCCTGCTCGGCGATGTCGCTGAGGGACGAGGCATCGTAGCCGTGTTCGGAAAAGTGCACGACGGCGACGGCACAGATATTATCGGCCGAGGCCGAGCGTTTTTTCATCATTGGGGTGATAGTGAGTGAGGCGTCAGTGCGCTCCCAGGCTGGTGGCATGGACCGGATGGACGCGCGCAGTGGCCAGGGTCAGCCATGATACCAGCAGGCCGGCCACGGTCAAGAACAGCAGCCAGGGCAGCGGCCCCCGTTCGGACAGGCTGGCCGCCAGCGGCGTGGACAGGGACGACAGGGTCATCTGGATGGCACCCAGCAGGGCGGCCGTGGAACCGAGCGCGCGCTGTTGCGAACCCATGGCCATGGCCATCAGCGCCGCTTCGGCGATGCCCAGGCCAAACAGGGCCACGAACATGCCTGGCACGACGGCGATGATGCCGAAGCCCGCCCAGGCACCCAGCAGGGCCAGCACGGCGCCGCCCAGCATGGCGGCGCTGCCCGCCACGCTCAGGCGCGCCACGCCGTACTTTTCCACCAGGCGGCCGCTGGCCATCGCACCGAGCAGCACGGCCACGCCCGTGGCGCCGAACACCAGGCCGAAGCTGTCGGCGGACAGGCCGAAATCGCGCTGATACACGAGCGCCGCGCCGCCGATATACGCAAACAGAAAGAAGAAAGTGGCGGACAGGGCCAGCGCGGGCAGCAAAAAGGCGCGGTCCAGCGCGATGCGCGCATAGGTGCGATGCAGGCCGCGCGGCGGGACGCGACGGGAGCGAGGCAGCGTTTCCGGCAGGAACAGTGCGCTATTGAGCAGGGTCAAGGCGCCCAGCGCGGCCAGGGCCAGCATCACGGCGCGCCAGCCGTAATGTGCGTCGAGCAAGCCGCCGACGGCGGGCGCCAGCACGGGCGCCAGGCCCACGATGGTCATCAAGAGGGCAAACAGCTGCGCCGCCTGCACGCCATCGGCCACGTCACGCACCATGCTCATCACCACCACCAGGGTCAGCGCCGCGCCCAGGCCCTGCAGCGTGCGCGCCAGCAGCAGGGTGGTCAATTGATCCGCCTGCGCCGCCCACACGGCAGCAAGAATGTACACGGCGATGCCGGTCAGCAGCGGATAGCGTCGGCCCAGCATGTCCGTCAGCGGGCCGCACAGCAGTTGTCCGCCGCCCAGGGCCAGCAGGAAGACGGTCAGGCTCAGTTGCATATTCGCATATGAGGTGTGCAGCTCACGCGCCATGGCAGGCATGGAAGCCAGGTACATGTCGATGCCTGCCGGACCGAGCACGGCCACCAGGGCCAGGGACGCCGCCAGCCCAAGACTGGCGGCGGGGAGGGTGGTTTGCTGCTGCATTACGTTTCCTTCGTATCGTCAAAAAAACGGGGCATGGACGCCGCCGGGTTTTTTATTGTACACTTACTGCCTACCGGTAGGTAGCCATTATTTTGACACAACTGACCAAGGATGAATGATGACGATGCGAGAAGATTGGATGATAGTGGCGCCAGCCGCGCGGGGAGAGACGGCATGACGGAAGTGGGAATTTCGCTCAGCGGCGTGGCCGCCGCGCTATTGTTTGCCGCCTGGAGTTCGCACCGCGCCCGCTGCGAGCGGCGCGATGTCGTGTGCCTGACGATACTGGGCACGGTGCTGGGGTTGCCGGGGGCGGTTTTGCTGGCACTATAAAGCGGCGCATAAAAAAACGGCAGACCCTGCGGTCTGCCGTTCTGTTTTTCATCTGCCCGGCTAGCCGGGCAAATCAGGTTTACTCTTCTTCATAGGAGCTGATCGGCGCACAACCGCAGAACAGGTTGCGGTCGCCGTACACGTTGTCGGCGCGGCCGACCGGTGGCCAGTATTTACGCTGGCGCAGGGAAGCGACGGGGTAAGCGGCGATTTCACGGCTGTACTTGCGTTCCCAGTTGTCCGACATCAATACCTGCGCCGTGTGCGGCGCGTTTTTCAACGGGTTGTCGTCGTGGTCGAATTCACCGCTGGCGACCTTGGCGATTTCCGCGCGGATGGCGATCATGGCGTCGATGAAGCGGTCGATTTCCACTTTCGATTCGCTTTCCGTCGGCTCGATCATCAGGGTGCCCGGCACAGGGAAGCTCATGGTCGGCGCATGGAAACCGAAGTCCATCAAACGCTTGGCCACGTCTTCGTTGCTGATGCCGGTGGCTTCGGTGATCGGGCGCAGGTCCAGGATGCACTCGTGCGCGACCAGGCCGTCATGGCCCGAGTACAGCACGGGGTAGTGCGGCGCCAGGCGGCGCGCGATGTAGTTCGCTGCCAAAATCGCCGTCTCGGTCGCTGCGGTTAATCCCTCTGCGCCCATCATGGCGATGTACATCCACGAAATCGGCAAGATGCTGGCCGAGCCGAACGGCGCGGCGCTGACGGCGCCTATGCCCGCATCGGCTGCGTCGCGCCGGTAGCCGGTAGAACGCTGGTTCGGCAGGAATTTCGCCAGGTGGGCGCCCACGCCGATCGGACCGACACCTGGTCCGCCACCGCCGTGCGGGATGCAAAAGGTCTTGTGCAGGTTCAAGTGCGAGACGTCGCCGCCGAACGAGCCGGGAGCGGCCACGCCGACCAGCGCGTTCATGTTGGCGCCATCGATGTAGACCTGGCCGCCGTGCGCGTGGATGATCTCGCACAGTTCCTGGATGCCTTCTTCAAACACGCCGTGGGTGGACGGGTAGGTGACCATCACGCAAGCCAGGTTGGCGCTGTGCTTTTCCGCTTTCGCTTTCAGGTCGGCCAGATCCACGTTGCCGTTGGCGTCGCAGCTGGTGACGACGACCTGCATGCCGACCATGTTGGCCGAGGCGGGATTGGTGCCGTGCGCCGACGATGGAATCAAACAGATGTTGCGGTGGCCTTCGCCGCGCGATTCGTGATACGCCTTGATCACCAGCAGACCCGCGTATTCGCCTTGCGAGCCGGCATTCGGCTGCAGCGAGACGGCGGCGTAGCCCGTCAGCGCGCACAGCATCTCTTCCAGCTGCGCGATCATTTCGCGGTAGCCCACGGTTTGCGCGTCGGGCGCGAACGGGTGGATGTTGGAAAACTCGGGCCAGGTGACGGGAATCATTTCCGACGTCGCATTCAGCTTCATGGTGCACGAGCCGAGCGGAATCATGGTGCGGTCCAGCGCCAGGTCCTTGTCGGCCAGGCTGCGCAGATAGCGCAGCATTTCGTGTTCCGAGTGATAGCTGTTGAAGACCGGGTGGGTCAGGTAGGCGCTCTCGCGTGCCAGGTTCGCCGGCAGGGCGCTGCTGACGCCAGCTTCCACGCTGTCCAGGTCAGGTGCGGCAGGCGCGTTGACTAGGCCGTGCGCGAACACCTTCCACAGCAGCGCGATATCGTCGCGCGTGGTGGTTTCATCGAGCGACACGCCGACGTGTGTGCTGTCGATCTTGCGCAGGTTGACGCCGTGGTGTATGGCCGTCGCGTGCAGTTGCGCCGCATCGGCGACATTGATGGTCAAGGTGTCGAAGTAGGTCGTATTGACGACGCCATAACCGAGGGTTTTCAGGTTGGCGGCCAGCACGCCCGTAAAGCGGTGCACGCGCCGGGCGATCTGCAGCAGGCCGGCAGGGCCGTGGTAGACAGCGTACATCGAGGCCATCACGGCCAGCAGCACTTGCGCCGTGCAGATGTTGGACGTGGCTTTTTCGCGGCGGATATGCTGTTCGCGCGTTTGCAGGGCCAGGCGATACGCCTTGTTGCCTTGCGCATCGACGGTTACGCCCACCAGGCGGCCCGACATATTGCGCTTGAATTCATCGCGCGTGGACAGATAGCCGGCGTGCGGGCCGCCGAAACCGAGCGGCACGCCGAAGCGCTGGCTGTTGCCGACGACGACGTCGGCGCCCCATTCGCCCGGTGGTGTCAGCATGGTCAGGGCCAGCAGGTCGGCTGCGACGATGACCATGGCGCCATTCGCGTGCAGTTTTTCCACGCCGGCGCGGTAGTCGCGCACGACACCGTTCACGCCAGGGTATTGCAGCAGCACGCCGAAGCAGGCGTCCAGCGCTTCGATTTCAGCCGGGTCGAAGGTGCGCACCTCGATGCCGATCGGCTGGGCACGCGTCTGCACCACTTCCAGCGTTTGCGGCAGCACGTCATTGGCCACGTACAGCACGTTCGACTTCGACTTGCCCACGCGCTGGATCAGGGTCATCGCTTCTGCGGCGGCCGTGCCTTCATCCAGCATCGAGGCGTTCGAGATGCCCATGCCGGTGAGGTCCGTGATCACTTGCTGGAAGTTCAGGATCGCTTCCAGGCGGCCTTGAGAAATCTCGGGCTGATAAGGCGTGTAAGCCGTGTACCAGGCGGGATTTTCAAAGATGTTGCGCAATACGACGCCAGGCGTGAACGTGTTGTAGTAGCCCTGGCCGATCAGGGATTTCAATACCTGGTTCTTGCCGGCGATGGCTTTCAGGCGCGACAAGGCTTCCTGTTCCGGCATCGGCTGCGAGTACGCGCCCAGGGGTAGGGCGCCCTTGTTGCGGATGTTGGCCGGCACCAGGGCGTCGATCAGCGCGGCGCGCGATGGATAGCCGAGGGTCGCCAGCATGGCTTGCTGTTCGGTGGAAGAAGGGCCGATGTGGCGGGCGATGAAGGCATCGCGTGCTTCGAGTTGGGTCAGGCTGGTGCGGGTCATGATATAGAGGCCAAAAAAGACTGAAAAACCGGGAGGCGGCGCGCGTGCGCTGCTGTAATTTATTGCAACTAAAGCAAACGGGCCGCAAACGCGGCCCGTGAGTCAAACGCGATTAGGCGCTGGTGGTGGCGCCATAGGCGGCAGCGTCGAGCAAGCCGTCCAGGGCCGACACGTCGGCTGGCTTGATTTTGAACAGCCAGTTGGCGTAGGCATCGGCGTTGATCGATTCAGGCGCATTGACCACGTCGTCGTTGACGGCCACGACTTCGCCGGCGATCGGCGCGTAGATGTCGCTCGCTGCCTTGACCGATTCCACCACGGCGGCGTCGTCGCCGGCGCCGTAGGTGTTGCCCACGGTTGGCAGTTCGACGAAGACGATGTCGCCCAGGGCGTCCTGCGCGTATTCAGTGATGCCGACGGTGATCGTGCCGTCGCCTTCAAGGCGTACCCATTCGTGGGAAGCGGTGTACTTCAGGTCTGCAGGAATGTTCATGTGTGGCTCCAGATGGTAAGTGTTCGTTATTGATTATGATTGTTCGGTCTTGCGGGCGGTGGCTCTCTATCGCTAATCGCTTACGCAAGTAGGATTTTACCGTTACGCACGAAAGGCAGCTTGACGACGGAAGCGGCCAGTTGCTTGCCGCGGATTTCCACGTGCACGGTGTCGCCCACGTTCACGCCGTTCGGCACGCGCGCCAGGGCAATCGCTTCCTGCATCGTCGGGCTGAAGGTGCCGCTGGTGATTTCGCCCGTGTGCGCGTTGCCGGCGATGATGACTTTTTGATGGGCGCGCAGCACGCCGCCTTTTTCGCGCAGGATCAGGCCGACGAATTGCGCATTCTGGCCTTTGGCCAGCAGGGCCGCCTTGCCGATGAAGTCACGCTCGCTGACCAGGTCGATGGTCCATGCCAAGCCCGCGTCGAGCGGGTTGACGGTTTCATCCATGTCCTGGCCGTACAAATTCATGCCCGCTTCCAGGCGCAGGGTGTCGCGCGCGCCCAGGCCGGCCGGCTTGACGCCGGCAGCGATCAGGGCGTTCCACAGCGCTTCCACCTGGGTCGCTGCCACGCCGATTTCAAAACCGTCTTCGCCCGTGTAGCCGGTGCGCGCCAGCATGACTTCGCCGAACGCCGTGTCCTTGACAATGACGACATTGAACGGCTTGATGGCTTCGGACGCCGCTTGCGTCTGCGGCAGCACTTGCCATACCTTGGCGCGCGCATGCGGGCCTTGCACAGCCACCAGGGCCATGGCGTCATTGCCGTCGCGGCGCTGGGTGATCGTCAGGCCGCTGTTGGTGTTGGTATTTTGCTGCTGCATCCAGGCCACGTCTTTTTCCGCCGTGCCCGCGTTGACGACCAGGCGGAACCAGTTTTCGTTGAAAAAATAGACGATCAGGTCATCGATGACGGTACCTTCGGCATTCAACATGCACGAATACAGCGCCTTGCCCGACACTTGCAGCTTGTCGACGTTATTTGCCAGCAGGCCGCGCAAAAAGGCGCGCACGTTCGGACCTTCGATATCGACCACGCACATATGGGACACGTCGAACATGCCGGCGTCGCTGCGCACGGCGTTGTGTTCTTCGATTTGCGAGCCGTAGTTGACGGGCATGTCCCAACCGCCGAAATCGACCATGCGGGCGCCGAGGGCACGGTGGGCGTTGTTGAGTGGGGTCGCTTTGAGCGTCATGGATTCCTCGGGACGAAGGTAAAGGGGAAGTTAACAGAACACAGAATATAGAGCGCCAAAACGGCACTCCATCGTGATCACTGACCCCCCTGTCCTTTGTACCTGAGAGATTACGGGGGCTTGCCCCGTGCGCCCCTTCGGTGGGTCGCCGGCAATAGCCGCGGCCGCTCTCCAGAGTTGAGCTGTAGTGTCGCCAAAGCAACAGCTTCAGTCCGCCTGATCGGTCCTTTTGCCTGAGAGTTTTTGGGTAGTGCCCCTTCGGCGGCAACGCTGGGTTGCCCTCTCCCGATCAAGTGTGAGGAATATATGCCAGCAGGGTGTTTCTGTCAATCTGAAAAGACGTTGCCAAATTGCAGCAAAAGCCGCAGTTTGCGGGGCTGGCAGGCGCTGCGCTCCAGCGCAAGAGGGCGCCGTGCCGCGTGCGAATGCGCTATGATGAAATCTTGGCTTTCTTGCGGGTGGCTGCCATGAACACGACACAAAGCGGGACACAAAGCGGGACGCAACACGAGACACAAAACAACACCGAGCAGCACGCTTATTTCACCCTCTCGGGCGACGTCAACAGCGACATGGTGCGGCGCGTCTTCAATGTCGTGGCCGATATCACGGAAGACAAGCTCACCACTGCGCACATTTTGATCCAGTCCAACGGCGGCTATGTCAGCGATGGCATCTGTCTGTACAACTTCCTCAGCAAATTGCCGCTCGACATCATCACCTACAACGCAGGCGCCGTGGCGTCCATCGCCGTTACCCTGTTTCTGTCGGGGCGGCACCGCCATGCCAGCGACACGGCGCGCTTCATGGTGCACAAATCGCATGCGACAGCCTCGCCCGGTTCGCGGCCCGATGCGCTCAGCATCATCGTCGAGGGCTTGCGCGCCGATGACATGCGTACCGAGCGCATCCTGCGCGGCCAGGTCAACCTGACGGAAGAGCAATGGCAGGTGCATGCCTATTCCGACCTGCACCTGACGGCTGACCAGGCGCTGGAAGTGGGCATGATCGAATCGATCCGCGACTTTGCGCCGCCCAAGGGCAAGCGCCTGACGAATATCTGACGCGCTTGGCGCTGGGCAGGTGGGTAGTTTTGGCGCGGAAATTTGTAATGGAATGTAATTCTTCGCTGCAGCACAGCAAAAGCCACGCGGAACAGGGCAGAGTCGTGGCATAGTGCAATCTGATCATGAGATAAGTGCAGGCACGATGACTTGGTGGAATGGTATTTCTTTTGCGGCCGACATGTCCGTGATGGGGCCGGCTGGCGTGGCGATCGCCCTGTGGCTGCTCGTCTCGCGTCAATGGCGCCTGGTACTCAGCTGGAGCATGTGGTACGGCGGCGGCCTGGCACTCGTGGTGCTGTCAAAGCTGGCTTTCATGAGCTGGGGCGTGGGCAGTAGCGCGCTCGATTTCACCGGTTTCAGCGGTCACGCCATGCGCGCCGGCGCCGTGTTTCCCGTGCTGATGTATGTTTTGCTGCAGCGCGCCACGCCGCGCTGGCGCCATGCCGGCGTGCTCGTGGGGGTGGCGTTTGCCGTGCTGGTGGCTATTTCGCGTGTCGTCGTGCATGCGCATAGCGTGTCGGAAGCGGTCAGCGGCTGCGTGCTGGGCTTGGCGCTGGCGCTGGGCTTCATGTGGAGTGCCCGTGGCGCCGTGAATTTCGCCGTCAGCCATGCGCTGGCCCTGGCCAGCCTGATGCTGATGGTGGTGCTGAGCTTCAAGGCCGAACCCATGCCGACCGAACAGTGGCTGCAAAAACTGGCCATGGTGCTGTCCGGCCATGAGCGCGTTTTTTCCCGTGAAGACTGGAAACTGGCGCAGGATAGCCACCCAGCCCGTTAAGATGGCGCTGGACAGCACTTGATGTTGCTGTTTTTTGGCCAGAAAAGCATCGGGAAATGGTATGATGAACCACTTTTTTGCGGTGAGCGGCCAGACTGCCATCGCAATGGTGTATCTGAACTGAATACGATCCGGGTTCACCGATCTCAACCGCCAGCATAGGCCAGGAACTCTAAAACACGTGCGTCTCTCTTCCATCAAGTTGTCGGGATTTAAGTCTTTCGTCGATCCCACCAATTTCCAGGTGCCAGGCCAGCTCGTGGGCGTGGTCGGGCCGAATGGCTGCGGCAAGTCGAATATCATCGACGCCGTGCGCTGGGTGCTGGGCGAGTCGAAAGCGTCCGAACTGCGCGGCGAGTCGATGCAGGACGTCATCTTCAACGGTTCCACCCACCGCAAGCCTGCCGGCCGCGCTTCCGTGGAACTGGTGTTCGACAATAACGACGGCAAGGCGTCCGGGCAGTGGGGCCAGTACGCCGAGATCGCCGTCAAGCGCACCCTGACGCGCGACGGCACTTCCACCTATTACATCAACGGCCAGCCCGTGCGCCGGCGCGACATCCAGGATATCTTCCTCGGCACGGGCCTGGGGCCGCGCGCCTACGCCATCATCGGCCAGGGCATGATTTCGCGCATCATTGAATCGCGCCCCGAAGAATTGCGCGTCTTCCTCGAAGAAGCGGCCGGCGTGTCGAAATACAAGGAACGCCGCCGCGAGACGGAAAACCGCTTGCAGGATACGCGCGAAAACTTGCTGCGCGTGGAAGACATCTTGCGCGAACTCAATGCCAACCTGGAAAAGCTGGAAGCGCAGGCGGCCGTGGCCACGCGTTTCCACGCCTTGCAGGCGGACCAGGAAGAAAAGCAGAAACTGCTGTGGCTGCTGCGCAAGAACGAGGCGCAAAACGAACAGACGCGCTATTTCCGCGAAGTCGAGCAGGCGCAGACGGACCTGGAAGAGCAGACGGCCAAGCTGCGCAACGTGGAATTGACGCTTGAGCAGATGCGCCAGGCGCACTTTGCCGTGGGCGACCGCTTGCATACGGCGCAGGGCCATCTGTACCAGACGAATGCGGAAATCGGCAGCCTGGAAGCGCAGATCAAGTTCGTCATCGAATCGCGCGCCCGCCTGCAAGCCCAGCTGGCCACCTTGACGGCCCAGCGCGACCAGTGGAGCAGCCAAGGCGGCGAATACCAGGAACAGATCGAAGAGGCGGAATTCCACCTCGAGGAACTGGCTGCGAAGGTTGAGCAATCGCAAATGATGGCGGAACAGAAGGGCGAGCAATTGCCCGAACTGGACGCCGCCTGGCGCGCCGCGCAGAACAAGAGCACGGAATCGCGCGCGCGGATTATGCAGGCCCAGCAGCAGCTGGAACTGGAATCGGCGCACCAGCGCAACGCCTCGAACATCTTGGCCAGCCTCCTGACGCGCCGCGAACGCCTGCAGCAGGAAAAGAACAGCCTGAGCTTGCCCGACAGCAGCCACCTGGAAAACCTGAAACTGCAGCTGGAAGAAAAGCAACAAACGCTGGAAGAGCAGGGTTTTTACCTGGAAGAAGCGCTGGAGCAGCAACCCAAGCTGGAGCAGGAACGGGCCGAAGCGCAGGCGCAGGTCAATGCCGAGACGGCCGCGAATGCCCAGCTGGAAGCGCGTCTTTCCGCTTTGAAACAATTGCAGGAACGGGTACAGACGCAGGGCAAGGTCCAGCCGTGGCTGAAAAAGCACGAGCTCGATACCTTGCCGCGATTGTGGCAAAAGTTGCAGATCGAAGCGGGTTGGGAAGCGGCCATGGAATCGATCTTGCGCGAGCGCACGTCGGCCCTGCAACTGTCGAATATCGATTGGGCCAAGGCGTTCTTTGCCGATGCGCCGCCAGCCAAGCTGGCCCTGTACGCGCCGTCCACCGTGGCGCCGCTGCCCCTGCCGGAAGTGCCGGGCCTGAAGCCGTTCCTGAACTTGCTGAAACTCAACGATCCGGGCTTGCGCGGCTTGCTGCAGGATTGGCTGTACAACGCCTACGCCGTGGAAGACGCGGCCGAAGCGCTGGCCGAGCGTAGCAAGTTGCCGCCGGGCGGCTACTTTGTCACGCGGCTTGGTCACGTGGTCACGGCGTCCAGCGTGCGTTTTTATGCGGCCGATTCGGAGCAGGAAGGCATGCTGGGGCGCCAGCAGGAAATCGAGAATATCGGCAAGCAGTTGCGCGCCCAGCAATTGCTGGCCGAAGAGGCGCGTGCCCGTTCCGTGCGCGCCGATGCCGCCGTGGGAACCTTGACGCGCAAGCTGTCGGACTTGCGCCTGCGCATACAGCAACTGACATCTTCCGTGCATACTTTGCAACTGGACGTGGTGAAACTGTCGGAAGTGGAAGCGCGTTTCAACCAGCGCAGCACGCAGATCGGCGCGGATCTGGCGGAAATCGCCGCGCAGGAAGCGGAACAGATGCAGACCAAGCTGGAGTCGGAAGAGAAATTCGAACAGCTGGACATGGAACTGGGCAACTTGCAGGAAGCGCACGAAGACGGCCATACGGACTTCTTGCAGAAGGAACAGCGCTTGGCCGAAGCGCGCGAAGCCTTGCGCGACCTGGAACGCGCCGCCAAGGATACGGAATATGCGGAAAAAGCCCACCGCGCGAAGATCGAGGAGTTGCGCCGCAACATCGCCACGGCCAGTACGCAGGCCCAGCAAGTGACGGCCAGCCTGCAGGCAGGCGAACTGGAACTGGCCAACCTGGAAAGCGGCGCGGCCGCCGACGGCTTGCAGGACTTGCTCGAGCGCCGCACCACGCAGGAGCGGGCGCTGTCCGATGCCCGCCATGAACTGGACCAGATCACGCAACAGTTGCGCCTGTCTGAAGATGCGCGCACGCAATCGGAACGCAGCTTGCAGCCACAGCGCGACAAGATCATGGAAATGCAGCTCAAGGAACAGGCCGTGCGCCTGAACCAGGAGCAATTCTCCCAGCAACTGCTGGAATCGGGCGCCGATGAAGCGGCCCTGACGGAAAAGCTGCACCCGGACATGCGTCCATCGTATCTGCAGGGCGAAGTCACGCGTCTGACGAACGCCATCACGGCCCTGGGCGCCGTCAACCTGGCCGCGCTGGACGAACTGGCGCAGGCATCCGAGCGCAAGAATTTCCTCGATGCCCAGAATGCCGACTTGACCGAAGCCATCAATACGCTGCAAGACGCGATCCACAAGATCGACAAGGAAACGCGCGACCTGTTGCAAGACACCTTCGACAAGGTCAATCATCACTTTTCCGAGCTGTTCCCCATTCTGTTTGGTGGCGGCCAGGCCAAGCTGACCATGACGGGCGACGAGATTCTCGATTCCGGTGTACAAGTCATGGCGCAGCCTCCCGGCAAGAAAAATGCCACCATCCACCTGTTGTCCGGTGGAGAGAAGGCGCTGACCGCGACCGCATTGGTGTTTTCCATGTTCCGCCTGAATCCGGCGCCGTTTTGCCTGCTCGACGAAGTCGATGCACCGCTGGACGATTCGAACACGGAACGCTTCTGCCGCATGGTCAAGCGCATGTCCGACCAGACCCAATTCCTTTTCATTTCGCATAACAAGATTGCGATGGAAATGGCCCATCAATTGATCGGTGTGACGATGCAGGAGCAGGGCGTATCGCGCATCGTGGCGGTGGACATGGAGTCCGCCGCAAATTTTGCTACCGAGGCACAAGCAGCATGACAGACCTTCAAATTACCTTGTTTGGCGCCGGCGGCGTCTTTATCGTCGGCGTTTTCTCGTACAACAAATGGCAGGAATACAAGGCCAAGAAAAGCGTGGAGCGGGCCTTTTCCACCGACCACGACGATGTGCTGATGCGCGAGGGCGACGCCCCCGTGACCGATGTCCAGCAACCCGTCTTGCGCCAGGAGCCGCGTTTTGACGCCGCGCCCGCCGCCAAGGCCGAACCGTCGTTCGGCGCGCCGCCAGCGGCGCCCGTGTCCGATGCCCCCGTGCATGTGGAACCGTCGCTGGGGGATGCCCCTGCCGAGCCGGTCCCTGCTCCAGCGGCCGAGCCCGTGCAAGAAGTGAGCGCCGCCAGCGAGCAGGCGACCAGCCTGGTCGACCCGCTGATCGATTGCCTGCTGCCCTTGTCACTGGAAGCGCCCGTGCGCGGCGACAAGATCCTGCCCGTGTTGCAAACCCTGCGCCTGGTGGGTAACAAGCCCGTGCACTTCATCGGTTTGCATGTGAATGGCGACTGGGAACCGATCACGCATGGCGGTGTTTACACCAAGATGCAAGGCGGGGTGCAGCTGGCCAGCCGCAGCACGGCCTTGAATGAACTCGAATACTCGGAACTGGTCACGCGGCTGCGCGGCGTGGCGGACGAGATCGGCGCCGAGCCGGAAGTGCCCGACATGATGGAAGTGATGGCCGAAGCGCGCAATTTGCACCGCTTTGTCGCCGGCCACGACGCACAACTGGGCGTCAACCTGCACACGAACGGCGCGCCGTGGGCCATTTCCACCTTGCTCTTCGCCTTGGAAAAGCAGGGCTTTGATGTGCGTCCGGACGGCCGTTTCGTCATGCCGGACGGCGACGGCAGTTATCTGTTCTCGCTGTCAACGAATGTCACCCTGGCCGAGGAAACCACGCCCCGTTTGACCCTGCTGCTGGACGTGCCTTGCGTGGCGCCCGCGCGCGACGGCTTCGGCGCCATGGTCGCCTGTGCCAAAGCGCTGGTGGGTCGCCTCGACGCCACCATCGTCGACGATTACAACCAGGCCCTGTCGGACACGGCGCTGGCCGAGATCGCCGGCCAGGTGCAAGAGTTTTACCAGGAAATGGACGCGGCCGACATTCCGGCCGGCTCCACCCGCGCCCTGCGTTTATTTAGCTGAAGAATCCCGCAACAATGACTGATCCGATCAACCAGGACGCCGCCCAGCGCGTCCTGGCACTCACTGCCGAACTCAATCGGCATCTGCACGCCTACCACGTGCTCGACAATCCCACCATTCCCGACGCCGAGTACGACAAGCTGTTCGTCGAACTGCAGACGCTGGAAGCGGCCCATCCTGAGTTGCTTCAACCAGACTCGCCCACCTTGCGCGTGGGCGCGGCGCCGCTGCCGCAATTCGAGCAAGTCACGCACACGGTGCCAATGTTGTCGCTGAACAATGGTTTTACCGATGACGATATCGTCAACTTCGACCGTCGCGTGCGTGAAGGCCTGGACCTTGACGGTGCAGAAGTCGACTACGCTGCCGAAGTGAAATTCGACGGCCTAGCCATCAACCTGCGCTATGAAAACGGCTTGTTCGTGCAGGCGGCCACGCGCGGCGACGGCGCCACGGGCGAAGACGTGACGGCGAATATACGCACCATCGCCGGCATTCCGCTGCGCCTGCAGGGCGACAGGATTCCGGCTGTGCTCGATGTGCGCGGTGAAGTGATGATGTTCAAGGCCGATTTTGCCCGCCTGAATGAACGCCAGCGCGAAGCAGGGCACAAAGAATTCGCCAATCCCCGCAATGCGGCCGCTGGCAGCATGCGCCAGCTCGACTCGCGCATCACGGCGCAGCGCAAGCTGCGCTTCTATGCGTACGGCATCGGCGCCCTCGATGGCGCCGCCATGCCGGTGTCGCATTCGGCCTTGCTGGACTGGTACGACACCCTGGGCATTCCCGTGTCGAAGGAGCGCAAGGTGGTGCAGGGCGCGCAGGGTTTGCTCGATTACTACGCCGATATCGGCGTGCGCCGCCCCGCTTTACCCTATGAAATCGACGGCGTGGTGTACAAGGTGAACGCGACGCAAGACCAGCAAGAGCTGGGCTTTGTGTCGCGCGCGCCGCGTTTTGCGCTGGCGCACAAGTTCCCTGCCGAAGAGGCGCTGACGCAGGTGCTGGGCATTGACATTCAGGTGGGCCGCACGGGCGCCATGACGCCCGTGGCGCGCCTGGCGCCCGTGTCCGTCGGCGGCGTGACGGTGACCAACGCCACCTTGCACAATGAAGACGAAGTGCTGCGCAAGGATGTGCGCGTGGGCGATACCGTCGTCGTGCGCCGCGCCGGCGACGTGATTCCCGAAGTGCTGTCCGTGGTGCTGGAAAAACGGCCGGAACCGGCGCCGCTGCCATTCAAGATGCTCGAGCGCTGCCCTGTCTGCGATTCCCACGTGGTGCGCGAAGAGGGCGAAGCCATCGCCCGCTGTTCAGGCGGCCTGTTCTGTTCGGCCCAGCGCAAGGAAGCGTTTCGCCATTTCGCGGGCCGCCGCATGATGGATATCGAAGGTCTGGGGGAACGTTATATCGATACCCTGGTCGAACTGGAATACGTGCATGGCTTGGCCGATCTGTACAGCCTGACCCTGGAAAGATTGCTGGAAATGAAGCTGCGCGCCGACGAGCGCGATGGCTCGACGCCAGAAACAGTGCAACAAGGCAAGATTCCCACCAAATGGGCGGAAAACTTGCTGGCCGGCATAGAAGCGAGCAAACGCCCGCCGCTCGAGCGTTTCCTGTTTGCGCTGGGCATCCGCCACGTGGGCGAATCGACGGCCAAGACCCTGGCCGAATGGCTGGGCAGCCTGGACTATGTGCGGCGCGCACCGGCGGCCTTGCTGCGCGTGCTGCCCGACATCGGCGGCACCGTGGCGGTGTCGATTGCCGATTTCTTTGCCGAAGAAAAGAACCAGCAGGCGCTGCAGGCATTGCTGGATGCTGGCGTGACGCCGCAGGGCGAACACGCGCCCAGCGCCAAGCTGCGCGTGCAACTGGAGCAAACCAAGCTGTTGGCGGCCATCGGCATCCCCAAGCTGACGGAGCCGCGTAGCAAGCAGTTGGTGGAGCGGGGCGTGACCCTGTCCAGCCTGGCGGCGCAGGGCGCCAGCTTCCACGCGGGCTTGCCCGCCGCCGTGGCTGAAGCGCTGGCGCAATGGCTGGCCGATGAGAGCAATCTCAAGCTGCTTGCGCAACTGGACGCCCTGCGAAATGAATTACTGTCACAATTGCCTGAAATATCAGCCGCTGGCGGCAAGTTGGATGGCAAGACTTTCGTCTTGACGGGCACCTTGCCCAACATGAGCCGCGATGAGGCAGCGGAGCTGATCGAGGCGGCCGGTGGCAAGGTTAGCGGTTCCGTGTCGAAGAAAACCGGCTACGTCGTGGCTGGATCGGACGCCGGCAGCAAACTGGCCAAGGCGCAGGAACTGGGCGTGGCCATACTCGACGAGGCTGGCCTGCTGGCCTTGCTCGCGCAGGACTAATCATTCAACATCTTACAGAAGACCCATGAAAAAAATCAGAAAAGCAGTCTTTCCCGTCGCCGGCCTGGGCAGCCGTTTCTTGCCTGCGACCAAGGCGCAACCGAAGGAAATGTTGCCCATCGTCGACAAGCCATTGATACAGTACGCGGTGGAAGAAGCGGTGGCGGCGGGCATCACGGAAATGATCTTCATCACGGGCCGCAATAAACGCGCCATCGAAGACCATTTCGATACGGCCTATGAGCTCGAATCGGAACTGGAAGCGGCCGGCAAGCGCCAGTTGCTCGACATGGTGCAAAACGTCATTCCCAAACACATCAATTGCATTTACATCCGTCAGTCGGCGCCGCTGGGCCTGGGGCATGCCGTGCTGTGCGCTCGTCCCGTGATCGGCGACGAGCCGTTTGCCGTCTTGCTGGCCGACGATTTCATGGATGTGGAAGAGGGCGTGCGCCCCGTGCTGGCGCAGATGACCGATGTCTTCCAGTATGAAAACTGCTCGTTGCTGGCTGTGCAGGATGTGCCGCGCGCAGAAACCAAGCAGTACGGTATTGTATCGGCAAAGAATTATCAGCCCGACCTGGAACTGGTCTCGGCTATCGTGGAAAAGCCCGCGCCTGAAGAGGCGCCATCGACCCTGGCCGTGGTGGGCCGTTATGTGTTGACCAGCCGTATCTTTAACCACCTGGAAAATATCGGCACGGGCGCCGGCGGCGAAATCCAGTTGACGGACGGCATCGCCGCTCTGATGCGCGAAGAGCGCGTGCTGGCTTACCGCTACCAGGGGCAGCGTTATGATTGCGGTTCCAAGCTGGGTTATCTGAAGGCAACGACGGCGATGGGCATGAAACATCCGGAAACGGGCGCTGCCTTCCGCGCTTACCTGCAAGAACTGCAATCGACACTGGAAGCAAAATGACGGTACGTGAAATTCTGAAGATGGGCGATCCGCGCTTGCTGCGCATGGCCGAGCCCGTGCGTGAATTCGATACGCCCGAATTGCATGCCTTGATCAGCGACATGTTCGACACCATGCATGCGGCCAATGGCGCGGGCCTGGCGGCGCCGCAGATCGGCGTCAACCTGCAGCTGGTGATCTACGGTTTCAAGCAAAATCTGCGCTATCCCGATGCGCCGCAAGTGCCGGAAACTGTGTTGATCAACCCGGTGCTGACACCTTTGTCTGAACGCAAGGAAGAGGGCTTTGAAGGCTGCCTGTCGGTACCCGGCCTGCGCGGCAGCGTGCCGCGCTGGAGCGAGTTGCACTATGAAGGCATGGACCAGTTCGGCCAGCCCATCAGCCGCGACTGCGACGGCTTCCATGCGCGCGTGGTGCAGCATGAAGTGGACCACTTGCACGGCATTTTGTATCCGATGCGCATCGTCGACTTCACGCAGTTCGGCTATACGGAAGTGATGTTCCCCGAGTTGGATCCAAACGATGACGACTAAGTTTGGTGTCTGACCCCAGATTCTGACAGTCAATAAAAAATGGCCGCGCAGCATAAGCTGGGCGGCCATTTTTTATGCGTGAAGCGAACCTAGCGCGCCTTGCGGCTGCTGCCCAGGTTATCGAGCAGCATTTTCAATTCATCCTGCATGGCATCCGTCAGGTTCAGGAAGCGGCAGCCGATCTGCACTTGCTCGCCCAGCAGGAAAGAGCGGAAGGTGCGCGACAGGCGGATTTCCAGGTCGGCGATCATGACCTTGTCCGGTCCCAGTTCCAGGCGCACGCGCGACAGCTTGCGCCCCACGTACAGGCCGACCGTATCGCGCGGGTGGGCGCGCATGCCGATGCCGCCGGCCGAAAAATCATACAGCTGCAGTTCATACGGACGACCCTCGAGCACGAAGGCGGCCAGGTAGTACACACCCAGCGGTGTTTCCAGGCGCGTCGATTCACGCCGTTCCAGCACCAGGCAATGGCTGGGGAAGTTCATCAGGTAGACGTTTGGCCGCTCGGGATAGGCCTCCCATTCGTCGTTGATGGTAAATTGCAGCTTGGCGCTTTGCACCCACGATACAAACGTGGCGCCGCCTTCGGGCAGGGTGGCACCTTCATTGAGTTCCAGCACGAATTGCGGCAAGTCGTCGTCGACGGACAAGATGCGCGCCATGATGACATCTTCGCCACCCGTCGGATAGATGGAAATGGCGTCGCCGTTATCAGCCAGGCTGCACAGGGTTTCGCCGATATCCCACGGATCGCTCATATGGTGCGGCTTGGTGCCTGGCTCCATCGGCTCGGCTACGTCGGCCAGGCTGGGCGCGCCTTTGCGCAGGGGATTGGGGATGGGATCGTTCACGACAGCGTATCTCTTTTGTTCTAATGGGGAATAGTGTATAGGTTTAAAGCAATATTTACTAAGTAAATCACAATAATTGTTTTTATATCACTATACTCGCTTATGCAGGATGGGATGCTGCGCGGCATGCCATGTTGACGTCTCCGCTTAAAACTGCTCGTCCGCGCTCAGATAACGCCATTGGCCCGTCGGCAAGTCGCCCAGCTTGACCTTGCCGATGCGCACGCGTTTCAGTCCCAGCACTTTCAGACCGACGGCTTCGCACATGCGGCGGATCTGGCGTTTCTTGCCTTCGCGCAGGGTAAAGCTCAGCTGGTCTTCATTTTGCCAACGCACCTTGGCCGGCAGCAGCGGCTTGCCGTCGAGCCACAGGCCGTGGTTGAGCTTTTTCAGCTCGCTGTCGGGCAGGGTGTCGCCCTTGGTGTAGCTCACGCGCACCAGGTATTCCTTGTCGATATCGGTATCGTGGCCGATCAGCTGCTTGGCCACGCGCCCATCCTGCGTCAAGACCAGCAAGCCGACGGAATCGATGTCCAGGCGCCCGGCTGCCACCAGGCTGCGCAGTTGGGTCGGGTGGAACTGTTCCGGGCTGCGGTCTTCCGCCCAGCGGTTTTCGGCCTTGATCAAAGCCACGGCGGGCGTATAGCCATCTTCGGCCTGGCCGCTGACATAGCCCATCGGCTTGTTGATCAGCACGGTCACGCGTTTCGACTGTTCGGCCGCCGCCTGGCGTTCCACGGTGACTTTCTGGCTGGGAGTGACCTTGCTGCCCAGTTCGGATACCACCTTGCCATCCACGCGGACCCAGCCGCGCGCGATCCATTCATCGGCTTCACGGCGCGAGCACAGGCCCAGTTCGGACATACGTTTGGACAAGCGTAATAATTCTTCGGTCATGTTGTTTCAGTTTCAGTAAGGGTAGGCGCTGCGCGGAGGTCATTAGACTTTCAGCGCATCGAGTAAATCGGTTTCCAGCAATATCTGGTTGCGGGCATTGTTGAGCGCGGGACCGTCGACGAGGAAGACGTCTTCGACCCGCTCGCCCAGGGTCATGATCTTGGCCGTGTGCAAGTTAATGCGGTACTTGGTCAGCACATTGGCGATTGCATACAGCAGGCCCGTGCGGTCGTTGGCGGCCACCGACAGCAGGTAGTACTGGCCCCTTTCATCGGGCCGCAAATCCACCGTCGGCTGGAAGGGGAAGGTGCGCGACAGGCGCGACAGCCGTCCCTTGCCCGGCGGCGGCAGCGGTGTTTGCGACTGGAGCAGCTCGCCCAGCTCATGCTCGATCAGGCTGATGATGTCGCGGTAGCTCTTGGCGAAATTCTGTTCGGTGACAAGGAATGTGTCGAGCGCATAACCATTCCTGGTCGTGTGGATCTTCGCGTCGAGGATGCTGAAATTCTTGCGGTCGAAATAGCTGCAAATGCGCGCGAACAGGTCGGGCTGGTCGGGAATGTACACGGCCACCTGCAAGCCTTCGCCGATCGGCGCCAAGCGGCATTTTACCACCGGCAACTTGCTGTCGAGCTTGTCATACAGCGAGCGCGTCTGCCAGGCGATGTCGGAAGCGTCGTGGCGCAGAAAATACGCCACGTCCAGTTGCTGCCACAGTTTCAGGTGCGCGTCTGGCGGCAAACCGTACAGGCGCAGGGTGGCCAGCGCTTCCTGCTGGCGGTTCTTCAGCTCGCGGTCGGCCGTGTGCGGTTCGCCGCCCAGCACGCGCAGGGTGATTTTGTACAGGTCTTCCAGCAGCTTGCCCTTCCAGGCATTCCATACTTTCGGGCTGGTGCCGCGGATGTCGGCCACCGTCAGCAGGTATAAACCCGTCAGGTGGCGCTCGTCCTTGACCACTTTTGCAAAGGCGGCGATGACGTCGGGGTCGGACAGGTCCTGCTTTTGCGCCACTTGCGACATGGTCAGGTGATTTTCCACCAAGAAAGCCACCAGTTCCGTGTCTTCTTCCGACAGGCCGTGGTCCTGGCAGAACTGGGTGGCGTCGGCCACGCCCAGCTTCGAATGGTCGCCGCCGCGGCCCTTGGCGATGTCGTGGAACAGGGCCGCCACGTATAGCAGCCACGACTGCGAGAAATCGGCCATCAACTGGCTGCAGAACGGGTATTCGTGTGCGTGCTCGCTCATGGTGAAGCGGCGCATGTTGCGCACCACCATCAAAATGTGCTGGTCGACCGTGTACACATGGAATAGGTCGTGCTGCATCTGGCCCACAATGCGGCGGAAATTCGGCAGGTAGCGCCCCAGGATGCTCATCTCGTTCATGCGCCGCAACGCGTGGATGATGCCCACGGGTGCTTTCATGATGCGCAGGAAAAGGGCGCGGTTGACAGGGTCCTGGCGGAAGGCGGCGTCGATCTTGAAGCGCGCGTGCCACAGGGCCCGCGTGGCGCGCGAGGTCATGCCTTTCAGTGCCGCGCGCTCCGTCATCAAGACAAAGATTTCCAGCATGGCTGACGGATATTGCTCGAACGTATCGTCGGCGCTGATATCGATCAGGCTGTTGACTTCATTGAAGCGTTCGTTGATGGGCACGGCCACATCGTCTTGCGGAAACAGCCGTGCCTCGATATTTTGCAGCAGAATCGTATTGAGCTGGGTCACGGTTTTGGCGGCCCAGTAGTAGCGCTGCATGAGGAATTCGCTGGCGCGGCGCATGTGCGGCCCGCTGCCCGTGGCCTGCAGTCCCAGCGATTCAGCGATCGCCGTCTGCACGTCGAACACCAGACGGTCTTCGCGCCGGCCCGCATGCAGGTGCAGGCGCACGCGGATATCCTTGAAGGCGCGCTCCTTTTCCATCAACTGGCGCGCTTCCGTCAAGGTGATCAGGCCACCTGTGGCGAGGGTGCGCCACGAGTTCGCCAAGCCGGCCGCCTTGGCCACCCACAGGATGACTTGCAGGTCGCGCAGGCCGCCCGGGCTTTCCTTGCAATTCGGTTCCAGGCTGAAGGCCGTGTCTTCGTACTTGGCATGGCGCTGGCGCATTTCCGCCGTTTTTGCCTGGAAAAACGCCTGCGGGTCCATTGCCGCCTCGTAGCGCTGTTGCAATTGCGCGAACAAGTCTGCGTTGCCGCACACGAGGCGCGCTTCGAGCAGGCTGGTTTGCACGGTGATGTCGGCTTTCGATTCGACCATGCATTCCTCGACCGTGCGGATACTGTGGCCGATTTCCAGGCCCAGGTCCCACAGCAGTTGCACCAGTTCCTCGAGTTTTTCCTGCGTCGCCGCGTCCGGCGCCTGCTGCAGCAGGATCAGCAGGTCGACGTCGGAATACGGAAACAGTTCGCCGCGGCCATAGCCGCCCACGCCCACCAGGGCCGTGCCGGGCGGCAGTCCCGCTTCTTGCCAGGCGCGCGCCAGCACCCCATCGACGCTGTGGCGTAGGCTGCGCAGCAGTTTTTCAGGCTTGCCGTCGGCCTGGAAGGCCGCAATGACGACCTGGCGGTCGGCTTTCAGTTGCTGTTTCAGCTGTTCCCGAACTTGCTTTTTCATCTGGGCCCTGGGGTGGCGGTGCGTTTGGCTGGCCGGGTGGCGGGATCAGGCTTTGTGCGTAATGAAGTCCGGCGGCGGCGGCATGCCGGGCGAGACGGTCAGCACTTCATAACCGGTTTCTGTCACCAGCACCGTGTGTTCCCATTGCGCCGAGTGGCTGCGGTCCTTGGTCTTGATGGTCCAGCCATCGTTCATTTCGCGAATCTCGCGGCGGCCGGCGTTGATCATCGGCTCGACCGTGAAGATCATGCCCGCATCCAGGCGGTCCAGGGTGCCTGGTTTACCGTAATGCAACACCTGCGGCTCTTCATGGAACACTTTGCCGATGCCGTGGCCGCAGAATTCGCGCACCACGCTGTAGCCCGCCTTTTCCGCGTGCTGCTGGATGGCATGGCCGATATCGCCCAGGTGGGCGCCCGGCTTGATCTGATCTATGCCCAGCCACATGCATTCATAGGTGATTTCCGACAGGCGCTTGGTCAGAATGGTGGGCGTGCCGACCAGGAACATGCGGCTATTGTCGCCGTGGTAGCCATCCTTGATGACGGTGATGTCGAGGTTGACGGTATCGCCGCTCTTCAAGACCTTGTCGCCCGGAATGCCATGGCAGATGACGTCGTTGACGGAGGTGCAGATGGCTTTCGGATAGGGCGTGTAGCCTGGCGGGCAATAGTTCAGCGGGGCAGGGATGGTGCCCTGCACATTGACCATGTATTCGTGGCACAGGCGGTCCAGTTCGCCGGTCGTGACGCCGACCTTGACGAAGGGAGTGATGTAGTCGAGGACTTCGGCGCCGAGCTTGCCGGCAACGCGCATACCTTCGATGTCGGCGGCGCTATTGATACGGATGGTGGGCATGGTGTAATTCGCAATCTGCAAGATAGTCGGCTGAAAAGCACGGGTGAAAAGCACAGACGAGTCCTGCGGTACGGGGAAAAGTCTGCAAATATGTCGAAATTATAAACGAGGTGCCCTGAATCCGCCGCCTCCATCCTATGGCCGGGCAGGGATGTGTGGGGAAATGGGGATGAAGCGGCGGCGCGGCCACGCCTTGCACCAGCGTGGTGCATCGGGCGTTTCCGCAGGGCGGGCGATTTGCAGTGCGGACTTGATGTGGCGCTCATTCCGGTGTAGAATCCCGGGTTGCTTGAATTCTCTTTTGAGCAATGCAGCAAAACAGTGTCTTTAATTAATATAAACACGCGAATCCGGTCGACAAGGGTGCCTGTATGGTGACTGATCGGATTCCAGACCCAACCCTGGAGTTAATAATGTCCGTAACAATGCGCGAAATGCTGGAAGCCGGTGTCCACTTTGGTCACCAAACCCGTTTTTGGAATCCAAAAATGGCACCGTTCATCTTCGGCCATCGCAACAAGATCCACATCATCAACCTGGAAAAAACCATGGCGATGTACCAGGACGCAATGAAGCATGTGCGTCAACTGGCTGCAAACCGTGGCACCATCCTGATGGTTGGCACCAAGCGTCAAGCGCGCGAAATCATCGCCGCTGAAGCACAACGCGCTGGCGTGCCTTTCGTTGATCAACGTTGGTTGGGCGGCATGCTGACCAACTTCAAAACGATCAAAACCTCGATCAAGCGTCTGAAAGACATGGAAGTCATGGTTGAAGACGGTTCGATCGAGAAACTGTCGAAAAAAGAAGCGCTGATGTTCTCCCGCGAAATGATCAAGCTGCAAAAATCGATCGGCGGCATCAAGGACATGGGCGGCATTCCTGACGCAATCTTCGTCGTGGACGTCGGTTACCACAAAGGTGCGATCACCGAAGCAGCTAAACTGGGTATCCCGGTCATCGGCATTGTCGATACCAACCACTCCCCAGAAGGCGTGAACTTCGTGATCCCAGGTAACGATGACTCCTCGAAAGCCATCATGTTGTACGCTCGCGGTGTTGCTGATGCAATCATCGAAGGCCGTGCAGCTGCCGGTAACGAAGTTGTTGAAATGGTTAAAGCAGCCGCTGGCGACGAATTCGTCGAAGTGAACGAACAGGCTTAATGGCAAGGCTATCGCTAGATAGCCGTTTGTAAGCGCAGCAGTAAGGGAAAAGGGGTGGCAGCAGCTCCCCCTTTTTTTTAACAAAAAAACGATAGGGACCGCTGGCGAGGCATGCATGCCCGGCCGCGACTATCGACTCACCGAATCAGGAGAAACACATGGCAGCGATTACAGCAGCGATGGTAGGCGAATTGCGCGGCAAAACCGACGCACCAATGATGGAATGCAAAAAAGCACTGACCGAAGCCGAAGGCGATATGGCGCGTGCGGAAGAGATCCTGCGCGTCAAACTGGGCGGCAAGGCATCGAAAGCATCGGCACGCATCACCGCTGAAGGCGTCGTGGCAACCTACATCGCCAATGGCGTAGGCGCCCTGGTTGAAGTGAACTCGGAAACCGACTTCGTTGCGAAAAACGACGATTTCCTGGCACTGGCCAACAACGCTGCGCGTCTGGTAGCAGAACACAACCCGGCTGACGTCGCTGCCCTGCTGGCCCTGCCACTCGATGGCAAGACCCTGGACGAAGTGCGCGCTGCCCTGATCGGCAAAATCGGCGAAAACATGACCATCCGCCGCTTCCAGCGTTTCGAAACCAGCAACAAGCTGGCGTCGTACCTGCACGGTGCGCGCATTGGCGTGATCGTTGAATTCGACGGTGCCGATGAGCAAGTCGGCAAAGACGTGGCCATGCACATCGCTGCCATGAAGCCAGTGTCGCTGTCTTCGAACGAAGTTCCAGCGGAACTGATCGAAAAAGAGCGTTCGGTTGCACAACTGAAAGCCGAAGAAGACGCAGCCAAAGCGGCCGCCGAAGGCAAGCCAGCGCAATCGCCGGAAATCCTGGCCAAACGCCTGGAAGGTTCCGTACAGAAGTTCCTGAAAGAAGTCTCCCTGCTGAACCAGGCTTTCGTGAAAAACGACAAGCTGTCGGTTGAGCAAATGCTGAAGGCGGCTAACACCAGCGTCAAAGGTTTTGCCATGTACGTGGTAGGCGAGGGCATCGAGAAGAAGCAAGACGACTTCGCAGCAGAAGTCGCAGCACAGATGGCTGCCTCCCAGGGAGCGTAAGTAAAGCGGGCCGAGAGGCCCGTTTTTTTGGCCCGCCCGCACCTGTCGTGCCGGGCGGCGGCATGGGCAGCCCCGCGCGCCTATCCGGCGCTGCAAGGCGCTGCGCCATGTCATACTCGAATAACCTCATTTATGGAGCCCCAGCTCATGTCAAAACCAGCCTACAAGCGCGTCCTCCTCAAGTTGTCCGGCGAAGCCCTGATGGGCGATGATCCTTACGGCATCAACCGCGCCACGATCGAGCGCATGGTGGCCGATGTGGCCGAGGTGGCGAAGTTGGGTGTGGAACTGGCAATCGTGATTGGCGGCGGCAATATCTTCCGCGGCGTCGCGCCTGGCGCGCAAGGCATGGACCGTGCCACCGCCGACTACATGGGCATGCTTGCCACCGTGATGAATGCACTGGCCCTGGCCGATGCCATGCGCCACGTCGGCATCGTCGCGCGCGTCATGTCGGCCATCGGCATCGAACAAGTTGTCGAGCCGTACGTCCGCCCGAAAGCCCTGCAATACCTGGAAGAAGGCAAAGTGGTTGTCTTCGCCGCCGGCACCGGCAATCCGTTCTTCACTACCGACACGGCAGCCGCCCTGCGCGGTTCCGAGATCAGTGCCGAGATCGTCCTGAAGGCCACCAAGGTCGACGGCGTCTACACGGCCGATCCGAAGAAGGATCCGAACGCCACCCTGTTCCACACGATTACGTTTGACGACGCCATCGCCAAGCACCTGCAAGTGATGGATGCGACCGCATTCGCCCTGTGCCGCGACCAGAAACTGCCGATCAAGGTGTTTTCGATCACCAAGCCAGGCGCGCTGATGCGCGTCATCATGGGCGAAGATGAAGGCACTCTGGTGCACGTATAGAAATAAGGAGCACCGAGAAACCGTCCATGGCTGCGTTGCAGCGCCTGATCCACGTTATGTACTATTCGTAGCGTCGTCGGCGCCGCGCCTTGCCCTGAACGGTTTTCGGCACTCCCGACTGAGCTAGTGTTTTCATCGCAAGCGAAGTAGAAATATTCATTATTATCAAGACAAGGAGTACAGTAATGTCCTTAGCAGACGTTAAAAAGAACACCCAGGAACGCATGACGAAGTCGCTGGAAACACTGCGGGCCGATCTGGCCAAAGTGCGTACCGGCCGCGCCCATACGGGTATCCTGGACCACGTGATGGTCGATTACTACGGTTCGCCGACGGCGCTGACCCAGGTCGCCAACGTGACCCTGATCGACGCGCGCACCATCGGTGTGCAGCCGTACGAAAAAAAGATGGCCAACACCATCGAAAAAGCCATCCGCGACGCTGACCTGGGCTTGAATCCATCGGCACAGGGCGACCTGATCCGCGTCCCGACGCCGCCGCTGACGGAAGAGCGTCGCAAGGAAATGGTCAAGCTGGTCAAGACCGAAGCGGAAGATGCGAAGATTGCCGTGCGTAACATTCGCCGCGATGCGAATGAGTCGCTGAAGAAACTGGTCAAGGAAAAGGCCTGCTCCGAGGACGATGAGCGCCGCTCGTCGGAAGAAGTGCAGAAGCTGACGGACAAGTTTATTGCCGACATCGACAAGATGGTGGTCGACAAAGAAAAAGAAGTGCTGACAGTCTAGTTTTCAGTCCTTTGACGCTGCCCGGGAGAGCATGGCTTTTCCGGGCAGTGCTATTTGGCGCATAATAGTTATCTTTATTTTTGGTATTCGTGTTTTCATGATCTATTCGAGTTCGACAACGGCAGTACCTGAGGTGGGCACGGTGCCGCGCCATGTAGCAATTATTATGGATGGCAATGGCCGCTGGGCAACCAAACGCTTCCTTCCGCGCGTGGCTGGCCACGTCAAGGGCGCTGACGCCGTGCGCGGTGTCGTCGAGACCTGCCTCGAACGGGGCGTCGAGTATCTGACCCTGTTTGCCTTCAGCTCGGAAAACTGGCGTCGCCCGGAAGAAGAGGTGTCGATGCTGATGCGCCTGTTCGTCACCATGCTGGAACGCGAAGTGGTCAAGATGCATGCCAACGACATCCGCCTGAAGGTGGTGGGCGACCTGTCGCGCTTCAATGACCAGCTGCAAACCCTGATCGCCAATGCGGAACGCAAGACGGCGCGCAACACGCGTCTGACGGTGACGATCTGCGCCAATTATGGCGGCCGCTGGGACATCATGCAGGCAGTCAACAAAATGACGGTCGAGGCTGCCGCCAACGGCCAGCCCGCCGGACAGGCTTACACGGAAGAACAACTGGCGCCGCACCTGGCCATGGCCTATGCGCCCGAGCCTGACCTGTTCATCCGCACGGGCGGCGAGCAGCGCATTTCCAATTTTCTACTGTGGCAACTGGCGTACACTGAACTGTTTTTTACCGAGACTTTCTGGCCCGACTTCAATGACGAGTGCCTCGACGCGGCAATCGCGTCTTACCAGCAGCGCGAACGGCGCTTTGGCCGTACCAGCGCGCAATTAACTGAAAAGACAAACTGATGCTGAAAACACGGATAATCACCGCCCTGGTCCTCTTGGCGGTCTTGCTGCCGGTTCTGTATCTGAATTATTTCCCTGCCTTCGCCGTGATCGCCACGGCGTTCTTCGGCGCCGCCGTCTGGGAAAGTTTCCGCATTTTTAAAAATCGCCAGGCGCTGCTGATTGCTGCCGTCTGGACTGCCGCCTTTGCGTATACTTTTTTTGTCGCTAACGGCATGGCCCAGCTCAATTTCTGGTTTACCCTGAGTGTGGCTATCTGGCTGATCCGTTTTGTGCCCTCGCTGGCGACGGGCTTGCCGCCCACCGAAGGCCTGGGCAATACCTTGCTCAGCCTGGTGTACCCGGTGACCATCGTCGGCTGCTTCGTCGCCATCATCGCCTTGTTCCTGCATAGCCCTTTGTTCCTGCTGTCCGTCATGGCCCTCGTGTGGATCGCCGATATCGGCGCCTACTTCTCGGGCAAGGCTTTCGGCAAGCGCAAGCTGGCGCCAAGTATTTCCCCAGGGAAATCCTGGGAAGGCGCCATCGGCGGCGGGATTGCCGTACTGCTCATCGCCGCCATCACCATCGTTGCCGCGCCATCGCTACCGGTCCTGCAAGACACCTTTGCCGTGCAACTGCAATTGCGCCGCGGGTCGCTGGTGGCCTTGCTGGTGCTGCTGCTGGTCGTCGCTGCCAGCATCGTCGGCGACCTGTTTGAATCGCAATTGAAGCGCCGCGCCGGCATCAAGGACAGCAGCAAGCTGCTGCCCGGCCATGGCGGTGTACTCGACCGTATCGACGCGCTGATTCCGGTCCTGCCATTTGCCGCCCTCGTGGCCAGCTGGCTTTAAGGAAACTCATGCAATACATCACCATCCTTGGCGCGACCGGCTCGATTGGCGTGTCTACCCTGGACGTGCTCGCGCGTCATCCCGAGCAATACAGCGTGTATGCGCTGAGTGGGCATAGCCGCGTGGCCGAACTGGCCGCGCAGTGCTTGCAGTTCCGTCCGCAGCGCGCCGTCGTCGGCACGGCAGACGCCGCCCTTGAACTGACGCGTTTGCTGCGCGGGCAGGGCGTCGATACGCAAGTCGAGTACGGCGTGGAAGCCCTGTGCGCCATCGCCAGCGCGCCGCAAGTGACGGGCGTGATGGCGGCCATCGTCGGCGCGGCCGGCCTGGCGCCCACCCTGGCGGCGGCGCGTGCTGGCAAGAAAGTATTGCTGGCCAATAAAGAAGCGCTGGTCATGTCCGGCCAGCTGTTCATCGATGCGGTACACGATAACGGCGCCGTGCTGCTGCCCATCGACAGCGAGCACAACGCCATCTTCCAATGCATGCCGCATGCCCATGGCCGCACGCCAGGCGCCGCAGGCGTGGCGAAAATCGTGCTGACGGCTTCCGGCGGCCCTTTCCTCACGCGCGACGTCGAGACGCTCGACACGGTCACGCCGGACCAGGCGTGCAAGCATCCGACCTGGGCCATGGGACGCAAGATTTCCGTCGATTCAGCCACCATGATGAACAAGGGCCTGGAAGTGATCGAAGCGCACTGGCTGTTCGGCGCGCCGGCCGAGCAGATCGAAGTGCTGATCCATCCGCAAAGCGTGATCCATTCGATGGTGTCGTATATCGACGGTTCCGTGCTGGCCCAGCTGGGCAACCCCGACATGCGCACGCCGATTGCGCATGCGTTGGCCTATCCGCGGCGTATCGCTTCCGGCGTGGCGCAGCTGGACCTGGCGCAAGTGGCCACCCTGCAGTTCGAACGTCCCGATTTCCGCCGTTTCCCCTGCCTGGCGCTGGCGTTCGACGCCTTGCGCGCGGGCGGCACGGCGCCGGCCTTGCTGAACGCGGCCAATGAAGTGGCCGTGCAAGCCTTCCTCGACGAGCAGATCGGCTTCCGCCAGATCGACCGCGTCATCGCGCATGTGATCGAGACGGTGCCGCATGGCGCCGCCTCCAGTATCGAGGCCGTGATGGAGCAGGACCGCCTGGCCCGATCGGCGGCACACGCGTATATCGCCCAAAGGCTGGCCGCATGACGCTCATTACCACCTTGCTGGCCTTTATCGTCGCGCTCGGTTCACTGATTACCTTGCACGAGCTGGGCCACTATCTGGTGGCGCGCTGGTGCGGCGTGAAAGTGCTGCGTTTCTCGATTGGCATGGGAAAAGTGGTGTATTCGCGCAAGTTTGGCAAGGACCAGACGGAATGGGCGATTTCCGCGCTGCCGCTGGGTGGCTATGTCAGCATGCTCGACAGCCGCGCGCAAGACCTCAGTGACTTGCCGGAAAGCGAATTGCGCCGTGAATTCACGCGCCAGAGCGTGTGGCGCCGTATTGCCATCGTTGCCGCCGGCCCGCTGGCCAATTTCCTCGTCGCCATCGTGCTGTACGCGGGTCTGTTCATGTATGGCATCGAGGAGCCGTCGAGCAAGCTCGGTCCCGTGGCCGAGCAGACGGCCGCCTATGTGGCTGGCTTGCGCAGCGGCGATACGGTTGAAACGGTGAATGGCAAGACCGTGGCCAGCTGGTCCGAGCTGCGCTGGGAACTGATTCAGGCCACCCTCGACAAGCAGCCGGCGCGCATCGAAGTGCGCCGTCCTGACCGTGGCCAGCAGGAAGCGAGCTTGCCGACGGCCAGCCTGACGGAAACCGACCTGGAAGGCGACGTGCTGGGCAAGCTGGGCCTGACCCTGGCCCGTTCCGCGCCCACGCTGATGGAAATCATGCCCGGTGGCGCCGCGGCGCGCGCCGGCCTGCAGAAAAACGACCAGATTCTGGCCATCGACGAGCAGCCCGTGCACGATGTGGCGGCGGTCATCGCCACCCTGAGCCAGTCGCCTGGCCGGACCTTGCAATTGCAACTCTTGCGCCAGGGCCAGGACCTGACCTTGCCCATTACGCCGGACGCCGTGCCGGGCGCCGGGACAGAGGGAGCTGTAACAGTTGGTAAGATCCAGGCAAAGCTGGGGCAGGTGCCGGATATGATCACCGTGGCCTCCGGACCGTTCTCTGCCGTGGGCAAGGCGTCCGCCAAGGTCTGGGATACCAGTGTCATGAGCCTGAAAATGCTGGGTAAAATGATCACCGGTCAGGTTTCACTGAAGAATGTGACGGGGCCCATTACCATTGCCGATTACGCGGGCCAGACAGCGCGCATCGGCCTGGTAAGCTATCTGAGCTTCATCGCCTTCATCAGTATCAGTCTGGGCGTGATGAATTTGCTACCCATTCCTGTTCTGGATGGCGGGCATTTGCTGTATTATTCGCTGGAAGTTTTGACCGGACGCCCCTTGCCGGAGCGCGTAGGCGAGATTGCCCAGCGCCTGGGGATCGGTTTGTTGCTGACCTTGATGGTGCTTGCCGTCTTTAATGACGTGTTGCGATTGCTGAATTAGGGCGGTGGTTGATGCCATTGCGTGAGTCGCACAAGCAATCTTTTGTGTATGTTGTCCATTGATTTACCCATTGAATAACCCCAATGAAATTACATTCTGCTCGTTTTGCCTTGCCTTCCTTTCGTCGCAGCCTGATCGGCGCCGCCGTCATGGCCTTGTGTGCCGGCCATGCGCTGGCCGTTCAGCCGTTTACTGTCAAGGATATCCGGGTCGAAGGGATCCAGCGTACTGAAGCGGGTACTGTTTTCAGCTACCTGCCGGTGCGCGTCGGTGAAACGTTCTCCGACGAAAAGAGTATCGCCGCCATCAAAGCCCTGTACGCGACGGGTTTTTTCAAGGATGTGCGTCTGGAAGTCGATGGTGACGTGCTGGTGGTGCTGGTCGAGGAGCGCCCGGCCATCGCTGCCGTGGAATTCACGGGCACCAAGGAATTTGAGAAAGATGTGTTGGTCAAGGCATTGAAAGAAATCGGCGTCGGCGAAGCCAAGATTTTCGACAAGGCTTCGGTTGATCGCGCGGAACAGGAGCTTAAGCGCCAGTACCTGTCGCATGGTTTGTACGGCGTGAAGATCACCACCACCGTCACGCCGATCGAGCGTAACCGCGTCAACGTGGTGTTCGCCGTCGACGAGGGCGACGTGGCCCGCATCAAGCAGATCAACATCGTCGGCAACAAGGCTTTCAGCGACAAGGAACTGCGCGAACAACTGGCCCTGAATACGGGCGGCTGGTTCAGCTGGTACACCAAAGCCGATCAGTATTCGAAGACCAAGCTGACGGGCGACATCGAGTCGCTCAAGTCCTACTACCTGGACCGCGGCTATATCGAGATGCAGGTCGATTCCACGCAAGTGTCGATCACGCCCGATAAAAAAGACATCTACCTGACGATCAATATAACCGAAGGTGAAAAGTACAAGATCGCCGGCACCAAGTTCGAAGGCGAGATGTTCGGCCGCGAAGAGGAGCTGAAGGCCCTGAACCTGATGCGCGAAGGCGAGATTTACTCTGGTGCGCGCCTGACGGCCACGAATAAACGCATCCAGGACCGCCTGGCCACGTTCGGCTATGCCTTCGCCAACGTCAACGCCAACCCGGAAATCAACCGTGAAAAGCATGAAGTGGGTTTTACTTTCTTCATCGATCCGGGCAAGCGCGTGTACGTGCGCCACATGAATATCGCCGGTAACACCACCACGCGCGATGAAGTCATCCGCCGCGAATTCCGCCAGTTCGAATCGTCCTGGTATGACAGCAACAAGATCAAGCTGTCGCGCGACCGCGTCGACCGCCTGGGCTACTTCAAGGATGTGACCATCGACACGCCGGAAGCGCAGGGCACGACCGATCAGGTCGACGTCAACGTGACGGTGGTGGAAAAACCAACGGGTAACTTCCTGATCGGTGGCGCCTTTTCGCAATCGGAGAAGTTCACCCTGTCGGCATCGATTTCGCAGGCCAACTTCGCCGGTAGCGGCAACACGGTCGGCATCGAACTCAATACCAGCCACTACAGCCGCACGATTGCGTTTTCGCAAACCAATCCGTACTTTACGGACGATGGCATTTCGCGCAGCTTTGAAGTTTACCTGCGTACGACGGAACCGCCGGCGCTGAACATCGGCAGCTACAAGATCAAGCAAACCGGTGGCCGCGTCAGTTTCGGCGTGCCATTCTCGGAAGTCGACACCGTCTTCTTCGGCATCGGCGCCGAGCGCTCGCGCATCGAAACCGACATCACCAGCCCGGTCCGCTTCAAGCAGTATGTGATCGACAATGGCGGCCCGTCCGACGGTATCGGTTCGGCCACTACGAACTCCATCCCGCTGACGGCGGCATGGCAACGCGACAGCCGCGACAGCGCCCTGACGCCATCGATCGGCCGCTACCAGCGCATCAACCTGGAGGCTGACGTGATCGGCGACCAGAAATACTTCCGTGCCATCTATGAGCACCAGTATTTCCGTCCGCTGTTCAGCAAGGTCACCCTGGCGCTGAAGGGCGAGATCGATTACGGCCATGGCATCGGCAAGCACGTGTATCCGGTCTTCAAGAATTTCTACGGTGGCGGCATCGGTTCGGTGCGCGGTTACCTGAGTTCCTCGCTGGGCGCGGTCGAACCGAGCACCAACGATGCGCTGGGCGGCGCTTCGCGCCTGATCGGTAACGCCGAACTGCAGATGCCATTCCCCGGTTCGGGCAATGACCGCAGCTTGCGCTGGTTTGGTTTCCTTGACGGCGGCCAGGTCTACCAGGAAGGCGAAAAAATGCGGATCTCGCAATTGCGCTATTCTGCTGGCTTGGGCATCAGCTGGATTTCACCGGTGGGCCCGCTCAAGCTGAGCTATGCCAAGCCGCTGAACGCCAAGCCCACAGACCGCCTGGAGCGCTTCCAGTTCCAGATGGGCACCGGTTTCTAACCGGCCATCTGAACCGGGGCGACAGCTTTTACCTTTTGACCATGGAGTATCATGAACACCGCATCCGCTACCCTGCCCAAGTCCCTTGCCGTGATCGCATTGTGCTGGAGTTCGCTGTTGCCGGTGCAGGCGCTGGCTCAGGAGTCGAAGATCGCCTGGATCAGCAGCGAACGTATCTATAACGAGTCGAAGCTGGCCAAAGCGGCCAGCGCCAAGCTGGCCGAAGAGTTTCGCTCGCGCGAAAAAGCCGTTCAGGAACTGGGCAGCCGCTTCAAGGTGGCCAACGAAGCCCTGGAAAAGGACATGCCCACCCTGAGCGAGGCTGAGCGCGCCAAGCGCCAGCGCGAGTTTTTCGAGCTGGACAAGGAGCTGCAACGCCGCCAGCGCGAATTTCGCGAAGACTTGAGCCAGCGCACGAACGAAGAGCGCAGCGCCATTGCCGAAAAAGCCAACACCATCATCCAGCAGATGGCGCATATCGAAGGATATGACATCGTGCTGCAGGAAGCCCTGTGGGCCAGCCCGCGCATCGACATTACCGACAAGGTCTTGAAGGCACTGGACAAGTAACAGTAACAAAATAAGGGTTATCAAGATGGGCACTCGACTAGGAGATTTGGTCGAACGCTTCGGTGGACAGTTGGCGGGCGAGCCCAACCTGGAAGTCACAGGGATCGCACCGCTGGCCGATGCCGGCGCTTCGCACATCAGTTTTCTCAGTAATAGCAAATTCCGCGCACAGGCGGCGCAGAGCGGCGCTGCCGCGCTGATCCTTACGCCGGCTGACGATGCGCTGATCGGTGCCGAGTATGCCGGTGCGCGCATCGTCACTCCGAATCCCTATGTCTATTTTGCGCGCGCGGCGCAGTATTTCGCCGCCTTGCATGAGATCAAGGCGCCAATCGGCATCCATCCGGGTGCCTTTGTCGACGCCAGCGCGCAGGTCGATGCCAGCGCCTCTGTCGGCGTGCATGCGGTGATCGAAGCGGGCGCCGTCATTGGCGCCGGCTGCGTCATCGGCCCTGGCTGCGTGGTGGGGCGCGATGCCAGGATCGGCGCAGGCACCCAGCTCCTCGCCAACGTGACCTTCCATGCGCGCTGCGTGATCGGCCAGCGCGGCATCATCCATTCAGGCGCCGTGATCGGCACCGATGGCTTCGGCTTCGCCAACGAAGGTGGCGTGTACATCAAGATTCCGCAGACGGGCAGGGTGGTGATCGGTGACGATGTCGATATCGGTGCCAATACCACCATTGACCGTGGCGCACTGGCTGACACCATCATCGAAGATGGCGTCAAGCTCGATAACCAGATCCAGATTGGCCATAACTGCCACATCGGCGCACACACGGCCATGGCCGGCTGCGTCGGCGTGGCCGGCAGCGCCATCATCGGCAAGTACTGCACCTTTGGCGGCGCTGCCATGGTGCTGGGCCACCTGACCATTGCCGACCGCGTCCACGTGGGCTCGGGCAGCATGGTCTCGCGCTCGATCGCGGAACCTGGCCAGTACACGGGTTTTTATCCGCTGGCCAAGAATGCCGACTGGGAAAAGAGCGCCGCCATCGTGCGCAACCTGTCAAGCATGCGCGAGAAGATCCGCGCGCTTGAAAAAACAATTAAAACACTGACCACGCAAGACGAAAAATGACTACTGAAAAAAAGACCCTCGACATCCTGGCCATCAAATCGCTGCTGCCGCACCGTTACCCGCTGCTGCTGGTTGACCGCGTGCTGGACTGGGAAGCGAATAAAACCATCACCGCCATCAAGAACGTGACGGTCAATGAAGAGTTCTTCCAGGGCCATTTCCCGCACAAGCCGGTCATGCCCGGCGTGCTGATGATCGAAGCGCTGGCGCAAACGGCGGCCCTGCTGTCGTTCCTGTCGATGGGCGTGAAACCGGACGAAAATTCGGTGGTGTACTTTGTCGGCATCGACAATGCGCGCTTCAAGCGTCCTGTTGAACCGGGCGACCAGCTGAAAATGGACGTGGAAATCCTGCGCGTCTCGCGCGGCATCTGGAAATACAAGGCTGTCGGGACGGTTGACGGCAAGGTCGCGCTGGAAGCGGAACTGATGTGTACCATCCGTAGCGCGCAGGATGCGAGCCAGTCTGCGAGCCAGCCAGCGGGGCAGTGATGGCGGCCATCCACTCCACGGCAGTGATCGATCCGAAGGCTGAGCTCGACAGCTCGGTCGAGGTGGGTCCGTACACCATCATCGGTCCGCACGTGCGCATCGGTGCTGGCACCAAAGTTGGCCCGCACGTGGTCATCGACGGCCACACGACGATCGGCAGCGACAACCACCTGTTCCAGTTTTCTTCCATCGGCGCGCAGCCGCAGGATAAAAAATGGGCGGGGGAAGCGACGCGCCTGGAAATCGGTGAGCGCAACACCATCCGCGAATTCTGCACCTTCAACACGGGAACCGTGCAGGGTGGCGGCGTGACGCGCCTGGGCAATGACAACTGGATCTCGGCGTATGTGCATCTGGCGCACGACTGCCTGGTGGGCAACAACACCATCTTTTCGAACAACGCCCAACTGGCGGGCCACGTGGAAATCGGCGACTGGGTCATCATGAGCGGCTTCGCCAATGTGCATCAGTTCTGCAAGATCGGCGCGCACGCCTTTGTCGGTATGAGCACCAGCCTGACGCAGGACGTGCCACCGTTTGTCCTGTTGAACGGCAATCCGGCGCAGGCGCATGGCGTCAATATCGAAGGCTTGAAACGCCGCGGCTTTACGCGCGAGCAGATCAACGGCATCCGCACCGCGTACAAACTCATCTATCGCTCCGGACTGACCCTGGAAGAATCCAAGGCAGCCCTGTTCGAAGAAGAAGCGGCGGCGTCGCCGGAAGTAGCGGAACACATTCGCGCCATGCGCGAATTTTTGGGCGTGGCGTCGCGTGGCATCGTCCGCTGACCAGGCCGGCGGCCTCGCTGTCGCCAATGTCGCCATCGTCGCCGGCGAGGTGTCGGGCGACCTGCTGGCCAGCCGGCTGCTGTCCGGCCTGGTGCCGCAGCTGCCCGGTGCGCGCTTCCACGGCATCGGCGGTGAGCACATGGCCAAACAGGGTTTCGTCTCCGACTGGCCGCTCGACAAGCTGACCGTGCGCGGCCTGTTCGAGATCATTCCCCGCTACCGTGAAATCAAGGGCATCCAGAACGCGCTGCGCGACCAGTTGCTGGCCGAGCGTCCCGCCGTCTTCATCGGCGCCGATTATCCCGGCTTCAATCTGGGACTGGAGCAGCAGTTGAAGGAAGGCGGCATCCCCACCGTGCATTACATCGGGCCGCAGATCTGGGCCTGGCGCGGTGGGCGCATCAAGAAAATCATCAAGGCCGTCTCGCACATGCTGGTGATCTTCCCGTTCGAGGAAGAGATCTACCGCAAGGCGGGCGTGCCCGTCACCTATGTCGGCCATCCGCTGGCCGAAATGATTCCCCTGCAGCCCGACGAAGCGGCCGCGCGCCGCGCCCTGGGCTTGCCGGAAGACGCGAATGTCGTGACCCTGATGCCGGGTAGCCGCATGGGCGAACTCAAATACAATACGGTAGCGTTCGTGGCCGCCTGCAAGCTGCTGCTGGCGCGCGACCGCTCCTTGCGTTTCGTCGCGCCCATGGCCGGCGAAAAGCAGCGCCAGTATTTCCTGCAGCTGATTGCGGAAGCTGGCTTGCAGGACGTCGAGATTTTGCTCACCGATGGTGGTTCGCACACGGCCATCTGCGCCGCCGATGCGGTGCTGGTGGCGTCGGGCACGGCGTCGCTGGAAGTGGCGCTGTACAAGAAGCCCATGGTCATCGCCTACAAGATGATGCGCGCGTCGTGGGAAATCATGCGCCACATGGGCTATCAGCCGTGGATTGGTTTACCAAACATCCTGGCGCGCGACTACCTGGTGCCCGAGTTGCTGCAAAACGCGGCCAGCCCCGAGGCCTTGGCCGAGGCCATGTGGCAGCAGCTGAGCGACGTGCCGGGCCGTCTGCGCCTGGTGCAGCGCTTTGCGGATATGCACCACAGCCTGCTGCGCGACAGCGCGCGCGAGAGCGCCAACGCCGTCATGCAAGTCATCGCCGTCAACCGCAAGTAAATCCCGATCACCGCTTCAACCGCATTACCAACCAAAGATTCAACGTGAAAAATATCTATCCCGGCCTGTTTGACGACTTGCCATTCTCGCTCGATGAAATCATCTGTGGCGTCGACGAGGCAGGGCGCGGTCCGCTGGCCGGCCCCGTGTTCGCCGCCGCCGTGATCCTCGACCCGCAGCAGCCGATCGACGGCTTGCGCGACTCGAAAAAACTCACCGAGGCCAAGCGCGATCTGCTGGCGCCGCAGATCAAGGCCAAGGCGCTGGCCTGGGCCATCGCCGAAGCGTCGGAAGAGGAGATCGACAGCCTGAATATTTTGCAGGCGTCGATGCTGGCCATGCGCCGCGCCGTTGAGGCGTTGGCTACCGTGCCGACTCTGGCCCTGATCGACGGCAACCGCTGCCCCGTGATGCCGATACGCGGCATGGCCATCATCGGCGGTGACGACAAGGTCGATTCGATTTCCGCCGCCTCGATCCTGGCCAAGACGGCGCGCGACGCGGCCCTGGTGCACTTGCATGCGGCCTATCCCGAGTACTGCTTCGACCAGCACAAGGGTTACGGCACCAAGCTGCACCTGGAGCGACTGCATCTGCACGGCGCCTCGCCCGTGCACCGCCGTTCGTTCGCCCCCGTGCGCAATGTGATTGCGCTGTTCGGCGCGCAGGAGGTGGTGGCATGAAGACGATTACCTCGCGCGAGAATGCGCAATACAAGGATTTGCTGAAGCTGGCGGGCAGTTCGCAGGCGCGCCGCAAGTCGGGCCGTACCTTGCTCGATGGCGTGCACCTGTGCCAGTCGTACCTGCAGCTGCGCGGCATGCCGGAGCAGTGCATCGTCAGCGAAAGCGCCTTGCAGAACGGGGAAGTGGCGGACATCGTCGGCCAGCTGGAAAGCCAGCGCGCGCACGTACTGGGCTTGCCCGACGCGCTGTACCATGCGGTGAGCCAGGTCGAGCATGGCGTGGGCGTGATGTTCCTCGTCGAGACGCCGGAACGGGTCGTCACGGCACCGCTGAGCGTGTCGGCCGTGCTGCTCGATAATCTGCAAGACCCGGGCAACGTGGGCTCGATCCTGCGCAGCGCCGCCGCTGCCGGCATTACGCAGGTGTACTGCAGCGCCGGCACGGCCTTCTGCTGGTCGCCGAAAGTGCTGCGCGCGGCCATGGGCGCGCACTTCGTGCTCGACATCTTTGAGAACGTCGACCTGGCCGCGCTCGTTGCCGGCGCCAAGGTGGCCACTCTCGCCACCAGCGGCTACGCCACCCAGCGATTGTACGATGTCGACCTGCGTCAGCCGGTCGCCTGGCTGTTTGGCCATGAAGGGCAGGGCGTGGCCGGCGACCTGCTGTCGATGGCGACGCACCAGGTGGTCATTCCCCACCTGGGACAGATCGAATCGCTGAACGTGGCCGCCTGCGCCGCCGTCTGCTTCTTCGAGCAGCTGCGCCAGGGCCAGTCCTGACACTTTCCAACCAATGCCCGCCATGCCTGATCATCCAGTTCTGCCTTTGCTCGCCGGCGGCGCCGCACGTGACGAGGCATGGTGGCGTCAGGCCGCCGCCTTTTATCCCGCGCCGCCGGACGCCATCGTCAATCTCGAACATGGCTATTTCGGCGCCATGGCGGCGCCCGTGCAAGCGGCCTTCGAGCAGGCGGTGCGCTATGTCAATGCGCAATTGAGTCCTTTTGTGCGCGGCGAATTCACGCACATGCGCGTCGATCTTTTACGCCAGCGCCTGGCCGCGCTGATCCATGCGGAGCCGCACGAGATCCTGCTCACGCGCAGCGGCACCGAGTCCATGCAAGTGCTGATCACGCAGTATCACGGCCTGGCGCCCGGTGATACCGTGCTGTGGAGCAATCTCGATTATCCGGCCACGCGCACGGCCATGCGCTGGCTGGCGCAGCGCCGTGGCGTCACCAGTACGCAAGTCACATTGCGCTTGCCGATCAGCGACGACGAGATCATCGCCCGCTATGCTGCGGCCATGCGCCAGGCCGTCAAACCGAAATTGCTGCTGCTGTCGCAGGTAACGCCGGCCAATGGCCAGCAGTTGCCGGTGCGCGCGTTGATTGCGCTGGCGCGCGAACACCGCATCGACGTCGTGCTCGATAGTGCCCATGCGCTGGGGCAGGTGGCGGTCGATGTGCGGGCGATGGATGTCGATTTTGCCGGTTTTAATTTACATAAATGGCTGGGTGCTCCGCCCGGACTGGGCTTTGTGTATATCCGCGCTGCGCAGCTGCACAAGATCGAGCCGCATTTCGGAGACGACGATTATCCACTGGACGATATCCGCAGTCGCCTGCACATGGGCATGCCGCCGATCAGCGCCATCCTTGCCGCGCCTGCCGCGTTGGACTTTCATGAGCGCCTGGGCGGCACGCCGGCCAAGACCGCACGCCTGGCCTGGCTGCGCAATTACTGGGTCAGCCGCGTCGCGCAATTGCCCGGCGTACGCTTGCTGTCGCCGCAGGACGCGGTGCACGGCACGGCGCTGGTGGCCTTTGCCGTCGACGGCATGAGCGCGCGCCAGCTGCAACAGGCCTTGCTGCAGCGCTTCGAGGTCTTTACCGTGCAGCGCAATATCGGCGACACCGACATCGTGCGCGCGACGGTGGCAGTCACTACCACCACCGCTGAATTGGACCGGTTGGTGGCCGCGTTGACGGAACTTTCGAGAGAAACGAACGCCTGACAAAACCGTAGCGAGCGGACGCGCAGCAGGTTTAGTCAGGTGTTCTAGTCTAGTATTCGCGGCGGTTCGGCTTAATCTCTTGCAAGATCGTCGTGGAAATCTCCTCGATCGATTTGGTGGTTGAGGAGAGCCAGCGGATACCCTCGCGTTTCATCATTTTTTCCGCCTCGTTGACCTCGTAACGGCAATTTTCGATGGCCGCATACTTGCTTCCAGCGCGTCTTTCGTTGCGTATTTCCGACAAACGTTCGGGCGTAATGCTTAATCCGAAAATTTTATTCTTAAATTCCAGCAGGGCGGACGGCAGCTTGTCTCGTTCGAAATCGTCGGGAATCAGCGGATAGTTGGCCGCCTTGATACCGTATTGCATGGCCAGATACAGGCTGGTCGGGGTCTTGCCAGAGCGCGAAACACCCACCAGAATGACATCGGCCGAGGACAGGTTCTTGTGCGACTGGCCATCGTCGTGCGCCAGCGAATAGTTGATCGCCTCGATGCGGTTCTTATACTCCTCGCTGTCGACGATATTGTGCGAGCGACCGATGGTGTGGGTCGACATCACGCCCAGTTCCTGCTCCAGCGGGGCGACAAAGGTCTGAATCAGGTCCATGTGCATGCCGCTGGACTTGCGAATTACGGCCGACAGATCGTTCTTCACCAGGGTGGAGAAAATGATCGGCCGCTGGCCATCGGTGGCGAAGGCTTCGTTGATCTTGCGCGCCGCCTCGTAGGCCTTGTCCATGGTATCGATGAAGGGCAGGCGGATCTGGCGGAAACGCAGATCGAACTGCGTCAGCACCGAGTGGCCGAAGGTCTCGGCGGTGATGCCGGTGCCGTCGGAAACAAAGAAGACGGTGCGGGCCGCGGAGGGCAGAGGGGGGCGTGGATCTTGTGTCATGGGTTTTCGGATCAAGATTGTGCGTCGTCAATTTGCGCCGCACAAGGTAAAATGGTTGCAACGGTATGATTGTGCTGCACGACGCCAAGAATAACAAGAAGACTGTCTGTGCGCCTCGCGTAAAGATTTCTATCATCAGTAAGGGTGTCATTATGACCAACGCAGTATCGCAACAGCAGGAAGACAAGGACGCGGTGTATGTTGCCTCGTTCGAGCATTTGCGCATGACGGATGTCGAATCCGTCGGCGGCAAGAACGCCTCCCTGGGCGAAATGATCAGCCAGCTGGCGGAAGCCGGCGTGCGCGTGCCCGGTGGCTTTGCCACCACGGCGCAGGCCTTCCGCGATTTCCTGTCGTATAGCGCCAATGGCGGCTTGCCGCTGGCCGAACGCATCGCCCAGCGCCTCGTAGGGCTGAACATCGATGACGTGCGCGCGCTGGCGCAAGCCGGTGCCGAGATCCGTCAGTGGATCGTGGAAACGCCATTCCAGCCACGCCTGGCCGCTGAAATCGACCAGTTCTACGCCAAGTTGGTGGCCGATTCCGAGACCGAAATGTCGTTTGCCGTGCGCTCTTCGGCCACGGCGGAAGACTTGCCGGACGCGTCTTTTGCTGGTCAGCAAGAAACCTTCCTGAACGTGGTTGGCATTGACAACGTGCTCGACGCCATGAAACAGGTGTTTGCGTCGCTGTACAACGACCGCGCCATCTCGTATCGCGTGCACAAGGGTTTTACGCACGCTGAAGTGGCCTTGTCGGCCGGCGTGCAACGCATGGTGCGTTCCGACCTGGGCGCGGCCGGCGTGATGTTTACCATCGATACCGAGTCGGGCTTCAAGGATGTGGTGTTCGTCACCTCCAGCTATGGCCTGGGCGAAACCGTGGTGCAGGGCGCCGTCAATCCCGACGAATTCTATGTGCACAAGCCGATGCTGGAAAAAGGCAAGTCGCCTGTGATCCGCCGCAATATCGGCTCAAAACTGCTGAAGATGGAATTTACGAACGAAGCGAAAGCTGGCCGTTCTGTGAAAACCGTCGACGTGCCGGTCGAAATGCGCAACCGCTACTCGCTGAACGACAGCGAAGTGGTGGAGCTGGCCAAATACGCCGTCATCATCGAGAACCACTACGGCCGTCCCATGGACATCGAGTGGGGCAAGGATGGCCGCGACGGCAAGCTGTACATCTTGCAGGCGCGTCCTGAAACCGTCAAGTCGCAGCAAAAGGCGACCGACGTGCAGGAACGCTTCAAGCTGAAAAGCACGGGCACCGTGTTGACGTCCGGCCGCGCCATCGGCCAGAAGATCGGCGCCGGCCCTGTGCGCGTGATCCACGACCCGGCCGACATGGAGCGCGTGCAGCCAGGCGACGTGCTCGTGGCCGACATGACGGACCCGAACTGGGAACCGGTCATGAAGCGCGCTGCGGCCATCGTCACCAACCGTGGCGGCCGTACTTGCCACGCTGCAATTATTGCGCGTGAACTGGGCGTTCCAGCCGTCGTCGGCTGCGGCAATGCCACCGACGTGCTGAAAGACGGCACCTTTGTGACCGTGGTGTGCTCGGAAGGCGACGAAGGCAAGATCTACGACGGCTTGCTGGAAACGGAAGTATCGGAGGTGTCGCGCGGCGAATTGCCGAAGCTCGACACCAAGATCATGCTTAACGTGGGCAACCCGCAACTGGCGTTCGACTTCCAGTCAGTGCCGAATGCCGGCGTGGGCCTGGCGCGCCTGGAATTCATCATCAATAACAATATTGGTGTGCACCCGCGCGCGATCCTGGAATACCCGAACATCGATGCCGACCTGAAAAAAGCCGTGGAATCGGTGGCGCGTGGCCATGCTTCGCCGAAAGCGTTTTATATCGACAAGCTGGCTGAAGGCATCGCCACCATCGCCGCCGCATTCTGGCCGAAAAAAGTCATTGTGCGCCTGTCCGACTTCAAGTCGAACGAGTACAAGAAGCTGATCGGCGGTTCGCGCTACGAGCCGGACGAGGAAAACCCGATGCTGGGCTTCCGCGGCGCGGCGCGCTACCTGTCGGCCGACTTCTCCGAAGCGTTCAACATGGAATGCGAAGCGATGAAGCGCGTACGCAACGACATGGGCCTGACGAACGTGGAAATCATGGTGCCATTCGTGCGCACCTTGGGTCAGGCTGAGAAAGTCATCGACCTGCTGGCGAAAAATGGGCTGAAGCGCGGTGAAAACGACTTGCGCGTCATCATGATGTGCGAAGTGCCATCGAACGCCATCCTGGCCGACCAGTTCCTCGACCATTTTGACGGTTTCTCGATCGGTTCGAACGACCTGACCCAGCTGACCCTGGGCCTGGACCGCGATTCCGGGATGGAATTGCTGGCCGCCGACTTCGACGAGCGCGATCCTGCCGTGAAAGCCCTGCTGTCGCTCGCCATCAAGGCTTGCCTGGCGCGCGGCAAGTACATCGGCATTTGCGGCCAGGGTCCTTCGGATCACCCCGACTTCGCCGTCTGGCTGATGGAGCAGGGCATCGAATCGATGTCCCTGAATCCCGACTCAGTGATCGACACCTGGCAGAAGCTCGCTGCGCTGAAAGCGTAAGCATCTTTCTTACCCTCTGAAAACCCGCTGCCGCTCACCTGGCAGCGGGTTTTTTTACGCCTGCCATGCGGCGCACGGCAATATTCGATGGGCTTGCGCCAGATCAGCTAAAATGATTCCACCAATACATTGAAACGGGAGTTCTCATGGCAAGCAAGAAACCGAGCAAAGTTGCAAAGATCGACATCGGCATTTCCGAGGCGGATCGCGCGAAGATCGCGGAAGGCCTGTCCGGCCTGCTGGCCGACAGCTACACTTTGTACCTGATGACCCATAATTTTCATTGGAACGTCAAGGGTCCGATGTTCAACACCCTGCACCTGATGTTCATGACGCAATATACGGAGCAGTGGGGCGCGCTGGACCTGATCGCCGAGCGCATTCGCGCCCTCGGTTATCCGGCGCCGGGCACCTACAAGGAATTCGTCAAGCTCGCCTCGATCAAGGAAATCGACGGCGTGCCGCCGGCGCTCGACATGGTCAGTCACCTGGTGTCGGCACAGGAAGCGACTGCGCGCACGGCGCGTCGTTTGTTCCCGCTGCTGGAAAAAGCCAATGACCAGCCGACGGCCGATCTGATCACGCAGCGTCTCGATTTGCATGAAAAGACGGCGTGGATGCTGCGCAGCCTGCTGGAAGAATAAATGCAGGGCCGGCGGCGCTAATTCGCCCCCCTGGCTATTGACGTCATCAGGAATTGCGTTAGACTGCTTGTATATAGGTGTTTGGTAAGAAGAATATCAGGCTGTACTGCGCATTAAACCCCGTCGCTTATATAGGCTGCGGGGTTTTTTATTTTTGGAATCGCAAGAATGGAGGCATCATGGCTGAATGGGTAGGCTGGTTCGTGGCAGCTGGCGCGGTATTGATCCTGGAACTGTTTACCGGCACGTTTTATCTGCTGATGATCGCCATCGGTATCAGTGCCGGAGGACTGGTGGCGCTGGCGGGCGGCAATGGCAGCTGGCAGGCTGTGACGGCCGCCATGGTCGGCGTGGCGGCCACGCTGTTATTGCGGCGCAGCCGTTTTGGCAAGGCGGCGCGGCGCGATGTGGCGCAGGATCCGAATGTGAATCTGGATATCGGTCAAAGCGTGGCGGTCGCGCATTGGGTCGATGGCACGGCGCGCGTGATGTATCGCGGCGCCTTGTGGGACGTGGAGCTGATTCCCGGCAGCGATGCGCAGGCCGGTCATTACACCATACGTGCCGTACGTGGCAGCCGTTTGATTGTTGGATAACCTGGAGAATAAATTATGGAAGTAAGCATCGGAAGCATGTCGCTGATCTTGTTATTGCTGGCACTGGTATTTGTCTTCAAGACGGTCAATGTGGTGCCGCAGCAGCATGCCTGGGTGGTGGAGCGCCTGGGCAAGTTCCATGCGGTATTGGGGCCTGGCCTGAATATCGTTGTGCCTTTCGTTGACCGCATTGCTTACAAGCACGTGCTCAAGGAAATTCCACTCGACGTGCCGCCGCAGGTGTGCATTACGCGTGACAATACGCAATTACAGGTCGATGGCATTCTGTATTTCCAGATTACCGATGCCATGCGTGCTTCGTATGGCTCGTCGAATTATATTGCCGCCATTACGCAACTGGCGCAAACGACCTTGCGTTCGGTCATCGGCAAAATGGAACTCGACAAGACATTTGAAGAACGCGACCATATTAATACGGCCATCGTAAATGCTATCGATGAATCGGCGGCGAATTGGGGTGTCAAGGTATTGCGTTATGAAATCAAGGATTTGACGCCGCCGAAGGAAATTTTGCATGCGATGCAGGCGCAGATTACGGCCGAGCGCGAGAAGCGCGCCCTGATTGCTGCCTCGGAAGGGCGTAAGCAAGAGCAGATTAATATCGCCACTGGCGAGCGGGAGGCGGCGATTGCCCGTTCGGAAGGCGAGAAGCAGGCCTCGATCAACCGCGCCGAAGGCCAGGCTACGGCCATCGTCGCGCTGGCGCAAGCCAGTGCCGAAGCGCTGCGCCAGGTGGGCGCCGCCATCCGCGAGCCAGGCGGTGAGGATGCCGTCAATCTGAAAGTGGCCGAGCAATATGTGGGCGCGTTCGCGCAATTGGCGAAAACGAATAACTCGATTATTGTGCCGGCCAATCTGGGCGATATGAGTGGTTTGATCGCCACAGCGATGCAGGTGGTGAAATCGCAGAAGCCGAAAGGCAGCGTAGCGATGCCCTGATTACCTGACTGGCTGGGTGAATAGCAAGCCTGTAGCAAGGTTTCGTCAATACTGCCCGCTGTATAGCGGGCAGTTTGCATTTGCGTTGCCCCGATTATCTGGCGGCGGCAGGGCTGGAGTATCGGCGGCTGAATGAATTATGTTGAAAATATTTTCTTCATGCTATGCTATGCGCACTTTAGGGAATATGTGCTGCCATGTGGTGCTTATTTCATTGACTGGCGTGACATCTGCCGCGCAGGATCCAGGATAGTGTTTACAGGCGATGCGCGATAGGCGATAGTATTGGCTCCATGTATATTTTGAATTGCAATTTATAATTACTATAAATTGCAATAAAGCAGAAAGTACTGCAAAATAAATACAGCCGATGGCGCTGTATTGAATCGCAGCCGCACAAAGCAGTGGCGCTTGCGCAAACAGTCCGTGCGCGATGCCCTCTCCCCGTGATTGGAAGCTTGTAGTGCTTGAAAGCCAGGGAAGCAGGGTTTTTGGTAAAAGAATTGTAAAAAACAATCAAATCTTAAGAAAAATCACCTCAGTCGCGTTACAATTGGATAGAATTTAACTGTTCAGTTATATTTTTCAACTCACACAAGGAAATATCATGGATCTGTCGAGCTTATCCCTGTCCGAACTGCGCACCTTGCAGGACGACATCAAGAAGCAAATGAAGAAACGCGAACAGGATGATCTGTCCAAAGCGCGTGAGCAAATCCTGGCCATTGCCCAGAGCGTCGGCGTTTCCGTAAAAGACTTGGTTGGTACAGGGATTCGCGCTAAAACGGGCACAGTCGCAGTGCGCTATCGCAATCCGGACGATGCGACGCAGCAATGGACTGGCCGTGGCCGTCAACCGAAATGGGTCAAAGAGTGGACCGATTCGGGCAAGTCGCGCGATCTGTTGAAGGTGTAATACACCGTTCATTCGGATGCTTGTCCTGTGGAGTGGTGCAGGTGCAGTACAAGGCAGCATGCAAGCATCCGGAACTTTCCTGATTTATCGTCTTTGGCCAGACAGGCAAAGCTGATTCATTCGCTTATCTCCACGGTATTTTCACTAATACTCGTCTTGTTCCCGCAGTATCTCTTCCTTTCCCTGTTTTCATCCCGCCGCGCCAGGCTTTTTCCGCTTGCCACAGGTAATTGGCAAAATAAAACCCGGCATATAGCCGGGTTGTTGGTACGGTCGCAGCACGCTGCGCGCTGTGCCAGATCAGCGACGGTGCGACTTCATTGCCGCCTGGACTTCGCGCGCGCCATCGCGGTCGCGCTCTGCGGCTCGCTTGTCATGCTGCTTCTTGCCCTTGGCCAAGCCGATTTCGCATTTCACGCGGCCGCCCTTGTAATGCAGGTTGAGCGGCACCAGCGTATAGCCGGAGCGCTCCACCTTGCCGATCAGTTTATCCATTTCCGTACGGTGCAGCAGCAGCTTGCGCGTGCGTACGGCTTCCGGGTGGATATGGGTGGAGGCGGTCGGCAGGGCGCTAATATGCGCGCCGAACAGGAAGAGTTCGTCGCCGCGGACGACAACGTAGGCTTCCTTGATTTGAACGCGAGCGTCGCGGATGGCTTTGACTTCCCAGCCTTCCAGCACGATGCCCGCTTCGTAGCGATCCTCGATGAAGTAGTCGTGGAAGGCTTTTCTGTTGTCTGCTATGGTCATGAGATGGTAAATGTGCGCGGGTCGGTTAAACTACTGTCTCGCGCAAGCGCGATAAAATCACTATATCCAACATCATAGCAAATGGTTCTTCAATGGCAGTAGTACATAAATCAGTTTTTCTCGGCTATAGCGCCGAACAAATGTTCGCGCTGGTGGCGGCGGTGGAGGATTATCCCAAATTCCTGCCCTGGTGCGGTGCGGTCGAGGTTCGCGAGCGAGGCGAGAACACGGTTGTCGCCAGCGTGGGCATACATTACCACGGCGTGCGCCAAAGCTTCACCACGTCCAACGAGAACGCGCCTTTCACCTCCATCAAGATGAAGCTGGTGGACGGTCCTTTCAAGACCCTCGACGGCGTGTGGACCTTCAAGGCCCTGCGTGAAGATGCCTGCAAGATCGAACTGGACTTGCACTATGAGTTTTCCAGCCGCGTGCTTGAACAGATCATCGGCCCCGTCTTCGGCATGATCGCCAACAGCATGGTCGATTCTTTCTGTAAGCGCGCGGAGACGGTGTATGGCTGAAGCGGGCATCATGGTGCAGGTTTGCCACGCGCTGCCGGATAGTACGTTCCTGCGCTCCTTGCGTGTGCCTGCAGGTACCACCATCGGGCAGGCGGTGGCGCAGAGCGGCTTGCTGCAGGAAATCCCCGGCATCGACCTGGGCATCAATATGGTGGGCATCTATGGCAAGAAGAAGCCGCTCGATACCGTATTGCACGAGCATGACCGGGTGGAAGTGTACCGGCCCTTACAGGCGGACCCGAAGGAGGCGCGCCGGCGCCGCGCAGGCGGCAAGCCAGTCAAGGGTTGAGCGGGCAGGGCGCCGGCGTGGCCGCTGTCTGGCGAGTGCGATCTTTTGCTATTTTCAAATATCTTTTCTATGCTGCAAGGACGGAGGGCGCTTTTGCTTTTAGCCACAACAAACACGCATGCATGCGGGTTCCAGTCGTTTTGCCATTTGCATGGGCGAAACGTGGGCGAAAAAGCTAAGCGACCCCTGCCTTTAGCCCATCTGTCATGGTGCGGTATTGATCTGGTAACACACCACCTTCTTGCTCAACCCAGCAGCCGTAAGTTCTCGTCATCATGGTCGTATCGGTATATCCCATTTGCTTCGCTACGTACATCGCGTTGGCCTCCGTCGCAGGGCGATTGCATGAAGCATCAAGTCGGTAAGCCCAAGACCTTGGCAAGATAGTCGGCACTCCAGCCCGCTTTTAAGCGTTTGGTAGCGATGCCGACCTTGGTCGACTTTTCATTTTTCAGCAAGTTCAGGGCGATTCGGCGCAAGATGGCAAAGTTTTGTGCTCCTTCACCGACCCGGATGCGGCA
>NZ_JAFCWA010000006.1:0-373513 GCF_049897325.1 Janthinobacterium sp. DSP2-3-3 | reverse complement strand
CGCCACTCGCCACCAGAGCAAGCTCCGTGCTGCCGTTCGACTTGCATGTGTAAGGCATGCCGCCAGCGTTCAATCTGAGCCAGGATCAAACTCTTCAGTTTAATCTCTGTTACTTTGCCATTTTATTGGCACCGTCATTGCTGACGGGTCGCTCACTCAAAAAACTGACAGGCTACTTCCGAAGAAGTATCCTATTTCATTATTTCTTGTGAACATTTGATATTTTAAGTTTTACAGTGATCCGAAAATCACTGCTGCACTTACATCAAATGCCCACACTTATCGACTGTTAATTGTTAAAGAACGGTATTCGGTACTGCTTATTTACTACTCTCGCGCTATCGACAAAGCGTTGTGTTTGTCAGCTGCGAAGAAGGAAGAGTATGAAGCGTTTGCAGCATTTCGTCAACCTTCTTTTTCACCCTGCTTTACTCGGCATTTGCATGCGTCGTTCAGCGAGGGGGCGAATTATAGCCCTGCCCTGCGTGCCCGGCAAGGACTATTTCGATGCAGTGGCATGTCTACGCCGCCCAGCAAGCCCTGCCTTCACTTCAAGCGCCTTTTTGTGCAGCCTGTCGCAATCGACTGGCGTAGTTTGTGGTCTTTAGGCACAGTGGCAACATCAGACTCTGACGCTACTCAACAAGGGGTTAAACTTGCCCGCTGCGTCGATTAACTCTTGTACTTGAAAGTACCTCCCATGCTTCCGATTTCCAGCCTGCCCCAATTGTTGAAAACCATCCTCGCTTGGTTGCAACGGGCATTCGACGCGACGACGACCTGGGTCACCCAGCTATCCTGGTGGAAATTTTTCCTGTTCGCGGCGCTGGCCCTGATCGCCGGCTCCATTTTGCAAGATGAGCTGTTCTCGTCCAGCCAGGACGAAGAAGTTGTCATCAAGTCGCATAAACGCAGCAGCAAGGGCGCGGGTGAGACCAATATTCTGATCGACGATACCGGCATCCATTTCAATCCCCGCAACAGCAAGAACCGGCGTAGCAGCACGACCGATGCCGCCAGCGACCCGGCCGATGCAACCGAGGCGGACGAGCACACAAACGCCGTGCCGCAAGCGCCACCAGAACCACCGGCCGCCCCCGCCAAGCCCAGCTATCCGGTGACCACTAATGCTTCAGGGGAAGAAGTCCATATTGAATTACCGCCACAGATCGGCGAAGAGTTGTCGAATGCCATAGAAGAAGCGGTCGATGATGCGGCAGAACAAAAAGTGTCACGCTATCACCAGCAAGCCTCGACCTGGTTCAAGAGCTTTGTGTCTTTGCTGGTGCTGGCCTTGTTCGCCATGAAGGCCCTGGTTGGCGGCAAGAAACGTGCGGAAGCGCAAACTGTCACGGCGAATGAGGCAGCCGAACGGGAATCCATGCAGCGCCAGCTCAGCGAAGCGAAGATGCAGATGATGCAGGCCCAAGTCGAGCCGCACTTCCTGTTCAACACGCTTGCCTCCGTCGAGCACCTGATCCAGGTCGATCCGCCGCGCGCGGCCAAGATGCAGCGCAGCCTGATCCAGTATCTGCGCGCCGTGCTGCCGCAAATGCGCGACAACGCCCTGATTACCAACCTGGGCCGTGAAGCGGACATGGTGCAGGCGTACTTGAACCTGCTGAAAATGCGCATGGAAGAACGCCTGACCGTCGATTTTCAGATTCCCGACGGCCTGCGCAGCGCCGCCTTCCCTCCCATGATGCTGCAATCGATGGTGGAAAATGCCATCAAGCATGGCCTGGAAGTCAAGCCGGAAGGCGGCACCCTGCGCATCGTGGCCGAAGTGGCGCACAGCAAGCTGCGCGTCATCGTCACTGATGACGGCCTGGGCTTTGGCGTGGTGCCCAGCGATGGCACGGGACTGGGTTTGCCCACTATCCGCGAACGCCTGAAACTGCTACATGGTGAGCAGGGCAGCCTGACCATCACGCCCAACCAGCCCAGCGGTGTGTGCGCGGTGATAGAAGTGCCATATCAGCTGTCTAAATAAGACAGTTGATAAAAACGCTAAATCATTGAATAATCAATCTTCGCCTGTTCACACTTGAGACCTATGCCTACCGCTATTATTGCCGACGACGAAAGACTGATGCGCGACCAGCTGCGCCTGCGCCTGGGCCAGGCCTGGCCTGAACTGGAAATCATCGGCGAAGCCAAGAATGGCGACGAAGCGATCGAGCTGGTGGAGCAACTCAAACCCGACTTTGCTTTCCTCGATATCCGCATGCCGGGCAAGACGGGCATGGAGGCGGCGCAAGTGATTGGCAGCAAGACGCATATCGTCTTTGTCACGGCCTATGATACCCACGCTGTCGAAGCCTTCGAGCGGGGCGCCGTCGATTATGTGCTCAAGCCGCCCGAGCATGAACGCTTGCTGGTGACGGTGGAGCGCCTGAAAACGCACTTGAACAAGCCGGCCCTGGACGTCAACAGCAGCGTCACGGCCATGCTGTCGCAGCTGGCAGAGAAAATAACGGCCAAGCCCACCTACCTGCAATGGATACAGGCCAGCATCGGCCAGGACTTGCGCATGATCCCCGTAGAAGAGATTTTGTTTTTCCGTTCTGACGAGAAATACACCTGCGTGCAGACAGCCAAGTATGAGGCGCTGATCCGCAAGCCCGTGCGCGACCTGGCCGAAGAGCTTGACCCTTCGCTATTCTGGCAAATCCACCGTGCCACTCTGGTCAACGTGAATGCCATCGAAGGCGTAACGCGCGATATACGCGGCCGCCACCTGGTGCTCATCAAAGGAAAATCCGACAAGCTCGAAGTGAGCCGCAGCTTCTTGCACCTGTTCAAGCAAATGTAGGCTCTCGCCGCCGCCCGGCCCAGGCCGGCGCGGCGCATAGCTCTCTTCTTTCCCCTTCCTGCGCCACATCAAGCCGTGCCGCACCAACAGGCATAGGCTACATAAAGTCCAACTCTCCATCCCTGTCTTGCCTGCCTTCGTTCACGTTCGCAAGGAGAACCCCATGCCCGACCGAGGCAGTCCCACACTGCTGCGCATCCTGCCGTTGGGCATGGCGGCGGCGCTATTGCTGTGCTTGTTTCCTCCGCTGAAAGCCCGCCGACAACGGCAGGCACGCGGCCAGGCCATCATCGACAGCGCCAGCGATGCCATCATCAGCATCGACAGCGGGCAAATCATCCTGCTTGCGAACGCGGCGGCAGCCAGATTGTTCGACGACACGCCAGCCGGCATGCGCGGCATGCGCCTGGGCCACTACATCCTGCGCGACTTGCGCACCCTGGGCAGCCTGGGCAACCACGAGGGCGATCCGCCGTTTGGCGACATCAGCCAGGAGTTGCGCCTGACAGGCCGGCGCGCCACCGATTACACCTTGACGGGACGGCGCAACGATGGTGCCATGTTCCCTCTCGAAGGTTCGCTCTCCAGCATGCAGGAAGACGGTCATAGCGTATTTACCGTCATCGTGCGCGATATCAGTGTGCGCCAGCAAATGCATGAACAGCTGGCCCACTCTTTTTCACAATTGCGTGAATTGTCGAGCGCGCTACAATCCATCCGCGAAGAGGAACGCAAGCATATCGCGCGCGAACTGCATGACGACCTGGGGCAGTTGCTGGCCACCTTGCGCGTCGACTTGACCCTGGTGCGCCAGCACACGGACACGACCCAGCCCCTGCAGACCCTGCTGCACAGCATGGACAGCTTGCTGGTGACAGCCATCACCTCGCTGCGACGCATCGCCAGCAACCTGCGCCCACGCGCGCTCGATGAAGGGGGACTGTATTTTTCACTACAGAAGCTACGCCACGATTTCCTGCAGCGTCGCGCCGTCCATTTTGATTTACTGGCCGACGAGGCCGACCTGGTGCTCGACGATGCGCGCAGCACGGCCATCTACCGCATCGTGCAAGAAGCACTGACGAATATCGCGCGCCATGCCGAGGCGAACCACATCACCATCGCCCTGCACCGCATCGACTCCTCGCTGGCGATCACCATTCAGGATGACGGCCGCGGCATTGCCGAACACGACCTGGAAAAAGCCACGGCCCTGGGACTACTGGGCATGCGCGAACGGGTGTGGGGCTTGAACGGCAGCATCCATATTGGCGCCGATAACAAACTCGGCGGCACACGCATTGAAATCTCGCTGCCCATGCAGGCGGCAGTGATGGAAACAGCCACGTCATAACGAAAAAAAGGCGCCCGCAGGCGCCTTAGTCATCCATCACATCAACTGATGCTTAGAATTTGTGTGCAATACCAACTTGGTACGAGGTCAGCGACTTGACGCGCTCGCGGCCAGCGTAAGCGTACACGTCGGTGCGCTTCGACAGGTGGTAGTCGTAGCCGACGCCAAATTCCTTGATGGTGTCTTGATCCTTGACCTTGTTGTTGCTTTGCTCTTGCTTGCCATACGACACTTTGGCATCGCCGCCGCCAACCGTGTAGTTCAGGCCGATCAGGTAGGACTTGTATTCGCCCGTGGTTGCCACCTTGGTGTCGCCTTTCGAGTAAGCCGCCGTGATCTTGGCTGGGCCGAATTTATAGCCGCCACCGATGGACCACAGGTCAGGCTTGGCCGCCGTTGCCGTTGCTTGCACGGCTTTTTCGTAACCGGCGTGCAAGCTGATCGGGCCGTTGTCGTAGGTTGCCAGGCCGATCACACCTGCGTCAGCGCTGTTGACTTCGCTCAGCACGTATTGCAGGCTGCCCACGAAACCTTCAAAACTTGGGCTGTTGTAGGTCACAGCGTTGTTCACGCGCGACGAGCCGACGCCCGAACGCAGCAGGGTTTCATTGTTTTTGCCAACCACGCCATAGGTATTGAATGGGTCGACGCGGGCGATGGTGCCATCGACCAGATTCTTGGTGCGGCCCAGGATGGCGGTACCGAAAGCGCCCTTCAAGCCCACATATGCTTGACGGTCGAACAACACGCCTTTTTGCGCGCCGGTGTCGGCCAGGAATTCACTTTCCAGGTTGAAAATTGCGGACAGGCCGCCACCCAGATCTTCCGTACCCTTGAAACCGAGGCGCGACGCATTGTTTTCGCGTTGTACCGTCGGCTGGCCAGTGGTCTTGGCAATACCGAGGTCAACCAGACCATACACGGTGACGTTCGATTGTGCTTGCGCCGTAGCTGCTGCGAAGGTGCCGATGATCAATGCTGCCAGAGTAATTTTTTTCACTTGAGATTCTCTACATTAGGTTGGACAAGTTGAGCTGCTGCTGAGCTGCTTAGCTGCTGAACCGAATCATGCCCACCAAATACTTCAACAATATGACATCGACAAGATGTTGCTTTTTGGCACAACATCGTGTCACATAAAAACAACAGGCGAAAAAAAACCGCCCGAGGGCGGTTAATGTTGCCGTTCCGGCTTTACTTCAGGCGGCAGCTCAGCAGCCAGTAGTATTCCAGGCGCTTCATGCGGATTTCACGGGTCGAATGGGCAAATTTCTTGCGCAAATGACTATCCGACGGGAAATTCTTCAGCACTTCATAGCGCTCGCCCCCATCCGTTGTGCGGAACTGATGGGTATTGCCTTCCAGGTCAGTGCGCGCGATGACGGTGTTGCTGCCATCAACATAGGAATTGTCGATCAGCACCAGCAGAATGTCCTTGCCCAGCTTGCTGCGCAATTGCTTCAGGTATTTGTCCTGGTCTTCGCGCTTGACGTGCGACCACCAGAAACCGGCGAACACGGCCGTGAACTTGCCCAGCAAGTCATCGGGTAAATTGAACGCATCGAGCTTGGCGAAGGTGACGTTGTCGGGCAAGCCGCGTGCCTGAGCCAGCGCCAGCATTTCATCGTTGATATCGGTGGCCAGCACCGACTCGGCCGACTCGGCGACCAGTTCCGTCCAGTAACCGGTACCACAGGCCAGTTCCAGCACGGTGTGGCCTTCCAGCACGTCGGCGACCTTGTCGCGCAACACTTCCAGGTCTTCCTGGCGTTCGGGCTTGTCATAGACGCGCTCGTACTGCTGCGCGATGGTGGCGTAATATTTGGCAAGCTGATCGGTAATCATGTGTTTCTTCTCTTCTAAATAATCCGGGCCAGGCACATCGCCCGCCCGTGTCCTGCATTGTTATAGTTCGTAATGCTCTTTATCACCGCTCATCGCCTGCTCGATGAGCTTGCGATTCAAGGTCGGCGTCAGCAACTCGATAAAGGTATAAATATAGCTACGCAAATACGCGCCCTGCTTGACGGCCACGCGCGACACATTCATGCCGAACAGGTGGCCGACAGGGATGGCGCGCAAGCCTTTGTCGCGCTCGGCATCGAAGGCCATACCCGCTATGATACCAATCCCCATGCCCAACTCGACATAAGTCTTGATGACGTCGGCATCGATGGCTTCCAGCAAGATGTCCGGCTTCAGGCCGCGCAGCACGAAAGCATGGTCAATCTTGTTGCGTCCGGCAAACGCGCTGTCATAGGTAATCAGGGGGAAAGCGGCGATTTCTTCCAGGGTCACGGACTTCGACTTGAGCAGCGGATGGTCGACCGGCACCACTACTACGTGCTCCCATTGATAGCAGGGCAAGGTAATCAAACCGTCGATGGCGGCGATTGATTCCGTGGCGATGGCAAGATCGGCCTGGTCGCGCTGCACCATCTCGGCGATCTGGCGTGGGTTGCCTTGCAACAATGACAATCTGACCTTGGGGAACTTGATCATGAACGCTTGCACCACCTTGGGCAAGGTGTAGCGCGCCTGCGTATGCGTGGTGGCAATGGTAAAGCTGCCGCTGTCCTGTGCCGCGAATTCCTTGCCGATGCGCTTCATGCTGTCGATTTCCTGCATGATCAGCTCGACCGATTCCAGCACCAGGCGGCCCGGCTCCGTTAAGCCGCGGATGCGCTTGCCGTGGCGTGTAAAAATATCCACGCCCAGCTCTTCCTCCAGCTCGATGATGGCTTTCGACACGCCCGGTTGCGACGTAAACAAGGCCTTGGCGGCGTCCGTCAGGTTATAGTTCTGCCGGACCGCTTCGCGCACGAAGCGCAGTTGATGGAGATTCATTGCTGGTTTGCCCTAGATTGCCGTGATTTGCCGAGTTTCCGCCCCACCCATGATTTTGCGCTCATGCATATACGCATATCGCATATAAGCAAATGCGTACTAAGTAGTTTGGAATAAACACTAAGTTTATTACTATTGCGAGTACTTTGGGGGTGCAAGCATGACTTTGTCTTATATAGTCTCAGGATTTGCCGTAGGATTACTGGTAGGAATGACCGGCGTGGGCGGCGGCTCGCTGATGACGCCGTTGTTGACCCTGCTGTTTGGCGTGCCTCCTTCCGTGGCGGTGGGCACCGACTTGGCCTTCGCCTCGATCACCAAGAGCGCCGGCACCCTCACGCACCGCCTGCGCGGCACCATCCGCTGGGATATTGTCAAGCGCCTGTGCATCGGCGCCCTGCCCGCCGCCGTCGTCGCGACCCTGGCGCTGAAATCGTTCGGTACCCTGTCACCGGAAATCGGCCAGATCATCCGTTACTCGATCGCCGCCTCCGTGCTGCTGACCGTCGTGGCGCTGATCTTCAAGGGCCGCATGCTGGCCTGGATCAACGCGCACCCTGAGAAACAATTACAAGGCAACAAGCTTACTGCTGCAACCATTATCTCCGGCGCCGTGCTGGGTGTGCTGGTGACGGTCTCGTCGATTGGCGCCGGCGCCATCGGCGCCACCTTGCTGGTGATGCTGTATCCACGCATGAGCTCGGCAGAAGTGGCGGGCACCGATATCGCCTACGCCGTGCCCCTGACCGCCATCGCCGCCCTGGGCCACTGGTGGCTCGGTTCCATCCACTGGGAATTGCTGGCCTCGCTACTGGTCGGCTCCTTGCCCGGCATCACGCTCGGTTCCTGGGTTGCCCGCTCGGTGCCGGAAAAGTTTTTACGCGTGCTGCTGGCGATGACCTTGACCGGCGTGGCAGTGAAGCTAATCTATTAATGACCGACCATGTGATCAGAGCAGTATCAAGAACATCATCCCAGGCAGTCTTCCAGCACCCCGGCTTTTTTAGGAATTGATATGTACCATTACGATCAGTACGACCACCTCATCATCAAAGAACGCATCGCCCAGTACCGAGACCAGGTTGCGCGCCGTATCGCCAATGAACTGACGGAAGAGGAATTCATCCCGCTGCGCCTGCAAAACGGCCTGTACATGCAACGCCACGCCTACATGCTGCGCATCGCCGTGCCGTACGGCTTGCTGTCGTCCAAGCAGATGCGCATGTTCGCGCACATCGCGCGCAAATATGACCGCGGCTATGGCCACTTCACCACGCGCCAGAACATCCAGTTCAACTGGATCGAACTGGAACAGACACCCGATATCCTGACGGATCTGGCATCGGTGGAAATGCACGCGATCCAGACTTCCGGCAACTGTATCCGTAATACAACATCTGACCCCTACGCCGGCGTCGCGGCCGATGAAATCATCGATCCGCGTCCGTATGCGGAAGTGTTGCGCCAGTGGAGCACCTTCCACCCCGAATTCATCGCCCTGCCGCGTAAATTCAAGGTTGCCATCAATGGCGCCGAGGAAGACCGCGCCGCCATTGCCGTGCACGATATCGGCTTGACGGCCGTGCGCAACGCAGCCGGCGAAGTGGGCTTCAAGGTGATGGCCGGCGGCGGCATGGGCCGCACGCCGATTCTGGGCAGCGTGGTGCGCGAATTTTTACCGTGGCAACACTTGCTGACCTACATCCAGGCCATCATGCGCGTGTACAACTTGCACGGCCGCCGCGATAACAAATACAAGGCGCGCATCAAGATTCTGTTGAAAGCCATCGGCGTGGAAGAATTCACGCGCCAGGTGGAAGCAGAGTGGGTCGACTTGAAGGACGGTCCCGAAACATTGAGCGCCGAGGAAATGCAGCGCGTGGCGGACTTCTTCAATCCGCCCGCCTACCTTGCCCTGCCGGAACTCGATTACAAGACGGAACACGCGGACAACAAGGCCTACGTGAATTGGCTGGCGCGCAACGTCAAGCCGCACCAGCGCCCCGGCTATGTGGCCGTGGTGCTGTCCTTGAAGAAAACGGGCGTGCCGCCGGGCGACGCGACGGCCGAGCAGATCGACTTCGTGGCCGACCTGGCCGACCGCTACAGCTTTGGCGAATTGCGCGTGACGCATGAGCAAAACCTGGTGCTGGCCGACGTCGAGCAATCGAAACTGTTCAAGCTGTGGCAGGAAGCCAAGGCGCATGGCTTGGCCACGCCGAACATCGGTTTGCTGACCGACATGATCTGCTGCCCGGGCGGCGATTTCTGCTCGCTGGCGAACGCCAAGTCGCTGCCGATCGCGGCCGCCATTGCCGAGCGCTTCGACAGCATCGACTTCCAGCACGACATCGGCGAGATCGAGCTGAATATTTCCGGCTGCATCAATGCCTGCGGCCACCATCATGTGGGCAGCATCGGCATCCTCGGCGTCGACAAGGATGGCAGCGAATGGTATCAAGTGTCGATCGGCGGCGCGCAAGGCAACCACGCCGCCATCGGCAAGATCATCGGACCATCGTTCTCTTCCCTGCAAATGCCTGAAGTCATCGGCCGCCTGCTGCACGTCTACGTGCGCGACCGTCATGAAGGCGAGCGCTTCGTCGATACGGCCCAGCGCCTGGGCCTGGCGCCGTTCAAGGAACATGTCTATGCAACGCCGATCACGGTCGGCAACCTGGTGGGAGAAGACGAATATGTTTGAAGTACGCGAAGAAATCATCAAGAACGCCGCCGTGGTGCCGAATAGCTGGGGCTTGCTGCGCCTCGATGAAAACGACACGCCGGAAACGGTGGTCGTTCCTGCCGGTAAGGTCATCGTGCCGCTGCCAGTGTGGCAAGCCCAGCGCGAAACCCTGCTGGCTCGCCTGCCCGATATCGGCGTCTGGTTGGCCAGCGACGAGCGGCCGGAAGACCTGGCGGCCGACGTGGCGCAACTGCCCGTCATCGGCGTGGACTTCCCGAAATTCACGGATGGCCGCGGCTATTCCATCGCGTTCAACCTGCGCGCCCGCCTGGGTTTCCAAGGTGAATTGCGCGCCATTGGCGACGTGCTGCGCGACCAGCTGTTTTCCATGCACCGGGTCGGCTTCGATGCGTATGCCACCCGGCCCGACCGCAGCATCCATGATGCACTGAAAGGTTTGTCTGTCTTTTCGGAAACCTACCAAGCGTCGTGGGATCAAAAATCGCCGCTGTTCCGCCGCCACCAGCGCGAAGGCCAGAATCCTGACCTCGACAACGCGGCCGGCATCTGAGGAACCGTGATGAGCGATCTGACTACTTTAATTGACGCCACCGAGCAAACGCTGACACGCATCGCCGCAGATTTTGCGCCGGCCGTGTTCGCGTCCAGCCTGGCAGCCGAAGACATGGTGCTGACCGACATGATTCTCAAGGCGAAGCTGGCCATCGGCATCTTTTCCCTGGAAACAGGCCGGTTGCACCAGGAAACCCTGGCCGTGCTCGACAAGGTCAAGGCCCGCTACGACCACGACATCACCTTGTACCGCCCGCAGCCGGAAGCGGTGGCAACCTATGTGGAACAGAATGGCTTGAATGCGTTCTACAACAGCGTCGAGATGCGCCGCGAATGCTGCCGCATCCGCAAGGTCGAACCGCTGGGCCGCGCCCTGGCCGGCAACAAGGCCTGGGTCACGGGACAACGCCGCGCCCAGTCCACCACGCGCGCCGAGCTGCACGTACAGGAAGACGACGCCGCGCACGCGATGACGAAATTCAATCCGCTGGCCGACTGGTCCGAGCAAGATGTGTGGGACTATATCCGGGCCAACGACGTGCCCTACAACGCGCTGCACGACCAGGGCTACCCGTCCATCGGCTGCGAACCGTGCACGCGGGCCGTCCAGCCAGGCGAAGATGTGCGCGCCGGACGTTGGTGGTGGGAAAACCCGGACTCCAAGGAATGCGGCCTGCACATGGTGGACGGTAAGTTGATACGCATCAAATCCGTGGCAGCCTGAACAGACACAACAGACTCAGCAGAACAAGAAAGTATCCCATATGAGCAATATTTTGAACCAGCGTCACCTTGACAGCCTTGAATCGGAAGCCATCCACATCATGCGCGAAGTGGCGGCCGAATCGGCCAATCCCGCCCTGCTGTTTTCCGGTGGCAAGGATTCCGTCGTCCTGCTGCGCTTGGCCGAGAAAGCCTTCCGTCCAGGCAAGTTCCCATTTCCCCTCGTGCATATCGACACGGGCCACAATTTCCCGGAAGTCATCACTTTCCGTGACAAGAAAGTGGCCGAGCTGGGCGAGCGCCTGATCATCGGCTCCGTGGAAGAATCGATCCAGCGCGGCACCGTGCGCCTGCGTAACCCGGCCACGGATTCGCGCAATGCGGCGCAAGCCGTGACCTTGCTGGAAACGATTGCCGAACACAAATTCGACGCCTGCATCGGCGGCGCGCGCCGCGATGAAGAGAAGGCCCGCGCCAAGGAACGTATCTTCTCGTTCCGCGACGAATTCGGCGCCTGGGACCCGAAAGCCCAGCGCCCCGAATTGTGGGATTTGTACAATACGCGCGTGCATCCCGGTGAAAACATGCGCGTCTTCCCCATCTCAAACTGGACCGAACTGGATGTGTGGCAATACATCGCCCGTGAACAATTAGAATTGCCGCCGATCTACTTCGCGCACGAGCGCCAGGTGATCCCGCGCAACGGTTTGCTGGTGCCCTTGACGGATTTGACGCCACCACGCGAAGGCGAAACGGTGGAAACGCAAGTTGTACGCTTCCGTACCGTAGGCGATATCTCGTGCACCTGCCCCGTGTCGTCCGATGCGGCGACGGTCGACGCCATCATCGCCGAGACGGCAATCACGCAAATCACGGAACGGGGCGCTACCCGCATGGATGACCAGACTTCCGAAGCCTCGATGGAAAAACGCAAGAAAGCAGGGTATTTCTAATGAACGCAGCAATCCAGAACACCACCTCCACCGACAGTGTAGAGCGCGGCATGTTGCGCTTCATCACGGCCGGTTCCGTCGATGATGGCAAGAGCACCCTGATCGGCCGTTTGCTGTTCGACAGCAAGGGCATCTTCGCCGACCAGCTCGACGCCATGTCGCGCTCCAAGCACAAGCGCACGGTGGGCGACACGGTCGACCTGTCGCTGCTGACGGACGGCCTGGAAGCGGAACGCGAGCAAGGCATCACCATCGACGTGGCCTACCGTTACTTTGCCACGCCGAAACGCAAATTCATCATCGCCGACACGCCGGGCCACGAACAATACACGCGCAACATGGTCACGGGCGCCTCGACGGCCGACGCCGTCATCATCCTCATCGACGTGTCGAAAGTGAAACTCGGCGACGACGGTAGCGTGGAACTCTTGATCCAGACCAAACGCCATTCGACGATTGCCCATTTGCTGCAGATCGAGCACGTGGTCGTTGCTGTCAACAAGATGGACTTGGTCGACTATGACGTAACGGTATATAACCGCATCGTCGCCGCCTACCGCGAATTCGCCCAGTCACTGGGCTTGAAAGACATCACGCCGATCCCCCTGTCCGCCTTGACTGGCGACAACGTCGTCGAACGCGGTGACAAGCTGGGCTGGTACACGGGCCCGACCCTGATCGAGTTGCTTGAGTCCTTGTCCGTCTACGACGAATCGCACGACACACCCTTCCGCTTCCCGGTGCAGTTGGTGGCGCGCCACAATGGCCACGAAGCGAACGACTTCCGCGGCTACATGGGCCGCATCGAAGCGGGCAAGGTCAGCATCGGCGACACCCTGGTAGTGCAGCCATCGGGCCAAACGGCAACAGTGAAAGATATCGTCACCCTGGACGGCTCGTTGCCGACGGCCGTGGTGGGCCAGTCCGTCACCCTGCTGCTCAATGAATACCTGGATATCTCGCGTGGCGACTTGCTGGCCAGTGCCGAGCGCCCTGCCACGCTGCTGAAACAGGTGGTGGCCGACGTGTGCTGGTTGTCGGAAGACGCGCTGGACCTGCGCCGCAAGTACTGGATCAAGCATGGCACGAAACAGACGGCGGCGAAAGTGACTGCCATCGACACCTTGCTCGATATCAATACGCAGCAGCGCCATCCGGCCGACGGCTTGAAGTTGAACGACATCGCGCGCATCAGCCTGAACGTGCAGCAGGCGCTGGCGGCCGACGCGTATGCGGATATCCGCGCCACGGGGGCGTTTATCCTGATCGATGAAGTCACCCACCAGACCGTCGCGGCGGGAATGATCCGGCTTTAAGCTCGCGCCTCGACCAAGGAAGGCAAACATGCACAACTCCCCATCTCTCCCCGGCAAGGTCTACCTGATCGGCGCCGGCCCCGGCGCGCAAGACTTGATGACCTTGCGCGGCGCGCGCCTGCTGGCGCAAGCTGACGTCGTGCTGCACGACGCGCTGGTCACCGAAGAGATGCTGGAGCTGTGCCCCCAGGCGAAAAAGATTCTGGTCGGCAAGCGCTGCGGCCAGTTGTCGACAGCGCAAGCGTTCATCAACAAGCAATTGGTCGACAATGCGCGCAAGCACGCCGTCGTGGTGCGCCTGAAAGGGGGCGACCCCATGCTGTTTGGCCGTGCCGACGAGGAGCTGCGGGCGCTGGAAGAAGCGGGCATCGCCGTCGAAGTGGTGCCCGGCATTACCACGGCGCTGGCTGCCGCGGCGGCCACACAGCAACCGCTGACCAAACGGGGCGTATCGCGCAGCGTGGCCTTCTTTACTTCCAGCACGGCGCCGGGAGAACCGGATCAGACGCGCATTCCCGACTGCGATACTTTGGTGCAATACATGGGCGGGCGCGAAGCCATCTTCACGGCACAGCGCCTGCTGGCTCAGGGCCGGCGCGTCGACACGCCCGTGGTGGTGATTGAAAACTGCAGCCGCCCGGACCAGCGCATCGTGCGCCTGACGCTCAGCGCGCTGGCGCATGGCTTGGGCGACACGCACGGCCCCGTGCTGGTGATGCTGGGCGACGCCATGGCCGCGCGCGCGCACCAGGCCATCGACGAAACGGCGGCCATTCTGGCGCGCCATGCTTGAATAAACACACCGTATTTTACCGACTTTAAAGTCAGTAACCGACGTCTTCAAAAGAAACATGATACGATGCTCACGCATCTTTTCTCGAGAAGTTGTTGCGTGATAGTAATAAAATCACGCTTCGCCCCGCCATAGCGCTTGCCGTGCGGTCTTCCGGCTGACGGGAGCCCACTCCGGTAATCTCCCCGAAAAAAGCTGCGCCCGCAGGCTGCAATACCGCGCCGCGCAACTTTAGCCGTCACGATCAACACATGAATTTCTCTTCCGTGCGCGAAGCCCTGACTTCGCTCAGCCGCAGCAATGTCGGCGTCGCCAGCGCCGTACTATCCAGCATGCTGGCCTCCATCGCCCTGTGGACGGTGTTCCCGAATATCGACGATGAAAACCATTTATTGGAATGGCTGCAGGCGCTGTTCCTGGCCCTGGCTTGCACGGTGCACGGCGTGCGCGCCTGGCAAGAGGCTGACCGCCAGTCATTGCGTTTCCTCATGCATGCCGGCTTGTGTGCCCTGCTATTCGGCTTCCTGCTGCGCGAACTCGATATCGACCAATTCGGCACAGCGCCCGCCTGGGCTCAGGCTGAAAAAGCCTTGCGCGTGCTGGAGTTGCTGATCCTGATACGCCTGCTGATCTTTTTCGCGCCGCGCGCCCGCAAGGTGTTTGCCCATGCCGGCCTGATTTTCAGCATGCGCATCACCATCCTGACGGCCATCGGCGGCTTGCTGATGGCCGCTGGCTGGCCTTTCGACAAGAAGGTCTTTCACGGCATGCCGGACGCCTACGCGCTGCTGGGCGAGGAAGTCTTCGAACTGGGTGCCTATTTGCTGCTGTTCCTCGCTTCGCTGGCCGATAGCACGGCCGCCGCGCGCATCAGCCTAGCGCCCCGGAAGAAACCGGCCTAAACACCTTCAAAGGAGGATGGCAGCGGCAGCAGGCGCTGCAAGGTCGCGGCCACGCGCAGCAGACGCGGATCGTCATCGTCGGCCTCGTCGCAGGTATCGTTGATGCAGAAAAACGGCAGGCTGCCGAAACGCGCCGCCAGCTCTTCCAGTTGCTGCGGCGCCTGTACATCACCGCTGGCAATATGCAGCGGGTCGAGCATGCATGCCCGCGCCATCCCCTGATGCACCATCCAGCGCGGCACCAGGTCGGGCAGCAAAGCCGGCACCTGCCAGGAGCGAAACACCGTCGCGCGCACGCCGGCAAACATGGCCGGTGCCAGCGCCTCGAGCGCATGCAGCGCACTTTTCAGCATGGGCCGAGGCGCATGCGCATACAGGCGCGGTTCATGCCGGTAAGCGGCATACTGCGCCGACAGCCATTGCCGCGACAAAGTGGCGCAATTGACAGGCGCCGCCACGTCGGCCCGCAAGCCCTGCAAATCGGGCTGCAGTGCGCTCTCCGTAAACACACTCAAACGCCGGTCGCCTTCACCGCCAAACCAGAATGCGGGCTCGAAGGGCGCGCCAAAAAATACGTCGTCATTCAGATACAGGAAGCGTTCGGACAGGCGCGGAATATGGTGTAGGTAGGATTCGATATGACCGGAATCGAACACGGGCAAGGCGGCGCCTGGCATCAGGCTGGCATGGTCGATGACCGTCAGGCGCGGTGAGGCGCGCAGCCAGGCAGGCACCTGGCGGTCCGTCAGCAGATAGACATGGCCGTGACCGGGGAAGAAGCGCTCCAGCGCGCGCAGGTTGTAGCGCAGTTCGCCGTTGTCGCGGTAGCGCCCCGCCACGTTGCCATGCAGGGCCAGCTGGCCAGGATGCGCCTGCTCCCAGGCGGCATATGCCTGCTGCCGGCGCGCCTGCCACGCCGGGTCGGCGCCATCGACCCACAGGTAGACGATGTCGATGCGCGCCGCAGGCATCGCGCTGGCGGCGCCGCTCAAGGGAGAGGGCTGGAGCCTGGCGCCGCCACGCAGTAATCGGCGACGGCAGCGAGTACGCTGGCGTTCTCGCCCACCGCCTCGACCACCTTCAGGCGCAATCGCGGATGCTGCTGGCGCAGCTCTTCCAGCAAGAGCGGCAAGTCGCGCAGCACATGCCCGCCCTGCCCCAGGAACACCGGCACCACCGTGACGTCCAGGGTGGCGCCGGCGGGCAACTCGGCCAGCAAGGTCGCTACCAGCTCGGGCAGGCGCGGCGTCATCAACTCCAGGAAGGCCAGGTGCACGCTGGTACCGGGCATGCGCGCCTGGGTCAGATCGCGCAGGCGCTCGAAGGGCGCGGCCCACGATGCGGCGCGCGCGCCGTGGGCAAACAAGATCAGTGCATGTTTCACGTTCGTCTCCATCAGTGTCGCTCCACCCACCACAGGGCACCCAGCGCCAGCAGCAGATACAGAGCGCTCGGCGCCACCGCTGTCAGGAAGGCCGGCCAGGTGCTGAGCAACCCGAGATGCGAGAACAGGGTGTTGACCAGCATGAAGCTCACGCCGATCATGATGCCGATGAAGATCTTCAGGCTGATGCCGCCGCTGCGCGTATGCATGTAGGCGAACGGCAGCGCCAGCGCCATCAGCACGAAAATGGCCAGCGGATCGATCAGCTTTTTCCAGAAGGCGATGCGAAAACGCTCAGTTTCCTGCTTGTTCTCGGCCAGGTGGCGCGTGTACACGGCCAGTTCGCTGGCCGACATACGCTCGGGATCGGAAGCTGACACCGTCAGGATCTTCGGCGTCACTTCCGACGTCATGTCCTTGCTGGCGCTTTGCACCGTGCGCACCAGACTCGTTTCCTGCCCATAGTAGTTCGCCAGCTTCGGCTCGAAGCCGGGCGAAGTCGCCGCGCTGTTCGAGAACGAGGTTTCCGTCACATCGGTGAGACGCCAGATATTGTTGCCCTGATATGTCGCCCCCTTGGCCACGGTCAGAGTGCGCAAACGCATATCGGTGTCAAATTCATACAACTTGACGTTTTTCAGCTGGCCGTCCGGACGCGCTTCGCCGACATTGAAGAAGCGCGAACCGGTGACGGTGCCCGTCAGGCCGTCGCTCTTGACCATGTCCTTGGTCCACAGGCCGGAGCGAAATTCGCTCGACACGGTCGCACCGCGCGAAGTCAGCTTGAGACGTTCGGCCAGCGGCTCGGTGCGCGGCGTGATCAACTCACCGAAGATGAAGGTGATGACCACGAAGACGATACCGATGCGGAACAGGAAACCGGCCGCCATCGCCGTCGACATGCTTGAGGCACGCATGATGGTAAATTCGGAACTGGCCGCAAGCTGCGCCATCGTGTAGATCGTGCCGATCAGCGCCGCGATCGGCATCACCTCGTACACATGCCCCGGCACCAGCACCAGCACATACAGGAAGGCATACTGGATGGTGTAGCCGTTGCGGCCCACCTTGGGCAGCTCGCCCGTCAGGTCGATGAAGGCTTGCAGTGCCAGGAAGGCCAGCAGCACGAACAGCACCGCCTGGAATATCGAGACCGCAAAATAGCGCTGTAAAATCTTCATTTCGATGCCGCTTTACTTGGTTTGCCGGCGCGGCGCGCGCGCTTGAAGGACGCCAGCAGGACCAGCGGGTGATAGCGGTGATTCACATTCAGGCGCCACGCAAACAGCGCCACCACGGCCAGTGCCGCCAGCAGGTGCAGCGGCCACCAAGCCAGGCCGAATGTCAAACGCCCCTGTTTCACGCTCGCTTCGACGACCTTGATAAGGTTGCTGTACGTAAAGAAAATCAGCAGGGCCACGATCAGGTTGGCCGAACTGCCGGCACGCGGGTTGACGAAGCCCAGCGGAATGGCCAGCAAGATCAGCATCAGGCCGATCAGGGGCGCACTGACGCGCCACAGCAATTCGGCCATGGTGTAGGGATTCGGATCGGCGATGAGCGCCATGGTACTCATGGCGCGCACGCCCAGTTCCGCGCCCAGTTCCTGCTGCTTGCTCTCGATGCGCATGATGTACTGCTCGAATTCCATGGTCTGGAAGTCCGCTTGCGTCGGCACGCCCTGATAGCGGCGGCCGCTCTTGAGCACCAGGAAGCGTTCGCCCTTGGCGTCGGTATTGATCACGCCTTCCCTGGCGACGACGACGACGGCGCTGCCTTTCTCATCGACGGTATTGACGAAGACGTTCTGCACCACGTTCTTCTCGCCACTGACACCCTCGACGAAGAAGATGCGGTTGCTGCCGGCTGATTCGCGGAACTGGCCCGGCGTGACTTTCTGCAGGTCTTCGCGCTTTTCAAAGCGCGCCACGTATTCATCGCTTTTCTTTTGCGCCCACGGCGTGGCGTACAAGCTCAGGATGCCGGTGGCCAGCACCAGCGGCAGGCCGAAGCTCAGGACCGGCCAGATCCAGCGCGACAGGCTCAGGCCGGAAGCGAACCACACCACCATCTCCGATTCCTTGTAGCTGCGGGTAACGACCATCAGCACCGAAATGAAACCGGTAAGGATGATGATGGTGGGCAGCTGCATCAGGGCGGAAAAAACCATCAGCGACATGACGTCGGCCGACGCGATCTTGCCGCCCGCCGCCTTGCCGAGAATGCCGATCAACATCCAGGTGAGCAGGATGCTGAACAAAACAGTGAAGGTGGCCCCGGCGGCACTAGCCAATTCACGTCGAAGGGCGCGTTGAAAGATCATTCGGAGTTTATAATTCGGGTCAGTTAGTTGAGTAACACGTTACTAGTAAATGAAAACGGAGAACCAAATGGACTTTAGCATAAAAGCATTCGATACCAAGAGCACCCTCGGCACGGCCAAAAGCGGATGCATCGCGGTTGCGGTATTCGAAAACAAAAAACTGTCGCCAGCGGCAAAATCGCTGGACAGCAAGGGTGCGATTTCGGCTGCGCTGAAGTCCGGCGACATCAGCGGCAAGCCTGGCAGCACCTTGCTGCTGCGCGCAGTCGATGGCGTCGCCGCCGAACGTGTTCTGTTGGTAGGCATGGGCAGCGATGACACTGTCAGCGAAAAAAGCTTCGCTACCGGCGTACAAGCGGCCCTCAAGGCTTTCGGCTCGCTGGGCGCTGCGGACGCCATTATCGCATTACCGCTGACGGAAGTGAAAGAGCGCGACGCAAATTGGGCAATCCGTTGCGTGGTGCAGGCCGCACATGACAACGAATACCGCTGCGACTCGCAAAAAAGCAAAAAGGATCCGGCACCAGCAGGCGTGCGCAAGATCGTCCTGGCGGCTCCGGCAACGGCAGCCACGCGCGGCGCGCTGGCGCAAGCCATCGCCATTGCCAATGGCTCTGACCTGACGCGCAACTTGGGCGACCTGCCGGCGAACATCGCCAATCCAACCTACCTGGCCAACACGGCCAAGCAGTTGGCCAAGGATTACAAGTTCGAAGTCGAAATCCTGGACCGCAAACAGCTAGAAGCGCTGAAAATGGGCAGCTTCCTGTCCGTCACCAACGGCAGCGAGCAGCCGCCGAAATTCATCGTCCTGAAACACATGGGCGGCAAGGCCAAGGATGCGCCGGTGGTCTTGGTCGGCAAGGGCATCACCTTCGACACGGGCGGCATTTCGATCAAGGCCGGTCCTGGCATGGATGAAATGAAGTACGACATGTGCGGCGCCGCCTCGGTACTGGGCACTTTCCGCGCCATCGGCGAAATGAATCTGAAGCTGAACGTTATCGGCGTCATCGCCGCCTGCGAAAACATGCCGTCGGGCCGCGCCACCAAGCCGGGCGACATCGTCACCTCGATGAACGGCCTGACCATCGAAGTGCTGAACACGGACGCCGAAGGCCGTCTGGTGCTGTGCGACGCGCTGACCTACGCCGAACGCTTCAAGCCGGCAGCCGTGGTCGATATCGCCACCCTGACGGGCGCTTGCGTCGTGGCCCTGGGTCACCACAACAGCGGCCTGTTTACGCGCAGCGATGCGGCGCATGACCAGCTGGCCAATGAGCTGCTGGCAGCGGGCAAACAATCCAGCGATACGGCATGGCGCATGCCGATCGAAGAGGCGTACAACGAGCAGCTGAAGTCGAACTTCGCCGATCTGGCCAACATCGGCACGCCAGGCGGCGGTTCGGTGACGGCAGCGGCGTTCCTGGAAAACTTCACCAAGAAGTACACCTGGGCGCATCTGGACATCGCCGGCACGGCATGGAAATCGGGCGGCGCAAAAGGCGCGACCGGCCGTCCCGTCCCCCTGCTGACGACGTTCCTCATCAACCGCGTGTAAGAGAACGCCAGACCAAACCTACTGCGCGGGGCTATTGGCGGCCGGCGATGCTCGCTGTACATAAAGTACAGCTGCGCTTCTCGACCACCACTAGCTCCCGCTCGCTACGGTTTTGTCAGGCGTCGTTAAGTATTCAGTAAGAAGACAGCCGCCATAGTCACTGACCTTGGCGGCTTTTTTATGTGTATTGGTATTAGTAGACGACGGGATTGGGCAAAGGCGATGGCGCCACTTTTGGCTGCACCACCGTTTCCGGCACGGCGGCCGGGGGCTGTTTCGCGGCGACGGGCGCTGGCGGCGGCGCCAGGCGCGCGGGGTCTTGCATGACAATGGTCAAAATCGATGGATAGTCAAAGCCCGCACCCGTGTTGCGGTCGACGAAATAGCCGACGCCCAAGGTCAGGATGACATTACCCCAGATGCTGCCATTGAGTTTGGGATCGATGTGGTCGTCCGTGGCGATGGCGGGCGAACCGTGCTTCCGGCAGTCGACTGTCAAAGGCTCCTGGCTCTTGCGGATGGTAATGCGCCCCGGCGTGGTGACAAACCACTTGCCCACGTCGTTACTGAGGATGCAGCCGGCGCCGTTCAGCTCGCGGTTGTCCTGGATGGTTTGCACCAGCACCATCTGCTCGGTGTTGCCAGTCAACGTGGCGCAGCCGCCCAGAGCGAACAGCAGCGTCCCGGCGGCAAAGGCGGCAAGGGGGGCAGACAGCGGCACACGCATGGGTAGCTCGCTTAACGGACGGGAATCGGCTGGTCGCCGGGCACGGCGACGGCGGTAACGCTGTTTTTCGGACTGCCCTCGATCAGGCGGTCGGAATACACGAGGTAGACCAGCGCATTGCGCTTGCTGTCGACCATGCGCACCACGCGCACATGCTTGAAAAAGATCGAGGCACGCTCGGTAAACACTTCTTCCTGGCGCGGCAGCTTGCCTTTGAATTGCAGCGGCCCCACCTGACGGCAAGCCACGGCCGCATCGGCCTTGTCTTCGGCCAGGCCGACGGCGCCCTTGATGCCGCCGGTCTTGGCGCGCGACAGGTAGCAGCTGACGCCAGCGACGCGCGGATCGTCGTAGGCTTCGACGACGATCTTGTGGTCAGGGCCGATCAATTTGAACACCGTGTCGACCGAACCGATGGTTTCGGCATGCGCCGCGGTGCAGGCAAAGCCCAGCACCAAAGCGGCAGGCAGCAATTTACGCATGAAATAATCCCGGGCACGCACGCAGGCGGCCATCAGTTGATGGGAGCGAAACGCTGGACCATGACGCCTTCGACTTCGATCAGTTGAAAGAACACGTCTTTCGGCCGGGTCCAGATGGAACCGTCCGCGGCGCGATACACGATCATCGGCGTCAGATCCGCTTCCAGCGTGGCTTCGCACACCAGTTCATAAATGCCGCCCTTGTAGTGCCGATAACGCATCGCCGTCCCCTCAAGCCGTTGAATCTTCGCTCTTGTCGTCGGCCAGTGCCTTCTGCTTCATCTTCAGGCCCTGGATCACTTTGAGTATGCCTTCCATGCCGGCAGCGCCATCGGCACCGCCGAAGGCGTCGAGCACCTCATTGAGCACCTTGTTGCGCACGGTCGCTTCATCGGAAGACATTTCCAGCGCGCGTTGGGCTTTCGCCGCCTTTTCAGCAGCGCTCACGCGAGGCTTGGCCGCCGTTTTGCCATGCGTCAGAGCTGCCTGCCAGATAACCCAGCGGCGCTGGGTCTCGAAAATCAGGTACTCATCCGGTTTGTCTTCTCTTCGCCGCACAATGTGGCCGTCACGCTGCGCCCACGCTTCAAATGCAGTTCGCATTTTCTTCCTTTGCAAATGCTACGCGCAAGTCTCACTATTAAAACTGCAACATTTCAAAATAGTACCATCTATTGATGTCGCAAAACAGTCTCATAGATATAGTACTGCAATTTATATAACAAGTCTGGCGGCGCCAGTGACGGAATTGATGCTCCGCCCCGGCACAGTGGTCATGTAATCGGAATAGCAATTACAACTAATTACAACTGCTTCCTGTTCGGTTCTCAACTTGGCTGTAACAAAGCCGTGTGACACAGTTGTTACATTGTGCCATTTTAGTAGTTTTTATCGCGTTTTAGCGAGAAACTTTACACCTTTGTCGCGTTAAACGGCGAGACGCAGTCCGCCACGCCAGCCGCTTATGCGAAATCAAACATTGGGGTTGATCAATCATACACAAAAACATAATATTCATGCGTCACGATTGGCTAAATACAAATACTTTATTAATAGTCTTTTTCCCTGTAGGAAAATAAAGTGCTTGCGCGACAAGCGGGGAGCAGGACGCCGGCGACACGCATGCGGTAAGATTCGCGCTTATCGATACCTATTCAAGCAAGGACTTTTCCCATGAAAATCACTACCTGGAACGTCAATTCGCTTAAAGTGCGTCTGCCGCAAGTGCTGCAGTGGCTGACAGACAACCCGGTCGACATACTCTGCTTGCAAGAGACCAAGCTGACGGATGACAAGTTCCCCGTCACCGAGATTGAGGCAGCCGGCTACCAGGTGGTCTTCAGCGGCCAGAAGACCTACAACGGCGTGGCCATCCTGTCGAAGCTTCCGATCACCGACGTGGTGAAGAACAACCCGCGCTATGAAGATGCGCAGCAGCGCATCCTGGCCGCCACCATAGGCGGCGTGCGCGTCGTCTGCGCCTACGTGCCGAACGGCCAGAGCGTCGATTCGGACAAGTACGAATACAAACTTAGCTGGCTGGCGGCCCTGCACGAGTGGCTGGCCGAAGAAGCGCTGCAGCACCCGCAGCTGGCCGTCGTGGGCGACTACAATATCGCGCCCGACGACCGCGACGTGCACGACCCTGTCGCCTGGGCCGGCCAGGTGCTGGTCTCGGACAAGGAACGCGCCGCCCTGCAACGCCTGTTCGACATCGGCCTGACGGACGCCTTCCGCCTGTTCGAGCAGGCGGAAAAATCATTCAGCTGGTGGGATTACCGCCAGCTGGGCTTCCGCCTGAACAAGGGTTTGCGCATCGACCATATCCTGCTCTCGCCAGCCCTGGCGGCCCGCTGCACGGCCTGCGTGATCGACCGCGTGCCCCGCAAATGGGAGCAACCTTCAGACCATGCGCCGGTTGTGGCCACCATCGACTAATCAGGCAACCGTTCCAGCAGCGATTGCGCATTCGCCGCCGGCACGGGCGCCGAAAACAGATAACCCTGCGCATAGCGGCAGCCGTTCGCTTGCAGCAGGGCGAACTGCTCTTCCGTCTCCACGCCCTCGGCCACGGTCGACAATTGCAGGCTGTCAGCCAGCGCGATGATGGCCGCCACGATGGCGCGGTCTTCCGCGCTGTGTTCCAGGTCCTTGATGAAGGCACGGTCGATCTTGACCTTTTTTACGGGGAAGCGCTTCAAGTAAGCCAGGCTGGAATAGCCGGTGCCGAAATCGTCGATCGACAGGCGCAGGCCCATGCCATTGATCTGCCGCAAAATTTCCAGGGTATGCTCGCCGTGCTGCATCAGCGCCGTCTCGGTGATCTCGAATTCCAGCAGCGCCGGATCGATGCCCGTTTCACGCACCACGGCGCCGATCGCCGCCACCAGGCCCTTGTGCATGAACTGGCGCGGCGACAGGTTCACCGCCAAGGGCACGGGCTGCAAGCCCTGGCGCTGCCAGGCCATGCTTTGCTCGCACGCCTGGCGCATGACCCATTCGCCCACCGGTACGATCAAGCCGTTTTCCTCCATGATGGGAATGAAGCGGTCAGGCAGCACCAGGCCTTGGCCGGGACGGCGCCAGCGCAGCAGCACTTCCATGCCATGCAGGCGGCGCGTGGCGATATCGATGATGGGCTGGTAAAACAGTTCGAACTGCTGCAGCGCCAGCGCCGTGCGCAAGCTGCTTTCCAGGTCGAAGTGCAGGGCCGCCGCCTGGTTCATCGTCTGCGTGAAGAACTGATAATTATTGCGGCCATTGCCCTTGGCGTGGTACATGGCCGCATCGGCATGGCGCATCAAGGTGTCGACATCGCCGCCATCGTCCGGATACAGGCAGATGCCGATCGACGGCGTGACGTGCAGCACATGGCCATCGAGCGGAAAGGCGGGCGTCAGCGCCTCGATGATCTTCTCGGCCACGCGCGACGCTTCGTCGGTGTCGCGGATGCCGGGCACCAGCACGACGAATTCATCGCCACCCAAACGCGCCACCGTATCGCTGGCACGCACCGCGCGGCAGAGCCGGCCGGCCACTTCCTTGAGCAGCAAATCGCCCGTCATGTGGCCCAGCGAATCGTTGATGGTCTTGAAGCGGTCCAGGTCAATGAACATCACGGCCAGCTTGCGCCCGGAGCGCTGCGAGGACAGCATGGCCCGTTCCAGGCGGTCCGACAGCAGCGCGCGGTTCGGCAAGCCCGTCAGGTTGTCGTGGTAGGCCATGTGATGCACCCGCGCCTCGGCCTGGCGCCGCTCGACGATCTCGCCCTGCAGCAGCAAATTGGCGCCGGCCAGTTCGGCCGTGCGTTCGTGCACGCGCAGTTCCAGTTCGTCGCGCGCACGGCGCACCGCCTCGGCCGCCTCGCGGCGCGCCGTCACATCGTCGACCAGCCACACGGAACGACCATGCGCATGCGCCAGGTCAAACGGCCGGCCGGACAGGCGCGCCCAGAAGCGGCTGCCATCCTTGCGCACCAATTGGTATTCCGACATGTGCACGCGACCCGCGCCGAAATCGCGCGCCGTCTCGCCGCGCGCCGTTTTCCACGCGACCGCGTCCGGATACAGGGCCTGCACCGACAGGCCGTTGATCTCGCCGGGGCCATAGCCGAACAACTCTTCCATCTTGCTGTTGGCACGCAAATTGTAGCCGCCCTCCACCACCGAGATGCCCAGCACGGCGCTGTCGAGGATGGCCTGGTTTTCCAGCAGCGCATTGCGCAGGGATTCTTCCGCGCGCTTCGCTTCCGTACGGTCCTCGATGATCCAGATGGTGCCTGCAGCGGGATCGTCCGGATTGACGACGTAGGCGATCAGCTGCGCCCACAAGGTGCTGCCGTCGCGGCGCATCATTTCCACTTCCGTCTGGAACGGCTTGGCCACCGACAGGAAGGGGAAGGCTGCTGCACCCAGCAACTCGTAGGACTGCTGCGACACGTATAGCGCGCGCCCGGGCAGGCCCAGCGCCTCGTCGCCGCTGTAGCCGAACATCGCGGCAAAGCCCAGGTTGTAGCGCGTGATCAGGCGGTTCTTGGTATACAAGATGCTCACCGAGGCATTCGTCATGATGGCCGCCACCTCCATCTGCGCCTGGCGGCTGTCCGTGACGTCTTCGAGTATCCAGATGGTGCCCTGCTCGCTGTGCGCCTGGTCGACGGCCTTGGCCCGAATGCGGCACCAGAACAGGCTGCCATCGCGGCGGCGGAACAGCGCTTCATCCTGCTCGTACGGCAAGCCCTGCCCCAGCAGTGGCGTGGCTTGCACGCCAAACTCTGCGTAGGCAGCGGGCGAGGGAAACAGCTCGGCGGCGGGCAAGCCCGTCATCTCCTCCTGCGCGTAGCCGAACATTTCTGCGAAGCGGGGATTGCAACGCAAGACCAGGCGCGAACGCGAAAACAGGATGCCGACGGACGCATTGTCGAGGATGGCCTGCTGCTCCAGCATCAGTTGGCGCGTGGCCTCCTCGGCCGCCTTCTGCGCGCTGCGGTCGTCGAACAGCCAGATCGTGTCACGCAAGCCTCGGTCGATCTGGCTCTCCGGGTTCAGTACATAACCATACGCCAGCGCCCAGAAAGTGGAGCCGTCGCGGCGGCGCATCTCCATCTCGCCCTGGAACGGCTGGCCGCGCCGCAGCAAGGGCGACGCTTGCCGCACCACGTTCTCATACGCCGCGCGTGACGGGTACAGGTCGGCGACGGCCAGGCCCACGCCGCTGTCGCCATCAAAGCCGAAGCATTCGGCAAAGCGGCGGTTGTAGCGCAGCACGCCCTTGTCGCGCTGAAAACCGATGGCCAGCGGCGCGTTGTCCATCACGGCCTGCATTTCCAGCATGGCGCGGCGCAGCTGGTCTTCATCGCGCCGGTGGTCGCTGATATCCTCGATAATCCACACCGTGCCGTCATGCGTATTCAAGGGATCGACAGCGCGCCCGTGCAGCCGGCCCCAGAACAGCGTGCCGTCCTGGCGCCGCAATTCCAGTTCGGTGCGATACGGCTTGCCTTTGGAGAGCAACGGCGCCGCTTCCAGCCCCAGGATGCGGCAATGCTCGGCGGAGCGGTACAGCACCGCGCCCGGCATGCCCGTCAACTGGTGGCGCGCATAGCCGAGCATCTCGGCGGCGCGGATATTGCACTCCTCGATGAAGCCGCCCTTGGAAAACATAATGCCGACGGCAGCGCTTTCCAGGATGGCGTGCTGTTCCAGCAAGGTCTTGCGCAAGGCTTGCTGGTCGCGCTGCTGCACGCTGATGTCGGCAAACACCAGGGTCGCACCCGGCAATCCATCGCCCACCGGCAGCGGCTTGGCCCATACCTGCACGGCGATGGCGGCATCGATTCCCTCCAGGCTGCTGTCCCAGTGCCGTTCGCGCCCGGCAGCGCCCAGCGCGCCACGCAGCATGCTGGTACTCGACGCGCGGTAGGCGTCGGTAAAACAGTCGGCCAGCAGCCGGCCCGACACATCCCTGCCCAGCAAGGTGCTCAAGGCGCCATTCGCCGCGACTACCATGCCGCAAGCATCGCAGGCGCAGGCCGGCAAGGCGATCAGCTGCAAGGCATCGGCGATGAAATCGGGACTGGTCGGTACGCGGTTCATGGGCACCATGGATGGTTAAAGGCAAAGTGAACATACGCCTGGGCAAAATATTTTTCCAAGCATCACGGTGCTGCTAGATCATAAACCAGTTTCCGGGGGTTTTTTCATATTCCTTATTGGCAATATCTGAAACACCACAGACCACTTGCAACACGCCTGTTGCACAGCCGTTGCATGGCAATAAAATGAAACAAATCGTTTAGAATAAAGCATGCGCCGCCCTCCCCAACCTCCGCTCGACCACCGCGACAAACCCGTCATCTGGACCGTCTCCGTCTCGCGCCTGTTCGACCTGTTCCGCGACATCACGCTCGAATACGATGACCTGGCGATGATCGAACCGATCAACCTGGGCTTCGACGACGCCGTGCGCCACATCCGCGAACGCATGGCCACCGAACGCTGCGACGCCGTCATCGCGGCCGGCTCGAACGGCGCCTACCTGAAAGGCCGGCTGTCGGTACCCGTCATCATCGCCAAGGCCAGCGGTTACGACGTGATGCAGGCGCTGGCGCGCGCGCGGCGCATCTCGCCGCACATCGGTGTCGTCACCTACCAGGACCCGATGCCGGAACTGGCTGAATTTGCCGCCACTTTCGGCTTCCAGATTGCCCAGCGCACCTATGCCACCGAGGAAGACGCGCGCGCACAGATCAACGAACTGAAGGCGGCCGGCGTCAAGGCCGTCGTCGGCGCGGGCCTCGTCACCGACCTGGCCGAAGAGGCGGGGCTGGCCGCCGTCTTCGTGTATTCGGCCACGGCCATCCGGCGCGCCTTCGACGACGCGTTGGAACTGGCGCGCCTGACCCAGATCGAATCGACCCGCGGACGGCGCGCGGTAGTGGCCGACACCCTGCGCGCGCGGCATGGCCTGCACGATTTGCGCGGCGAATCGGAAGCGATGGAAGCGCTGCGCCAGTCGGTGCTGCTGTACGCCCGTTCGCCGGCGACGGTACTGATCCAGGGCGAGACGGGTAGCGGCAAGGAACTGGTGGCGCAGGCGATCCACCGCGAAAGCCCGCGCAGCCTGGGTGCGAACCGGCCCTTCATCGCTATCAATTGCGGCGCCATCGCCGAATCCTTGCTCGAATCGGAGCTGTTCGGCCACGAGGATGGGGCCTTCACGGGCGCGCGCCGGGGCGGCCATGCAGGCCTGTTCGAAGCAGCCAACCACGGCACCCTGTTCCTAGACGAAATCGGTGAAATGCCGCTGGTCCTGCAAACGCGCTTGCTGCGCGTGCTGGAAGAGCGCGAAGTGGTGCGCGTGGGCGGCACGCGGCCCATCGCCATCAATGTGCGCATCATCAGCGCCACGCACTGCGACCTGGAACAGCGCATCCGCGAAGGACGCTTCCGCGCCGACCTGTTCTACCGTCTGGCCGTGCTGCGCCTGCATTTGCCCGCCTTGCGCGAACACGCCAGCGATATTCCAGGCCTGGCTGAATGGTCGCTGAAAAACGCGCTGGCCGCACTGGGCGCCCGTCCGCACCCCAACCTGCACGCCGAAATCCAGGCTTGCGCGCCGCTGCTGCGCCGCTACGACTGGCCCGGCAACGTGCGCGAACTGCGCAACCTGGCCGAGCGTTTGGCACTGTTCCTGGCCGCCGAACCGCTGCAAGCGCTGACACCCGCCTTCGTGCTGGGTGTGGCGCCGGAACTGGGCAACGCTACCGGCACGGCGGCGCTGCCGCCGGCGCCAGCCGCCACCGTACCGCTGCGTCTGGAAGATGAAAGCACCAGCGCGGTGCTGGCGCGCTTCGGCGGGCGCCGCGACGCCGCCGCCCAATACTTAGGCATCAGCCGCACCACCCTGTGGCGCCGCCTGCGCGCCGGCTGATTTTTTCACCCCTCCCAAAAACACCATGGACGACTGGCCTCACCTGCACGATTTATGGCAACGCTGTACGGGACACGGCGGCGCTGCCGGCACCAGCGGACTGGCGCGCGACCACCAGGACATCAAAGCCCTGTACGCGCGCGGCATTTCGATGGACGACGCGCTGCACTTCCTGTATCAGCAACGGCCGACCCTGCAAGCCTACACGGACTGGATCGCCGCGCGCACGCGCCCACGCCCGGCGCACGCCGCCAGTCCCCACCAGGATGTGCTGTCCGCCGCCGAGCTGCGCCATTTCGAGGAACATGGCTATCTGGTGCTGCGCGCCACCGTGCCGCGCGCGCAGTGCGCCGCTGCCCGGACTGCCATCTGGGACTATCTGGGCGCCAGCCCCGATGATGCGGCATCGTGGTACCAGCCGCACCCGGGCAAGCGGGGCCTGATGCTGCAATTTTCCGACCATCCGGCCCTTGAGGAAAACCGCTACAGCGCGCACATACGCCACGCCTACCAGCAGCTATACCGCACAAGCACAAGCACCGGCACCGGCACAAGCACAAGCACAAGCACCGGCATCTACGCCAGCATCGACAAGGTGAGCTTCAATCCGCCGGAAACGCCGCAGCACCGTTTCCCTGGCAGCGCCCTGCACTGGGATGTCAGCCTGCAACAGCCGATTCCCTTCAAGCTGCAAGGCATGCTGTACCTGAGCGACTGTCCGGCGCAGCATGGCGCCTTTCACTGCGTGCCCGGCTTCCAGCGGCACATCGCCGACTGGCTGCGGCAAGTGCCGCCGGGGCGCCAGCCGCGCGAATGGGCCATCGAAGACTTGCGGCCCGTGCCCGTCGACGGCATGGCCGGTGATTTCATCATCTGGCACCAGGCCCTGCCCCATTGCGCCACGCCCAACCGCGGCCCGGCGCCGCGCATGGTGCAGTACCTGACCTACCTTCCCGACCACCTGCAGGATCAGGATACGTGGATCTGAACCACTCATCCCGCCCTGACGACGCTCATCCCGCAGCACTGGCGGCCGCCCGCCTGCGCCGCTAGCATGGTCGTCAAGGAGGCGTACCCCATGAAACGAACACTGCAAACATTGATCTTGCTCACCACCGTGCTGCTGGCGGGCGCCAGCCGGGCCGCCGCGCCCGCGCCATTCACGGTCGACGTCACGGGAAAAGTCTTCATCAAGGATGTGAAACGCTGCTGGTTTGTGGCGTTTGACGATATCCGCCTGTTGGAATCGGAAGGCACGCGCGCGCATTTCGGCGCGCAGCAGCCGCTGATGCTGCGCAGCCTGAACCAGCTGGAAGAAAAGCTTGATCCCGCCCTGTTCTTGTGTGCCAACCGGCGCCAGATCGTCAACCTGGCGCAGGTGGCGCAAGTGGCGCCGAATGCCGCCGATGGCCTCGACCTGCACCTGCTGGACGGCAGCGTGGTCGAAGTGTCGCGCCGCCGCGCGCAGCAGTTCAAGGCCGCCTGCGGCCTTTAAGGGGACTATTTCAGCGCGGGGATCGGCTGCGCCTGGAACGCGGGGCGCGGCTGCTCCTTGAGCTTTTTCGCCAGCATATCGAGCGCCACCTCCAGCTGGCGGTCGGCGCCATTGAAGGTGGCGTGCGGCGGATTTTCCACCTCCACGTCCGGCACCACGCCCACGCCCTCGATCAGCCACTGGCCATCGATGCCGAACTGGCCGTTTTCCGCCACGCGCGCCATGCCATTGTCGGCCAGGCGCGTATTGTCGCTGAGCCAGACACCGGCGCCGGCCGTGCGCTTGCCCACCAGCGGCGCCAGGCCCAGGGCCTTGATGCCGGCGGCGAAGGTCTCGCCATCCGAATACGTGAGTTCATCGACCAGCACCACCAGGTGGCCGCGAAAGGTGTTCTGCATGTTCGACGACGGCTGCACGCCCGGCGGCGCCCAGTAAGCCCAGGCCTTGCGCAGCAGTTTTTCGATGATCCAGCTGTCGATATTGCCGCCGTTATTGCGCCGCACGTCGATGATCAAGCCTTCGCGGTTGATGTTGGCGTAAAAATCGCGCGCGAACGAGGCGATGTCATTGGGCCCCATGGCGCGCAGGTGCAGGTAGCCGATGCGCCCCTGCGAGGCGGCCGCCACCTGCTCGGCGCGGCTCAGTTCCCAGTCGCCATAACGCAACGCCGTCTGTTTCGCCATGTTGACGGGCGTGACGATGACGGCGCGCGACGCGCCTCCTTTGCCCTTGCCCCGCTTGACCTGCAGCAGCACCTGCTTGTCGGCCTGGTTCAGCAGCAGGTCGCTGATATCGCGCGCGGCCAGCACGTCCTTGCCATTGACAGCCGTGATCATGTCGCCCGCCTTCACATCCACGTCGGGGCGCGACAGGGGTGCCCGCGCCGAGGGCAATTCCGCTTCGCTGCGGTAGACATGCTCGACCTGGTAACCGTCGCTGGTACGCGCCAGCACGGCACCGAGGCCGGCCGGCGTGCCTTCCTGCTCCGTGCGGCGCAATTCGCCGGGACGGATCTGCGAATGCAGGGCGCCCACTTCGGCCACCATCATGCCCAGCACGTCATTGAGCTCGGCCCGATCCGTGACCCGTTCGACCAACGGCGCATATTTGTCGCGCGCCGCCTTCCAGTTCACGCCGCGCATCTTCGCGTCGTACAGGAAATCTCGGTGCAAACGCCAGGCATCGTTGAACATCTGCTTCCATTCCAGACGCGGATTCGAGACAAAAGTCCAGTCATCGACTTTGACTTTGGCCTTCGACAGGTCGGCCGGCAGCTTGGCGCCTGCCTCGATCACCAGCATCTCGCCCGGGCCGGTAGCTGCTGCTGTCCTGTAGTACAAATGCTTTTTATCCGTCGCCAGGTCGAATTCGCGCACATTGGCCACCAGTAGTTCCGGCTTGGAGCCGGTATTGCCGATGGCCAGGGTCTTCAGGCTGGACTTGTTTTCGCCACTGTCACGCTCGAGGAAATACAGTCGCTTGTCGTCGACGGCCAGCGCGCTGTAGTTGCCCGCCGCCAGCGGCACTTCATACAGGCGCTCGGCCAGGCCCTGGCTGACGGTGGCAGGCAAGGCGGCTGGCGCCTTTTTTACTACCGTCTTGCCGCCGGCTTTCTCCAGCGCTTTTTCGGCCGCCAGTTCGGCCGCCTTTTCATCTTCCGTTTCGGCCGGTTTGACGCCAGGGCGGCTCAGCTCATCGTCGGGCTGGAACGGGAAACGGTTACCCGGCTGCAGCGCCAGCGCATACACGCCGATGCGCTTGTCGAACACAGGCCCCATGTTGCGGTCGCCCCACGGCGACCCGTTGGCCAACTGGAAATTACGCGCCGACATGAAATACAGCCAGCGCCCGTCGGGCGAAAACACGGGCGAGCCGGACGTATAGCGGTCGCTGGTGACGAATTGCAACTGCTTCGACGCAAGGTTGTACAAGCCGATCTGCTCACGCTGCTCGTTGCTGGCCACGCGCACGATGGCCAGATTGCGGCTGTCGGGCGACCATTGCACTTCGTCGTGCTTGTCCACGCCCGCCTTGCCCGCGTCGTCGATCAGTTGGTTGCCCTTGGTTGCCAAGTCCAGCAGCCAGAAACGGCCCTTCTTGTCCGTGTGCGCCAGCCAGCATCCGTCCGGCGACGGGTACAGTTTCCAGCGGTGGTTGTCGCCCTGCGTCGTCAGCTGCTCGCCCTTGCCCGAACCATCGGCGGCATACTTCCAGATTTCATTTTCGCCGCTCGTGTCGACGATGGCGAACACGGATTTCTCGTCGCTGGAAAAGACGGCATCACGCGCCCGCGTCCCTTCGGGAATGGCGATATCGACGCGGCGCAAGCTGCCCGTGCCGGCGATGCTGACCCTGCCCCGCGCCGTCAGGATGATGCGCTCATCCTTGCCCGACAACTGGACATTGCTCAAGGTATCGAGCGGCGAGCGTATCTGGCGCGCACGCTGCTGGTCGAAGTCGGACACGAGGCTGATGGCCAGCGGCTGCGAGGCGCCCATTGTCGGGCCGTTCAAGTCCAGCAGGTGCAAATCGGCGCCCAACTGGTAGACCACCTTGCCATCGCCCAGCGCGGCGTTGCGCACGTCCCACTGCGTGTGGCTGGTCAATGCGCGGCGGTCGGAGCCGTCGGGCAACATGCTCCACAGATTGTCGCTGCCGCCTTCGTCGCTGATGTACACCACGCGGCCCTGCCACCACATGGGGCGCTTGTTGTTGCCCGCCAACACGGCAGCCTCCGTGTGCATGCGCACGGCCTCGCCCTTGCCGTCCAGTTCATAGCGCCACAGGGTGGCATGCGCGCCGCCCCGGTAGTTGCGCACATTGTCGTTGGTCATGGCCAGGCCGAAACGCGTGAAGAACAGCGTCTTGCCCGCGTCGTCGAGCACGGCGTCGTTGGCGTCGGCCACGGGAAACACGCGCCGCGCCTGCTTCACGGGATCGATGGCGGCGACGATGCGGCGCGAGGCGGGGCCATCCGTATTTTGCGTGCTGATCAGCACCTCGCCCTGCGCCGTCCAGCCCAGCACCAGCACGCCGCCATTGTCATACGAAATACGGCGCGGCAAGCCACCGGCCAGCGGCATCACATAGGCTTCCTGCGCGCCTTCGTAGGCGGCGGAAAACGCCAGCCACAGGCCGTCACGGGAAATCGCCGCGTTCGTTTCATAGCCGGGATGCGTGGTCAAACGCTGTGCCGCGCCACCGCGCACGCTGCTTTTCCACAAATCGCCTTCGGCCGTGAACACGACGGTGTCGCCGCGTATGGCGGGAAAACGGAAATAACTGCCAGCAGGAGCGGAGGCAGCGGCGGCGTTGCCGAGCAGACCGGCGGACAACAGAAGCAAGGTAAGATGGCGGGAAATTTTCATGTGAGCATCCAGAGAGCGATCAGGGCGATGGGTGGCATGGACATCATGTCGATACCGGACAGCAATTCTGGCATAACCACGACCAAAGAAAACCTTCTTTATTGCCCACAAAAACGTAAAAAAACCCGCGCCACTTGCGTGGTGCGGGTTGTTGATCGCGCGTGGCGCCGGAGGACTTACTCCACTTCCACCGTTTCCGGTGCAGCCGTCGGCGCCGCGTCGGGCGGTTCCGGGAATTCCAGCAAGACCTGGTCCTTGTCGTCGAGGTCGACCGTGACCCGTCCGCCGGTGACCAGGCGGCCGAACAGCAGCTCGTCGGCCAAGGCCTTGCGGATCAGATCCTGGATCAAACGCGCCATCGGCCGCGCGCCCATCAGCGGATCGAATCCTTTCTTGCCGAGGAAAGCACGCAGCTTCTCGGTAAACACGGCTTCGACTTTTTTCTCGTGCAACTGTTCTTCCAGCTGCATCAGGAACTTGTCGACCACGCGCAGGATGATTTCCTGGTCCAGCGCGCGGAAGCTGATGGTCGCGTCGATGCGGTTGCGGAATTCCGGCGTGAACATGCGCTTGATGTCGGCCATCTCGTCGCCTGCCTGCTTGGAATTGGTGAAACCGATCGAGGCTTTCTGCAAGCTTTCCGCGCCCGCATTCGTGGTCATGATGATGATCACGTTACGGAAATCGGCTTTGCGGCCATTGTTGTCCGTCAAGGTGCCATGGTCCATCACTTGCAGCAGGATATTGAAAATGTCCGGATGGGCTTTTTCAATTTCGTCGAGCAGCAAGACCGCATGCGGCTTCTTGGTGATCGCTTCCGTCAGCAAGCCGCCCTGGTCGAAACCAACGTAGCCCGGTGGCGCGCCGATTAAACGGCTGACCGCGTGGCGTTCCATGTATTCCGACATATCGAAACGGATCAGCTCGATGCCGAGGATGAAGGCCAGTTGCTTGGCCACCTCGGTCTTGCCCACGCCCGTCGGACCGGAGAACAGGAAAGAGCCGATCGGCTTGTCCGTCTTGCCCAAGCCCGCGCGCGCCATCTTGATGGCCGAGGCCAGCGCATCGATGGCAGGATCTTGCCCGAATACCACATTACGCAAGTCGCGGTCGATGGTTTGCAGCTTGCTGCGGTCATCCTGGTTGACCGTTTGCGGCGGAATACGCGCGATCTTGGCAATGATGTCCTCGATCTCGGCCTTGCCGATGGTTTTCTTTTGCTTCGACTTCGGCAAGATGCGCTGCGCCGCGCCCGCTTCATCGATGACATCGATCGCCTTGTCGGGCAGATGGCGGTCGTTGATGAAGCGCGCCGCCAGTTCGGCTGCCGTCGTCAGGGCCGAGGCCGAGTATTTCACGCCATGGTGCTCTTCGAAGCGCGATTTCAAGCCGCGCAGGATCTGTATGGTCTGCTCGACGGTCGGCTCGTTGACGTCCACTTTCTGGAAACGGCGGCTCAAGGCATGATCTTTCTCAAACACGCCGCGGAATTCCGTGTATGTGGTCGCGCCGATGCACTTCAACTGGCCGTTGGCCAATGCCGGTTTCAGCAGGTTCGAGGCATCGAGGGTGCCGCCCGAGGCCGAGCCTGCACCGATGATGGTGTGGATCTCGTCGATGAACAGGATGCCGTTCGGATTGTCTTTCAATTGCTTCAGCACGGCTTTCAGGCGCTGTTCGAAGTCACCGCGGTATTTGGTCCCGGCCAGCAAGGCGCCCATGTCCAGCGAATACACGACGGCATTTTGCAGGATTTCCGGCACATCGCTTTGCGTGATGCGGTAAGCGAGGCCTTCGGCGATGGCCGTCTTGCCGACGCCCGCCTCACCGACCAGCAGCGGATTGTTCTTGCGGCGGCGACACAGGATCTGGATCACGCGGTCGACTTCTTCCTCGCGGCCGATCAAGGGGTCGATCTTGCCTTCGGCAGCGGCCTTGTTCAGGTTTTGCGTGAACTGGTCGAGCGGGCTTTCCTTCGGCTGACCATCGACGGGCGCTTCTTCCACGCCTTCGGAGGCTTTCGCGCTTTCCGTCGACTGGTCCTTGCGCACGCCGTGCGAAATGAAATTAACCACGTCCAGGCGCGTTACGCCCTGCTGGTGCAGGTAGTAAACAGCATGCGAATCCTTTTCGCCGAAGATGGCCACAAGCACGTTGGCGCCCGTGACTTCCTTCTTGCCATTCGAGGCGGACTGGACATGCATGATGGCGCGCTGGATCACGCGCTGGAAACCAAGCGTCGGCTGGGTGTCGACTTCGCCCGTGCCAGGCACGGTCGGCGTGTTATCGCCGATGAAATTGGTGAGGGTCTTGCGCAGGTCCTCAATATTGACCGCGCAGGCACGCAACACCTCGGCAGCGGAGGGATTGTCCAGCAGTGCCAGCAGTAAATGCTCAACCGTGATGAATTCATGCCGTGCCTGCCGAGCTTCGACAAACGCCATGTGCAAACTTACTTCTAATTCCTGCGCAATCATACTTCCTCCATCACGCACTGCAGGGGATGCCCCGCCTTGCGCGCATGCGTTAAAACGAACTCCACTTTGGTACACGCTATATCTTTAGAGAACACGCCGCACACTCCTTTGCCGTAGCGATGAACACTGAGCATGATTTGCGTCGCCGTTTCACGGTCCTTGTTGAAATACTCCTGAATGATGGCCACCACAAATTCCATAGGCGTGTAGTCGTCATTGAGCAAGGCTACCTGGTAGAGCGGTGGCGGCTTCAGTACCTGCCGCTCCAGCAGGGTTTCTGTGTCGTGCTTGGTTGCCATACGCTTATTCTAATGCTTTCACAGTGGTTGTCATGCGCAATATCTACGCCTTTCCAATTGTTTTCAATCTTACGCGTTTTCTTAATAGTGCGCAGATGGCGACCTTGCTGTCAAAATCAAGAGTTGCTTTTTTGGTTGCCGTGAAGAATTTGGCAATATCGATGGAAAAGCGCTTGACTTCATTATTTATTCCGCCAACAATGCTGTATCGACTGTTGCAGTAATGTACAGCTTGATAAGAAGTGAGACGTCGAGGAGGGGGCAAGAAGCTTCTTGCTTTTATGGCTCGTGTGATTTGTTTTAATTTTGAAAGTTCTTTTTATGGCAACAGGTACAGTTAAGTGGTTCAATGATTCCAAAGGTTTTGGCTTCATCACTCCAGATGACGGCGGCGAAGATTTGTTTGCTCACTTCTCCGCAATCAACATGAACGGTTTCAAGACCCTCAAAGAAGGTCAAAAAGTTCAATTCGAAGTCACGCAAGGCCCTAAAGGCAAGCAAGCTTCCAACATCCAAGCAGCCTAAGCATCGCCGGCCCTCAGATGTGAAAAACCCCGTTGTCAAACGGGGTTTTTTTTCGTCCGCAGGGTGCGCTGACCCTGCCCTGCCCCTCGTGTTACATGTGCTCGATCATTACCTCGCCGAAACCGGAGCACGACACTTGCGTCGCGCCCTCCATCAGGCGGGCGAAATCGTAGGTGACGCGCTTCGAGGCAATCGATTTCTGCATCGATGAAATGACCAGGTCGGCCGCTTCCAGCCAGCCCATGTGGCGCAGCATCATTTCCGCCGACAGGATCAAGGAACCGGGGTTCACGTAATCCTTGCCCGCATACTTCGGTGCCGTGCCGTGCGTCGCCTCGAACATGGCGACGGAGTCGGACAGGTTGGCGCCCGGTGCGATGCCGATGCCGCCCACTTGCGCCGCCAGCGCATCGGAAATGTAATCGCCGTTCAAATTCAAGGTGGCGATGACGCTGTATTCGGCCGGACGCAGCAGGATTTGTTGTAGGAACGCGTCAGCGATGGAATCCTTGACGATAATGTCGCGGCCCGTCTTTGGATTCTTGAACTTGCACCAAGGACCGCCATCGATCAGTTCGGCGCCGAATTCCTTTTGCGCCAGCGCATACGCCCAGTCGCGGAAGCCGCCTTCCGTGTACTTCATGATGTTGCCTTTGTGCACGATCGTCACGGATGGCTTGTCATTGTCGATCGCGTACTGGATGGCCTTGCGCACCAAGCGCTCGGTGCCTTCGATGGACACGGGCTTGATGCCCAGGCCCGAGGTGGCCGGGAAGCGGATCTTGGTTACACCCATTTCATTGATCAGGAAATCCATCAATTTCTTGGCTTCGGGCGAGCCTTGCTGGTATTCGATGCCGGCGTAGATGTCTTCCGAGTTTTCACGGAAAATCACCATGTCGGTCTTTTCCGGCTCTTTCACGGGCGACGGCACGCCCGTGAAGTAGCGCACGGGACGCAGGCAGACATACAGGTCCAGCTGCTGGCGCAGCGCCACGTTCAGCGAGCGGATGCCGCCGCCGACGGGCGTGGTCAGCGGGCCCTTGATGGAGACGACGTAATCTTTCAGTACGGCCAACGTTTCTTCCGGCAGCCACACATCGGGGCCGTACACATTCGTCGATTTTTCACCCGCATAGATTTCCATCCAGCTAATCTTGCGCGCGCCGCCATAAGCCTTGGCCACGGCAGCGTCGATCACCTTGATCATGACCGGGCTGATATCGATGCCCGTGCCATCGCCTTCAATGAAGGGAACGATAGGATTATCTGGTACATTCAGCGAAAAATCAGCGTTGACGGTGATTTTTTGGCCGTCAGCAGGTACAGTGATATGTTGATACATCGTGATCTCCGAAGTGGGACACACCGCTGGCGGGCAACACAGGCCGGCGACGCGCTCTGCGGTTGCAGAGTTTACAAAAACAAGTCCGAACATGGCGGCAACAACGCACTTTAGCAGGGAAAGAACACCCGGGCCATCTGCATCGCAATGCAGAATGCAGCGCCAAAGAAGCGTATCGCCACGCTGGCACCAAGTCTTCTATAAGACATAAGACTATCGTTTCACATTATGCACCAGTATCTCACAGGGCGCCACGCATTTGCGGCGCCAACCAGCGGCCACCATCGTTTGCATCAATTCATTTATCAGCATGCCACTCATTCTCTTCAATAAACCATTCCAGGTCTTGTGCCAATTTTCGCCGCAGGACGGCCGCCTCACCCTGGCTGATCATTTGACCATTCCCGGCATCTACCCGGCCGGTCGGCTCGACGCCGACAGCGAAGGCTTGCTGCTGCTGACCGACGACGGCCGCCTGCAACACGAGATCAGCCACCCCGACCGCAAGGAAGCGAAAACCTACCTGGTGCAGGTCGATGGCGTGCCCGACGCGGCCAGCCTGGCGCGCCTGCAGGCGCCGCTGGACCTGGGCGACTTCGTCACCAAGCCATGCAAGGCCGTGCGCATCGCCGAGCCGGACTGGCTATGGCCCCGCAACCCGCCCATCCGCGCGCGCGCCGACAAACCGACCTCGTGGCTGGCGATCACCTTGAAAGAAGGAAAAAACCGGCAAGTGCGGCGCATGACGGCTGCCGTCGGCCTGCCGACCCTGCGCCTGGTGCGCAGCGCCATCGGTCCGTTCTCGCTGGCCAGCCACCCGCTGCTGCCTGGCGAGTGGTGCGAAGTGCCGGCCGAGAACATTGGAAAAGCGTGAGCAGGCCAAGAAAAGATGGCGTCTGCACTAAAATTTTGCCAGTAAGCACTATTTATTTTTAGATAATGCATTAAAATCATCCCACCTTAACATGACGGAAAAGGAAAGATGATGATAAAAGTAATACTGACGCTGGCCGCCTCCCTGCTTGCCGGCGCCGCATTGGCGCAATCGGGTGCCAAGGTACATGCTTCCGCAGCGACCGATGCCGTCAAACCGCCCCCCGCATCGGCAACCAGCCATGCCTCGGCCGCGACCGATGCGCCGCGCCTGATTCCCCAGGCGCGCAAGTCGAAGCAGCCAGCATCTGAAGCAGGCAAGCCCGTGAAATAAACGTTGTCCCCGGGGTTACAACAACTATGTTGCTGTAACCCCACGCTTTCGGCGCGGCCAAGCAGCAGGCTTGACCGGGCGGCTGCCTGCATGGCTTAATCGCCGCTTCGCAGCCACCGTCCCGCTCCATGAAAACTTCCCTTCGCCATCTCAGCCTGTCCATCGCCCTGATGGCTTGCGCCAGCATTGCGCTCGCGCAAACATCGCCAGGCAAGAGCTTGCAGCTCTCGGCCGGCATGCATTTGATCCAGGCGGAAATCGCCGCCACGCAAGAGCAACGCGAACAAGGCTTGATGTACCGCGAAAAGATGCCGATGAATGCGGGCATGCTGTTCGTCTTTGGCAACCCGTCGACGCAATGCATGTGGATGAAAAATACGCCGCTCCCCCTGTCGGTGGCCTTTATCGATGCCGGCGGCAAGATCGTCAATATCGAAGACATGCAAGCGCACACGCTCGACAGCCATTGCTCCACGAAGACCGTGCCCGTGCGCTATGCGCTGGAAATGAACCTGGGCTGGTTCAAGCAAAAGAATATCAAACCGGGTATGAACATCGGCAATTTGCCCGCCTTGCGCTAAGCTGTGGCGGCCGGCAGCGGGCCGCTGCCGGAAAACGCAGCCGAAGATGGCCATGAAAAGTACGCGCGCACGCGAAAAAACCCGCCAGAACGAATCTGCGGGTTTTTGCTTTTCAACCAGTGCCAGCGTACCGGCACAGGCAAGGCCACCTTGGTGGCTTGCCTGCTGGCGAATATTAAGCGGACAGTGCTTTCAAAGCAGCTGCCAGACGGCTCTTATGGCGAGCTGCCTTGTTTTTGTGGATGATCTTCTTGTCAGCGATACGGTCGATGGTCGACACGGATGCTTGGAAGATTGCAGCAGCAGCTGCCTTGTCGCCACCTTGGATCGCTTTGCGAGCAGCTTTGATAGCCGTGCGCAAGGTCGAACGTTGGGACGAATTGTGTGCGTTTTGCTTAACTGCTTGACGAGCGCGTTTGCGCGCTTGTGCGGTATTTGCCATGGAATTTCCTAAAACAGGGTCAAAGTGCGTTTGCAAACATTAGTGTTTGCCAACCGGTGCGTTCTGTGCGTCTGCCGAACCATGTGTGCCAAACCAGTGCCTGTCAAACATTAGTGTCTGCGTAACAGAATTCTGTACAGCCTTCGATTATAGCGATATTTTCAAGCGGGGGCAAATCAAAAAACCGTGTGTGACGCCAAAAACACCTGAAAATGGGCCTGGCAACGGTGAATCAACAGCGATTGTTACCATATTTTAAGCGGTTTCCAGGGCCATGCCCGGCTATAATCTGCCCCCATGAACTTGCTTAAAACCCTTGCCGCCATCTCCAGCATGACCATGCTGTCCCGTGTAACCGGATTATTGCGCGAAAGCCTGTTCGCGCGCGCCTTTGGCGCCGGCGCCTACACGGACGCCTTCATTGTTGCCTTCCGCATCCCGAACCTGTTGCGCCGCCTGTTTGCCGAGGGCGCGTTCTCGCAAGCCTTCGTGCCGATCTTGTCGGAATACAAGAACCAGCATGGACAGGAAGCCAGCAAACAATTGGCCGACCATGTGGCCACCACCCTGGTCTGGGCCACCTTGCTGGTCTCCGCCATCGGCATCGTCGGCGCGCCGTGGTTCGTGTACGCCATCGCCACGGGTCTGACCAAAGATGCCGGCGCTTTTGATGCGGCCGTGTGGATGACACGGCTGATGTTCCCTTATATTACCTGCATGTCTTTCGTGGCCTTGGCCGGCGGCATTTTAAATACATGGCGCGAATTCAAGATTCCCGCGTTTACGCCAGTGTTGCTCAATTTGTCATTCATCGCCGCCTCGCTGTTCCTCGCGCCGCACTTGAAACAGCCGATCTACGCCATGGCCATTGCCGTGTTCACCGGCGGCTTGCTGCAAGTGGCCATCCAGATTCCCGCCCTGATCAAGATCGGCATGCTGCCGCGCCTGTCGCTCAATCCCGCCATCGGCCTGTCCGACGGCGGCGTGCGCCGCGTGCTGAAAAAGATGGGACCGGCCGTCTTCGCCGTCTCGGCAGCCCAGATCAGTCTGATGATCAACACCAGCATCGCGTCGCGCCTGGCCGAAGGCAGCATTTCCTGGCTGTCGTATGCGGACCGCCTGATGGAGTTCCCGACCGCCATGCTGGGCGTGGCCCTGGGCACCATTTTGCTGCCCAGCCTGTCGAAGGCGAATGTGGATGGCGACAAGACGGAATACTCGGCCCTGCTGGACTGGGGCTTGCGCCTGACTTTCCTGTTGGCACTGCCCGCCGCTGTCGGCATGGCGACCCTGGCCACGCCACTGATCGCCACGCTCTTTCACTACGGCAAGTTTACAGCCGAATCCGTGACCATGTCGACGCAGCCGCTGGTGGCCTACAGCCTGGGTCTGATCGGCATTATCTTGGTGAAAACCCTGGCGCCCGCGTTCTATGCGCGCCAGGACATCCGCACGCCCGTGAAAATCGCCATCGGCGTGCTGATCGCCACACAGCTGATGAATTTGTTGTTCGTGCCCTACATCGCCGTGGCCGGCCTGGCCCTGTCGATCGGCGTGGGCGCTTGCCTGAACGCCAGCTTCCTGTACTGGGGCTTGCGCAAGCGCGGCATCTACCAGCCGAAACCGGGCTGGGCCAAGTTCTTCCTGCGCCTGCTGCCAGCACTCATCGTGATGGGCTGCGTGGCGTATGTTGGCGCCGTGCGCATCGACTGGATCGCCATGCAAGCACATCCGCTGTTGCGGGCCGGTGCGCTGGCCCTGGTGGTGAGCCTGTGCGGCGTGGCGTACTTTGCCACGCTATTGCTCGTTGGCTTCCGCTTCCGTGACTTCAAGCGCCACGCCTAAGCACATGCGCGGGACGGTGTTGCCAGCGTCACGCCTTGCGCACATGAGCCAGACGAAAAAAAACCCGCCGAGGCGGGTTTTTTTCACTGCGGCGAAAGCTTAGTCAGCTTTCTTGGCGCGGCGGCGTGCCACGGCACCAACCAGCGCCAGGCCACCCAACAGCATGCCGTAGGTTTCTGGTTCTGGTACTGGCAGGGCCGAAACCGTGCCTACGTACTGCACATTTTTTACCAGGGTCAGGCCCGAGACTTGCACCGTGTAGTTACCTGCAGCCAATTGACCTGCCCAGCTCAGATTCTGGATGCCGCTAGCCGTGCTCTTGTCCAAGCTGCCATAGCCGACCAGGGTAGCGGCGAAATCCTTGATCGCGCCGTTAGCAACGGAGAACGTTTGCAATGCACCAAACGAGGTCGACGATGGGGCCAGCAACTGGAAAGTCCACGAATCATTGATCTGCGAATTGATGGCGAACTTGGTCGTGAAAGCCGACAGGGTGTCGGAACCGGTCGGGTCCAGGATACCCAGGTCGTAGGTTGCCGCCGACGCGCTGAACGATGCTGCTGCCAGAATGCCTGCAGCGATAAATTTCAATTTCATAGCTTATTCCTTAAAAAGTAATTTATGGCTGCAATGCGCAGGCCACCAATAGTTTTAGTACCGGAAGTACTGATAAGGATGGTAGCATAAATGCATTGAATTACTTATAAATATTTTATCGAAGTTTCATTTAATACAAGTATTTTCATAGTGAAATATTTGCCAGTACCTATGACTTTCTTGGTGAAAATAGTTACTCGTGCATTGATCTGTTTTTACTCCGCTTTACGGTGAAATCGCCGGCTCGGCCGGGCTATCCGAAGAATTATGAGGTTCAAGCAGGTCAACAGGCTCTGGCGGCAGCTCTTCTTGCGGTGAGGCAATAGGCTTGAAAAACAACGGTGACTCCGGCAAGGCGGGTGCGATGGCAAACGCCTCGCCCGCCGGCATGGCTGAATCCGCCGCAGCTAGGGTGGCTTGCACTTGTGCATCGACCATGAAGTGCCACTCCGAAAAATGGGCCTTGCCTTCGAAGCCGGCAAACCGCACATCGAAATTGCCAATTTTTAATGGCTCTGCCTTTGACAGGCTGTGGACACCAATGATGCCGTTAGTGCCGGGCTGGTACAGCAAGCCCCACTCGGCGCGTCCCGTGATGGGGTCGACATACAGCTTGCGCAGATGGCGGCGCACCTGCGGAAAGCGGGGATCGCGCAGCAAGGCGGCCAGATTCGGCGGCTGCTGCGGCTGGCCGGCAGGCGTGGCACCCGCGTAGCTCTGCAGCGCATCGGCAAACTGCGCACCGATGTCGAGCAACTCCTGTTCGACCGCCTGGCGCTGCAGCAGCGAGCCCATCTTCAGGCCAGCCGCCCCCACGAGGCCCAGGATGGCCACCAGGATGATCAGGCCCAGGTAAGTAAAACCGCGCTGGCGGCATGCAGAACAGTGCACGGCAGCTACCAGTCGGCGAACGGCGTGCCGGCGCGGTCCTTGCCGGGCGCGCCGCTTTTCACGTCATACACCTGGCCCGGCGTATCGTCGGGCGGTGGCACGATGACCCAGCTGGCATCGCTGTCCGTGATGGGATCGATGGGCATGGCGCGCAAGTATTTTTTTTCTACCAATTGCTCCAAAGTATCGGGATAACGGCCCGTATCGCCATGAAACTGATCGATGGTGGCGCGCAGGTTGCGCAAGTTGTCCGCCAGCACAGTTTCCTTCGCCTTGTCGAGACTGGGAAAGTAACGGGGCACGGCCAGGGTCAGCAGCAGCGCCACGATACCGAGCACCACCAGCAATTCGATCAGGGTAAAGCCGTGCCTACGGGCAGGAAGGATTTCAGCGGGCATGGTTCACCATAGACGATAAGGCACGTTGTTCAAGCCGGTCTTGCCGGATGTGCAATACACGTCGTACACATCGTCGCCCTCGCGCGGCGCGGCCGCTTCGCTGGCGTAGCTGCGCTTGCCCCAGGTTTGCGCATCGCTCAGGCCCGCGTCCGCGTTGAACGGGTCGCGCGGCACGCGGCGCAGGAAAAACAGCTTGCTGCGCTTCGGGTTGCGCTGGTCCGACACGCCCTCGACCAGCAGTTCCAGGCTTTTCGGGTAACCGCTGGCGTCGGGCGCACGCAGGATGCGGCCCTCGTCGCCAGCGCGTTTATAGGCGTCGAGCCCCTGGCGGATCTCGCGCAGCGCGCGCCGCAATTCCTGCTCCTGGCGCCGCTGCACCGTCACCTGCGTAACAGGGATCACCAAGGTGGCCAGCACGCCCAGGATGGCCAGGGTCACCAGCACCTCGATCAGGGTGAAGCCGCCCTGCCCACCCTGCGCACACGCCAGTCTCATTTGGCGACCGGCACCGGCTGGCCCGACGACAGCGGCAAGGGCGCCGCCTGCAGCGGCACGGGCTGGTCGGACGATATTGGCAAAGGCGACGCGGCCGGCTCGGGCGACGGCAATACTTCCGGCGCGGGCACCGTCTGCGGCAATGTCTGCGGCAAGGTCGATGGCACCTGGCCGGGCGCCATCAGCGGCTGCGCGGGCGCCGGCTGCATGCCGACGGCGGACGGGCCGGAACGCACGATCAGCGTGCCCGGCATCTGCGTGGGCGCCTTGGCCGCCATGTCGGGACGGCGGCGGAAGCTGCCTTCCGTTCCGGCCGAAAATTCCGACTCCTTCGCTTCCGGGCGCTGCACCGTGCGCACCAGGTGCGGCGTAATCGACAGCACGATTTCCGTCTTCTGGCTGTCGTCCTTGCTGCTGCCGAACAGGCGTCCCAGCACGGGTATGTCGCCCAGGCCAGGCACCTTGTTGCCCGAGCTGCGCTCTTCATTGTTGATCAGGCCCGCCAGCACCTGGTTTTCGCCATCCTTCAATTGCAGCATGGTCGACGCCTGGCGCGTGCCGATCTGGTACAGGGTCGAGCCGCTCCTGGTAATGGTGGCCGCGCCCAGGTTGCTCACTTCGAGCGAGATGCGGATGCCCACTTCATTATTCAAATAGATGGTCGGCTCGGCGTTCACCGTCAAGCCCACGTCCAGGTAGCTGACGGATTCGGAAGCAAAGCCGCCCGTCCCCGGTGAAATGGTGGTGGTCACCACCGGCACCCTGTCGCCGATGACGAACTTCGCCTTTTCCCGGTTGCGCACACGGATGCGCGGGTTGGCCAGGATGTTCGCGTCGCCATCCTTCTTGTTGACATTCGCCGTCACGGACAGGTCGCTCACGCCGATGCTGCGCTGGTTCAGCTTATTCAAGTCATTGATGGTCAAGCCTATCCCGCCCGAGGTGGAAAGCGGCGTCAGGGTCAGGCTCGTTGGCCAGGCCACGCCCAGTTCCAGCAGACGGCTGCGCTTGACTTCGAGGATTTCCAACTCCAGCACCACTTCCGCCTCGGGCACATCCTGCAGCGCGATCAGGCGCTCGGCCAGGCGGATCGCCTCGGGCGTGTCGCGCACGATGACCAGGTTGAGCTTTTCATCGGCCACCACGTCGCGCGTCTTCAAAATAGTCTTGAGCGTGTTGGCCACCTGCTTGGCGTCCGCGTTCGCCAGGAAGAAGGTTTTCACCAGCACTTCCTGGTATTCCTTCAATTTCGCCGCCACGTTCGGATAAATCAAAATCGTGTTCGCATCCATCACCTGCTGCTCCAGCTGGTTCGTCACCAGCAGGAAGTAGACGGCCGATTCCACCGTGCTGTTTTTCAGGAAGATCGAGGTTTTCGCATCGGCCTTGACATCCTTGTCGAAGACGAAATTAAGACCGGAGCGGCGCGCAATCAGTTCGAACACTTGTTTTAAAGGCGCGTCGCGAAATTCGATGGTGATCGGCTGCTTGTACGACCTGGCCAGGCCCGATTCGACGATAGGCGGCGCCGTCTTTTCATCGACGTCGCGCAGCAGCGCGCGCGCGCCCGCATGGTTCGGCTGCTCGGTGAGGATAGCGTTCAGGCGCTGGCGCGCCGGGTCGTATTGTTTTGCCTCCAACGCCGTGCGTGCATCAGCCAGCAATTTCCCCTGGCGCTGCTCACGTTCGAGCGCGCGCAAGCCGCTGTTGGCCCGCTCGTTCTGTGCATCGATTTCCAGCACGCTCAAAAAGCCCGCGCGCGCCAGGTCGCCCTGCCCCGCCTGTGCCTGGCGCTCGGCCTGCTGCAGCCGGCTGCCCGTGGCCCGTTCGCGCGCCTGCAGGTAGGCACTGCGGTATTGCGCGTTGCCGGGGTCTTGCTGCAGCGCTTCCTGCAGCTTTTGCAGGCCGGCCGGGATGTTATCTTGCGCAATCAGCTCGCGCCCGTCGCGGTAGGCTTGCTGCCCGGCGCAGCCGGCCAGCAGCACCAGCAGTACCAGCAACGGCGCCGATGAAAAAGAACGAGACATCACTCGAGTACTCCAATGTTGAGCTGTTGAACCTGGTTCAACGGCAGATAAGTGAGCGTCATGACGGGCGGCGCGATCGTCACAACCTTGTAGGCGCCATCGATGACGGTATTGGCGCGCACGATATACGTCTTGTCGGCGCGCGACAAAAACACTTCCCAGGCGCCGTCGGCGGCTGCCTTGCCCAGGTAGACGAAGGGCAGCGGCGGCGCCATCGGCGCCGGTGGTGGCGGCGCGGCGGTCACCACCATTTTCGGTGGCGGCGGGGTCCAGTTCTGGCTCTGAAAAACGCCACCGGCGCCGCCAAAGGTCTCGCCCTCCTCGCCCGCCACTTCACTGCGCGGCAGCAGGGCCAGAATGGCCGGCTGCGCGGCTGGCGGCCTGGCGGACGCATGGCGCGCCGGCGCGACGGCCCGCTCGACCGCTTCGGCCACCTCGGCCACGGGCTGGCGCTCACCGAACAGCAGCAAGGCGCCCGCGCCCAGCACGCCGGCCAGCATGAGCCAATGGCGCGGGGTCATGGCGCCTCTCCCGCGCTGTCAGGCAACGCATCGGTCAAATAAAACGTCAGGCGCAAGCGCGCTTCGAGTTCCGTATCGGCGATCTGCTCGCGGCGAAAACTCAGTTCATCGAGCGAGGCGAAGGGCGCGGCGCGCAGCGCTTGCAGCGCGAACTGCCACACGGCCGCATAACTGCCCTTCAGCGGCAAGGTCACCTGCCAGGTGGCCACGCGGCTGGCCTTGTCATAACCGCTCTTGTAATCGCCTTGCGCCAGCAGCAAACCGTTTTTCGCGGCCAAGTCGAACAGCTGCTTGACTTGCTGTTCCGCGTGGCGCTGCTGTCCCAGGGTGGCATAAAAGCGCGCCAGGTTCTCGCTGGCCGTCGCCGGCGGCACCGAGGCCGCCACGGCCAGCGATGGCTGCGGCAAGGGCCGCGCTTCCAGCTGCGCCGCCACGGCGCGCTGCTGCCACGCCCAGGCCCAGGCGCCCATGCCCAGCGCGAGCAAGGCCACGGCCAGGCAGGCGGGCGCGCCCAGGCGGCGCAACAGCAGTTGCGCGCGCAGACGCACGATCGAGAGGTCGATGGCCATCATGGCGTGCCCCAGCGCGCTTCGAGCTGGAAGCGCAAGGGTTTGTTCGGATCGAGCGCATTGATTTCATGACGCAGCAGCTGCACCCTGGTGCCGAACAGCTCCTGCTGTTTCAATTGCGCGATGTAGGCCACCATGGCGTCGCTGCCGGTCGTCTCGGCCGTGATCTTCAGCACGCGCTTGCGCGCATCCGGTTCCAGTGCCAGCAGCGCGATGCCGGGCGGCGTGGCGCTGGCCAGCGCATCCTGCACGTCGCGCCACGGCAAGTTCAATTGCAGGATGGCCGCATTCACGGCCGCCGCCTGCGCCGGCGCGATGGGCGCTTGCGGTACAAGCGCCGGTCCCTGCGTGGCGACCATCACACGCTGCTGCGCCAGTTGCCAGCGTGCCTCGTTTGCCTGCTGGCGCTGCAGCGCGGCGTTGCCACTGTACACCGCCGTGACAGTCAGCCCCACGCCCAGCGCGCCGATACACCACGCCCACGCGGGCACGCGGTGCAGGCTGCGGCGCCAGCCTGGTGGCGCGAAATCGATATCCAGGCGCGTCATGCCACGCCTCCGCTGCGGGCCAGCCGGGCGGCTGGCGACAAGGCGCCTTCCCCGTACGGCATCGCGAAAATCTGGCAGTTGAACTCTTTCGCCGGCGCCAGCCAGCCCGCTGGCGCCGCGCCGCACAGTTGCAGCAAGCCTGGAGCTTCCACACCGTGCAGCAGCGCCTCGCGCGCCAACGTCTGCACCAGCCAGCCATGGCTGGCGTCTGGGGGCACGGGCAGCGCGCGCACGGCGCGTAAATAACCATCCTGCCGCACGCCCAAGGTCAAGACGTTCTCCTGAAACTGGCCAAACCAGGCGCCCGGTTTCAACGCACCGTGCCAGCGGTTCCAGTGGCGCGTGAATTGCGGCGTAATGAAAATCAGGGCCAGCTTGCGTGCGGCCGCCACGCGCGTCAGCTGCGCCAGCAGTGCACGGGGCACGGCGCAAAAGAACGGTGTGCGCGCATCCCAGGCACTGCTGCTGTGCCACAGGCCTGGCGCATCGCCATACAGCGACTGGAAGCGTAGCGCGGCGGCGGCCTCGATATCGGCCAGTCGCGCGGCGCCTTGCGGCATGTCCACCTGCCACAGGCGTGCCAAGCCATCGTCGAGCACCACGGACAGGGGCCAGCCGGCGTATTCATCCACCGGCAGCAGCTGTTCCAATGCCTGTCCCAGGACAGCGAAGTCGCCATGCAGCATGTCGTCCGGCACATACGCGGCTTCACCCAGCAAGGTCCAGGCGGGCGCGCGCCAGCGGCTGCTACGCCACAGGCTCACTGTGCCCGCCGCCACGCCCAGGCGTAGTCCATGTCCCAAACTCAACTTCGCAAAACCTCTACGCATGCAGGGTGACCCTCTTGATTTCCGTGATGGTGGTGGCGCCCCGCTTGACCAGTTCCAGCGCCGCCAGGCGCAGGCTGCGCGTGCCGTTCGCATACGCTGCCGCCTTGATCTGGCGGATCGGTTTTTTATCGACGATCAGTTCTCGGATTTCATCGGTCAGCACGAGAATCTCGGCGATCGAGCGACGCCCCTTGTAGCCGGTACCGCGGCAGTCGCCGCAGCCCTTGCCCTGCTTGAATTCATAGCCTGCCACCTCGGCGCGCGCCAGGCCCACGCTGGCCAGCTCCAGATCGTCGGGCGTGTATTCGGTGGCGCAATGGGGGCAGTTGGTGCGGATCAGCCGCTGTGCCCAGATGCCGTTCAGGGCCGAGACGAACGCATACGGATCGATGCCCATGTGCGTGAAGCGGCCGAACACGTCAAAGACATTATTCGCATGCACGGTGGTGAGCACCAAATGCCCCGTGAGGGCCGACTGCACGGCGATTTCCGCCGTCTCGCGGTCGCGGATTTCGCCCACCATGATCTTGTCGGGGTCGTGGCGCAAGATCGAGCGCAATCCCTTGGCAAACGTCAGGCCCTTCTTTTCATTCACGGGTATCTGCAGGATGCCGGGCAGCTGGTATTCGACTGGATCTTCGATGGTGATGATCTTTTCGCGCCCGTTGTGGATTTCTGTCAGCGCCGCGTACAAGGTCGTGGTCTTGCCCGACCCCGTGGGACCGGTGACGAGCAGCATGCCATAGGCTTCCTGCGCCAGCGCGCGCAAGGCATGCAGCGATGGCGCGTCAAAGCCCAGCGCTTCCAGGGTCAAGGCGCCGTATGCCTCGATCATGGCGCGCTTGTCGAGGATGCGGATGACGGCGTCCTCGCCATGGATGCTGGGCATGATGGAGACGCGCAAATCGATTTCGCGCCCGCCCGACTCGACGCGGAAGCTGCCATCCTGCGGCACGCGGCGCTCGGCGATATCGAGTTCGGCCAGTACTTTCAGGCGCGAGATAATGTGCTCGGCCACTTCGATGCCGTTGACGGACGTGGCGTGATCGAGCACGCCGTCGACGCGGTACTTGACGGCCAGGCCGCCAGCCGTGCTTTCCAGGTGGATGTCCGAGGCGCCCGCCTTCAGCGCGTCATATAAGGTCGAGTTGACCAGCTTGACGGCGGGGCTGGCCGCTTCCGACACGCTGGCGAACGACAGCACGGCGGCCGTCTTGCCATCGCGCCGCGCGTCACTGGCGGCGCCGGGCAGCAGGCTGTCGACGGCGCGCGCCGATTCTTCCTGCTTCGACAGGTAGGCGGCGATGTCAGACTGTAGCGCCAGGCGGATGCACAAACCACCCTGCCCCGCGCGCGCGCCCAGCCAGGTTTGCAGATCGAGGTCGAACGGGTCGGCGATCACGCCCGCCAGCTGGCCGTCGCTGGCGCGCAGCAGCACGCAGTGGCGCGCCAGCGCCTGCGACAGCGGCAGCAGGTCGAAGGCGGGAGACAACGCCAGCATGTCGGCCGTTTCCAGCACGCCCAGGCCGAACGGGCGCGCCAGCTCGCGCACCACGGCGCGCGCTTCGATGCCGCTCAATTGCTGCAATTCCTCGACCAGGCTGCGCTTCGATTGCCGGCTCAGGGCGCGCGCGCGCTGCAGCAGCGCAGCGTCGATGGCCACGCTGGCCACGGTGGATTCGGCAGTAATGGGCATCATGAAATATCGCCGGCAAGGTCAAAGATGGGCATGTACAGCAGGATCACGATGGCGCCTACGACCAGGCCAATGGCAGCCATCAGCAAGGGTTCGAAAGTACGCGTAAAACGGTCGATCCAGCGGCTGATTTCGCCGTCGTAAAAGGCGGCCGACTGCGTCAGCATGGGCCCCATGTCGCCCGTGCGCTCGCCCACGCGCAGCATGCGCAGGGAAATCGGCGTGGTCAACTGGTGCTGTTCGAACGCCGACGACAGGGGCTGGCCCGACTCGATGGCGCCGCGCGCCCCCTGCAAGGACGTCTGCATGCCCGGCGAGACCATCGCCTGCACGGTGGTAATGGCTTGCACAATGGTGATGCCGCCCTCGGCCAGCATGCCCAGGGTCAGGTACAGGCGCGACAGTTCATAGATGCGCGCGCGTTCGCCGATGCCGGGCAGTTTCGCCAGCAGGCGCGCCACGCCGCCATGGCGCAGCACGCGCCGCACGGCCGTCAATACAACGCTGCCCGTGATAAGCAGCCCGAGCAACAGCAGCACACCGTGCTGCGTGACGAACTGGCCCCAGCTGAGCATGACTTGCGACATCCATGGCAAGTTACGCCCGGCGCCCTGGTAGACCTCGGCGAAACGGGGTACCACGTAACTGATCAGGAAGGCGCTGACACCGCCGCCCACGGCCAGCAGGATGGTGGGGTAGATGGCGGCGCTGACGATTTTGCCACGCACCGTATCGATGCGCTGCTGGTAGTCGATGTAGCGCGACAGCGCGCGCGGCAAGTCGCTGGTGCCCTCGGCCGCCTTGACGATGCCGATGTACAAAGGAGGAAACAGTTCGGCCTGCTCTGCCAGCACGGCGGAAAAGCGCTTGCCTTCACGCAAGCCTTCCAGCAGGCGCGTGAGCACGCTGCGCGTGGCTGGCGACGCTTCCTTTTCCAGCAAGGCTTCCAGCGCTTCGACGATGCCCAGGCCCGCTTGCAATAGCGCCAGCAATTCCTGGCTGAACAGCAGCAGGGGCAGCGCCCGCGCGCGCTGGCGCCCGGCAGCGCTGAACGGCGTGGCGCGCAATGGACGGATGGCGCTGACGAACAAGCCGCGCGCCTCGGCCTGGCGCCGCGCGTCGGCTTCGTCGCGGCCGTCGATCACGCACGTCTGCAAGGTAGTGACTGCCTGGTCCGTGGAAAGCGCGCGTACTTCAAACTGCATGATGGCTTGTCCGTAGGAAAAAGAATGGCGGTGGCGCTATTGCGAGCTGATGTCGGCGTTCTCGGCGCTACCGCCTGGCTGGCCATCCTTGCCCATCGAGACGATGTCATATTCGCCCTTGCTGCCGGGAGCACGGTATTGATAGGCATGGCCCCACGGGTCGAGCGGCACGGCTTTTTTCAGGTAGGGACCATTCCAGCGCGTGCCGGCAGCAGGCGGCGCGGCCAGCAGCGCGGCCAAACCCTCTTCCGTGGTGGGATAGCGCCCCACGTCGAGGCGGTAGGTGTCGAGCGATTTTTCAAACGCCTCGATCTGCGCCTTGGCCACTGTTACTTCCGATTTGCCCAATTGGGCGAAATATTTGGGGCCGACATAGGCCGCCAGCAAGCCGATGATCACGATCACGACCAACAGTTCGAGCAAGGTAAAGCCGCGCGCATGGCGCGTTGCCGCAAGGTTCTGCCTGTGTGCTGCATGCATCCGCTAACTCCTTATTGCCTACCTTCAATACATTGCGTCGCTGCGCGCGGCTGATGGCCATGCCCGGGCGACACGCGCTTGCCCGATGCTTATCAGCCTACCATGCCGCTTATGGTTAATACAATCTTTTGTTTGTACTGTGAACAACAAATTTCATGGGAAACCATCCAGTGTGCGCGAAACGGCCGGCGTGCCGCGCGCGCTTGGCTGACTGGTTAATTACTCAACTATTTTCAATGCGGAAACTATCTACTATTGGTTAGCAATTCATAGTGAGTGATGAATTTTATTCATTCATTATTTGTAACTTTCAAATTAAATTTGCAAGAATATCAAACAATGGAATTGCCTCTTTTGCTATAGTAAAAATCAATTTTCTACGTATTGGTCTCAGCCGTCCACGCAGGAAAGAGCACCCAGACGCAAAACATATTGCATCCTACATAATCACCAAGGGAAAATTTATGACTCGTATTGTGCATTCGAAGGCAGCTTTCGCAGCAAGTCCCTTCTCCGCCAAGCAGTTGACTGGCGCCGCCATCCTGACCCTGTCCGCTGTCTGTGCCCCAGCCGCCATCGCGGACGTGATCAATTTTGATAATCTGGATAGCCAGTTCGTCGGCCATGGCGACGCTCTGGAAATCGGAAAATTCCTGCTGACGGGCGCGTCGAATGTCGCCGGCGCCAATTATGGCGATCTGGTCGGCGCGGTGTTCGACGGCACGGATCCGGCCGCCTGCGGCATGGCGTGCCCGAGCAACAATACGAGCAATTACTATGCCTCGCTCAACGACGGCATCGTCTACCTCGATCCACTGAACCCGGGCGGCAGCGTCAGCCTGCAAGGCTTCGACGCCAGCTTCATCGGCTACGCCCAGGGCATCACCTATCCGGCGGTGGCGGGACTGTTACGCGTGCAAGGCTTCTATGCTGACGGGTCTTCCCTGTATGAAACATACCAGCTGGGCGGCCCCATCGGCGGCAACTTCCAGTTCCAGCACTACAACACCAGCGCCAGCTTCGGTAGCCAGCAATTCGCCTCGCTGGCCTTCTTCGGTTTCACTTGCAACACGGCCGGCAGTTGCAACGCCTTCAGCACCAACAAGGGCCAGTTTGCGCTCGACAATATCGTCGCCTCGGTACCTGAGCCATCGACCTACGCGATGCTGCTGCTGGGCCTGGCAGGCATCGGTTTCGCGGCGCGCCGCCGCCAGCAAGCCTGATTTGCCCCTTTCGATTCCCGCTACCGCCACCAGGAAACCCCACATGACATTCCGTCCCGCCTTGCGCCCCATTTCGCTCGCCGTGCTGAGCCTGTTTGCCAGCCTGAGCTTCCAGGCCCACGCCGACGACCTGCGCCGTCCCTACATCGTGCAGCTGACCGACAAACCGATCGCCTCCTACACCGGCGCGGTGGAAGGCCTGGGCGCAACCCAGCCTGCCGCCGGCGGCCGCCTCGACCTGGCCAGCACGCAAGTGCAGCTGTACGGCGACTACCTTGACCAGAAACAGGCACGGGTACAAGCGCTCGTTGCCGCCGCGCCCGTGCAATACCAGTACAAGATCGTCCTCAACGGTTTCTCCGCCCTGCTGACCGACGCCGAAGTGCGCCAATTGCAAGCGAGCGGCGAAGTGGCCAGCATCGCCCCAGACGAACCGCGCACCCTGCAAACGAACTACACGCCAACCTTCCTGGGCCTGGACCAACCGGGCGGCCTGTGGAGCCAGCTGGGCGGCAAGCAGCATGCGGGCGAAGACATCATCATCGGCATCGTCGATGGCGGTGTGTGGCCGGAAAACCTGTCGTATGCGGACAAGGTCGACGCCAACGGCACCCCGACCTTCGACCCCAACGCTACCCTGGCATACGGCGCGGCGCCGGCCGCCTGGAAGGGCAGCTGCCAAGCGGGCGAAGGCTTTACGCAAGAGCACTGCAATAACAAGCTGCTTGGCGCGCAATACTTCAACGCCGTGCGCCTGACCGAGACCGACAAGATCCAGCACTGGAGCGAATTCACCTCGCCGCGCGACTCCGTTGGCGACCCCAGCGGTGAAGGCGGTCACGGCACGCACACCTCGTCCACCGCGGGCGGCAATGCGGGCGTGCCAGTCATCGTAGGCGGCGCGCCGCTGGGCGCGATTTCCGGCGTGGCGCCACGCGCCCGCCTGTCCGTCTACAAGGTGTGCTGGTCCTACAACCTGGCCACCCAGCCGACCGGCGCGAAAAACAGCTGCTACGGCGGCGACAGCGTGGCGGCAATTGAAAAAGCCGTGCAGGATGGCGTACACGTGATCAATTACTCGATCAGCGGTGGCGGCAGCGTCAACGACCCGGTCGAGCAAGCCTTCCTGCATGCCTCGAATGCCGGCGTTTTCGTTGCCGCTTCGGCCGGCAACGCGGGACCGGCGAATACGGTGGCCCACGTCAGCCCGTGGATCACCACGGTGGCAGCCTCGACACACAACCGCGCCAACCAGGCCAAGGTGACCTTGGGCAACGGCGCCAGCTACACGGGTGCCTCGCTCAACTACAACCCGCTGCCAGCAACAACCTTGATCCGCGCGCAAGACGCGGGCCTGCCTGGCGCTGATGCGCAAAAACTGGCACTGTGCTACCGCGCCGGCGACAACGGCGGCGTGGCCTTGCTGGATCCGGCCAAGGTCGCAGGCAAGGTCGTCAGCTGCCTGCGCGGCACCACGGCGCGCACCGACAAGGGCGTCGCCGTGCTGCAAGCGGGCGGTGCCGGCATGGTGTTGGTTGACACGGGCGTGGGCCTGGTATCCGACCCGCACGTGCTGCCGGCCGTGCACGTGAGCGCTGCAGATGGCGCGCTGATCAACGCCCAAGCACAAACTGGCGTAGCCACGGCGGCCATTTCGCGCTTCGTCACCAATGGCAACGGCCCCGCCGCGCCCGTGGTGGCGGACTTCTCGTCGCGCGGCCCGAACCTGTTCGATGCCAACCTGCTCAAGCCCGACGTCACGGCGCCTGGCGTGGACATCCTGGCCGGCGGCTCGCCTGCCCTGTCGCGCGCGCAGCGCGATGCCGTGCAGGATGGCAGCCTGGTGCCGGCGCAAGCCTACATCTTCCTGCAAGGCACCTCGATGGCCAGCCCGCATGTGGCCGGCCTGGCCGCCCTGCTGCGCCAGCAGCATCCTGACTGGAGCCCGGCCGCCATCAAATCGGCCCTGATGACCACCGGCAGCACCACCCTGCCCGACATCCAGGCAGGCGACGCGCGCGGCATCTTGCCATGGGGCCAGGGCGCCGGCCACGTGACGCCGAACAAAGCCACCGATCCGGGCCTCGTATATGACGCCAGCCTGGCTGACTACAAGAAATACATGTGCGGCGTCGGCATGACAGCTGAATGTGCGGGCGGCACCATTGCCGGCTACAACCTGAACGTGCCGTCCATCACCATCGGCAACGTGCTGGGCACGCAAACGGTGACGCGCCGCGTCACCAATGTGGGCAGCAGCAGCGCCACCTACACGGCCAGCGCCTCGGTCAGCGGTTACAGCGTGGCGGTGACGCCTGCCACCCTGGTACTGGCAGCGGGCGAAACCAAGTCCTTCAGCGTGACCCTGACGCGCACCACGGCGCCGGACAACGCCTGGCAGTACGGCGCGCTCGTGTGGAGCGACGGCGTGCACACAGTACGCAGCCCCGTCACGGCCCGCTCGGGCCGCGCGGTGCAGTCGCCGGCATTGCTGCAGGCCGACAAGGTCAGCGGCTTGCGTTCGCTGACCTTGTCCACCGGCTTTGCCGGCAAGGTCGGCGCGGCGACGGGCGGCCTGAAGGAAGTGGCCCGCAGCGCGCAAACCATCAGCCAGGCCGCGCCGGGCAGCGTGGAAACGCTGGCGCAGATGGCCACCGCCTGCAAGGCGGGTGGCAGCGGCGTGCGCGTGGTCAATGTGAGCATTCCCGCCAACACGGTGGTGGCGCGCTTCGAAACCTTCGACCGCGATACCAGCGAAGGCGCCGGCAATGACCTCGACTTGCTGCTACTCAACAGCGCTGGCGCGACCGTCGCCACCTCGGCCACGGCCGGCTCGAACGAGGCTATCACCGTGACCACCCCGGCGGCAGGCAGCTACAAGGTGTGCGTGATCGGCTACGAGCTGGCGAATGGCGCGTCGACCGGCTTCGGCCTGTCGTCGGCCGTCGTCACCACAGCCGACAAGGGCGGCAACCTGAAAGCCACGCTGCCAGGCAAGGTGTACGTGGGCGGCAGCGCCACGGCCGGCATCAGCTGGTCGGGGCTGGAAACGGGCAAGCGCTACCTGGGCGGCGTGGTCTTCCTTGATGGCAACAACGCCGCGGCGTCCACCACCGTACTGTCGGTGGAAACCAACAGCCCGTTGCCGTTGGCCGTCCCCAGCCTGCGCAACGTGAGAGCGGACGCCAAGCTGTAACGATATCGCTTCAAGCCGTAACACGGCGCGCCCTGCGGGGCGCGTTTTTTATGCGCGAGGCGCGTACAATCGGCGCATGGGCGGCTTGCATACGCCACGCGCCAAAGGAGCTTGCATGTCCGCATTTCGCCTCAGTATTGCCATCCTGGCCGGCATGGCCAGCATCCATGCACGGCCTGTCACGGCGCAGGCCGCTGCGGCGCGACTGTCCTATCTGGTGCAATTGCGCGCCCCACCGCTGGCCTCGCAAGCGGACGGCGTGCATGGGCTCGATACGAACAGCGACGCCACGCGGCGCTACACGGCCCAGTTGGAAGCGCAGCAGCGCGCCGTGCTGGCGCTGGTGCCGGACGCTACCGTGCAGTACCGCTACACAGTGACCTTCAACGGTTTTGCCGCCATGCTGACACGAGCCGAAGTGGCGCGCCTGCAAGCGAGCCCGGACGTGGCAAGGGTGTCGCTCGGCACCGTCGAACACACGCAAGATGTCGGCGGCAATGGCAATGAAACGATGCAGGCCGGGCCGCAGGACCAGCGCTAATGGCTGAGCAGGCGCAGCGCGATGCCGCGCGACACGGCCTGCATGCGGTTGCTCACGCCCAATAATTTGTAAATGCGCTGCAAATGGCTTTTCACGGTGGCGCCGCTGATGCCGAGGATTTGCCCGACCTCGTCATTGCTCTTCCCCTCGCGTACCCAATGCAGCACTTCCAGTTCGCGCGCACTGGCTGCGCGCCTGGCGCCCGGACCGGCCAGGGGCGCACGCTGGCTGCCTTGCAGCGCCAGCCAGTACACATGTAGATACGGCAGCAGCAATTCCAGCGCGTAGGCCTGGCGCGCTGCATCCACGCCCCCCATGGAGAAGAGGGCAAAAAAGCTGCCACCAGCCTCACCCACGCAGCCATGCACCAGCACGCTATCGATGACGGCCGCCTGCCGCCCGCCCGCGCGCCAGGCCAGCACCAGGCGCGCCAGCTGTCCATGGCGCTGGCGCAGCTGTGCGTGATCAGGCACGATACTGTGCCACGCTTCGCTGCGCAGCACGGCCCCGTCGACGCCCAGCTGCGCGCACATTAATATGTCGTGCGGCAACAGCGTTTGCAACGGCCCCTGGCTCCACAGAAAGAAATCGCCGGGCACGCCAATGCCATGCGCACCAAGTATGGCGTGCAGCAGGTATTCCTGTTCCCGCCCCGTCAGCAGCATCATGCGCACACGGCGGTATCGGTGGCATCGGTTGCCAGGTAGCGATAGCCGCTACCGCGCACGGTTACGATGCGGTGGCCGCAGCCGCCTGGCTGCAGCGCCTGCCGCAAGCGTCCCACGTGGGCGTCGACCGTGCGCTCGTCGAGATAGGCGGCGTGACCCCACACCTGGTCCAGAAGTTGCGCGCGGCTATGCACCGTGTCCGGATGGTCCATCAAAAAATGCAGCAGCTTGAATTCCACGCGGCCCAGGTTAACGGGCACGCTGCCGGCCGTCACGCGCTGGGTGCGCGGATCGAGCCGCAAGGCGCTAGCGCCAGCCGTGCCAGCGCGCAAGGCCGCTGGCGCGCGCCGGCGCAGCAACGCATGCACGCGGGCCAGCATTTCACGGGGACCGACAGGTTTACACAGATAATCGTCGGCACCGCTTTCCAGCGCCAGCACCTTGTCTTGCTCGCTGTCGCGCGCACTGACCATGATGATGGGCAAGTTGCACAGCACCTCATCCTGGCGCAGCTGGCGCAGCAGTGCGATGCCGGACGCATCCGGCAGCTCCCACTCCAGCAGCAGCACATCGGGCGGATCGGCCGCCAGCAGCGCCAGCGCACCGCGCGCGTCCAGGGCACAACTGACCCGGTAGCCCGCACCCACGAGGTTATGCGCCAGCAACGCCTGCATGACGGGCGCAGGGTCCAGCACCAGGATATGGCCAGGCATCGATGCATCTCCGGAAAAAAGTTGGCGGCAGTCCAGGAAAAACTAGACTGCTCGACACTTTTTAATATGCATCAAGCGTAAAACGCTGGCTAATACAATTTAGTTTCCTGATTTATAGCTATTTCAAATAAATAGACGAAAAAAAACACAGCGCCCCGCAGGCACGCTGTGTCCTGGCTAGAAAGACTATGCGCGTGTGAAAGGCTGGCGACGGCGCAGGGCAAAACCGATCAGCGCCAGGCCACCCGTCAGCATCATCCATTCCGACGCTTCCGGCACGGCCGAGATCGTTGCTATGCTGGCGTAGGTGCTGCCCGTAATGCTGGCGGGCAAGCCGCCGTTGAGCGGGGTCAGTTCGAATTGCAGCAAGTTGCCATTCGCATTGCCCAGGTAAGCCGTGCCGGTGTAGTCGAGCAAGCCCACGCCAAACGTCGTGCCTGCGTTGCCGGCCGTGTTCAGGAAGTCGCCGCCAAAGACAACGTTGAATCCGAATTTGCCGCCCAGGGTCACGTTGTGAAACCAGTCGTTGTAGGCGCCGCTATTGCCGAAGGTCAAGGTACCGGGCAAGCTGCCACTGACGTTGCCGTCCTGTGATGCCAGCGCGCCAAATGCGCCCGAGAAATTGCTGAGCACGGCACTGGCGCCAGGTGCAGGACTGTTGCCGGCGATAAAGGCAAAATCGAGGAAACCGGCGCCCGAAAACTGGCTGGTGTCGATTTCCACGCGGTAGGCGAGCGGGTCCGCCAGCGCCAGGCTGCTGCTGGCGGCGAGCACGGCGGCCAGCACGGCACGGCGCAGGGTCAGGTTGAGGTTCTGTGCAAACATGGTCGTATCCTTAGAAGTTGCCGGCAAAGATGCTGGCGGAATAATTGATCGTCACTTTCGACGGATTGGTGAAACTGACGGCAAACGAGGCTGTCGCGCCAGGCGCCAGGCTGGCAGCGTTGACGGTGACATACGCGGCGCCCGCACGGCTGCCAGTGGCATTGGCCAGGGTCACGCCGGCCGGCAAGCCGCCGAACACGACCTGGAACGGGCCGCTGATGGCCGCCGTGCCCGTGTTCGTGAAGGCGAACGTGCCCGTGTACTTTTGCGTCGCGCGGTTGAACGTCAGGCCTGAGCTGGCAGTCGAGACGGCAGCCGTGATGTCGCGGTAGGCGGGTTGCAAGTCCAGGCTGATGACGACGGGGTCGTGGTCCGAGGCGCGATAGGGCAAGGCGTTGTACAAGTCTTGCGGTTTGGCCGAGTCGATGTTGTAGTCGATCACTTCCGGCTCGTCCGCATTGACATGCCACTCGGCCACGCCGGCTACTTGCGGGCTCAGCGAAGCGCTGGCCAGCGCATGGTCGAGGTAGCCGCTCTGGCCGCCGAATACGTACGAGTACGGCATGCCGGATGGCCGCACGAAACGCTCGAGTTCATTGACGAAGCCGGCGCCCGTGATGACCTGGATCGGATCTTCCGCGCCATACGAATTGAGGTCGCCGATGACCAGCACGTCCGCGTCGCCGGCAGCGGCCGCCACCTGGGGCACGAAGCTGCCCACCAGGCGCTGGGCTTGCCGTACGCGGGTGGCGTTCCAGCAGCTCTGGCTATCGTTCTGATCAGCGTCCAGCCCGCTCGACGGGCAACTGCCCTTCGATTTCAAGTGATTGACGACCAGCGAGAATTTCTCGCCATTGGCAGCGCGGAAAGTTTGCGCCATGGGAGGACGGTTGTTGACGGCGTTGGCGTCCGACAAGGCGCCGCCCACCAGGCCCAGCTTGGATGGCTTGTAGATCATGGCCACGCGGATGGCGTCCGTGCCCGTAGCGGCCGGTTTCGGCACCACGGCATACGTGACGCCGCCGATGGCAGCGTTGAGCTGCTCGACCAGGTAAGTGACGGCCGTCTCGCCATTGTTCTGGATTTCCATCAAGCCCACCACGTCGGCGTCGATGGCTTTCAGCTCGGCCACGATCTTGTCGCGCTGGCGCACGAACTCGGCCAGGTTGTCGGCGCCGCGGCAGTTCGACTTGGTGGTCGAGGCGCCCACGGTGCAGCCCTGCCCCGTCTGGCCAAAGATATTGTTGCCATTAGTAAAGGTCGTAAAGAAATTCAACACGTTGGCGCTGGCTACCTTGACATTGCCTGATGGCAGTTCCGGGCTGCCCATGCGCGGGTTGTCGCGCGAGAATTGCGGCGTCTGCGTCGGCTGCAATTTATATGCGGCCCCGCCACCGCCGATGGCGCCAAAGTCCACCACGCCCGTCAGGTCGGCCAGCGTATCGCCGCTGCGCACGGTGTTATCCTGGCCGATGTACGGTATCGTTGCCGGAGCAACAAAGATGCCATCATCGAGCACGATCAGGTTGTTCGCATTGGCGGCGATCAAGGCTTGCGCCTCGGCGGAGCTAGCCGGATGGCGGTTGGTCGGCACTTCGCGCCGTCCCGCCGACAGGCTCAATTCGCCGCGCGCGCCCAGGTAGGCGTTTTGCGACACGGTCAACGGTTGCGTGAAGCGCACCAGCATGCCTTCCACGGCGGCCAGCTTGTCGTTCGGCAAGGTCACATTCGTGGGCACGATGCTGTGGCCCGCGCTTTGCGTGAGGATGGCCGTCACGTCCTTCAATTCCGTATAGGAATTTTTCGCGCCCGAGGGCGTGTATTCGACCACCGTGCCCGTCACACGCACCAGCTCGCCCGGCTGCACGGTGGTAGCCGTCGCGCCCGTGTACACAAAAATACCGTCCGACGTGGACGAATCGCCATCGCCGGCCGCATCCTGGATAAAGAAGCCGGTGCCCACTTTCAGCGTCACCACGCCCTGCGTCGTTTGCACGGAATTGGCGTACGGGCTAGCCGCGCCCGCTCCCTGGATTTGCGGAATCGTGTGGCTGACGGCGGCCAGGCCTTGCACGGCGACATCGATCTTGCAGCTGGCACTTTGCTGCTGGTCGTTGCTGAAGTTCACGACGACAGGATAAATACCCACCGGCACGCCGGCAGCCACCAGCAGGCTCACGCTGGCGCTCTCGCCCGCAACGCCGGCGGCGCTGAAATTGGCCAGGCTGATGCCGGCCACGGCCGGCGAGCTCAAGGTAGAGGAATTCACCATGCCATCGACATCGGCGGCGCGCAGCACGGCGCTGCCGCCATTGCCTACGGCCAAAGCCAGGTTGGCCGGGCAGCTGGTAATGATCTGGTGCACCACGGGGCCGCCACAGACATTCAGCGGCGAAGCCGTATTGCGCGGCGTCACGCTGCCGCTGGCAAAGTCGGCGCCATTGTCGTCCGTATCGCCGCAGCCGCCATTCGCGCGCAAGATCGATACCGTATTCGACGGCGCGGGCGCTACGCTGCCTTCGAAGCCGTTGGCCGTGCCGAAACCGACCAGGTCGACGACGGCGGTGCCCGTTGGCGCCGCTCCCACTTGCGCCGTCTTACTATTGCTCAGCAACACTTTGCCCGTCGTGCCCGACATGGTCAGGCCGCCCGTGGCGTCCGGCGCAGGCAAGTCCAGCGTGCCGCCCGTACCCTTGGCTTGCTGGACCAGCAAATACTGGCCAGGTTGCAAATCGATAGCCGGCAAGGCCGTGACGGCCCAGCTCGTTCCGCCGGCCGCGCCGTATTGCACGCTCCAATTGCTCAGGTTCACGGCGCTGGCGCCGCGGTTGAACAGTTCGATGAAATCGTTGCGATACAACGCGCCGTTATTGCCGCCACCGCCATATACCTGGCTGATGACGATATCGGAAGCAGCCAGAGCCGGCACGGAGAGACTGGCCAGCAGGGTGGCCATGACGGTCAGGCGCAGCGGCGTGCGCAAGGGGGAAAACGAGGTGTGCATGAGAATCCCGGTCGGTAAATAAATGACGCCGGTCCCACATGATCGGCCGGCGCGCCACAATTAACAAAAGTATTTCAGACTTGTTATTTGCATATTAAAGGCATGGGATGACGACTTGATGACATTTGATTAAGCCGAATGGAGTAAAAGTCCATCCTCTCATCCTTCATGCAAGTAGCCAATCAACAACATTTGACTTTCGAACTTCAGCAAGAACAGCAAATTGCTCAAAAATATGATATATTTCTATTAAATAAGTTTTATTCCTTGCAAGTTTGCAAAGCTTGCCCAGTCAGTAGCAACACGCCAGTAAATAGTTATGCAAAGGGCCCAGTCCACGCCCTGCGCCACGCATAATTCGATGCGCTATTTGAATGTACTGCTAATTTTATTGCGTCGAGACCATGGAGCGCACAGCGCCCTGTCGGCATGAAAAACCCTAGCGAGATCAAACCATGAAAAAATTCACCCCCTCCCTCCACCTATCCCTGCTGGCCATTGCCGCCACCCTGGTATTGAGCGCAGGTTCCGCGGCTGCGCAAACAGCGGCTCCAGCCGCTGCGGACCACAAACGCTGCGAAGCAAACGATGCCGGCACCAATGGCAATGCCAGTGAGGCGGACATGAACAGCACATATAGCGCTTGCCGTTTGGCAAATGGTGCCATCGGCATGGGTTGGCGAACCAACGACGGCAAAGGATCCACGCCTGATTTCAGTGGTGAGGAATCTTCGCAAGTATTGCGCAAGCCGCATTTCGACAGTCGCGGCCATGATTTGAGCCAGTTCGATACGGATTCCCGCACTCGCACCAAGGGCCTGGGAAGAGGCGTCAAGCAAGATGGTTTTAACTATAGTTCGGGTACGCGCGATTTTGTTGCGCAGGAAAGACTGGAACCGTTTAGCGGCGGCGAAGGCTATCGTGGTATGGGACGGGCGATGCCGGAGCAGTATGCGCCACTGCTGACGTCCTCCGACACGGCCCTTCCCGCGGCAGCTGGCGGCGGTGGCGTTGGCTCCGGTGGTGCTGGTGGTGGCATCGAAGGCCGTGGCATTACTCCCAACACCATATTGCCGCCGGTACTGGCCGTTCCTGAACCGGAAACCTATGCCATGCTGCTGGCCGGCCTGGGAATGGTGACCTTCATGGGACGCCGAAAACGCACTGCTAAAACCTAATAAAAAAGGTTCATCGCGGTTTACCGGGGAACGCATTATTGATTTTGAGGATGAAATAGGCTGAGTCCCGGAAGCCGTAGGCCATCCGTTTGATGACGTTAATGCGGTTGTTGATGTCCTCCAGGATGGACGAATTCATCGGATAGATTGCCGAAGCCAAAATGCCACGCAGGTATTTGCGTAGTCGTTTGGTGAACTGGATGACCGGCGTAATCTGGCTATCAAGTGCCAGCCTTAGCCAGCGCTTCCAACGGCGTGCGCCTTCTCGAACGGACGGCGCATACCAGAGTTCCTTGAGTTCGGTCTTCAGTAGGTAGACTGTGGCCAAGGGGGTGTTCGCAGCGAGCAGTTCGTCCAGTTCGACGGCGCGTTCGTTGTCCAAGTTGTCACGATTGCGCAGCAGCAGCCAGCGGCTGCGCTTGATCACCTGACGGGCTTTGGGATCGGCGCGTAACGCATTGGCCTGATCCACCCTGACCCTGTCGACGACCTCACGTCCGAAGCGTGCCACGACATGGAACAAGTCGTAGACGACTTCGGCGTTACGGCATTGCTGGCGTACCTCGAGATCCATGGCCGTGTTCATATCCATTGCCACTGCTTCGATCCGGCTGCAGCCCTCCGCTCCCAGTGCTTCGAAGAAGGGCCGGATCGCTGCCCGGCTATTCCCCTCGCCAACCCACAGTACGCGCCTGCGTTGCGCGTCCAGCATGACCGTGGCGTAGCGGACCTCTTGTGCAGAGCGAATTCATCCATGACAAGGCGCGTGACCTCTGGTGCCTTGAACTCACCATGTAATTGCTGGAGGCGTTGCAGGTCGATGGCCTTAATCGTATGCCAATGCAGACCGGTCAGCTTGGCCACATGCGCAATGGGCAGCAGTTGCATCAACGCCTCAACCCAGGTGCGTACACGGTGGGTGATACGCGAACGGGGCTCCAGCCAGGCGATATGCTCAGCGACCCGGGCCCCACAATGATGACAGTCGAGGCGGCGGATCGGCACCTTGAGCCAAACTCGCCTGTCTAAAATATCGCGCTCACGCACGCGACGCCAACGCCAGCGCCGCTCATGGACCAAGACGCAAGGTTTGCGGCAGAAACCGCACAGCGCATCGGCGCCGGGAGCGGCGTGGAGAGTAATTTGCAGCGAACCATCGTCTAGTTCAACGACGGAATCGACAACATGCCCTTCCCAGAATGGAAGGGACAACATAGCAGTGAGCATTGAGCATGGCGGCGAAGGTGGCAAGGTAAATTGTTTTGATTGGCGACAACTAATTTACCAATTCAAAACCCTCACCGCCACCTCTTCGGCAAAAACGTCAAGCCCGTCTTCCCGCACCAACCGCGATGAACCTTTTTTTATGCCTGCATCAACATGATGCTAACGACGCCGGAGCGCTGCATACGGCGCCGCCAAGGGATCGCCGATAAACAATCCCTGCGCGGGCCACGCCACACTACCCCAATACGCTTCCAGCGCCGTCATACCTGTCAGGTAGCGCCGCAACAACACCGTCGGATTGGGAAACTTTTGCCAGTAATTGCACGGCTCGCTGACGGTGCCATAGCTGGCCGTGGCGCCCGCCTCCAGCCAGCGCTGGCTGCTCATTTGCGCCGTCCCCTGCAGATCGCCACCAAACGATGTCAGATGATCGGCCAGGGCGCCAGGCAGGAAGCGCAAGGTGTCGAGCTTGGCGACCTTGGCCATGCCGGTCTGGTAAACCATGATGTCCTGCGCGCCATCGAGTACATCGGCCTTCAGGTTCTTGACCGTCAGCTTGCGCTGGCGCACGATCCCGGCAGGCGGAAAAAAGGCGGCACGGCTGTTGCGCGCATTTTCGCTGGTGGTCAGATAATACGCGCTGGCGGCGGGCACGGAAAAACCGCTGACTGTCCCACGATCCACCACGGCCTTGGCCTCTTCCACGAAATCGATGGGCAACAGCATGGACAGGCGCATGCCCATCTGCGTAAATGGTTGCGGCACATTGCTATTGAAATAGATACTGGGCTTGCCGGCGTCACACGTCTTCGCGCATTGCCCCGCATCGTAGCCCAGGGTATAAGCGGAAGTGATGGAATTGCATTCGACCGCGTACGGCGCGCTCCACACCATCAGCACGGCCTGGATATGGGGCTTCAATTGCGCATCGATACGCTTCTTCAACTGCGCGAACTGATCCACGCTGAGCTTGCGCGGGCGATTCGGGATATTCACGTGCACAACGTTTGCAGGAGGAATACCGTGCGCCTGGCGGTAATATTCGCCCACCGCGATGCTGTTCGGTTCGGCGTCATTAATCACGACAGCCAATTGCAGCGCATTCAATCCTGGCGGCATGGAGGGCGCGTCGGCATGTGCGATGCCGGCAGCCAGCGCCAGCGAAAGGAAGAGAGATTTATGCAAGGTCAGTATCGTCGTTGAGGAAGATCGAAGCAGCCATGCCGCAGCCACCCACTGTGTGTGACGATTATAGCCCCGCGTTAGCCAGCGACAAAAAAAAACGGAGGCCGCAGCCTCCGTACCATGTACAGAATCTTTTATCTTCAGGCTTGCAGCTTGCGGCGGCGTGCCATGAAACCGAGCAAACCCAGGCCTGCTAGCAGCATGCCGTAGGTTTCCGGTTCAGGCACCGGCGTGACAGCCAGGATGCCGCTATAGCTGCCGCCAGTTGGCGAGGCCACATAGCCGTCAATTTGCAGGAAGTAATTGCCAGCAGCCAAAGGCGTGGAACCGGACTGCAGCGACCATGCCTGGTCTTGCGCCGAGAAGTTGATCAGGTCAAGGGCGCCATGAAACAGAATGCCGCTGGCATTGCCCAGGCTGAAACCGGTCAGGGTAAGGCCAGAGTTGGCGCTCGGCTTGAGCGACGTCGCCAGTGCGCTCAGGTCGTTAAAACCCGTCACGTTGAACGTGAATTTGTCGCTGAAAAAGTTATTGCCCGCGCCGGCCAGCTGGCCTGGTGCCAGCGAAAACGAGCCCAGCAGCTCGCTGCTGGAATAATCGAGCAAGTCTTGCGTCAGATCCACCGTCGCGTGACTGATGTCAACCGGCGCAGCATGGGCTGCCAGGCTGCTGCCGGCAAACATGGCGGCCACAAACAGGGATTTCAGGAATTTTTTCATACTTTTCACCAAGATAACTGCAACTGGCTCATGCCAGTTGCGGGATGGAAACGCAAACGAGGATACCAATCAGCCAGGCCAGGCTCAAGCCGCCTTCTGGCGACGACGTGCCATGAAGCCCAGCAGGCCCAAGCCCGCCAGCAACATCGCATACGTACCTGGCTCAGGCACGGCCGATACCAGACTACCGTTCGCACTGAAAGCCGCGCCCGTATTCGACACCACGTTGCCGCTGACTTTCAAATAATAGGAACCGGCCGCCAGATTCGCATACGACAGGGTCCATTTGTCATCGATGCCGGTCAGTAGTTGATCACCGCCCAGCAGCAAGGTATTGCCGACGCTGCTGTACAAGCCAAAACCCGTCAGGTTCAGGCCATTCTTCGCACTGCTGCTGCGCGCAGAAAGCACCACACTCAGGTCGTTGGCCTTGCTCACGTTAAATGCAAACAGGTCATTGAAAAAATTGCTTTTTTGATTATTTTTAAACTTGTCGCCGAAGGTCAGCGAACCGCCCGCTGCCAGATTGACGGCGCCAGGCGTGGAGCTGATGTCGACGGGCGCGGCAAAGGCTGCCTGCGCGAACAAAGCTGAGCTGGCAAAGGCCAGCGCAGCCAGCACCGAATACGTATTTTTCTTCATGCGATTCCACCGAGCGTGATTGTGGATGCGCTTGCATCCACATGAGTTATCTGATCAAACCAGGCAGAATCATAGCATAAAGCAATTCTTTGTGTTAACTATTGTTCAATAAAAAGTTACTTTATAGCATCATTCTTGAAGCCAATAGTTTCACTGTGCGGATATCGTGAAACCGCACATCAGGCGCGCTGGTAGACATCTTCAAGGCGCACGATGTCGTCTTCTCCCAAGTAGCTGCCCGACTGCACTTCAATCAGGTGCAGCGGCAACTTACCCGGGTTTTCCAGCCGGTGCGTCATGCCGATGGGGATGTAGGTCGATTCGTTTTCCGTCAGCAAGGTCACCTTCTCACCGCAGGTGACGCTGGCCGTGCCGCTGACCACCACCCAGTGCTCGGCGCGGTGGTGGTGCATCTGCAAGGACAGCTTGCCGCCCGGATTGACCGTGATACGCTTGACCTGGAAGCGCTCGCCGATATCGATGCCTTCATAGCTGCCCCACGGGCGGTACACCTTGCGGTGCTGCACGTGTTCGCTGCGCCCCGCCTGCTTCAAGTGATCGACCACTTGTTTGACGCGCTGCACCTGGTCCTTGTGCGCCACCAGGATGGCGTCGTCCGTTTCCACCACGATCAGATCCTGCACGCCCAGCATGGCCACCATGCGGCGTTCGGCGCGCACCAGGCAATTGCTCACGCCATCGAGATACACGTCGCCGCGCACCACGTTGCCGTTGGCGTCCCCCTGCTGCACTTCCCACAGGGCCGACCAGGAACCGACATCGCTCCAGCCGATGGCGGCCGGCAGCACCACCGCATGCGCCGTATGCTCCATGACGGCATAGTCGATCGAATCGGACGGGCAGGCGGCGAAGGCTTTCTCTTCCAGGCGGCAGAAATCGAGGTCGCGGTAACCGTCGCGCACGGCCGCCTCGCTGGCGGCCAGCATGGCCGGCTGGAATTGCCCCAGCTCACCCAGAAAGCGTTCGGCGCGGAACAGGAACATGCCGCTGTTCCAGAAATAATTACCGGCGGCCAGAAACGACTGCGCCGTGGCCAGGTCCGGCTTTTCCACGAAACGCTCGACCTTGCAGCCCACAGCATCCGGGCTCACGGGCGCGCCGCTGCGAATGTAGCCATAGCCAGTTTCCGGCGCCGTCGGCACGATGCCGAAGGTGGCCAGCGCGCCATCGGCCGCCAGCAGCGCCGCCTGGGCGATGGCCTGGTGAAACGCGGCCACATCGGTAATGACATGGTCGGCCGGCAAGACCAGCATCAGCGCCTGCGGGTCGATGGCCAGCAGGTAGTGCGCGGCCACGGCCACGGCCGGCGCCGTGTTGCGCCCCACCGGTTCAAGCAAGATGCCCAGCGGCGGCAAGCCGATCTCGCGCAGTTGCTCGGCCACCATGAAGCGGTGCTCATTGCCGCACACCACCAGCGGCGGCATGACGTCGAAACCGGCCAGTCCGCTATCGCCGGCACGGCGGTTGGACAGGCTGGTCACGCGCAGCGCCGTTTCCTGCAGCATGGTCTTGTCCGTTACCAGCGGCAACAGTTGCTTGGGCAGCACGGCGCGCGACAGCGGCCATAAACGGGTGCCCGAACCGCCGGACAGGATAACTGGGTAAATTTTCATGGCTTCACTTCACAAACAGTTTATTGAGGAGCATGCACGCTCGACACTATAATCCTTCAGGCGATCCGCAGGCCGCCCAGCACGCCGCGCACGGCGCGGTTGTACGGCGCTATCCGCCGCCATCCTTGCTCAAGGTCACCGGCGCGGCGGGCGCGGCAGCGGGAAACAGGCGCGCATACGCGGCCAGCAGCTTGGGCGCTTCATATTCCCACTCCAGCTCATTGATCACGCGATGACGACCGAACGCCCCCATCTGCTCGCGGCGGGCCGGATCGTCCAGCAATTCGACGATCTTGCGCGCCATGTCGATGGGGTCGTTCTTCAAGGCATACAGCGATGCCTGCTGTGCGGAAACCTTGCCCTCGACCAAGTCGAACTGCACGATAGGCTTGCCCAGGGCCATGTATTCCATGATCTTGTTCATGGTCGACTTATCGTTCATCTCGTTCGCCACGTCCGGGTTCACGCACACGTCCGAGGTGTTGAGCATTTCCAGCAATTGCTGGTCCGGCACGCGTCCCGTAAAGGTCACGTAGTCGGAGATGCCCATGTCCTGCGCCATCTGCTTCATCTGTTCGAGCGAGGTGCCGCCGCCCACCAGGCCGAAGTGCACGTCCTCGCGCTGCAAGGTCTGCACGATGTATTGCGCCGCCTGCAGCAGCAGGTCGATGCCTTCCTGCGCGCCCATCACGCCCACGTAGCCGACCAGGTAGGCGCGGCCCTTCTTGAGTGCCGGCACGGGCGGCAGCACGCGCAAACGGTCCAGCTTGGGTCCGCTACGCACCACGTAGACATCCTCGGGCTTCATGCCGCCCCGCTCGATGGCGATCTTCTTGTACGACTCGTTGGTGGCGATCGACACGTCGGCGCTCTGGAACGACCAGCGTTCGAACAGCACCATCAGTTTATAAAAGAAATCGCGCCGGCCAAACTTCGCTTCGTACAGCTCCGGATTGATGTCATGGTGGTCGAACAGGAAACGCTTGCCCATCGTCAACTTGAAGAAGCCGCCGATGAGGAACAGCAGATCGGGCGGATTGCAGGCGTGGATGACGTCGAAACCGCGCGCGAAATGCACTTTCCACGCCAGGCGGAAAGTGTGGAACAGCGCCAGCGAATATTCCACCAGATAGCCCTTGGCCCCTTCCGCTTCCAGCGGCAGGTGGTAGCGGTAGATATGGATGCCGTCGATGGCTTCGTAGCGCGATTCGTAACCTTTGCCCGTGGGACAGATGATCGACACTTCGTAACCATTCGCATGCAGGGTAGTCGCTTCCTGCCAGACGCGCCGGTCGAACGGCGACGGCAAGTTTTCCACCAGGATCAGCACGCGGCGTGGCGCACCTGCCACCTTGTTACCAGCAGATGCCGTCATATTGCTCTCCACTTTGTTCCTTGCTGATGCGCACCAGGTCGACGATGTGCTGGTGCGGCTGCAGGCTGGCGGGCACGGTCTTGAATTCGGCCGCGCCATTGCCGATGACGATGGTGTCGGCAAAATCGAGCACGTCCTGCATGTTCGTCACCATCAGCTTGGAAATGTGCGGAATGTGGTTGAGGATGTAATCCTGGTTGGCGCCTGTCAGGGCGGCCAGGTTGACGTTCTTGTCGTACAGTTTCAGCTCGTAACCCTTGCCCAGCAGATACTCGATCACATCGACCAGCGGCGACTCGCGCAAGTCGTCCGTGCCTGCCTTGAACGAGAAGCCCAGGATGCCCACCTTGCGCGCGCCCTTGTCAACGATCATCTTGATGCCCTTTTCCACTTGCCGCTGGTTCGACGGCAGGATGGAGTTGAGCAAAGGCAAATCGAGGTCAAGGCTGCGCGCCTTGTAGGTCAGCGCACGCACGTCTTTCGGCAGGCAGGAGCCGCCAAAGGCAAAGCCCGGCTTCATGTAGTAGGGCGACAGGTTCAGCTTGGTGTCCTGGCAGAAAATTTCCATCACCTTGTGGCCATCGATGCCGACGGCCTTGCAGATATTGCCGATTTCATTGGCGAACGCCACTTTCACTGCGTGCCAGGTGTTGTCGGTGTACTTGACCATCTCGGCCGTCTCGACGTCCGTGCGCACCAGCGGCGCATCCATCTTTTCATACAACTGCACCAGCAGCGCGCCGGCCTTTTCATCGGATTCGCCGATGACCGTCTTCGGCGGATGGTAGTAATCGTAGACGGCCGTGCCTTCGCGCAGGAATTCCGGATTGTTGCACACGCCGAAATCAACGCCGGCCACCTTGCCCGAGGCCGCTTCCAGCGTAGGAATGACCAGCGAACGCATGGAGCCGGGCAGCATGGTCGAGCGCGCCACAACGACGTGGAAGCTGTCCTTCTCGGCGATGGCGGCGCCGATTTCCTGGCACACCTTGCGCACGTGGCTCAGGTCCAGATTGCCATTCAGCTGAGAAGGCGTGCCCACGCAGATGAGCGACATGTCCGAGCCAAAGACGGCGTCGCGCACGTCGAAGGTGGCGCGCAAGTGGCCGCTCTTCACGGTGGCGGCGATCATCTCGCCGATATCTTTTTCGATGATGGGCGTGGTGCCCTGGTTAATCAGTTCCACCTTGGTCCTGTTCGGATCGACACCGATCACTTCATGTCCATCCGTTGCCAGGCAACCGGCCGATACTGCACCCACATAGCCGAGGCCAAAAATACTGATTTTCAAAATATGCTCCCTCAATAATTAGCTGGCGACGCAAACGGCATCAGCTCGATTCGCGTCACGATTTCAGTTGTGCCATGCACCTGCACGCGCCAGGCAACGCTGGCAATGGGCAATTTCTCGTCGAAGCGACGCGATATCCAGCCACCGGGCGGGGTGTCGCTACCGCACAACACCTCCGGGATACCGTGCGTGCACATCATGCGCAAGCCATTACGTTGCCCCCGCACCTGCACTTGCCCATCTACCAGGCTCACATCACAGCTCTCGCCGAACTGCCAATGCACGGCAATATCATGTACATTTGTACATTGTAATATGTCTTTTACAACAATGCATTTATTATTAAAGTTGAACTCGATACGACGCCGGTGCAGCACGGGATCGGCAAGGCGGCCATAGCCATCGTGTTCGCCCTCAAAAACTTGCACTTCGGAATTCGTTTCATGAGCAATCATGCGCGCGTTGGCTTTTTTCAGCCACATGAAATTGCCACCGATTTCAGACTGGTCCAGGCCATCGACGGCTATCGTGTTATGCGCGGGCGTGCTGCGAAAGTAGTCACGCCATTTTTTTTGCGTGTGATAGGCATAGGTACCGGGATCGATCAGCAACTCCTCGCCACCCACCGAGAGGGTAAATGCCAGCGCATCGGCATGTCCATGCGCAGCGATGGAAAGATAGCCGAGCGGTGCGCAGTCCGCCACCAGGCGCACCTCGTCCGGCGTGCCGAAATGACTACCCAGCAGAAAGTAACCGCCTTCGGGAAAGGCCAGTACGGGCGCCTCGGGCAAGCCGCCATTGAGCGCCTGCCAATGTTGCAAGCCCGCCACACCGAACAGCCAGCGGTTCTTGTCGTCAAAATGGCTGGCCTTGCGCTTGAAGTCGGCGCGGCCAAATAGCACGGCGCAGCTGGCCAGCAGCGAGCGGTAGCGATGCCAGCCATCCTCGTGCGCCAGACGCACCATCTGCGCATCGTCAGCATCACCCGTCATCGGCACGTTGCCGTCCACGTCCATCAGCGCCGCGATGAACTCAGCCAGGCGCTCCAGGCGCTGCAAGTACGCCGTGGAAAAGCCCGCACCGTTGGCCTGACCGATCCTCTGGCACAGCAACATCATGTCCATCACCTCATGCTGATAATAGACGGCTTGCTCGCGGTTCACACCATCTGGCGTATTTTGCTTGAGCGCCTCCTCTTCCAGCCCCTTGCGCGCCAGCGCCTGCCATCTCGTACTTTCCGGCCAGCAAGGCCACACAGTACTGGCTACAAACAAGCCCATGTATTCGCCAAACAAATGGTTGTTCGCTGACGAGTGGCGCGAAAAATAACCTGAAATAAAGTGACTATGCTGGTAGATGGCGGTGAGCCATTGCTGCAAGAAACGCTGCCCCGCTTCGCCCTGAAACAACGGCGACGCCAGGCCGCCCAGCAATTCCCAGGCGCAGGCCCAGTTCAGCAGGCGCAGCGCCAGCTCAAGTGAACTGGTCCAATGCACGCCCATCGGATACGGGCATTGCTCGAACCACGATTGCAGCAAAGTACGCGCACCGTCAGCGTAGCGCTGCTCGCCCGTCACTTTCCATGCCTGCGCCAGCGCCACCAGTTCCAGGTGTCGGTTCGGTTCCCACAAGTATTTGATATCACCAACCACTTTTTCGCTGCGGTAATCGATCTGTTTGCCCAGGGTCACCGGCGCCACGGTACCTGTTTTCGGATCGCGGTTCCATTGCGGCGGGAAACCCAGTTCCGCACCAAGCAAGGCGAAGACATTCCAGCGGCCCGCCAGCACGGCATCGGCTGCGGCGCGCAAGGCCACGCTATCGGTATCGCGGCCATCGCCAGCCAGGAAAGGCTGGCCCATACGCGTCAATTGCGGCGCAGGCACGCGGCGCAGCAAGCCGATGCCAAGTTTGCTGGCTTTTTTTTGCAGCAATTGCTGCACGCGCCAGGCAACTTCGGGCGCGCCCATCAATTTCAAGCGGTTGATTTTCCATGCTAACGATGTCATACAGCACTCAACCCCAAGTCGTTATAAATTTGCTCCAGGCGCGGCATGACCGCCGCCGTGGAAAACTGACGCTCCACCTTGCTGCGCCCCGCGGCGCCCATTCTTTGCGCCAGCGCGTCGTCGGACAGCAAGCGTGCGATCCGCTCAGCAAGCCCATTGACGTCGCCGGGGGCGAGCAGATATCCCTCCACCCCATCTTGTATTGCCTCGGGAATGCCACCGATCGCCGTAGCAATCACGGGCACGCCACAGGCCATCGCCTCCAGTATGCTCATCGGCAAGCCTTCAAAATACGAAGGCAAGACGTAGATGCGGCAACTATTGAGCAGGCGCGTCTTTTGCTCGCCTTGTACCCAGCCCAGCAAGTCGACGTGCCGCGCCACCCCCAGCGCATCGGCTTGTTGCTGCACGGCGCTACGGTCGCCATCTCCACCTAACGCCAGGTGCAGCGATGGACAACGTTGCGTCAGTTCGGCGCATGCCTGCAGCAGGTCATATACGCCCTTTGCCTGACCTAGTTTACCCAGGAACAACACGCTTCCAGCTTGCCGTGCAGACCATGGTGTGACAATAGGCGGCAACGACATCGGATTGAACATGATCTCGACATGCGGATTGCGGCTCATGCCGCGCACCCAGGCCTGCCAGCCGCTCGACAGTACCAGCACGCGCGACGCATGATTGAAAATGTAGCGGATATACGCGCGCCGCAACGGACCGCACTGCCGCTCATAAAAAGCGGCAAAGCCGCCGCCATGCAAGTGCAGGATGCTGGGAACGCGGCACAGGAAGGCAAGCAGGAAAAAGCCCGACTTGCGCCAGAAGCTCGCGTGCGAGGCGACATGCACGTGAATCAGGCCTACCTGTCCGGTCAGCAGCATGCCCAGGAAGCGCGCATAGGCGCAGAACATGATGCGCAGCTTGGCCACGGGCCCGCCATCACAATGCGTGGCCAGGTAATGCACGCGATAGCGCTCGAACAGGCCCGCGCTCTCGTAGACGCGCGCCACGGCAGCAATGCCGCCCATGGTGTTCAGGCTGGTGCCGACCATCAGAATTTTTTTCATGTCGAATCCGGTAATTTATCATTGTCCGCCAGCCGGTGGGGCCCTACCGCACATGGCCATGCCGCTCGGCACTAGCTAGCTGCGTGGGCACTCGTCTCATTGACCACCCAACGGAATTTCCCCGCCGCCGTATTGGGCAAGTCCGCCTTCAGCACCACATTCACACTGACGCCGGAATCGACCATGGTGTGGATATTGTCGAGCAGCTTGAGCTTGTCGCTATCGGAAAAGGCGGGGCCAGGCAGCAGACGCACTTCCCAGCGCGCAGTACCCACTTGCGCCACTTGCGACTTGAGGATGTTATCGACACCTTTGAAGGCGAACGTCAGCACCGATGGACTGATCACTGCACCGCTGCTGCCGGTGATGATGTCCTCAAATTTGCCGGTAACGGGCTCGATCATGGGAAAGGGCCTGCCGCAATCACAGCGACCGGGCTTCCAGCGCGTCCGGTCGCTGAGCCGGTAACGCAGCAGCGGCATGGCCAGATTATGAAAGGTCGTTCCCACCACGAAGCCTTCCCCGTCGGTCGGCTCGCCATGCTCGTCCAGGATTTCAACATGGGAATAATCACTGTTCAAGTGCATGTTTCCGTGTTCGCATTCGGTGGCGAACGCCACGCGCTCCGCCATGCCATACATATCCATGATGGTGGCGTCCAGGCGTTGGACGATCAATGCGCGCTGATGCGGATACAGCGGTTCCGATGCTGTAAACACATACGGTATGGATAGCCGGCGCCCCCGCCGCTGCAAGAAACCGGCCAACGTATAGGCTGTCGATGGATAGGCTTGCAACATGGCCGGCGCCGCCTGTTCCAGGCGGTCAATGATCGCATCGGCATGCGCCTCGGTCAGGTGCCGCGACGAGAGCAACAACTGGCGGTTATAGCGGTTCCAGAACCAGAATGGCGGTCTGGTCTGGTTGATCCCCGCCACCATGTCGCCACGCAAGGTCGCGCGCGTCACCTGGGGCGTGTAGCCGGACCAGCTCCAGTGGCGCTGGATAAAGGCGTTTTCCATCAACACAGACTGCATGCTGCGAAAAATCGTCAACGGCGTGCCGGTCGTGCCACTGGTCTGCCCAGCCGCCTGCCACGGGCGTTTGTGGCCCAGATGCGGGTACAGCGCCGCGCGGTGCGCCAGCAGGGTCGCCTTGTCGATCACGGGAAAATGCTCGCGCAATACCTGTGCCGCATTGGCTGGCGTAAAACCGCTTGGCATGGCCGCGTAATGAGGCAGCGTTCGTATCGCGTGCTGCATGCTTGCATGCAGGCGCAGCTGAGAATAGTGCGTCAACTCGTCGACGCTCATGCGCTCATGTGCAGCGAGGCGGTCCATGGCACGCCGCAACAAAAAATTATCGCGCAACATGGCTCGCATGCCGAAACGCAGTTCGTTCTTGATTGAAGACATATTCACAGTGGCTCCCGCAACGGGGTGTCCGATAGGAGTGGAATGGAAAGCATCAGAGCAGCAGGAAACGATGTATTTCCTCACCTGGACTGCCGACCTTGGCCAGGCGGGACTCCGCCTGTACGATCGCATCGCTCAATGCTTTCCGAAATGTGGCGTCCTCGACGGCACGCTCGAGGGTCGCGCGCATGGCCTCGACATCATCATGCGGGACGAATCCTGGATAATCGCTGCCCAGATATGCCTCGATCGCCTCATGCCACGTCGCCACCAGCGGTTTGCGGTTGCGCAACACCCGCAACAGCACGCTTTGCCCGCATGCCTCACCCTGGCTTTTCAAGGGCATGGCAACCACGCGGCTGGCGGCAAGCAGACTCTCGAACTGCGCCTCCGGCAAATCGCGGTGCAGGGTAACACGCGACTGCTCCGGCACGGCGATGTGATTGCGTTCTGCAGCCACCACCACCAGCGGGGCATTGACGCCCGCCATGGCCTGCAACAACAAGTCATAGTCGCGATTGGAATAACCGCCGGCGAACACATAGTCGCCCTCGACCGCCGCCGCGGCGCCGCCAAAACCATAGAGTTCCTGCCGCCACAGGTGAAAATGCACGTCTTGCGGCGCCATGCCGACGGCCTTGATCAAATTATCCCCCTCCCCTTTCGAGAAGGCGACAAAGCCCATCCCGGGGAAGCGCAGCGCGCGCCAAAGCAGATTCAGACAACGGCGCGCCCGCACCGAATGGACGAAACACGCCATCACCAGCAGCTTGCGCGGACGCTTCACGAGGCCGCACCGTATCATCGCCAGGATGGGTAGCGCCTGCCAACCGATCAGAAGCACGATATCGTCGCTGCCCCACAGCTTGCGCACACCCCACAGCTTGGGCGACACCATGGCAGACAGGATTGACAGTTTTCCGCGAAACGACGAACCACGGCCACGATCCGGGCCCATGTTACTGACGTGACCCCCCTGCTGCTGCAGATAGGCGACAACGTCCTGGTAGCCGCCAGCTTGGGAAAGGATTATTTGAATCATCAGAAAATATTTTCAAAAAAATATTATCACATGGCATAGCGACATCGTCCAGCATTTTGCTGCAGTGCACAGGATTGTTACAATATTATGGCTTCTGAGCAATTTCCTCTGTGTACACGGTGGCGAGCCGGCTGGCCAGAACCCGGTAACTGCGCTGTTCCTCAATAAAGGCCGGGCCGACGGCCGCAAGCAAACGAGCGGCAGGCAGGTCGGCAAGAATGACGCCGATCTGTTCGGCCATCGCCTCAGCGGTGCTGGCCGCCAGGCAGCCGGCACCGCTTGCACGCAACACATTTTCCTGGTCCGGACTGTCATTACCCACGCAAGGCATGCCCAGCGCAAGGTATTCGAGCAGCTTGGTCGGCGAACTGTAATCGAACAGCGCGCCGCGTGGCACATAGGAAAGCGCCACATCAGCGCCACGCAGCAGGGCCAGCGCCTGCAGCGACGGCAGCCAGCCCGTAATATGAATGGCATCGGCAAGGCCAAGGCCCGCCGCGTAAGCCATCAAGGCGGGCACATCGGATGCCGTCGGCGAATCGCCGATCAATAGCAAACGTGCCGATGGCTGGCGGCGGCGCAGAAGCAGCAGCGCATCGAGCAGCACCGTCAGCTCGCGCGAGCTATCCAGCGTGCCGAGATAAGCCAGCACGGGGACGTCTTCCCAGCCGGCCAGGCGGCGTGGCGCTAATCCTTCCGCATGCAGCATGTCCATGTCGACGCCCATCGGCACGGCGGTGATTTTATCTTTTGCAACACCTCGTTCTACCATCAATTGCTTCATCGCTTCACTTTGCACAAAAACATGGTCCGCCCATTTCAGCACAAATCGGTACAGGAGAAAGCGCTCAACCAGCCCCTTCAACAACACGATGTAGTAACGCTTGCCCCTGCCAGCGGCAATTGAGGATCGGGCACGCGCGATGCGCCCTTCACTCATCAGAAATGATACCCAATATGCAAACCGGATACCCTTGCAACGAGCCATCAGCATCGCCAGCAGACCGATGGAGACCATATCTCGCACCTGGATCAAGTCACACTGCTTTTTACTGGTCGCCAAGACACGGCCGAGGCATAGCTTGAAAAATGCCCACTCTTGGCGCAAGCGGCTGGAATACTCGGCGGGACGCGCCTGTGTCATATACGCACCTTCCACCAACTCCCCCTTGCCGGCCCTGCCAACGATGTCGCATATCACGCCATGAAGCGGCAGGTATTTGCCGAAAAGGGTGGCCACGTCGACACGGAAGGTTGGCAAGGGCTCAGGTACAAGTTGCAATAATCGAAATACGTTGTGTGATTTCAAGGCAAACATCCCATATAAGCCCGTCAATGAAAGACGCTGAAGAAGGATCGATGGCAGCTACGCGGCCATCGATCTCAAAGAACAGGCATATCATACCCGCGCCAAGGCAAATAATTAACAAAAAGTCAGCTTCATTGACAAAAAAATCCCCCCCGCACTTTCGCTTGCACTACCATCGCTCATCCGCACATAAAAAAACCTGCCCCTGAACTGACCCCATATAGTTGGACGGTTTAGTTCGCCAGCTTATGCAGGGCTGAGCTCCGTACAGCGGCTCACATATACTGCAACACAGAGAACTTGGACTCTGCATTGTAATAGCTGACCTTTTTTACCTGACCGTCAATGCCATGCGCTGCATGCAATTTAATCCACAATCTCACAGTTAAATGATGCAGATTGTGCTCGTCGGCCAGCTGCTTATACCCACGGCACCGGACAAATATTGCCGGTCAATGTCGAGCTTAAATTGCTCACTGTACGTCGAAATGAAAAACCCCAAAAATTGGTGTCCAACTTTTGGGGTTCAGTTTACGCTGCAGGTTTTTTACAGCTAATCAAAGATCTTTGACACACAACCTCTATCTATTAGTTCGGAATCATGATCGCCTGTGCCCCAACCATCAACTGCTTGCCAGTGGCCGTGGTGGTTAGAGTCGTCTTCGGACGCTTGCAGCCGACATCGAGCAATACAATAAATTCGCCAGTCTGTGCAACATTCGTTTTCACAAATGCACCATGATCTTCGGTTTTACCTGGGGCCGGCGGTGGTCCCGAGCGCAGCTGGTAGCTATTGGCCTCGCCGCCCAATGAAGTAATGCACAGGGTACGATCAATCTTGGTAATCTTCACGGCAGTTGCACTCTCCTTGGCGATCGGTCCAGCCGCATGCAGATTCCATTCGAACGACATCGCTGTGGGTGCGGAAAGCCTGTCTACCACCACCACCGCGTCTTGTCCACGCAAATACCATACTTTGCGCACTGCCGAAGTCAACGCTCCACCATAGGCCGGAGTCGCATCACCAGCCGCATAATCCAACGTCGGGGTCGTAGAAAATGCCGTGATCTTGCCATTTCGGCTCAGGTTATTGACGTTATCGTTGATTAGCTGGCCTATGCCATTATTGAACGTAATAGCATTATGCGATTTAGTCTGGCGATACCAAGACATCACCAGCGGCGAATAATAATAATCCTCATATCCTGCCTCAATCAGCAAACGGCGCCCGCCACTATCGATCACCAGCGCGTTCTGATCGCCATGACCATGATTATACGAACCATAGGGACTGGATTTGAAATATACGGAAGTACGAGCACGGTCCGCCAGATTACTATGCATGGCGACCCATCCGATAGTCGGATACAAGGCGGCATTGGGCGGCGGTACGGGTGTCGCAGTCACCGTCTCAACAGGCAGAGGATAGGGCGCCTGAAACAAAGTCAGATCGGCCTCTTCGCCAACGATATTCTTGACATACCAGGCAGCCTGAGGTGTCTTGAAGCGCGACGCGAAACCCTTCAATACAAAATTATATATATCACCCTCATGTTGATCGCCAAATACCTGTCCTGGCGCACCTGGAGGCAAGAAATGCATCAGATAACGCGCAAAGCCATTACTCCACGGCTTAGTGAAAATATTCACTCCAGTCGCTTCAGCCATCGGCTGCCATAACTGCAGGGCATACTCCGTATTAAACATCGCATAGGAAGTACCATTCGCATAGCCGCCTTCGGGACCACTCCAGGCGTACACCGCGTTGACATAGGAGCGGAAAGAAAAATCAAACCAGGTAGCCGCAGCAGGGATATCGCCCATCGTGAGCGTGGAAATCACCGCCAGATAGCCGAGCGCTATCACGCCATGAGCATCGAAGGGGGTTTGATCTAACCTGTAATTATTTTTGATCAGATCAGCATACATAGGATTGACACGCGCAGAAATGGCCGCCATCCAGAGTGCTTTGCGCTGCGGATCCTTACTCAACTCGACCGACAGCAAGTCCGCGCACTTGGCCAATGTCAACATGATGCTGCGTGTCGCCATATCATGATTGACATAGCTGGTCATGCCCCCAGGATCAAGTACCGCCAACTGATTACCGCGTGCCAGTGCTTCCTGCAGATATTTGCTTTCACGTGTAAGTTGATACAACAGTGTCGCACCCAACATTTGATTGGTTGCGCTGCCTATGGCTTGAGAAATCTGGGTGACATACGCAGTGCGCGCTGCGGATTGCGTACTTGACGTCACTGGCCAAAGCGAATCCGATGGTGCAGCCAGCGCACGGGCACCACCCGGCATGAGACTGGTTACCTGTGCCGTAAGGCGAGTCAGTGCAGCCCCGCGCGCTGTGCGCAAGGCCGGTGTCCAAGCACTCAAAGGCAGAAAATCCGCGCGTTGCTGGCGAGGACGAGGATGCGCCAGCACTTTGCTCCTGATTAACTCGTTGTCGGGCACTTCAAACGCTTGTGAAGAGCTATCTATCGTAAAGGTACGCGGCGTCGACCAATCGGTATTGGTACTGGGACGCACGCGCCAGCTGTACTGGCCGGCGCCAAATGCCGTCGTCGGCAGGTAAAAGGTACGCTTAGCCGTGTATGTGGCGAACACGACACCATTCTTTAAAACTTCAACAACATAGGACGGTGGCGCGGTTGTACCAGGATATTGTGCCCACCCAAAGGCAGGCGGATTTTGCGCCTGTATCTGCCGGTCGACTGGCGCAGGCCGGACAATGAACACCTCTTTCGACTCGGCCCAGTCAGCCTGACTGGCTCCAGCCATCACACTCAGCGCCAGTCCAAGAGCAACTGAAAAAAATAACTTATGATCAACCATTATTGGCTCCTACAAAAAAATAATCGGATACGACAGGAAGCGATATCACCTCATCGGGCCGGCTAGGCTGCCGCATAAAAATGCAAACCGCATAATCATTATGTATTAGCACTAACCGCTATTTCACCTGCTTCTTAATCGCCCAACTATACACCGGATATAAGATTATAGCGTTGTCCTGATCCAACAAATAGTCATAACAGTGGGATAAAACAAAAACTTGGATACGATAATTGCAACAAATAAAACATTATTAGACAAATATATTTCCGATGAAATATTTCAAGATGAATTAAATGCGGCGAATGGAAAATGATAATTTAATGGAATATTTATATATTTTGCCACATATTCCACAGCGACTAACCACCATATACTCTATGCAACAGAAAATTCAAGCTATTAAAATGTGAGAAGAACACATATCCAATCTCAGGCAACGCGCGGACTTGTCAGTTTTGCAAACACAAACCGCCTCACGGTAGCCGTGTGCCGTTCGGTTAGCGCCCAGAGGAGAATGGATGCGCCATTAATCGCCAACAAATACAGCATGAAACGAAGCACCGTATCGTAGCGAATAGGCTGTGGCGCTGCCAACTGGGGGTCGAAACTCATGATACAGAAAGTCAATGGCAGGTGTAGTGCGTATAAAGAAAAGCTATATCCGGAAAAAAAATCCGACAGTTTTTTCAGATAATTGGCAGAAATATCCATTGATATTAAAACAAGAAAAACCGTAAAAAATCCAAGCGCGAAATCATAACCGAGGGCATCTGGGTAAATACGTTTAAACAAAATAAACATGAAAACTCCGACAACAAGAAAAAAAGCCGCGAAGAAGCGCCGCCATATACTCTCGTAGAAACAATAAGCAGCGGCTCCTATCATCCAAATTACAAACATCATAAAATAGGCCAGCGGTCTACCCTCATCATTCGGCTTTGCCGAATAAATAAATAAAAATACGACAAAAAGACTCAAGAGCAGGCATAAAATTCTCGCATTTTTCTTGAAAACAAATATACCGAAGCCAGCCGGCAATAAGATGTAATACCAGAATTCATTGGAAATACTCCACAGCGAAAGATTCGTTCCATACTGAAAACCGATAATCATTTGCAAAAAAAATGCATTCAATACAAATGTCTTGATAGAGTCTGGCTCCAAGCTGCTCCACCACTCAGGAAAAAAGGGGGCGCGGCTGGAAAGTAAAGCGTCACCGCCACCGTATTTAAAAGCCAACCCATCGAGCAAGGCTGTCATTAATAAGGCGGGCAGGATAACTATCCACAATCGAGTCAATCTATCGATGAAATACTTGAACGAATCGAAGCGTTGTGATCGCATTGCCTCAATGACCGGCCCGCCAATCAGGAAACCACTCATGACAAAAAACATGATAACTGCTTTGTGGGCTCCAGAGCCGCACATGTTCACCAACCATGCAAGCGCACCAGTTGTACCTGCGGCGTGGTCAAAGAACAGGTAATTGGCATGCCCGATAACAACAGCTTGGGCTGACAAGGCGCGCATGACATTGAGCCAGATTGATGTGTTCGAAGGAATTCTCTGCATAGACTAGCTCGACTAACGAAGGTTAAAAAATTCGCCTCTCAAGTAGCAGGCATTCCAGGCCTTGCGAGCAAGCACATCGGGAACGATAGTTGGCAATCGGAGCGACATGCCGCCATTACTGGGCTACTGCTTGCCCACGACGATCCAAACGCGATTCCTTTGGTAGCGGGCATCGGCCACGCTTTGGGCGGCAAGCGAGTCAGACACTTGATTTGGCATGGCGGGATATCCGGCGAAAATATGCTGTTACAGCATTGACATGTCGCATACCCGGCTGCTCGATGAGTCTAAATGTCATGAAGCAAATGCATACTAGTAACGGGGTCAACAATAAGATGATTGACCAATGCAACAAGGGAGAAAATGTCATGGCACGCTCGCGGCCAATTACAAAATGAAACGTCACGAACAGCAACAAACCATGCAACAAGTAAATACTGTATGCGAATTCACCAAAAGTGCGTGATACGGCAGTATGCAGAACGCCAAATATGCTGGCCCCGCCCGCAATCATTGCAAAAGCTATGGATAGAAGCAATAATGATCCAAACTCATGCGCAGAAGCGAAGGCCAGGCAGGCGGTGCCGATACAGACAACAGTGAAAATGCTTGCAAGTCGGCTTTCACAAAGTCGGCAAAAGGTAGGTGAAAGGACTAGTACGGCAGCAGTCATTCCCGCCAAGAATGCCAAAAAGTGGTGAACAGGGGCCTGTCTTATTATCGCGGCTGTCAGCACGCTCAAAAACACCAAGGTACTCGTCAGCAAATATGGCCACGGCGGCATGATGCGCAGGGGTAAAGCCAATAATGGCAACAAAAGATAAAACAGCCATTCGTAAGGCAGCGACCATGTGACGCCTGCCATAATGTGTGTAGTATTTTTAATGCCGTTCAGATCTGGTGCATCCAGGGAAGTAAACATTAGCCATTGTGCGGCATGCATCAATAATGCGGGCAATGTTTCTTGCCTGCGAAAACCAGAAAGACAAGCGACGGTAATAAACAAGAGCACCATGGCAAACAGATACAGCGGTGTCAGTCGCAAAATCCGGGAGACATACAGCTTCCCCCAGTCGACTCCCCTACTACGCGCAGCGAGTAATTTTGCATAAAACAAGAAACCGGTAATCATGAAAAACATGGCGACACTGGCATGTCCAAAATTCGTATAAAGAGCCGATGGCGGCACATTCCATGCGCCGTAGCGCACATAAAAGTACCATATGCAACCATGGTGCAAGAATACAAAAAATGCCAGGTAACCACGCAAGCCATCGATTGACGCATAGCGTCCGGCAAGTGGTGGCGCTCCCCATCTTTTAGCAATGAGAGCACAACAAAGTAATGCCAGCAGCAGACTCGCCATGGCAGGCAAAAAACTTACAACGTCCATTATTACTTTCAGAACAAATATAGAAATACGGCCCAGTATCATTACGTTGCATTAGCAATACTGCTTACGTGGTCAAATGGTCTAAAAGAAATATCCCAACGACGCTGCAACGCCATGCGTTTGACTATCTTGAAGATCAGTCGCTTGACGCGGCTGTCCACCCATGATGCTTTCAGACCGTAGTGATGGATACCAATAGTCTGAGAAGTAATATCGCTGTACATTAACTGCATGGCGTTCTGCGAGTTGTTGCGGTCATACGGATTAAACGGATAAAAAGTAACTGGATCCAGTTGCGTGCTATTCCCGCCGAGATCAAGTTCCACCGCTTTTTTTAGCACCACCGGTGATGTGGCAAAAAGGCGCTGCCTTATCAACTCACCCAAAATAAGTTCACGGGCAGTTATCATCACAGGATTGCCGGCTTCGCATGCGAGAAAGCCGGTGCCATAGCCCGCTCCCACATCCTTGCAGGTTTCGCGGGCCATCAGACATCCATGCAAGTTGAGCAAGAGATCGAGCGAAGTAATCAACTCCAAATCCGTGTCAAGGTAGATACCACCATATTTGGAGAGGACGTCAAAGCGCACCCAATCGGCAACGAACGCCCATTTTTTTTGAATAATGGCTTCTCGACAATAATCATTGTCTATATTGGCATTATCCTCGTTCCATAACTTCAACTCATACTCTGGACAATATTTCTTCCATGAATCAACACAGCGGCGATGCAATACACTCATCTCACCCCGACCAAACCAGCAGTAATGTATAACTTTAGGAATCATTGATTTCTCAGAGCAATTTTTCGTAGCAAGATAATTTTGATTGCAGCAACGAATGTGACGTGAATCAAAAAGGAAAGTACAGCACCAGACAGGCCGAAATACATCGTCAATATTGACAACTCCACCAAATACAGGAGATTTGTAGCTACTGAGATAATCGTTGATTGACGCAATTTTCCCAACGCCCAGTAAAACGAATGCGTTGTCACGAAAGTGCCCGCCATCACGGCTGTAAAGAGAACCACGGCGAATTCCAGCACATAATCCTGCAGTACAGGAAACACCAATGGCATCCAGATAAATTTACTCAAATAACAGATGGCACCGGCAGAAGCCGTTACCACAAACAGCATCTTCATCGTTTTTATCCACAGTTCGAACGCCCCCTTCAGATCGCCGGCATTGGCAAAAGCGGCAAACTCGGGAATCGATGTCGAATAAAACGGCGCCGTAGCCATATTGACCAGCGCATAGATCCGCTTCAAGATACTATAAACACCCAAGTTGTAACCCGGCAGCGTCAATCCAATGATGATGCGGTCGAGTTGCGCCACAGGTAAGTCACAGATCGCCTGCAAGGTCCCCCACTTTCCCACCTCGACCAGGCGTGCCGGGCGCAAATCAGTGCCGGGCAAAGTACCTTCAATACCGCTACGATTGCGAAAAATTAGCACAAACAACACAATACACCGGATGACCTCCGGCAGTGTGTAGGCCAGCACCATACTCGACAGCGTAGGCTGATAGCGGGACACTACGACCAATACAAGCAACTTGAGTAAATTGGCCAGGAAACCTGCATACATCAATACCTTGTATTGATTGACCAACCGGAAGTATGCGTTATGGGTGCCAATGACGGGGAAAATCGCAGCCAGGGATAATAATAATAAATTTACAGTGGAAAACTCTTTTAATTGAGGCAAGGAAAATAGAGTCAGCCCCGCCACCACCAGTATGACAGCAGCCATCGAGAGCATTTCATAGCCTAGACTTCTTACAACGGCAATACGCAAAGTGGCGGCATCAATACTGTGCCCCGGCATGACTATCAGCATCCCTTGCCAGTACTGAAATCCGCAGACGGTAAATACAGCCAGGGCGATCGATTGCACAAGTACCAAATGACCATATGACTCCACGCCGGCAATGGCAAGCATGACAGGAATGGTAATAACGCTCACTCCGGCTCCAGCCACATTCAGCAAGAACATCATGGAGCTATTTTTGAGCAGATTATTAAATACCTTGCTCGATACAGTCATGCCAGAACGCCATGCGGAGTCTGGCCCGGCATGGACTGAGAATGCACCTTCGCCGTATTAGTGACAGGTTTGCCGTAGCGAGAAAATTGAACGATACATCCTAGCGAAAAATAGCACAGCAACTGTATGGCGGGTTCATCAATCATGGTCCGATTGTAGATCAGCGTACTTACAAGCAATATCAGGGTCACAGTACTGGCATCAGCCATTGCCAGCCGCTCGGGACCGGCCTGGCTGCGCGCCACATAACGCGCGCCTTGCAGTATCCCCAATATAAAAATGGAAAGATAGGCCAAGGTGCCCAGGATTCCCACATCCCACAGCAAGCTCGCCAGTCCAGTAGCGCCAAGTTGCAAATTACGATAACGTGCCGCGACATAGCCACGCCCGACGTTCTGGCTCGTTGAACTTGCGCTGGGACCGTAACCAATCAAGCGTTCCTGGATACTTGGAACCGGATCCAGATACCACAATACCAACGAGGCACCGCGACTAATTTCCCCTGTAACATAATTGATGCCATTGGGATCCACCACATACCCGCCGACACTGTTAATCTTTTCTTCCATGGTGTCAGTTTTCGTATGGTTCCCCCAGTACAAAGCATGGTAAGCCATGAAGATGCCAGAGCTGATACTGCACATCAAGGCCACGAACATCACGAAAACCAGGATATTTTTCAACACCTTACGCCGCACCACCCAGAACACCCCAAAAGGTAGCCAAATAAAGACCGCCTTCACTTCGCCCAGCAGAATAATAGCCAGGCCAATGATAAACATGCCAACTACATGCGAAACAGGAGTGATGCCTTGTACCCAACGCGCTAGCACGTAGAGCATCGCCACAACGGTAAACAGCACAAGTACCGGGCTCATGTTGCCACCGAAAGAACCCACTACGCTATCCCAGCCCATGGTAGCTATATTAAAAAAATGTTGGTAGAGAGCTAATGGCAGCTGTGCCAGCGCAATCACCACGATCATTCCCCACAGGACAAGTAAACGCCGATCAGACCATTCAAACCAGTACATAGCAAAAAGAACGCCAAACATGGGCAAACAAAAACGTAGAACGGAAATTAACTGAGCGGTTGATGCATGCCCCATAAAAATACTAAACGCATAAAACGCCAGATAAATCCAGGCTGCGACAACTATACGCGTGGCGCCGGCAAAGCTTTCACCGACCTGATCCTTGAGCAATTGATTGGCCAGCGTCTTTTCCAGAATCGTCCGTGCGAAGAAGAGCGCAGCCAAGCCGCTGGCCATCCAGGTTGCCAGACGCAGATTGAAAAAATATTGTGCCGTGCCAGATGCAAAAAACACAACCACAAACAACAGTGGCAATAGTTTTTTAGTATCGACAAACAGCAGGATTGGTATAAAGATTAACAAGCCAGCCAACATGATCGTTAGCTGAATCGCCCCCAGGGCGATGACCATGCCAAGCAAAAGCGCCGTCGCCAATCCAGCCAGGGCTAACAGGAAAGCAGTAAAGACAGGCATGCCCTTCCTGGCCTTGCGACGCGTGGACTGCGCATCCCGCGTATTGCCTGCTTTCAAACCCAGTTTATGGAAAGAAAAACTCATATGTATTCCATGCACAGCGCGTACGCTGGACTCAATAATGTGAACCGCCAGAAGTGCTGTCTGCTATAGCGACGAGCTATGCCAGCCAATCGCGCACAGCGCCTATGCCGGGATTACCTTAGTGCGAGGTACCAGAAAAATGGTCGCGCAAGTCGGGTGGCATGGATTGCAACAACTGATCTATAAATGCTTGCTGCAGTTGGTAACCTTGGTCGATATCCTCGCCGATACTCGACACACGCATCAATGTCGCATCAGGAATCATGCCCTGCAGTGCGTAAGCCAGTTTGACTTTTTTGACTTCCCATGAATTGGGTACTGCCTTGTCGCCAACGACAACCCAATATGTAATAGGTTCGACGCGGGAATTAAGCGTTGCCACTGTACGCGACGTCGCAATACTTCCTGCGACCGTCGGCAAGACGACTTGGCTGGTTTGACCGACTGCAAAGCCCTGGCCGCCATAACAACCTTCCGGGAAATGTACGGACAGGTTATCGCGTTGGTCAGTGCCATAGGCAATCGATAACATAATCCGATTGCCTTGCCGATTAACATAAGTGCGCGACAAGGTTTCAGCGTAGATTTTATTGAGTTCTGCGACAGTGGTAGGATTGACCACTGCGGCGACCTGACTTGCATCCTCCTGCCAATCGCCAAACTTCGTTGGAATCGCCGTGGCGAGGATGATTTTCGGGCGCGTATCGGACAGACGCAATGTTGGCGTGACGGCCTTGGTGCAAAGGGCAGCGATCAGCATCAAACTACCCATGATCAGACCCATTATCGAACTTTTCCTCATGATGCCACCTTTCGGGCGTTCCAGTGTCGCGCTAACCATTGCAGTAAAGAATCCAGACTCAAAATCAGTACCAAGGCACTCACGAACAGCACCATCCCCGCGAAACCATGCAGGAAACCCTGCCCTGCCGCATCGCCAAAATAATAAGTGATCAACGTCAATGCCACGACGCGCATGACATTGGCCGTAAAGGAAATAGGAATAATCAGGATCGCCAGACCGATATTGCGGATAGCCGAGGTATGGCGCACCAGATTCAGGTAGAACAAACCCAAGGCTTCCAGCGTGAGCAAGGTTTGTAGCCCGGCACAGGCATCGGCGACCAAAAGCTGATACTGGCCAATTTGCAGGATCACACCTGTACGTGCGATCGGATAGCCGGCCCAAAACAGAATATGCTCACATACATACGAGACGGCCATCTTCATTGGTAACGTTAAGGTACTGACAACCGAGCTTGGTAACGGAATCATGAACAACATGAAAAAGAATGGGAACCAGGCGGCTCGCAGCGCTCCCACTCCCAGCTTGAGCACCAGGATGGCTGCCGTGATCATGACGAATGAGCCAATCTCGAAGGCAAGAATCTGCTGCGAACGACCGGCGATATAAAGCAGCAGCGCGGCGATAAAAAGCAGCCAGCCGGCTACGGATGCACGGTCTTGCTGGGCAACAGCCAATATCTGCTCGCGTTGGCGCCAGATGAGCCAGACTGAAAGTACCAGGATAATCGGCCCATGCGCCTGCTCTTCGGTCATCCATATACCAGTAAACAGGGTATAAAATGACGGGATATACAGTGCCGCAAAACCAATGACAATAGGCAACCATTCCAGCAACTGGTCGCGCCGCGGCAAGACGGACGCCAAGTTCGGCCGAGTGCTCGTATTCATCAGAAATCGACCAGTACCGAGCCGACCACTTGTGCGCCGCTGTGCAGCATCTGTTCGGTCATGGCGTTGATGTCGCCGACAGGCGTGTGGTTCTTGCGCGCCACCAGCAGGACGCCGCCAGTCCGGGCGGCCAGGGCCAGCGCATCGGAGCCCAGTGAAAAGGCTGCCGAGTCGTACAGCACCACATCGTAAGACGACTCAAGTTCCGTGCGCAGGGAAGAAAACGCGGGGCGGCTCAACAGTTCCTGGGGATTCGGCGGCAAGGTGCCGGCCCCCAGCACGGACAGATCGACGAACGATTCGATACGCGTAATGACATCGCGCTCGGCACGTCCCGCCAGGATATCCGACAAGCCCTGCCGTCCGGCAAGGCCAAATATCTCGTGCTGGCTGGGGTTGCGCAGATTTGCGTCGACCAGCAAAGTCTGTTCGCCCAACTGGGAAAATACCACAGCCAGGTTGGCCGCGAACAGGCTGGTACCATCGCCACCGTTGACGCCCACAACCACCAGCGACTTGCGGCCCAACGCCATCCAGCGTAGCATCAGCTGGCTGCGGATGGCGCGCAGCGTTTCCACTTGCGGGCTGAATGGCTGATAAGCGGCGATCAGCTTGTCGGAATACCTGCCCTCCCCCTGTTGCAGATAGGGATAGTCGAACTGACGCGCCAGGACTTGCTGGATATCCGCCTCCGTCACCAGACCCAGGCGCTGGGCAGCTTCGCCGAAACGTATGCCCAATTCCTTTTGCATGCGCAGGACACGTTCGGCACTTTCCGGCGTAATCTTGCCTGATGCGAGCAAAAGCCCACCGATGCTGGAATCGGCCGTCCGCGGCGCCGCGGATACTAGCGGTTGCAATGCTGGATTCATATTATTTCCAATACTTAATTAAGACGCAAGCTGCGGGGCAACAACGATTTGAAGCGGTTCAAGCGCGGACGCGTCGGCGCGCTCCAGTCGATCGAGCCAAGCACAGGCAACTGCAACAAATCGCTCAAATCGGCTTCGGAACGTACGCGACGGTCCAGCATCTCGGCCAGCAAGGAAAACCCCACGCCCAGCAAGCCGCCCAGAAACAGGGCCAACAACGTGTTCAACATCACTTTCGGACCGGCCGGCCTGATCGGTGCCACGGCAGGGTTGAGCAGGGAGATATCCGACTGCTCCGATTGCCCCTCGATACGGGTTTGCGAGAAGCGTTGCGAGGCGATATCGAAGGCGCGCTGGGCACTTTCCACATCTTTTTGCAAGACGCCCATTTCGTCACGGGTACGGTTCAATTCCAGAACCTTGTCCTTTTGCGCCGCCAGTGCCGCACGCACGGCGCCTTCGCGCTGCTGCAGGATACCGGCATTCTTGCTCACCGAGCTCGACGTCACGCGCGTGCCGTCCGCCAATTCCCGGCGCATGCGCTCGACTTCGGCGTTCAGGCTTTCATATTGGGGATGATTGCGTCCCAGACGCTGCGCCATCTCGGCCAGCTTCGATTCAGCCGTTGCCAAGCTCAACTTCAGATTCTGCACCAACGGGTTCGACGCCACGTCCGGCGACTCGGAACCGGCATTGCCTTCGGCCATGCGCTGACGCGAGGATGCTTCCATCGCCTGTCCTTGTGCGGCCACGAGCTGTGCCGACAGGTCATTCAAGCGATTCGATTCAACGTCAAGACGGTTATCGACACTGACGATGCCATGCTCCTGCTGGTACTTCGACAGGCGGCTTTGCGCCACTTCGAGACTGTCGCGCAGCAGCTTCGTTTGCTCATTGAAATAAACGGCCACTTTTTTCAAGGGGTCGACTTTCAGCTGAATGCTGGTTTTCTGGTATTCATCGGCAAATGCATTCGCAATAACGGCGACAAACTGCGGATCGTTACCCTTGAAACTGATATCGACCACGCTGCTTTCGCGCGACGGTACGATCTCCAGCTTCGCCAGCAGCAGATCCGCCAACCAATCGCGCACGGTGCCCTTGCCTTGCGTGGCTTCATTAAACTGGGCAACGACGGCAGGATTGTCCGCCAGACGCAAATTATCCACGACCTTCAGCGCCACATTCTTGCTGCTGATAATATCAATTTGCGTCGCCATATAACCTGGCAACAACTGCATCGGCAATGCCAAGCCCGTGACGGGATCGACGCCCTTGTAGTTGATCAGGAGGGATGCCGTGCCTTTATACGTCTTGGGCAACAGCAGGCTCACCACCATCGTCGCCCCGACTGTGATAAGCAAAGTGAATAGTAAAATCCGTTTGCGGGCAAGCAAGACGAGCAGAAACTGGTGGAAATTCATGGTCAACTCTCATATTAATAAACAAAGCCAGCCTGGCCATAGCGCCGGAACTACGCAGCTTAGAACAAGCTTTCTTTGACATACACCACGTCATCGATTTGGATGATGTCGTCATGCTTGGCGTCGATTATTTGCATGACACCTGCCGCATCGCGGCGCTTGATGCGTACGCCACGCTCGGTGCCGCGCTGCGTCAATCCACCACCAACGGATAAGGCCTGCAGCACCGTCATCGAGCGTTCCAGGCGGAACGCCCCAGGACGCTGCACTTCGCCATAAATGTAAAACCGTGGCGCCCGTTCGACGTACAGCACATCGTTGCCGGTCAGGTCGAAATCGCGGGCCAGATCGGCGCTGCGCATCATATCGACGATATCGATGGTTTCCTTAGTGGTGGTGCCGCCGCGCTTGCGGATCAGGCTAACGACGTCACCTCCATCCGTATTCTGGCCGCCTGCCATGGCAAGGATATCGAGCAGGCTGCGCTTGCCTTCAATCGGATACCGGCCCGGGCGATTGACTTGCCCCAGCACGGACACTTGCTGACTTTGCAGGGCAGTGACAATGATATTGACCTGTGCCTTGCGCAGAAAGCCACCGCTCTCCAGCGCCTGCCCCAGTTTCTTTTCCGCAGCCGCAACCGACAGGCCCCCTACGGCAACACTGCCAACCAGCGGAAAGGTAATGCTGCCGGCCTCGCTGACACGTGTCTCCAAACCCAAATCTGGACTGCCATACACGGAAATTTTCAATACATCACCGGCGCCAAGCAACACCTCGGCGGCTCCTGCCACACCAACACTGCAAGCCATCAGTACGGCGGCTGCCCACATCGCAAGTCGTTTCATGATTTGCTCTATCCTTTTAAAAACTTCTGTTAAATCCGAAAGATCCCTGCCTGCTCTTACTTCAGGCCTGCCACGCCGCGCGCATTCACGTCGCTATTGTCGGCCGCCGGCGCCGCTGGCGCCACCACTGGCACTGAAGCGGCAACAGCGGCTGAGGCGGACGCCGAAGCCGATGCCGGCTTGTCCGTCTTGTTCAGATACTCGATCTTGGCGCTGGCGCGTAAACGCTTCAACTCGGCGTCCGCGGCCTCTTTGTTCTTCTTATTGAAAAGGAACTGTTCGATCTGCGGCGCCGCCTGCGCCAGCGTCACGGGGTTGTCCTTGATGTCGGCCAGGGAAATGAGCAGGGTACGATCACCTTCGCGGATGATGAACAACTGGCCTTTTGGCATCCCGGCTAGTTTGCTGCTCAATTCAGGCGCGAGGTCAGCGCTGGTGCGCGACAGTTGCGTACGCCCATATTTGACCTTGTTGGCATCCAGCCATGCCGCAACCTCTTCCAGCGTTTTCGCGTCATCCATCGCCTTCTTCAAGCCATCATTCATGTCGGACGAAGCGATGATCAGTTCACGCATGTCGAACTGCTTGCGCTGGCTAAAGTACTGAGGATTCTTGTTAAAGTAATCTTCCGCTTCCGCCGACGAGGGCTTGTTGATGGCGCCTATGCGTTTTTGCATATAGGCTTGAGCAACGATCAGCGCCTTGGCACGCTCAACGGCTTGCACGACCTTCGGATCACGGTCGATCTTGTCCTTGATCGCCTCGTTCTGCAATAGCTGGCGGTCGATCAACGATTCCAGCAATTGTTTGCTGGCCGCTTCCTGTTGCACTGCAGGAACATTGGCACGCTGCAATTCCTCATTCAGCTGCAGTACTGTAATTTCCTCGCCGTTAACGCTCGCCAATGCCTGACCGGCCTTTTTTTCCTTACCTCCGCAAGCGGACAACCCGGCAGCAGCAAAAAGCACCAGCACAGCGCACAACAATCGGGTGTTGCCGGCTGGCTTGGGCATAGTCAAACGAGAGTTGTGAAAATGATTCAAGATTACTCCTTCGGATTCATTATTAAAAAAACAATTTATTGCAACGCAGCGCGATAGCACAGACATATCGTTTTACCAAAATGACACAAGTCATCAGCGACTAGCAAGCTATGCAAACAATTATTAATATTGTAAATATGATACACAAGATGCAAGCCAATATGGAAACATTTTTGCTTAAAAATCTACTAGGAGGCTTTTAATACAACTATTTCCATTGTCGAGCCAATAAATAAGTTACACAAGAGAAAATACTCTTCAATGTGGATCGGTTCAGAGCGATAGCGCCTGGGCTCGTAATACATCTTGATCACAAGCGGCTGAACTTGGGGGCCGCTAACAGCGGATGACGGCGAGGATGAGGCCGATTCAAGGGGCATGCAGGTCGCAAGAAACGTCCGCTCAGCGACAATGATGAGATAGGCTGCCCCCATATGGGCGGCCGTGACACTGGGAGCATGCATTGCCAGTGCACTCTGTCGTTGACGTTTGAACGTATCACCGAGCTACCCTCCACCTGGGTTATACCTGACTGCACACAACGCTACCTGACTGGGCATATTTTATCGCGTATTGACTGAGCGCAAACTAAATCGCACATCATTTTCCACCCGACTGCAATCAATGCGCATTGTCACGCTTCAGCACGACTTTCACGGTCCGCATGATGATCCACAAATCGAGCCACAGTGACCAGTTACGCAGGTAATCGAGGTCAAAATGGATGCGCGCTTCCATCTTGTCCAACGTCTCCGTTTCGCCACGCAAACCGTTGACCTGGGCCCACCCCGTGATGCCGGGCTTGACCTTGTGGCGCAACATGTAGCCCTTGATCAATTTACGGTACTGCTCGTTATGCGCCACCGCATGTGGACGGGGACCGACAATACTCATGCGCCCTTGCAATACATTAATAAATTGCGGCAATTCGTCAAGCGAACTGCGGCGTAAAAAACCACCGATGGGCGTGACGCGCTGGTCGTGCTTGGTGGCTTGCACGACCTTGTCACCATCCTCGCTGACCGTCATCGAACGGAATTTATACACGATAATTTCCTCGCCATACAGGCCGTAGCGGCGCTGACGAAAAATCACGGGCCCCTTCGATGTCATCTTGACGGCGATGGCGATGACCAGCATCACCGGCAACAGCATAATCTGGATCAGCAAGCCCAGTACGATATCGCTCCCACGCTTGACCATGCTGTTAAAACCAGTGAACGGCGACTCGCGAATAGCGATCACCGGCATGCCGCCTACATTGTCGAAGCGCGCCTGCATCAGGTCGAAGATATAGATATCCGGCAAGAAATACACGGATGCGGTCGTATCCTGCAATTCATCGAGCATTTTACGGATGCGCGGCTGGGCGGAAATTGGTTGGCTGATGAATATCATCTTGATATTATGTTCGCGGACATAGACGGCGATGTCGGCCATCTTGCCCAGCATGGGTTCACGCATCTTCTCCGGCCAGCGGTCATCGGTACGGTCATCAAAGAAGCCCCGCACCTGCATGAACAGGTTGGGATTGCGCTCCACCGTGCTGGCAAATTTTAAACTGGCATCATTGGCACCGATGATCACCACGGAACGCACCTCGCTATCACGCCCCGGATCCGCGACGACACGCCGCGCCGCCAGATGGCTAGCCAGCAGCACGAACGGCGTCAGCAGGAACCAGGCCATGACCAGGTCGTGGCTGTAATGGAACGCCAGGCCCGTGGCGGAGCCCAGAAACACGAGGATCAGCGCGGTGATCGCCCAGCCGACGAAGACATCGCGGGCATAAGCTAGCATGCGGCCGCTGCGCCAGGTCCGGTACGGATCGACATACTGGAATACCGACGAGGAAATAAAAAAAGCCAATATCATCAGTACCAGGGAGTAGCCAGTAAACGGCGTACCCGACAGTACTGACAGCAAATAGAGCGTTCCCATGATGATCACAGGGTCAAGCACGCGCTGGAAAAACGAAATCAGGGGTATATCATTAACCGTCATGATGCTCTTCAGAACTGCGCACTGGCATTGAAGGAAATGCCATTAGCGTGATAACTGCTGGTATTAATAAGCGGCGCACCTCGGCGTGTGTCACGGAAGGCATTCACGCCCAACTGGATATTCGGACGTGGCGCATACGTCAGGCCCACGGTCGCGGTGCGGGTCGTATCGCTGACATCGACGGGCAAGGACAGACCACTTACGGCGGAAAAATCGCGCTTCTCGCGCCGCACCTGGGCATCCATCCTGACCTTGGCGGAAATATCCCAGGCCGCTGCCAGGCTGGCGCCGTTATTCAAGCTGCTGGTAATCAATGAATTTTCCACGGCGGCAAACTCATGCCACAGGCTGCCAGTAAACCGTACTTTTCCCAGCGGCGCCCAATACACGATCACGCGTCCGTTGGCGCCACTGGAATCGCGTCCGCTGAACAGCTGGTTTTTGCGCTTCACCCAGCCGCCGAGCAACTGCACTTGCGTAATGCCGCTAACACGCCAATAGATATTGGCCTTGACCTCATCCTGCTCATACCCTTGTTCCACACCAAAGGCGGCCAGGCTGGCCCGGTTAGGATACGTGCCTTTCAGATGGCGCAACTGGACCCCGATGCGGCTCTCGCTGGCCGGCAGGTAATCAAGGCCGAGCTCGTATGCATCTTCCTGGCGCTCCGAAAATTTCTGCGCGATGGCATCATAGGTGTATTTGTCGCGCGAAAAACCGCCGCGCACGCGCCAGCTGGGATGAAAGCGCCAGCCGCCATTGACATATTCACGGCGTGTCGTACGCAAGTTGCGCTCCGTGCTTTGCAAGTCGCTGAACGGTGTCAGGGTCTGCGAATAACTGCCGCCCACATGGCCTTCGAGATGATTGGCAATATGCCATTCCAGGTCGGCCAGGTAGTCTTTGCCCGTATAGTCGAGCTGATCAAAGTGATCGAAATAGACGCGCGACCACTTTACCTGGCCCGTCAACAGTTGCCGCCCGATCGGCCGCCTGATCAGAAATCCCGCTTGCACCTGGCGCGAAGTATCGGAACGCGTACCGTCGAAACCGGCAGCACTGTCGTCCAGCCGGAACAAATTATTATCATATGAATAAGTTGTCGCAATGAAGGGGGAAATCGTGTCGCTGATCGCCGCCCAGACCGGTACGCTGCAGGTCACGCCACCAAGCAGCATCAGCGACGCAGGCAAGATGCTTGCCATGGCCAAGGCCAATCGCTTGCGTTGCATTCTAGGTTGTCCGGCAGAGGCTGGGCTATGAGGCAAGGAATTCAACATGGGTATTGTCTTTGAAAGAGCAAACAGTTAGTTGGCAATATTACCAGTAAGTCCAGTATCCACCAGAAATAATCCAGAGACCTAGTACGCCATTCGTCACGCCGTGCGCAAGAATAGGCGACCACAGCGATTGGCTACGCATGTACAGCAGGCTATACGCGGCGCCAGCAACGATGCCAGCCAGCCATAAATTGTGTTCAAAACCAAACAGTACCACGCTGACAACAATTGCCTTGGCGCTGGCCAGGCGTGGCTGAAATTTCAGGAAATCAGGGGCGTCGATCCAACGCAACAGGAAGGAGCGCCAAAACAGCTCTTCCATCACGGGCACCACCAGGGCCGCACCAGCGATGCGCAGCACCACCAGACTCCATTCGATCTGACCATCATTGCGCGGATCAAAGCCCTCGGCACTGCCGATCATCATCCAGCCTGCATCAAGGTTAATCCACAACAGAAAAACAACAAGCCCGGTGGCCAACGCCACGGCCATAGCGCGCGCGCCCAGCGGCGTCCACCGTAATTCCGTGTAACTGCGGCGCCAGTACAACAACATGCCCAGTACGACGCCGATCTTGACAGCGTACAGCCAGCGCAAATCCTGCGCGGCAACGCCCAGGCGACCGAGCATGTCGGCGATGAAGATGAAGGAGAGGTAGGCCAGGAATGGCGCTACCCGTGGCAAGGCGGCGCGGTCAAACATGTTGATGCGCACCGGAGGTGGAACCACACGCCGGACGCCGTGGTCCGGAACGCGTGTTTTTCATGACAAACATGCATCCTCCGATGTAATAAATATAATTATATAATTATATCAAGCGGAACTGTTGCCGTGGCAAATATTCTAACTTAATTACAACAGGGTAGGCAAAAAGCATCAACCGTTGGCGCGTGCCTCGATCTGTTCCCACTTTTCCAGCGCTTCCAGCAGTTTGCCTTCGATCTCGGCCACGCGCGCGTTCAGGCGCTTGCCTTCGGCCGGCGTCTTCTTGTAAAAGTCCGGGTGCGACAGTTCGGCGGCCAGCACCGATTGCTCATCTTCCAGCTTGGCGATCAGTTTAGGCAACTCTTCCAGCTCGCGCTGTTCCTTGTAACTGAGCTTTTTCTGCTTGGCGGCCGGTGCGGCAGCATCGACCTTCACCACCGGCTTGCTGGCTGGCGCCGTGGCGATAGGCAAGGTGCGCACGCGCTCCCAGTCCGTGTAACCGCCGACGAATTCGCGCCACTTGCCCTCGCCTTCGGCGACGATCACTTGCGTGACCACGTTGTCGAGGAAGGTGCGGTCATGGCTGACGAGGAAGACGGTGCCGGTGTATTCTTCCAGCAACTCTTCCAGCAATTCCAGGGTATCGATATCCAGGTCATTGGTCGGCTCATCGAGCACCAGCACGTTGGCCGGCTTGGCGAACAGGCGCGCCAGCAGCAAACGGTTACGCTCGCCACCGGACAGCGACTTGACGGGCGAACGGGCACGTTCCGGCGCGAACAGGAAGTCGTTCAGGTAAGTCATCACGTGGCGACGCTGGCCATTGATCTCAACCCAGTCGCTGCCTGGCGCGATGGTTTCCATCAGGTTTGCCTCTTCGTTTAGCTGCGTGCGCATCTGGTCGAAATACGCCACTTGCAGCTTGGTGCCCAGGCGGATGGTGCCCGTGTCCGACTCTTCCTGGCCCAGGATCATCTTCAGCAAGGTGGTCTTGCCGGCGCCGTTGGCGCCGATCAGGCCGACCTTGTCGCCGCGCAAGATGGTAGCGCTGAAATCCTTGACGATGACTTTGTCGCCATAAATCTTCGAGACGTTTTCCAGATCCGCCACGATCTTGCCCGAGCGTTCGCCGGCCGATACGTCCAGCTTGACTTGTCCCTGCTGGTCGCGGCGCGCATTGCGCGTCAGGCGCAGCGCTTCCAGGCGGCGCACGCGGCCTTCGTCGCGCACGCGGCGCGCCTTGACGCCCTTGCGTATCCACACTTCTTCCTGCGCCAGGAACTTGTCGAACTTGGCGTTCTCCACTTCTTCGATTTCCAGCTGCTCCGCCTTGCGGGTCTGGTAAGCCGTGAAGTTGCCCGGATACGACAGCAAGCGGCCGCGGTCGAGCTCGATGATGCGCGTGGCAACGTTGTCGAGGAAGGATCGGTCATGGGTAATGAACAGCACGCTACCCTTGAAGTCGCGCAACAAGCCTTCCAGCCACAGGATGGAGCTGAAGTCCAAATGGTTGGTGGGCTCATCGAGCAGCAACACGTCGGGTGCCGACACCAGCGCGCGCGCCAGGGCCACGCGCTTTTGCATCCCGCCCGACAGGGTTTTCATCAGCATGTCGCCCGTCAAATTCAAACGGTCGAGCACGGTTTCCACCTTGTTTGGCAAGCTCCACGCATCGGCCGCATCGAGTTTTACCTGGATATCGTGCATGCGCTCCATCAATTCGTCGTCATTACCCTGGCCAAACTGGCCCGTCAACGCATCGTATTCCTTCAGCCATGCCTGCGATTCGCCCATGCCGGAGGCGACGGCGTCGAATACGGACATGTCCGGATCAAATTGTGGCTCCTGCTCCACATAGGCGATCTTGATGCCTTGTTGCATCACCAGCAAGCCGTCATCGAGCTTGAACTTGCCCGAAATAACCTTCAACAGCGAAGATTTTCCCGTGCCGTTGCGGCCGATCAGGCCGACCCGCTCCGTGGTTTCCAGTGAAAATTCCGCGTGATCGAGCAGCGCGACGTGACCGAACGCAAGTTGCGCCGATGAAAGAGAAATGACAGCCATAATGAGTAAGAGTGCTCGGGCGCCGTCTCGCGCACACCGCGTGGTGTGCAAAACAGCCGCCGATTAGATGAATGAAGCACGCATTGTACCGATAACTTGGACTTCAATCGCCATCGACCAGTAATTACCGCCTGGATTATCACAGGCTGCCGACGCGCGTTGCGTGGAAACGTGGTGTCGCCAGCAGGAATCGAACCTGCATTTAAGTCTTAGGAGGACCTTGTACTATCCATTGTACGATGGCGACACGCGCAGCGGCATTATACAGGGAAGCGCTTGCCATTAACAGCGTGACAAGCGAGCAGTGCCCCGTCAGACAACGCGTGCCGCCACCCTGCCGCGCTGGCGCACCAGCAACACAAGCAATCCTGCCAGAACCAGTCCATAGGTGGCAGGTTCCGGCACGGCGCTGATGGAAAATACCTGGATGGCACCGAAAACTACGTCATTCCCATGCCAGACGGACCCGTCGAGCAGGCTGACGCCGGTCGATGGCTGGCCCAGATAATTATAGGTATAGAGAAAGGAACTGCCGCCATGCGTAAGGTCTTGCGGCACATACAAATCGTGCCCGTAACCAAAAGTGGGGCCGTAATTGGCCTGATTGTAGGTCTGGTCCTTGCCGATACCGTCGCCGTTAAAATACTGCTTCAATTGCGGCAGCATGAAGTCTGACGTCAAATTGAACAAAAAGGCGGTACGCTGGCTGTCGTCCATGGTGACATGCGTGCCATCGGTGGAACTCCAGCTTTGTGGATTGTAGCCGCCCACCAGCCACGTCTTGCCCGATGAATTCGTGGCCTCCATGACGGAAAAAGTGCGCCCCTTGCCATCGGATGCCTTGTGAAAATCGAGCGAGGTGTCACCCGTTGCCTTGCTGTAAATGTTCGTCAGCGCCAGATGGCCTTCACCGAGCCAAGTTTCCAACCGCGCCTGATAGCCGGGGGAGAGTAGCGACTTACCAGGCCCCGCCTGCGCACCCAGGCAAAAAACCATACCAGCCACCGCCACCACCACACCTCTTGCCGTTCTGAAATTATTGAGCATCCTCTACCTCGACTGTCAGTATTTAAAACCGGCGTATTTTCCGGTTGCCAAATATAACACGATAGATAATGTTTTAATATTTATTATTTAGATGCTAATACACAATATTTCATAGCAGAAATTCAGCCGGGCAGCACCGCCGTCACCTCGATCTCGACCCTCGCCCTATCCTCGATCAGCCCCGCCACTTGCACAGCGGTCATGGATGGAAAATGCTTGCCGATGATTTCCCTGTAAGCAACGCCGATTTGTGGATATGCCGCCACATATTCCTTCTTATCCAGTACATACCAGTTCATGCGCACGATGTGCTCGGGCAAGGCGTCCGCCTCGGCCAGCACGGCGACGATATTTTGCAGCGCCTGCCGCACCTGCCCCGCGAAGTCGTCCGTATGGAACTGGCCCTGTGCATCCCAGCCTATCATGCCGCTGACATACACCGTGCGCCCGCTGGCGGCCACGCCGTTTGCATAGCCGCGCGGCCTGGCCCACCCCGGTGGTTGCAGCACTTGCATCGTGTTCTCCTGGTTATTCATTCGTGTTTCGCCTCGCGCAGCAGTTCGCGCGCGATGATCAATTGCTGCACCTCGCTGGCGCCCTCGTAGATGCGCAAGGCGCGAATTTCACGATACAGGCGCTCGACGGGGTGCCCACTGACCACGCCCATGCCGCCGAACATCTGCACGGCCGCGTCGATCACCTGCTGCGCCGTCTCGGTGGCCGTCAGCTTGGCCATGGCCGCTTCCTTCGTCACCTTGCGGCCTTGGTCGCGCTGCCAGGCGGCGCGGTAGGTGAGCAGCGCGGCCGCGTCGATGCCGGTGGCCATCTGCGCCAGCTTGGCCTGCGTCAGCTGGAAGTCCGCCAGGGTCTGGCCGAACATCTTGCGCGCCGTGGCGTGGCGCAGCGCTTCATCGAAGGCGCGCCGCGCAAACCCCAGAGCAGCGGCGGCCACCGACGTGCGGAACACGTCCAGTGTCGCCATTGCCACCTTGAAGCCCTGCCCCGCCTCGCCCAGGCGCTGCGACACGGGCACGCGGCAATTGGCAAAACGCAGGCGCGCCAGCGGATGCGGCGCGATGACGGCAATGCGCTCGGCGATTTCCAGGCCAGGATTGTCGGCATCGACGATGAAGGCGCTGATGCCGCGCGCGCCAGGCGCTTCGCCCGTGCGGGCGAACACTACGTAAAAGTCGGCGATGCCGCCGTTCGAGATCCACGTCTTTTCGCCGTCGAGCACATATTCGTCGCCGTCGCGGCGCGCCGCGCACTGCATGGCCGCCACGTCGGAGCCGGCCTGCGGTTCGGACAGGGCAAAGGCGGCGATGCGCTTGCCGCTGGCCACGTCGGGCAAATAACGCGCCTTGTTCTGCGCGCTGCCGAACAGGCCGATGGCGCCCGAACCCAGGCCCTGCATGGCAAAGGCGAAATCGGCCAGGCCGTTGTGCCGGGCCAGGGTTTCACGCATCAGGCAAATGGCGCGCGTGTCGATCTTGCCATCGATGCCGGTAGCATGCGCGAGCCAGCCGCCCTGCCCCAGTTGCGCCACCAGCGCGCGGCAAGCCGCATCGACGTCGGCGCCATGGGCGCCATCCAGGTGCTGCGCCGCCCAGGCATCGAGGTCCCGCTCAAGTTCGGCATGGCGCGCTTCGAAAAACGGCCAGTCCAGGTAAGTCGTGTCGCGTGTATTTTTCATCTTAATCGCCCTCGAACTGGGGTTTTTCCTTCGCCACGAAGGCGTGATAAGCGCGGTGGAAATCATTGGTAGCCATGCAAATGGCTTGCGCCTGCGCCTCCGCCTCGATGGCTTCATCGACGCCCATGTTCCACTCCTGCTGCAGCATTTTTTTCGTCATGCCGTGCGCGAAGGTGGGGCCGCTGGCCAGGCCGGCGGCGAACAGCTGCGCCGCCTGCGCCAGTTCTTCCGGCTCGACCAGGCGGTTAAGCCAGCCCCATCGTTCAGCCTCCGTACCCGGCAAGGAGCGCCCCGAGTACAGCAGTTCGGCGGCACGACCCTGGCCGATCACGCGCGGCAGCAAGGCGCAGGCGCCCATATCGCAGCCGGCCAGGCCCACGCGGGTAAACAGGAAGGCCGTCTTGCTGCGCGCCGTGCCGATGCGGATATCGGAAGCCAGCGCCAGCATGGCGCCGGCGCCCGCGCAAATGCCGTCGATGGCGGCGATGATGGGTTGCGGGCAGGCGCGCATGGCCTTCACCACGTCGCCCGTCATGCGGGTAAACGCCAGCAAGCCTGGCATGTCGAGCTTCGTCAGGGGGCCGATGATGTCGTGCACGTCGCCGCCCGAGCAGAAATTATCGCCGCTGCCCGTGATCACCACGGCCTTGACGTCGTCCGCATGCGCCAGCGCGCGAAACAACTCGCGCAGCTCCGCGTACGAATCGAAGGTGAGCGGATTCTTGCGCTCGGGCCGGTGCAAGGTCAAGGTGGCGACGCCGCTTTCGACGGAAAACAGAAAATGCCGCGCGGCGTAATGGCCCAAGCTGGCGCGGTTGCCAGGCAGGTCTTGCGGCTGGCCGGGTAGATGGCGCATGCTCAATCCTTAAGGGTAGTGTTATTCAACTGCTGCTTCATCTGCGACAGCAGGTCGATCAATCGGGTTTTGTCATCCGGCGTCACGCCGTGCAGCAGTTCGGCGATCCAGCCTTCGTGCACGCGCGCCATCTCGTCGAACGCGCGCCGGCCCGCTGGCGTCAGCTTGACGCTGTACGAGCGGCGATCCTTCGGATCGACCACGCGCGCCACCAGTTTTTCCTGCTCCAGCTGGTCGGTGATGCCCGTGATATTGCCGCCCGTGACCATCATGCGCTTGGACAGTTCACCCATGCGCAAGCCATCGGGAAAGCGCTCGAGCTGCGCCATCAAGTCGAAGCGAGGCAAGGTGATGCCGAAGGTGGCGCGCAAGCGCGTGCGCACCTCGTTTTCAATCTTCACCGTGCACGAGAGCATGCGCAGCCACAGCTTGAGCGACTGGTGGTGATCCTGCGTCAGGCGGCTGGCCAGGTCCAGCACCGGTTCGGCCTGCGGAAGGTCGCGTTCATTGTCCATTTTATCCATTGTCTACATGACTTCACCGCCGGCGACGGCGATCGATTGTCCATTCATGGCGGCCGACGCGGGCAGGCATAGCCAGGCCACCGCATCGGCCACTTCCTGCGGCTGCACCAGCCGCTGCTGCGGGTTGCTAGCCGCCAGTTCCGCGCGCGCCGCGTCTTCGCCGCGCCCCGTCTTGCGCACGATGTTCTGCACGGCCTGCGCCACCATTTCCGTTTCCGTGTAGCCGGGGCAAACGGCGTTGACGGTGACGCCGCGCGGCGCCACTTCCAGCGCCAGTGCGCGCGTCAGGCCGATCACGCCATGCTTGGCGGCGACATAGGCGCTGACGTAACGATAACCTTTCAAGCCCGCCGTCGACGCCACGTTGACGATGCGGCCCCAGCCCGCTTCGAGCATGCCGGGCATGGCGGCCTGACAGCAGTGGAACACGCCTGTCAGGTTCACGGCCAGCATCTGCTGCCAGATGGCGGCGTCCGTCTTGCCGAACGGCGCCGCATGCGCCTGGCCCGCGTTACTGATCAATATATCGATGCGGCCGAAATGCGCGGCCGCCTGCGCGAAGCCGGCCTGCACGGACGCTTCCACGCTCACGTCGAGCACGCAGATGGCCACCCTGCCCGCGTGGCCCGCCTCTTCCAGTTGCATGTGCGCGCGCGCCAGCCGCGCGCCATCGCGCCCGGCCAGGGTGACCCTGGCGCCCGCGTCCAGCAAGGCGCCCGCGCAAGCCAGGCCGATGCCGCTGCCGGCGCCCGTCACCAGTGCGTGCTTGCCGGCCAATGCGCCATCCAGTTGTTCCTTGTTCATGTCATCCTTCCAGCAGCCGCGCGGCCACCTGTTGCGGGGTGAGGCCCGTATTGGCGGCGGCCAGTTGGCGCTCGCGCTGCAGATTGCGTTCCAGCTGCTGCTGGCCCGGACGGTACTGTTTCGGCCAGGTTGCGCCTGCCCCGGCGCCGCTGTAGCCGATGCGCGCCGTCTCCGTCAGGGTCCAGGCCGGGTTGGCCAGGTGCGGGCGGCCCACGGCGCACAGGTCGGCACGCCCGGCTGCGATGATGCTGTTGGCATGGTCGGCCTCGAAAATCGAGCCGACGGCCATGCTGGCAATGCCCGCCTCGTTGCGCACGCGGTCGGCAAACGGCGCCTGGAACATGCGCCCATACACGGGCTGTTCGAGCTTGCTGACCTGACCCGAGGAACAGTCGATCAGGTCGGCGCCCGCCTGCTTGAACAGGCGCGCGATGACGACCGCATCGTCGGGCGTGATGCCGCCCTCGACCCAGTCGTGGGCCGAGATGCGCACGCTCATGGGTTTATCTTGCGGCCAGGCGGCACGCATGGCGCGGAACACGCGCAAGGGATAACGGCAGCGGTTTTCCAGACTTCCGCCATACTCGTCCGTGCGACGGTTGGTCAGCGGTGAGATAAAACTCGACAGCAAATAACCATGCGCGCAATGCAGTTCCAGCCAGTCGAAACCAGCGACGGCTGCGGCCAAGGTGGCGCGCACGAAGTCCTGCTCGATGCACGCCAGGTCGACCTCCGTGGCCGCTCGCGCCACCTGCGACACGCCGGCCAGGTATTGCTGTTCCGAAGCCGAGATCAATGGCCAATTACCCTCTCGTAAAGGCAAGTCGATGCCATCCCACATGGGCCGCGTCGAACCTTTCGCCCCCGCGTGGCCCAGCTGCAGGGCGATCTTCGCATCGCTGTTGGCATGCACGAAATCGACGATGCGCCGCCAGGCCTGCGTGTGCGCTTCGCTGTACATGCCGGGACAGGCGGGCGTGATGCGCGCGTCGGCCGACACGCACGTCATCTCGGCAAACACGAGACCCGCGCCGCCCATGGCGCGCGCGCCCAGGTGCATCAGATGGTAATCGCCCGCCACGCCATCGACGGCGCTGTACTGCGCCATCGGCGAGACGGCGATGCGGTTTTTCAGCAGCACGCCGCGCAGCCGGAAGGGCGTGAGCATGGGCAGCAAGGCCGCTTGCGGCAAAGGTTCTTGCGGAAACACAACGCCAGCCTGCTCGCCCGCGCGCCGCGCCAGCCATAGTTCATAGTTTGCCACGTACGCGGGATCGCGCAGGCGCAGGTTTTCATGCGAAATGCGCTGGCTGCGCGTGAGCATGGAATAGGCGAACTGCGGCGCTTCCATGGCGCTGTAGCGCTCGACGTTTTCAAACCACTCCATGGAATTGCGCGCCGCGCTCTGGATTTTCAGCACCTCGAGGGCGCGCAGCTGCTGGTAGGCGGCCAGCGCCGCAGCCGTCTCGGCATGCTGGCCAAAGCAGCGCGCCAGCTCGATGGCGTCTTCCAGCGCCAGCTTGGTGCCGGAACCGATCGAGTAATGCGCCGTGTGGGCAGCGTCGCCCATCAGCACGACGGGCACGCCATTCTGCCGGTGCACCCATTGCCGGCAGACGATGCGCGGGAAGGTGATCCACTGCGCCGAGCCACGCAAGTGCGGAGAATTGCTCAGTAAACCTTGGCCATCGAGTTCCTCGGCGAACAGCGCTTCGCAAAAGGCGATGCCCTCTTCCTGGCTCATGGCATCTAACCCCGCCGCACGCCACACGTGTTCCGGCGTTTCGACGATGAAGGTCGAGGTATCGCCGTCATATTGATAGATATGCGCCTGGAACCAGCCGTATGGCGTCTGGCGGAAGGCAAACGTGAAGGCCTCGAATTTCTTGCGCGTGCCCAGCCAGACGAAGCGACAATGACGCTGGTCGATCTCGGGCTGGTAGCTGGCCGCATAGCGCGTGCGGATACGGCTGTTCAAGCCATCGCTGGCGATCACCAGGTCGGCACCGTACTGGCGCGCGATGGCCTGGTCGTCCTGCACTTCCGTCTCGAACACCAGCTGCACGCCAAGTTCCTCGCAGCGCGCTTGCAGGATATTGAGCAGGCGCTTGCGGCCGATGCCGCAAAAACCATGGCCGCCAGAACGCACGGTCTCACCCTTGAAGTGGATCTCAATATCGTCCCAGTGGTTGAACGCTTGCAGGATGGTGCGCGCCGTCGGCTCGTCCGCATTCGCCAGGTTGCCCAGGGTCTGATCGGAAAACACCACGCCCCAGCCAAACGTGTCGTACGGGCGGTTGCGCTCGATGACGGTGATGCGGTGGTCGGGATTCTGCTTTTTCATGAGCAGGCTGAAATACAGGCCGGCGGGGCCGCCGCCGATGCAGACAATATTCATGGGGTGTCCGTGCGAAGTTTGAAGCGCTGCAGCTTGCCCGTTTCCGTGCGCGGCAGGGAAGGCAGGAAGCGGATGGCGCGCGGGTATTTATACGGGGCGATCTGCTGGCGCACGAAGTCCTGCAATTCGGCTGCCAGCAAGTCGCTGGCCTGAAAACCCTCCTTCAGCACCACGTGCGCCTCGACGATCTGGCCACGTTCGGCATCGGCGCGCCCGACCACGCCACATTCGGCCACGCCCGGGTGGCGCAGCAGCGCCTCTTCCACCTCCGGGCCGGCGATGTTGTAGCCGGCCGAGACGATCATGTCGTCGCTGCGCGAGCGGTAATAGAAATAGCCGTCGCCGTCCATTTCGAAGGTGTCGCCCGTCAGGTTCCAGCCGTTCTGCACATACTCGCGCTGGCGCGGGTCGGACAGGTAGCGGCAACCGGTGGGACCTTTCACGGCCAGGCGGCCCGTCACGCCGGGCGGCTGCGGCACGCCAGCATCGTCGACGATGCACGCCTGGTAGCCGGGGATGGCCTTGCCGATGGCGCCGCGGCGTAGGCCCTCGCCCGTGGCAGAAATGAAGATGTGCAGCATCTCGGTGGCGCCGATACCGTCCGTCATGGCCAGACCCGTCGCCGCCTGCCAGGCATCGCGCGTGGCCAACGGCAGCGCCTCGCCGGCCGAGACGCACAAACGCAGGCTGCGCAGGTCGTGCTGAGCGGCCAGCGGCGCCATCTGGCGGTAAAAAGTCGGTGCAGTGAAGCAGATGGTGGCCTGGTATGCACCGATGGCGCGCAGCAGGGCCTCGGGCGTGAGTTTTTCCAGCAGCACGGTGGCCGCGCCAAAGCGCAGGGGGAATAGCAGCAAGCCACCCAAGCCGAAGGTAAACGCCAGCGGCGGCGTACCGATGAAGATATCGTCAGCGCGCACCTGCAGCATGGAGCGGGGAAAGCAGTCGCAAATGGCCAGCAGGTCGCGGTGCATATGCATGGTGCCCTTGGGCACGCCCGTCGTGCCAGAGGTAAAGCTGATCAGGCAGACGTCGTCGGCCGCCGTGTCGCATGCGGAAAATGGCGCATCGTGGGCAACCATGCGCTGTTCCAGTTCGGCGCCATCGTCGCCAAAACACAGCATGGGCGGCAAGTCTGGCATACCATCGAGTTCTCCACGCAAACCCTGCGCGCACAGCACGGCGTTCACTTGCGCTTTGGCGAGGATGGCGGACAGTTCGCGCGCACGCAGCAGCGGCATGGTGGGCACGGCGATGCAGCCGACCTTCAGCACGGCCAGCAGGCAGGCAGCCATCATGGGGGTATTCGCGCCGCGCAGCAGCACGCGGTTGCCGGGGATCAGGCGCAGATCAGCCTGCAGCACGTGGGCGATGCGGTCAACTTGCCGCGCCAGCTGTGCGTAAGTCCAGCGCTGGCCGTCGGCAAGGATGGCGGTGCGCTCGCCGCCACCGCTGGCGACGGCGGCATCGAGCAGCACGGCGACGCAATTGAGACGCGGCGGATACTGCAGCTCGGGCAAGTCCAGGCATAGCTGCGGCCAGAGTGCGCGCGGCGGCAAATGCGTGCGCGCAAAATCGTCCTCGGGAGATGCGGTGCTAGGCGAAGGGTCGCTGCTCATGCTCATCCTGGCTGGTGACGGGCGTGTGCACAAGGCCCGGAAGCAGATACTTTAAACCTAAAGTATTTTCCCGGCAAGCGGAAAACAGCAGATTCAGTCGGCGCCGTCCTGCTGTCGCAGCCGGCGCGCCTGCTGCGCCACGCTGCGCGCCAGCGCGGCCAGCGCCGTTTGCAGCTGGTCACCGTCGAGCACCGATGCCTGCAGCAGGGACATCATTCCAGCTTCCGCGCCATGCAAACCCAGGGTGCGGCAACCGAGGTGCAGTCGTTCGAGCTGCTTGCGCGCTTGCGCCGGCTCGCCGCGCGCCAGCAAGGCGTCGACCTGTTCGCTGGCGGCGCCGACCTGCCCCTGGAAGCCGGTCAGATAGGCCAGCAGGCGTTCGCTGTCGATGCCGAGGCGCTGCAGCGTGTCGCGCGGCGCCTCGGCCGGCAAGGCGGAGACGTCAAAACAGGCATCGATATGCTGGCGCACCTGCTCCGGCTGGAAGGGCTTGACGATATAGCCGGCAGCACCTGCCTGCACGGCGTCACGCACCGTGTCCTGGTCATTCGCCGACGATACCAGCACCAGCGGCATGGCATCGAGCGTGCTGTCGGCGCGGATTTTCTGCAGCAGCTCCATGCCGGACAGGCGCGGCATGCGCAAATCGCAGAAGCACAGCGACGGGCGCAACCCCCGTTCGAGCTGCTCCCACGCCGCTGCGCCATCTTCGGCTTCCACGATATCGTGCACGCCGCAGCTGTCGATCAGATGCATCAATACCATGCGCGACACGACATCATCGTCAACCACCAGTACTTTCATTGCTTTCTCCATTGCCGGCAGCGTCGGGGCCTGGCCGTATACTACCCAGTTTCGCCGCGCGCTCCATTGCCGGCATTGCCTATTTTACATTTTTTAGCCCGAAACGGCTATGTGCGCCAACAGTGCGCGCAATTGCGGCAAATGCAAGGCCACCTGCGTCCAGCGGCCGCCGTCCGCCGCCTCTTCCAGTTCCGTACACAGCATGTGCAGCTGCGTTTCATCCAGATAGGCGGCGCTGCCCTTCAAGCCATGCAGCAGACGCCCGGCGTTATCCTTGTCCTGCGCCGCCAGGGCGGCGTCGAGTTCGCGCAGGCGTCCCTCCAGGTCGGCGACGAAGGCGACACGGATGCGCTGTTGCAGTTCGCCGCTGCTGCCGGATGGGGACGGCGCCGCGATAGGGACTGCCGGCGCAATGCCGAACAAGGCATCGAGCTCGGCCCGCCCCCGCAAGACGCCGTGCGGCACGTTCGACGGCATGCGCGGCAACATGAAACCGCGCTGCAACTGGCGCTCTATGGCGCGCGCCAGCAAGCCATGCAGCGCCGCCTCGTCCACTGGTTTGCTGAGGAAATCATCCATGCCGACACCCAGATAGCGGCTGCGGTCTTCTTCGCTGGCGTTCGCCGTCAGGGCCACGATCATCAGCTCCTGGTCACGCACGGGCTGGTCCGGCCAGCCACCCAGGCGTATCAATCGCGTCGCCGTGGCGCCATCCATCTCCGGCATGCGCCCGTCCATCAGGATCAGGTCATAGCGCGTATGCACGCACGCTGCCACCGCCAGCGCGCCGTTGGCGACCACGTCGACTCGGTGCCCCAGCTCTTCGAGCATGACGCGGATGATGATCTGGTTGGTGGGGAAGTCTTCGGCGCATAGCACGCGCAACTGGTGGCTGTGCGGCGCCAGCGCCACCTGTGGCACCTGCGGCGGCGCCACGCCATCGGCCAGCGGCAAGGTGAAGGCAAAGGTGCTGCCCTGCCCCGGCGTACTGGCCACCTCGATCTCGCCCTCCATCAGTTCGACCAGTTGGCGGCAGATCGCCAGGCCCAGCCCCGTGCCGCCGTAGCGCCGCGTGGTGCTGGCGTCGGCCTGCTCGAACTTCTGGAACAGGCGCGCCATCGCGTCCGCATCGATGCCGATGCCGCTGTCGCTGACGGTAAAGCGGATCAGGTTGACACGACGCCCGCCGCTACCGCTGGTCACGCCGGCCCGCTCGACGCACACACTGACGCCGCCGCGCTGGGTGAACTTGAAGGCATTGCCGACCAGGTTGACCAGCACCTGGCGCAAACGGGTCGGGTCGCCCACCACGAAGGGCGGAAGGTCCGGCGCGAAATCGATGGCAAAACCGATGCTGCGCGCTGCCGCCTGCTCCTCGAACAGGCTGACGACCGTCTCGATCGCCGCACCGAGCGCGAAGTCGATGTTTTCGATACTCAGCTTGCCCGCCTCGATCTTGGAAAAGTCGAGCAAGTCATTGATGATCACCAGCAGCGACTGGGCATTGGCCTGGCCCCGCAAAATCTGCTCGCGCGTGGCGTCGTGCAGCTGCTCGTCGCGCAGGGCAAAGCCCAGCATACCGATGACGCCGGCCAGCGGCGTGCGCATTTCGTGGCTCATGTTGGCCAAAAATTCCGACTTCTGGCGCGTCGCGTCTTCGGCCTTGCGCTTGGCCTGGCGCAGGCTTTCCTCGTTTTTCGTCAAGCTGCTGTTGACTTGCGCCAGCTTTTCCGACTGGGCCAGCACTTCGATTTCCTTGCTCTGCAACTCGGCCGTGCGTTCGCTGACCTGCTTTTCCAGCTCATTCTGCTGGCGCCGCAGCGCGCGCACGCGCTGGCGGTAAGCGCCATACACGGCGCCCAGCAGCAGCGCCGCCATCAGGGTGCGGCACCACCAGGTTTTCCAGAATGGCGGCAGGATCGTGATGGCCAGCGTGGCGCCGCTCTCGTTCCACACGCCGTCCTTGTTGGCCGCCTTGACGCGAAACACATAATTGCCCGCATCGAGGTTGGTGTAGGTGGCAAAGCGCCGCCCCGCATCCGTCATGACCCAGTCCTGGTCGAAGCCTTCGAGCCGGTAGGCGAACATGTTGCGCTGGGGTGCGGCGAAATGCAGGGCCGCAAATTCCAGCGAAAAGACGCTTTCGCGGCTGGTCAGCACCAGCTTGCGCGTATGGTCGATCGCCGTCCTGAGCACGTGCGCGAACTCGCCGCGGCCGATGGACACCGGCTTGTTGAATATCTGCAGCTCCGTGATGGCCACCAGCGGCGGCACGCGGTTGTCGTGGATATCCTGTGGCACGAACGCCGTCATGCCGTTGAAACCGCCGAAATACATGGTCCCATCCGCCGCGCGCAGGGCCGCGCCATCGAAGTACGAGCCTTCCACCGTGCCATCGGCGCTGTCGTAGTTGCGGAACAGGCCACTGCGCATGTCGAGCCGCGTGATGCCGCTATTCGTGCTCAGCCACAGCTGCTCGTTATCGTCGCCCAGGATGCTGGCGACGGCATCATCGGCCATGCCATCCTTGCGCACGAAGCGCCGGAAGCGGATCTCGCCCTTCGCATCGATGTCCATCCGGTTCAAGCCATTGGCCGTGCCCACCCACAGCACGCCGCCCTTGTCTTCGTGCAGGAAATGCACCTCGTCGTGGCTCAGGCTATGCAAGTTTTGCGGATCATGGCGAAAATGCCGGAACTGGCCGCTGGCGCGGTCCAGCAAATCCAGGCCGTGGAAGGAGCCTATCCACAGCCGCCCCTTGCCGTCTTCCAGCACGGGCCGCACCATGTTGTCGGACAAGCTGTTCGGGTTGGCCGGATCATGACGGTAGGTGGTGAAGCGTTTGCTAACGGGGTCGAAACGGTGCACGCCGCCCCGCGTCGAGACCCATAGCATGCCGCTGCGGTCACTCACGACATTGCGGATGGTGTCGCTGTTCGGATCGCCGGCGGCAAAGCGCATGGTGAAAAAACGCCCGAGTGCCGGATCGAAGCGGTGCAAGCCCGTCGAGCCGCCCACCCACAGGGTGCCATCGGGCGCCTTGTACAGGGTGGTGACCTGCTCGTCGCGCGACATGCCGGGCGAACTGCGCAGGTCGAACAGCCGCGAGCTGCCGTCGCGCGTATCGTACAGTTTCAGGCCGCCTTTGGTGGCCAGCCACAACTTGCCATTGCCCGCATCGGCCACGGCGCGCACTTTCTTGTCCGCCAGCGCGCCCACATCGCCGGGCGCACGCGCCATGCGCGAAAAGCCGCCGCTGCCCAGGTCCACCCGGCTCACGCCGTTGTACCAGGAGCCGACCCAGAAGGTGCCCGCGCGGTCGCGGTACAGCGACGACAGCTGGTTGTCGGCGACGCTGAATTTGTCACCCGTCTGGTGGCGATACTGCAGGAAGGTGTCGCTCTCGGGCAGCCAGCGGAACAGGCCATCGGCGTTGCTGCCCAGCCAGACGGTGGCGTCGATATCCTGGTACAGGCTGGCGACGCGGATGGCGGAAAATCCCTGTTTTTCATTCAGGCGCAGGCGCGACTGCGGTGCCTGCCCGGCGCCGCCCAGGCGCCAGCGCTCGGCGCCGGCCATGGTGCCGATCCACAGATTCTGCTGGCGGTCCACCAGCAGCGACTGGATCACGTTGTACTTTGAACCGGGCTCCGTGTCGACGGCGAAATGCTCGAAGCGGTCACTGCCCGGCGCCAGCATGTCCAGGCCCGTGACGGTGCCTATCCACAGGCGCTGTTGCGCGTCCAGCACCAACGCCTTGATTTCATTGTCGCCCAGGCTGTGCGGATTGCCTTCTTCATGGTGCCAGGTTCGGAAGGCGCCCGTGGCGGGGTCGAAATGTTGCAAGCCGTCCGAGGTGGCGATCCAGAAGCCGCGCGCGCCATCGTCAAGAATGGCGTGGATATGCCGGTTGCCGTTGCCGCGCTTGCTCTTTTCAGCCGGGACATAGTGAATGAAGGTCTGGCTGGCGGCATCGAAGCGGTCCAAGCCGTTGTCGGTGCCCACCCACAGCTGACCCTGGCTATCGACATGCAGTTTGCCGACCCAGTTGTCGGCCAGGCTGGTCTTGTCGCCCTCGATATTCTTGTAGACGACCATGCGGTAGCCATCGTAACGGCTCAGGCCAGACTGGCTGCCGAACCACATATAGCCCTGCCGGTCCTGGGCGATGGCCAGCACCGATTCCTGCGCCAGGCCCTGTTCGACGCTGAGCTGGTCGAAACGCAGGGTGGGCGCAGGCGCCGCCGCGGCCGGGCCGCCCGGCAGCAGTAAAGACAACAGCAATACCACTTCGCAAGCACGTCGAAATACCAGCACAATCGTCCTGTCAAAAAAAACGCGAAAACTCCGGTTATTCTTCCGGGGGCCGTCTCAAGAACCAAAAAACGCCAGTACATCGTCCTTGCGGGCCTGCGTATCGCGCTGTCCAAGACGGATCAGCTCATTAGTATACGTCGATTCGAACAATAAATACGATGCCAATGCCGCGCCGCGCGCTTCGGCCGCGCCGATGCCCGACAACATGGTGCGGATAGGACGGGGCAAACTGCCGATATGCCGGCTGGCGATGGCGTCGAGTCGTTCGGACGGTGCGATGACCAGCAACTCCACCGGTTTCAATGCCGTCTTGCCCATCAATTCAGGCGGCAGCATCGACAAGGTGAGGTTGATGCGGTTCAGGCGCTCGATGTCGACGGCCAGGCCATCGAGGAAGATCGACGAAAGCGCGTGGCCGGCGATCTGCGCCAGGCTGGGGTAGCGCGCCGCTTCGGACGCGGCAGGCGCCGGTTCCGTCATGCGTCCCGCCCCCACCACCAGCACCTTGTTCGCACCCAGGTGAATGGCCGGCGAGATCGGCGCCAGCTGACGCATCGATCCGTCGCCGCAGTACTCGCGCTGGCCACCTATATACAGGGGCACGGCGGGAAAAATAAAAGGGATGGCGGCCGAAGCGAGCAAGTGTTCCACGCCGATCTGGTCTTGCAAGGCCAGGCGCTGCGTGCGCACCCAGGGCGCGATCTCGGCGGCCGTCTGGTAAAACGTCATGTGGCGGCTGCCTGAATACGACGACGCCGTCACGGCCAGCGCATGCAGCAAACCATCGGCCAGCGCCGCATCCAGGCGCGGCAGGTCGAGCATGCGGTGCAGCAGGCTGACCAGCGGAGTATTGTCGAGCAGGGAATTGGGCGGCGAGGCATGCCACTGGCGTAGCAGCCAGCCGAACGACAGCAGCGACAGCCAGCGCGCGCCCGAGCGGATCACGCCCAGCGAATCGGCGCGGTAGACTTGCTCGACCTGGATGTGCTGCCACACGTCGAGCAGCTTTTGCACGCCTTCGCCGAAGTTGTCGGCCCGGCAGGCCAGCGCCGTGGCGTTGATGGCGCCGGCCGAGGTGCCGCAAATGATGTCGAAGGGGTTGCGCGCAGGCGCCCAGCCCGCTTCCCACAGTATCGCCGAAATCGCCTGCAGCACGCCCACCTGGTAGGCGGCACGGGCGCCCCCTCCCGTGAGTATCAAGCCTGTTTTATTTTGCATTCCCATGCCGGCAGATTAGCAGGGTCTTGATACTTTGTGGAAAAGTTTCGGGGTGAATCAATCGCCTCTGACCATGCCTTCACGCCGTGGGTCCGCGCCGCCAAACCAGAAATCCTTGCCGTGCGCATTCAGGCGCATGATGCCCTGCAAGCCGGAATTCTGCTCGATGACACGCACCTCGTGGCCCATGGTTTGCAGCGCCTCGACCTGGGCTGCCGGCGCGCGGCCCTTTTCCAGCTCCGTCGGGCCATTGCGGCTGCCGAAGTTCGGCAGGCTGATGGCTTGCTGCACGTTCAGGCCCCAGTCCATGGTGCCGACCAGCACCTTGGCGACATAATTGATGATGGACGAGCCGCCCGGCGATCCCGTCGCCAGTACCAGCTTGTGCGTGCCCTTTTCAAACACCAGCGTGGGCGACATGGCGCTGCGCGGACGCTTGCCAGCTTGTACGCGATTGGCGATCGGGCCATCCGCATCGCGCGAATCGAAAGAGAAATCCGTCAACTGGTTATTCAGCAAAAAGCCGTCGACCATCTGGCGCGAACCGAAGGCGTCTTCCACGCTGGTGGTCATCGACAGGCCGCCGCCAAAGGCGTCCACCGCCACCAGGTGCGAGGTCGACGGGCGCTGCAAGGCGTTGTCCATGCCCCACGCGACCTGCATGCCGGGCGGCGTGCCGGGCAAGGCACGGCCCATGGATTTGTCGCCGATCAGGGACGCGCGCTGCGCCAGGTAGGTTTTATCCAGCATGGAGGCGATGCCCTTGCCCGGCAACGGCACGAAGTCCGTGTCGGCCACGTAGCGGTTGCGGTCCGCGTAAGCCAGGCGCCCCGCTTCCGAGAACAGGTGGATGGCCTGCGCATCGAGCACGCCGTCGACGGGCGCATACGGGCGGATATCCTTCACTTCCAGCATGCCCAGCATCTGCGCGATGGCGATGCCGCCCGACGATGGCGGCGGCATGCCGCACACGGTCCAGGCATTGTAGTCGCTGCAGACGGGTTCACGCACCTTGGCCCGGTAGCCGGCGATGTCGGTCGCCGTCAGTTTGCCCGGATTGGTCGGATGCGACGCCACCTTGGCAGCGATGTCGCGCGCGATGCGGCCCTGGTAAAAGGCGTCGGCGCCACCACCGGCGATCTCGCGCAGGGTGCGCGCCAGTTGCGGGTTTTTCAGCACATGGCCGACGGGCCAGGCCTTGCCGTCCTGGTCATAGAAATACGCGGCGGCGACGGGGTCGCGCTTCAGGGCCTGGTCCCAGTTTAATAGGCCGTTGAGGCGCTGGCTGACGGGAAAGCCGCCGTGCGCCAAGCGGATGGCAGGGCCGAACAGAGTCGCCCACGGCAGCTTGCCATGTTCCTTGTGCGCCAGTTCCAGCATGCGCAGCACCCCCGGCGCGCCCACGGAACGCCCGCCCACCACGCCGGTGGCACGCGAGACGGGGCTGCCGTCGGCATTCTGGAACAGGTGTTCGTCGGCAGCGGCGGGCGCCGTTTCGCGCCCGTCGAACGCTTGCACGCCCTTCGCCGTGGAGTACAGCAGGAAGGCGCCGCCGCCGATGCCCGACGATTGCGGTTCGACCAGGGTCAGCACCAGCTGCGTGGCGATGGCCGCGTCGATGGCGCTGCCGCCTTTTTTCAGCATCCGGTAGCCGGCATCGGCGGCCAGTGGATTGGCCGCAGCGACCATGAATTTCTGCGCCGCCCAACCCGATTTTTCCGCATACGCGGTGGCGATTTCCGGCGCCTTTTGCGGCACTTCGGCAAAGGCAAAGGTGGCGGGAATGGCAACCAGAGCCCCCAGCAAGGTCAAGCTCAGCGCCAGCGGCTTCAATGTGATCATGGATTCTCCGATAAAAAAAGGGCGCACAGCCGAGCAAGGCTGTACGCCCCATACGGGGGTATCCTACATCAAATCACGCCGGGCTTATTTCGGCTGCATGCGGATCGCGCCGTCCAGGCGGATAGTTTCGCCATTCAGCATGACGTTTTCCACGATGGCTTTCACCAGTTGCGCATATTCGCCGGGCTTGCCCAGGCGCGATGGGAACGGCACCATCTTGCCCAGCGCGTCCTGCACTTCGGCCGGCATGCCCAGCAGCATCGGCGTTTCAAAAATGCCAGGCGCCACCGTCATGACGCGGATGCCGTTGCGCGACAGGTCGCGCGCCATCGGCAGGGTCAGTCCCACCACGGCCGCCTTCGACGACGCATACGCGGCCTGGCCGATCTGGCCATCGTAGGCCGCCACGGAAGCCGTGTTGATGATAATACCGCGCTCGCCTTCAGCGGTGGCTTCCTGCTTGGCCATGGCATCGGCCGCCAGACGGCACATATTGAAAGTGCCTACCAGGTTGATGTTGACGACTTTCTGGAACAGCGCCAGCGGATGCGGGCCATCCTTGCCCACTGTTTTCACGGCAGGCGCCACGCCGGCGCAGTTCACCAGGCCGCGCAAGGGACCGAGCTTGGTCGCCGCGGCCACCACGGCCATGCCGTCTTCTTCCGAGGTGACGTCGCACTGCACGAATACGCCGTTCAATTCAGCGGCCAGCGCCTGGCCCGCCTCGGTCTGCACGTCGGCCAGCACGACCTTGCCGCCCGCCGCCGTCAGCATGCGCGCCGTGGCCGCGCCCAAACCCGATGCGCCGCCCGTGATGATGAATACATTGTCCTGAATCTGCATGAAATCTCCTGAGTGATAAGAGCCGTGTTCCCGGCGCCCGTTGCTTGCATGGTGCATGGTGTCATGCATTACGCATCATTACGCATCATTACGTTTACGTAAACGTAATGTCGGCGACAATTGTAGCCACTTTTGTAGCCACCGAGCGAAAACTTGCAGCGGCAGCGAATGGCAGGGCTAAAAACACTGCATGAAAGCGCCGTTGCGGTGGCAGATGCGGCCGTTGGCATCGAGCGTGGCATTGCCCGCGCCGTTATAGCGCGCGCCGGCCGCATCGCGGCAACCGCCTGTATCGCAGGCACCGATGGGCTGCGGCGCGCGCGGCATCGGCACGGCCTGGCTGGGCGGCAACGGCGCCATAGGCACAATAGGCACAATAGGCGGCGCGGGCTGGGCCGGCATGCGGCCAATCACCTGCGCCACGGAACGGCGCGGCTGCACGGGTGGCGCCGGGCGGCATGGCTCCACGGCCAGCTTGCCGCTGTCGCGCGGGTCGAGCTGACAGACGGGCAATGGCTCGGGAGCCGCCTGCCGCTGCGCGCCGGCATGACCACCAGCCAGTAGCAGCAGGGCACAGGCCAGCGCCGGTATCGTTTTTATCATCTCGAGCATGCCGCTTCCTCCAGTATCCATCGCACAGCTTTCATTATTGGCACACGCCGGCCCAGATGCCAGCGGGGGTAACACTTTCACGTTTGCACGTGATACACATCGCAGGTGCGGACACTGCAACGGTGTTTTATTTCCTTTCAGCACTTTCCTTCTTGCTAGTATGGCATTACAATAAGAACGATTCTTATTCTCATTGCCAGAATTCGAGCGCAGTTTATTTTCTTTTCATTCATTTATACCCGAGCCACCCGGAAGGCAGCCAGGAAATAACAACATCCGGAAAGTTCACCATGACCAAGCGTAGTCCCGCCTTCGTAGCCCCCGTGTCCACTCCCTCCCGCGCCATGCATTCCGCCGCCCTGCTCCTGCCCTGCCTGCTCTCGCTGGCCGTCAGCAACGCCTGGGCCGAAGGCAATGTGGCCGCCGATCCCACCATGAACACGGTGGTCGTCACCGCGTCCGGCACGGCCATCGACATCAAGGATGCACCGGCCAGTATCAGCGTCATCACGCGCGAGGAAATCGAACGCCAGCCCGTGTATGACTTGAATACCCTGCTGCGCCGCATCCCCGGCGTGACGGGCGGTACCAGCCCCGTGGGCGAGGAATCGAAGATCAAGCTGCGCGGCCTGCCCGACAAATACACCTTGATCCTGGTCGACGGCAAGCGCGTGGGCAGCTCGGCCGACACGGCTTACCGCCCGGACCTGGGCCGCCAGGACTTGAATTGGATCTCGCCCGACATGATCGAGCGCATCGAAGTGGTGCGGGGACCCATGTCCTCGCTGTATGGATCGGACGCCATGGGCGGCGTGATCAACATCATCACGCGCAAGGTGCCGGGCAAGTGGAACGGTTCGGCCACGGCCAACTACACGCAACCGCAAGACAGCGACCGCGGCACGGCGCACCAGTTGGGCGTGAACCTGGCCGGCCCCCTGTCGGACACGGTCGGCATGCGCCTGGGCGTGAGCCAGTCGCGTCAGAATCCCGATGAAAAATTCGACAAAGCGGGTGGCATCGGCGGCGAACGCAACCAGACTGTCTCGGGCCAGCTGACCTGGGCGCTGGACAAGAAACAAAACCTGTCGCTCGATGCCAGCTATGGCAAGCAGCAAGCGATGGATTCGGCCGCACGCGATGCGGATGGCGAGGCAGTGATCTCCGGCTGGGGCGCCAGCAAGCTGATACGCAAGAGCATCGGCCTCGGCTATGAAGGCCGTTTTGATTTCGGCAAGGCCAAGGTCAATCTGTACCACAATGATTTCGACAACCAGTTCATCGGCACGGTGGCCAAGTCCAAGGACAGCACGCTGGACGCGAACCTGGAAAAACGGGTCGGCTGGGGCGGCATCGAGCAGATGCTGGTGATGGGCGGCCAGTGGAAGCACCAGGAATTGACGAATACCGACACCATCGGCACCATTCCCACCGATTACCTGGGCAATCCCGTGAGCGGCGCGACCTTGTCCGGCACCACCTCGGCCCTGTTTGCGGAAGATCAGCTGTTCCTGCGCGACAACTTGACGGCCACGGCGGGCCTGCGCCTGGACCACCACAGCAAGTTCGGCAACCACTACAGCCCGCGCCTGTACCTGGTGTACCACCCGGCGCCGGCCTGGACCATCAAGGGCGGCATCTCGCAAGGCTTCCGCGCCCCCAGCCTGAAGGAAAATGCACCGGGTGCCGCCACCCAGTCGCGCGGCGGTGGCTGCAATGGCCTGCGCCCCTTGGGCTACATCACGGGCGGCTGCTACATGGCGGGCAATGCGGACTTGAAGCCGGAAACGAGCACGGCAGGCGAGATCGGCGTGGCGTGGGAACAGAATGGCTGGGACGTGGGCCTGACCTATTTCCACACGGATTTCAAGAACAAGATCGACTATGCGCCGCTGGGCTTTTACCAACAGCGCTGGTGGACCAAGATGACGAATATCCAGAAGGCGCGCACCAGCGGCCTGGAAGGCACGCTGACCATCCCTTTGAGCAAAAACCTGAACTGGCGTAACAACGTGACCTACATGGCGGAAGCGAAAAACCTGACCACGGGCGCCAACCTGCTGTCGACGCCAAAACTGTCGTGGTACTCGGCGCTGGGCTGGCAAGTCAACGACCAGCTGTTCGGCGAAGTATCGGCCCAGTACACGGGCAAGGAACTCGATGCGGGCAAGCTGGCCGACAAAGCCTACACCATCGTCGACACGGTCGTGTCGTACAAGGTCACGCCACAGTGGACCGTGCGTGGCGGCGTGCAAAACCTGTTCAAGAAAGGGCCGATGGCCGATGGCCTGGTCGACTATTACGTGCCGGGACGCCGTATGTTTGTCGGTCTGACGTCGCGCTTCTGACCTGACACAGCCCCGCAGCATGTGCCGCGGGGCTGTCGGGAGTGCCTGGCCTTACTGGGCCGGCAACACTTGCGCCGGCGTCGCTGGCGCCAGAATGGCCGGTGCGGGCGCGTGGATGGGCGCCGGTGCCTTGACGGCCAGCCAGCCTGTAGCCGGCAACAGCGGCACCAGCAGCAGGGCCACGATATTGATGATCTTGATCAAGGGATTGACGGCCGGACCGGCCGTATCCTTGTACGGGTCGCCTACCGTGTCGCCCGTGACGGCCGCCTTGTGCGCCTCGGAACCCTTGCCGCCGAAATGGCCATCCTCGATGTATTTCTTCGCATTGTCCCAGGCGCCGCCACCCGTGGTCATGGAAATGGCCACGAACAGGCCCGTGACGATGGTTCCCATCAAGAGGCCACCGAGCGCCGCAGGCCCCAGCAGCATGCCGACGACGATGGGCACCACCACGGGCAGCAGGGACGGCACGATCATTTCACGGATGGCGGACGCCGTCAGCATGTCGACGGCCTTGTCGTATTCAGGCCGCGCCGTGCCTTCCATGATGCCCTTGATGTCGCGGAACTGGCGCCGCACCTCGACCACCACGGCACCGGCCGCGCGGCCGACTGCCTCCATCGCCATGGCGCCGAACAGATACGGTATCAGGCCACCGATGAAGAGGCCGACGATGACCATGGGGTTCGACAAATCAAAGGTGATGTGCTGTCCCACGGATTCGAGCGCATGCGTGTAGTCTGCAAACAGCACCAGCGCGGCCAGGCCGGCCGAGCCGATGGCATAGCCCTTGGTGACGGCCTTGGTGGTGTTGCCGACGGCGTCGAGCGGGTCGGTGATGGCGCGCACGGAATCGGGCAAGCCCGACATTTCCGCGATGCCGCCCGCGTTATCCGTGATCGGGCCATACGCATCGAGTGCGACGATGATGCCCGCCATCGATAGCATGGCCGTGGCGGCAATGGCGATGCCGTACAAGCCGGCCAGCTGGTATGAGACAAGGATGGCGACGCAGACGGCCAGCACCGGGTAGGCGGTGGACTTCATCGACACCCCCAAGCCGGCGATGATATTAGTGCCGTGGCCCGTCGTCGACGCTTCGGCGATATGGCGCACGGGCTTGAAATCCGTGCCCGTGTAGTACTCGGTGATGTACACCATCAGGCCCGTGAGCACAATGCCGACGACGGTGGCGCCCAGCATCTTGTAGCGCATGGCGTCGTCGGGCCACAGCAGCCACGTCACCACGGCAAAGCCGACCAAGGAGAGGCCGGCCGCCCACCACAGCCCCGTGTACAAGGCCGACATGATCTTCGCGCCCGGCTTGGTCTTCACCATCGAGCAGCCGACGATGGAAGCGAGGATGGAGACGGCGCCCAGCAGCAGCGGATAGATGATAGCCGTGCCGCTGGCTTCGGCCATCAGCAGTGCGCCCAGCAGCATGGTGGCGATCAAGGTCACGACATAGGTTTCGAACAGGTCGGCCGCCATGCCGGCGCAGTCGCCCACGTTGTCGCCCACGTTGTCGGCGATGACGGCCGGGTTGCGCGGATCATCCTCGGGAATGCCCGCCTCGACCTTGCCCACCAGGTCCGCACCCACGTCGGCGCCCTTGGTGAAGATGCCGCCACCGAGCCGCGCGAAGATGGAAATGAGCGAGGCGCCGAAGGCCAGGCCAATCAGGGGCTTGATCAAGTCATGCTGCGTCAGGCCAGGCGCGCCCGTCGTCACCAGCAGCCAGTAAAACAGGGTCACGCCCAGCAAGCCCAATCCCACCACCAGCATGCCGGTAATCGCCCCGCCCTTGAAGGCCACGTTCAGCGCCTGGTTGATGCCCAGGGTGGCCGCCTGCGCCGTGCGCACATTGGCCCGCACAGAGACATTCATGCCGATGAAACCGCAGGCGCCCGACAGCACGGCGCCGATCAAAAAGCCCAGCGCCGTGTGCAGGCCAAGCAGCACATAGATGGCGATCAGCAGTACCACGCCGACGATGGCGATGGTACGGTACTGGCGCGCCAGGTAGGCGGCCGCGCCTTGCTGGATGGCCAGAGCGATTTCCTGCATGCGCGCGTTGCCGGGATCCTGCCTCAGTATCCAGCTACGCGAGACCAAACCGTAAATGACTGCGACCACGCCGCAGGCTACCGCAAACCACAAACTGGCTGCCATATCGTCCCCTTCTGTTTTTATCCGACGTCATTGCCAACAGCTGCAGACCGCACCGGGTAGGCACGCGCAGCCAGGAAAACACGACCTGCAAAAAACTTCTACTCGAAAACGATACGGCGCCCGGCTGAAACGCGGGCACAAAAAAAGCGGACACCGAGGTCCGCTTTTCAAAAACTGCTTATTCCGCCAGGGCAGCAAATGCGCTGTCGCGGATTTGCTCGACCGGACCGACGCCGGCGATGCGGCGGTATTTCGGTGCGCCTGGCAAGCCGGACTTGGCCCAGTCGTTGTAGTAACCGAGCAAGACCTTGGTCTGGTTATGGTACACATCCAGGCGTTTCTTGACGGTTTCCGCCTTGTCGTCGTCGCGCTGGATCAGCGGTTCGCCCGTGATGTCATCGACGCCATCGACTTTGGGCGGGTTGAATTTGACGTGGTACACACGGCCCGAACCGGGATGGCTGCGGCGGCCATCCATGCGCTCGATGATCGAAGCGTCAGGCACATCGATTTCCAGCACGTAGTCGACATTGATGCCAGCATCTTTCATGGCGTCCGCTTGCGCGATGGTGCGCGGGAAACCGTCGAACAGGTAGCCATTGGCGCAATCGGCTTCCTTCAGGCGGTTCTTGACCAGGCCGATCATGATGTCGTCCGACACGAGGCCGCCCGCATCCATGACTTTTTTCGCCGCCATGCCCAGTTCCGTGCCTTCCTTGATCGCCGCGCGCAACATGTCGCCCGTGGAGATTTGTGGAATGTTGTATTTTTCTTTGATGAAATTAGCTTGGGTGCCCTTGCCGGCACCGGGTGCTCCTAAAAGTATCAGACGCATTGAAAATTTCCTAAAAAGCAGATTTTGGATGGTGGTATGTGTAATTATTTTTAGATGATGTTGCTATGGCTATCTTTCCCTACGAAACTTACCACAAAAAATCCCTGAAACGCCAGTTTGCTGTCGATTTGCTATGCCCTGATTGATCAAAGCCAGCAATTGGCGAGACGGACGTTTCAAAATGTGGTTTTTACTGCAGACGCACAAAACTATATTTGCACACCTGCCGTTTTGCGGGTAGCGCTTACAGGGCGCCGTAATGCGCTTGCACGCGTTCGAGATCTTGCGGCGTGTCGACACCGGCAGCAGGGGCCGAGTCCGTGACATGCACGGCGATGGCAACACCGTGCCACAGCACGCGCAACTGCTCCAGCGCCTCGATGGCTTCCAGCGGCGAAGCGGACAATTGCGGATATTCCTGCAAAAACGCATTGCTGTACGCATACAAGCCGATGTGGCGCAGCGGCACATAATCTTGCGGCAAGTTTTCACGGGACTGCGCGAAGCCGTCGCGGTGCCAGGGGATCGTGGCGCGCGAGAAATACAAAGCACGGCCATTCTTGTCCAGCACGACCTTGACCACGTTGGGGTTGAATGCATCTGCCACCTCGTGCAGCGGATGCGCGCAGGTGGCCATGGGAACGGCGGCGCTGATCAGCGCAGCGCAGGCGGCCAGCAAGGACGGATCGATCAGGGGTTCGTCACCCTGCAGGTTGACGACGACGGCGTCGGGTGGCAAATCGAGCGTGCGCGCCACTTCGGCGATGCGGTCCGTGCCCGACGGATGGTCGGCACGCGTCATGCACACTTCCACGCCATGCGCGGCGCAGGCGGCGCGGATGCTGTCATGATCGGTGGCGACGATGACGCGCGCGGCGCCCGAGAGCCGCGCCTGCTCGGCCACGCGCACCACCATCGGTTTGCCGCCCAGGTCAGCCAGCGGCTTGCCCGGCAGGCGCGTCGAGGCCAGGCGGGCCGGGATGATGACGATGAAGGCCATCGTTATTCCACTGCGTCTTGCAGGGTGCGCGCTTCATCCGCCCACATGATGGGGATGCCATCGCGGATAGGATAGGCCAGGCGGTCGGCGCGGCAAATCAGTTCCTGCGCCTTCTTATCGTGTTCAAGCGGACCCTTGCAAACAGGGCAGACCAGGATATCAAGCAGTCGAGCGTCCACGACATTTCTCCACAATTTGTTGGGCCAGCGCGCTATCGATGCGCGCACTGACGGGGACGACCCACAGTCTCGGGTCATCTTTGAGATGTTCAATTTGCGCACATTTTACTGCATCCTTCTCGGTGATCAAGATCACATCCGTGTCCAGTGCCGCAAATGGCTGGTCGAGGAAGTCGTGATGATCGGGCAGGGGCAGTTCCATGAAGTCCAATCCGGCCCCGCGCAGCATGGCAAAGAAACGCTGCGGGTTGCCGATGCCGGCCGCCGCCACGATGCGCTGGCCGCCAGCTGCCAGTGTTGCCAAAGGCAGCCGCTCGCTGCGGTCGACCAGGCGCTCGGCCACGCCGCCATCGAGCAGCATCTGCACGACCAAGGAACCCGCGGGCGCGACCCCGGCAACGAGATCCGGCGCCAGCTCAGGCGCATTGATCACCGTCACATCGCGCCGGCGGCGCGGCGATTCGCGCAAGGGACCGGCCGGCAGCAGCCAGCCATTGCCGGCGCCGCGACCGTCGAACAGCACGATTTCCACGTCGCGCTGCAAGGCGTAATGCTGCAAGCCGTCGTCCGTCACCAACACGTCGACGTCCGGGTGCGCCGCCAGCAGCGCCCTGCCCGCTTGCGCGCGGTCGCACCCCACCATCACGGGGCAACCGCCGCGCTGGAAGATCAGCAGCGGCTCGTCGCCCACCTGCTGCGGCGTGGAAGCAGCGGTGACGGCGCGCGGCGAACGGTCGGCGCTGCCATGCCCGCGCGAAATGACGCCAGGGCGCATGCCCGCGTCGCGCAAGGCTTGCACCAGCCAGATCGTCAGCGGCGTCTTGCCCGTGCCGCCGATAAAAATGTTACCGACGACGACGACGGGCACGGGCAGCCGGCTTGACTGCAGCACGCCAGCGCGGTACAGGCCGCGCCGCACGGAACTCAGGGCGCCGAACAACAGGGAAACGGGCCACAGCGCGCACGCCAGCGGGCCGCGCGCCAGCCAGGCGCGGGTGAGAGTCGATTCAAGCTTGGCGGGGGAGGATGTGGGCATGCGGTGAGGGGTAAAGTTGGAAACCCCAAGAAACATCCGAGGTCGCCCCTGAGGATGCGGCCCCGGTGTTGCCTGGGTTAGAGCACTATCTGCCGCCAGCCTGCGCCGCGAACGTCAACTTTTCATAGCCGGCCAGGCGTGCCGCTTCCATCACGTGGATGACCATCTGATGCATGGCGAACTGGTCGGCGTTGACCACCACCACGGGTGTCTGCGCGGGCGCCTTGCCGCTATTGGCCGCCTTGGCTGCGTTCTGCAGGGCGTCGGCCAGGCCGGCCACGTCGCGGAACGAGACCGGTTCGCGGTTGACCGTGTAGTTGCCCTTGGCATCGATGGTGACGTCGATCTGCTGCGGCTTGTCCTTGGCTTGCTCGGCATCGGCGGTCGGCAGGGTGATCTGCAATTCCGTAAACTTGCTGTAGGTGGTGCTGACCATCAAAAAAATCAGGATCACCAGCAGCACGTCGATGAACGGGATCAGGTTGATTTCGGGGTCTTCACGCCCCTTGCCTTTGCGGAAGTTCATTTGCGGCCACTGTGGACGATATCGACGAACTTGACCGCTTGCTGCTCCATGTCAATGACGAAGCTGTCGACGAGGGCGCGGAAGTGGCGGTAGAAGATCAGGGCCGGCATGGCGATGGCCAAGCCGAAGCCCGTGTTATACAAGGCTACCGAGATGCCGTGGGCCAATTGTGCGGGATTCGAGCCGCTGGCGTTTTGCGAACCGAAGATTTCGATCATGCCAACCACCGTGCCAAACAACCCCATCAGCGGCGCGAGAGTGGCGATGGTGCCCAGGGTCGTCAGGAAACGCTCCAGCGTGTGGGCCACGCCGCTGCCCGCCTCTTCGATCGATTCCTTCATCACCTCGCGCGGCGCGTCGACATTGCGTAGGGCGGCGGCGAGCACCACGCCCAGCGGCGAATTGTCTTCCAGCTTGGCCAGCGTGTCCGGCGTGATCTTACCGCTGCGATACACCTGCACCACTTCATCAAACAGCTTGCGGGGCAGGATCTTGGCACGGCGCAAATACAGCAGGCGCTCAATGATCAAGGCCAGGGCGACGATGGAAGCGATCAACAACAGCCAGATGGGCCAGCCAGCGGCTTGAAATATAGCGAGCAAAAGAAACTCCTGGAAAAGGGAAGGCGATGGACCGCCCGGACAGCCTGTATTGTACCGAGCGCCGGCGTCCGATGGCATGTCGGCGCAGGAATGGCGCAATGTAGCGCGTTGCCGCGCCGGCGGCAAGTGGCGCCTGCATGCGCACTTGCCCACACGGTGCAGCGGGCGGGCGCGGCCAGCACACAGTTTTGCACACTTTGTGTGGATAAGATTGTGAGCAAGCATGAAGTCCAGCACGCAAGTCATTGATTCACATGGAGATTATCGTGCTGCGCAAAATACAGGCATAGCAGCTTATCGACAGTAGTCAATGTCAATAAATTAATACTTGAAGAGTTCTGCACATTTACTGTGGACAAGATTGTGCGCAAAGCCGAGGAATTCAATTAAGTCATTGATTTTAAAGAAAATTAACTCAATGCATAAATAAGTGGCAGCTGGAGCGAAGCAAGTGGCATTATGACCGTCGAAGTTCTGCACACAATCTGTGGACAAGATTGTGTGCAAGCGCAAGAATAGGCACCAAGTGCATTGATTTATATCGTTTTTATTACCCTGCATAAAAATGTAGCAAGGTGGGAAAGGCCGGGTTTTTCATGCCAAAAAGCATCCTCAAACAACACTTTTCCACCCCAAGTGCAGTTCCACACATAAATTGTGGATAAGATTGTGAGCAAGCCGATTGACTCCAGGCAAGAGCATTGATTTTAAAGGGATTTCTTTCACTGCTGAAAATTAAGGCAGCGATGCGGCCTGTGCATGCAGTGGAAAACGGGAACAAACCACGCAACGGTTTATGCAGTTTTGCACACATTCTGTGGATAAGATTGTGAGCAAGCCCCATACTTAAACGCTATACCATTGATTTATATGGCTATTTTTTTACTGCGCAAAATTCAGGCAAGCCATGCCATCGACGTTTCAGTGGATAAATCCGGCGCCGCGCCAGAGTTCTGCACATTTTTTGTGGATAAGATTGTGTGCAAGGGCAGGCATGGCATACTAAGCGCTTGATTCCTATGGACTTTATTTCCATGCGCAAAAATGTAGCAAGGCATTTTTATTGGTCAAATTGGCTTACAGGGCAATTGTTGTCCAAGGCAAAAAGTTTCGCACACTTTCTGTGGATAACTTTGTGCGTAAGTGGCAGGGGCTGCACTGATGTACTTGATATTAAAGGTTTTTTTACCTGTGCACGCAAATCAGGCATACGGGAATTCTGCATGAAATCAAATACTTAGAAATAAAACTTGTTGTTTTGCGCGATATATGACATAAGCATGACCTCGCCGATAATATGTGGACAGTTCCTCCCCTCCCCCAGCTTGATGATGATCGACAGCCCCACTGACAGCGGCTTTGCCGCCCCACCCGTGCTCACCGTCAGCGCCCTGAACCAGGCTGTCGCGCGCCTGCTCGAACGCTCGTTCCCCCTGACCTGGATCGCTGGCGAGATTTCCAACTTCACGCGCGCCACTTCCGGCCACTGGTATTTCACCTTGAAGGACGATGCTGCCCAGGTGCGCGCCGTGATGTTCCGTGGACGCGCCCAGTTTGCCGGCTTCACGCCGCGCGAAGGCGACAAGGTGGAAGTGCGCGCCCTCGTCACCCTGTACGGCGCGCGCGGCGATTACCAGATCAACGTGGAAGCCATCCGCCGCGCCGGCGTGGGCGCCCTGTATGAAGCGTTCCAACGCCTGAAGGAAAAGCTGGCCGCGCAGGGCCTCTTCGACCAGGAGCGCAAGCGCGCCATTCCCATGTTCGCGCGCAGCATCGGCATCGTCACCAGCCCGCAGGCCGCCGCCCTGCGCGACGTCTTGATCGCGCTCAAGCGCCGCGCGCCGCATGTGTCCATCATCCTGTATCCCACACAAGTGCAGGGCCAGCAGGCAGCGGAAAAAATCGCGCACGCCATCCGCACGGCATCAACAAGGGCCGAGTGCGATGTGCTGCTGGTATGCCGTGGCGGCGGCAGCATCGAGGATTTATGGTCGTTCAATGATGAAGCCGTGGCATACGCGATCGCCGATTGTTCCATGCCGGTGATCAGCGGCGTCGGTCACGAGACGGATTTCACCATCGCCGACTTCGCGGCCGACCTGCGCGCTGCCACGCCGACGGCCGCCGCCGAACTGGCGGCCACGCCGCGCGCCGACTGGTTGGCCTCCCTGCGCGCCGATGCGGCCGACTTGCGCCGCGCCATGCGCCGCAGCCTCGATGATGCAGCGCAAACCCTGGACCGCCACAGCCGCCGCCTGCTCAACCCGAAGGCGCAGCTGCAGCAGCAGCGCTTCCAGCTGCTGGCCCTGTCGACGGCCATGACGCATGCGGCGCGCGCGCCGGTGAACCAGTCGCAGTACGCGCTGGAACGCCTGCGTTCGCGCTGGGCGGCTTTGCGGCCCGACGTCACGGCGCCGCGCGTGCGCCTGCTGGAAGCCCAGCGCCGCGGCGGCGCGGCCATGGCGCAGCAGCTAGGCCAGCGACGCCACCGCCTCGACGGCCTGGCAGCGCAGCTGGAACTGCTCAACCCGCAGCGCACCCTGGAACGCGGCTATGCCATCCTGCGCGACGAAAAAGGCGCCATCGTGCGCTCGCCGGCGCAGTTGCAGGCACGCCAGAATGTCAATGTGCGCCTGGCCGAAGGCAGCGCGCAGATCGGCATCGCCAGCGTGCAGGCCACTTTGGAATAAGCGTTAGAGTAAAAAAGGCCGGGGAAACTCCCCGGCCCAACACCTGCCCTACTGAGTGAACTGCTACTGCTATTGCAACTGCACCTTACGCCATCAGAACTTCATCGACACGCGCGCGCCAAACGTGCGTGGCGCGTTGTAGAAGGCGCCGTAGATCTGCTGCGTGGGCTGGCATGGCATGCCCACGTCCGTGCAGATTTCATTGACGTCAAGCTTGACCGCTTTGTCGGTGGCGTTCTGCACGAACGCTTCCACCGTATAGGCCTTGTTCGCCGGCTGGAAGCGCAAGCTCAGGTCCAGGGTGGTGTAGGCTTCCTGGCGCTTGACACCTGCGTGGCCAGGCACGTCGCCATTGAAGGCCCCCGCTCCCACGTACGACATGGTTTCATAATGCACCGAGGCGCGCGGCGTGAGCTGGCCGCCTGCGACAGCGAAATCATGCTCGTACTGGACGGTCGTGGAAAACTTCGGCGCATGCTTCATGGTGCTGCCGCCCACGTTCACCAAGGGCGCCGTCGAGCCGCAGGACTGGCCATTCGCGCGCGCCGCATCGACGTCGCACGACATGAAATCATCGTACACGGCTTTCAGCCAGGTGGCATTGCCCGTCAGGCGGTCGACCGATGTTGGCCGCCACACCCATTCCGCTTCCAGCCCCTTGACGGTGGCGCCGGCCGCATTGAAGTTGGCCAGCACGCTGTTGACCACCTGCGATTCGAGCTTGTCCTTGTACTTCATCAGGAAGGCATCGAGGTTCAGGGTCAGTTCGCGGTTCAGCAAGTCCGACTTGAAGCCGATTTCATAGCTGGTCAGTTTTTCCGGCTTGGTGGTGGCGCCGCCGTCGCCGATGGCCGGCGAATGGAAGCCCGTGGTCACGGAACCGAACAGTAAAATATCGGAGCGCAGCTTGTACTCGATGCGTCCCAGCCAGGTGGCCTGGCCATATTTCAGGTCGGCCGTATTGTCGCCCGGCGTATTGCCGCAGGTGGCGGCCGTGATGGCGCCGCCCGGCCCGATATTGTGCGTGTTGGCCAGGCCCGTGCCCGGCGTGACCAACTGGCGCAGCTGGTCGGCAGTGAGCACGGTCGTGCCCAGCGGCGTGTTCGCGGGCCAGTTCGGGCATGCCCAATTCTTGCCGCCGATGTCGAATTTATGGTCTTTCGTGTAGCGCGCGCCGGCCGTCAGCTTGATCTGGTCCGTCACCTGCTGGCTGACCTGGCCGAATACGGCCTTTGATTTGAGCTGGCGGTCGCCCTGGATGAAAGACATCGACGAGGCGTACTGGCCGACGGTGGGCTGCACGAAAATCACGGCGCCGTTGGCGATATCCTGCTGCACGGCCGCCTGCGAAATCTGGCTGCGGTCGATATCGAAGCGCACCTTGTTCTTTTCATTGAAGAGGAACAGGCCGGCCACCCACTGGAACGGCGCATCGTCGTCCGAGCGCGCCTGCAGCTCGTGCGAATAGCTGTCGAACTGCGCCCAGTCGGTGCGGTTTTCCGACTTGAAGCCGGGGAACAGGCCCGCATCGGCATCGTTGCTGTTCTGGCGCTTGTAGCGACTCCAGCTGCCCAGGTAAGTAAAGTCCAGCGCGTCCGTCGGCTTGTAATTGAGCTTGCCCTTGTAGGTCAAAATCGACTGGTCCAGGGTGCCCGGCGTATCGATCAGGGCCGAGCGCAGCTTCTCGCCCCCTTTCGGCTCGGCTGCCAGGTAGACGTTGCCGGCGCCCTGGTCGAGGAAGTAGTCGGCGATGAAAGTGCCGCGCAGCTGCGGCGTGAATTTCCACAGCAGCGAGGCGCGCACGCCCATCTGGTCGCCGGCGCCATACTTGGCCGTGCCCGGCATGACGTTCGAGCCGCGGCGGAAGTCCACCGTGCCGTCGTGGCTATCCTTGATGGCGGCAATGCGCAGCGCCACGTCGTCGGACAACGGAATATTGAGCATGCCCTGCGTCTGCAGATGGCGCTTGTCGCCCACGGTGATGCCGGCCGAACCCATGAACTTGGCCGTGCTCGGCGCGGCCGATACCAGGTTGACGGCGCCGGCCGTCGAATTGCGGCCATTCAGGGTGCCCTGCGGTCCGCGCGCCACCTCGACGTGGGACAGGTCATACATCAGCGCCGTGGCGCCCTGCGGACGCGGCGAATACACGCCATCGACATAAAAGGCGACGGCCGGGTCGCCCAGCTCCGTGTGGTTGGCCGAACCGACGCCGCGCATGTAGACGTGCACGCCGCCCGAATCGCCATGCTGCTCGACGACCAGGCTCGGCACCATGGTGGCCAGCGAGGCCAGGTCTTTCACTTGATTGTTTTGCAGGGTGTCCTGGTTGAAGGCGGTGACGGCCAGTGGCGTCTCCTGCACGAAGGTGTTGCGCCGCGTGGCCGTGACGACGATGCGGTCCATCTGCTCGGCTGCCGGTTTTGCCGTGTCAGTGGTGGTCGTGCTACTGGCCGCCTCCTGCGCCACGGCGGCACCGCTGCCGAGCAAAATGCACTGGGCGAATGTCGCATGCGCCAGGCTGAGGGCGATGGTATTGCGTTTGAGCTGTTGCATTGTTGTTGTCTCCTGTACCGCTGGTTGAATGATGATCACATAGCTCTTTGGCTACTGCTGCACATTTTTTGAGTGTCAATCTGAAGTCATGTCGCCTCCGTGCGGGGTCAATGGGTGGCCACGGCGCGCCCGGCCGTGTCAAACAGAAAGGCATGGCCTTCTTCCGGCGCGAAGCCGATGGTGCTGCCCTGCGCCAGCGCGTGGCGCGCCTCGCCATGCAGCTTGATGGCCACCGCATGCGTGTCGCCATCGATGCGGCCGTCAAGCGTCGCGTGGATGATCTGCGCATCACCCAGCTGCTCGATCAGGGTGACGGTAGCGCCGTAGCCTTCATTGCGCGGCACCAGGCGCAGGTGTTCGGGGCGTATGCCGACCAGCATGCCGGCCTCGCCACCGAGCTGGCTGGCCAGGGCAGGCACAGCGGCGCACGGCAGGAAATTCATGCGCAGCGCGCCGATGAAACCGGCCACGAACTGGCTGGCCGGATGGCGGTACAGGTCCAAGGGCGCGCCCACCTGCTCCAGGTGGCCGCCGTGGAAGACGGCCACCCGGTCGCCCAGAGTCATGGCCTCTACCTGGTCATGGGTGACGTAGATCATCGTGGTGCCCAGCTCCTGGTGCAGCTTGGCCAGCTCGATGCGCGTCTGCACGCGCAGCGATGCGTCGAGGTTGGACAGCGGCTCGTCAAACAGGAATACCTTGGGCTGGCGCACGATGGAGCGGCCGATGGCCACGCGCTGGCGCTCGCCGCCGGACAGGGCCTTGGGCTTGCGGTCAAGCAGGTGCGTGATCTGCAAAATCTCGGCCACCTTGCCCACGGCGGCGCGCACCTCGGCGTCGGGCTTGCCCGCCAATTTGAGGGCAAAGCCCATGTTGTCGCGCGCCGTCATGTGCGGATACAGGGCGTAGCTCTGGAAGACCATGGCGATGCCCCGCTCGGCCGGCGCCACGTCGTTGGCCAACAGATCGCCGATGCGCAGCTGGCCCGCGCTGATGTCTTCCAGTCCGGCGATCATGCGCAGCAGCGTCGACTTGCCGCAGCCGGACGGCCCGACGAAGACCATGAATTCGCCGTCATGGATATCGAGGTCGAGGCCCTTGACGATTTCCGGGCCATCGCCGTAGGTCTTGCGGATGCCGCGCAGGGAAATGGCGGCCATGTCAGTGCTCCCCTGCCAAAACCGGCGCATCGGCATGCGCGGCCCGCTGCGCGGCGATGAAGTCGCGGTACCACAGGGCGCTGTCCTTGAAGCTGCGCTGCTGCGTGGCGTAATCGACGTACAGCATGCCGAAGCGCTTGGCGTAGCCGGAATTCCACTCGAAGTTATCCATCAGGCTCCAGTAGAAGTAACCGCGCACGTCGATGCCCTGCGCGATCACGGCGCGCAAGGCATCCAGGTGCAGCCGCACGTACTCGATGCGCGCCTGGTCATGGATCTTGCCGTCAACGGGCTTGTCGGCGACGGCCATGCCATTTTCCGTGATGTAGACGGGCGGCAGCCGGTATTCGCGGTGCAGGCCCACCAGCAGCTCCGTCAAGCCCTGCGGATAGGTTTCCCAACCCATGTCGTTGACGCCCAGCTTGCACTCGGGCTTGCGCGGCGGCGTCTCGGCGCTCATGAAAGCGCGCGTGTAGTAATTCACGCCGAGGAAATCGATGGGCTGTTTAATATCTGTGAAATCGTTTTCAAAAATAGATAAAATAGAAGCGTCGACGTGTTTCAAGGCCAGGGCCGGGTAGCGTCCCTTGAAGATGGCATCCATATACCACTGCACCGAGCGCGCATATTCAAGTTCGGCCAGCTCGCGGTCTTGCGCGCTGTCGGTGGCCGGCGTCGCCGTCCATTGATTGAGCACGATGCCCAGTTTGGCCGGCGCATTCACGGCGCGCATGGCTTGCATGGCCAGCCCGTGCGACAACAGCAAGTGGTGCGACACTTGCACGGCGGCGGCCGGGTCGGCCATGCCAGGGGCGAATTGGCCCGTGCCATGGCCCAGCACGGCCGTGCACCACGGCTCATTGTGCGTGGCGATGCTGGCGACCTTGTGGCCGAAGCGGCGCGCCACCTCGGCCGCATAGGCGGCGAAGTGATAGCAAGTGGCGCGATTGAGCCAGCCCCCCTCATCCTGCAAGGCTTGCGGCAAGTCCCAGTGGTACAGGGTCAGATGGGCATCGAGTCCCTTGGCGGCCAGGGCGTCGAGCAGGCGCGCATAGAAATCGAAGCCGGCTTCGTTCCAGGCGCCGGAACCGGTCGGCTGCACCCTCGACCAGGACATGGAAAAACGGTAGGCGTTCACGCCCAGGTTGGCGATCAGCTCCACGTCATCAAAGTAGCGGTGGTAATGGTCGCAGGCCACGTCGCCATTGCTGCCGTCGATGATCTTGCCGTCCGCGTGGCTGAAGGTATCCCAGATGGACGGGCCGCGGCCGTCGATGGCGGCGGCGCCTTCGATCTGGTAGGCGCTGGTGGCCACGCCCCAGGTAAAGGTGGCGGGAAAGTTGATGTCGGTATCGTCGTTATGCATGGTGGTCATGTCAGTGTGAGTGGATTAAGAGAGTGCTAGCCTTTGACGGCGCCTTGCGTGAGGCCTTCTATGAGGCGCTTCGAGGCGACAAAAAACATCAGCAGCAGCGGCAGCACGGCGATGGCGGCACCCGTCATCAGTGCGCCCCACTCCGTGTTGTTCGGCGCCTGCATGCTGCGCAGGGCCAGCGGGATCGTGTAGTTCTCGACCGAGCGCATGACGACCAGCGGCGTGATGAAATTGTTCCACGAGTTAATGAAGGTGATCAGGCCCAGGGTGCCCATGGCGGGGCCGATCAGCGGCAGCACGACGCGCCAGTAGATGGCGAATTCGCCGCAGCCGTCGATGCGCGCCGCCTCGATCAAGTCTTTCGGAATCGCCGTGCCGATGTACTGGCGCATCAGGAAAATGCCCAGCGCGCCGGCCGCTCCCGGCACGTACAGGGCGCGCGGCTGGTCCAGCCATCCGAGGAAATCCATCAACATGAAGGTCGGAATCATGTTCATGAACGACGGGATGATCATCGATGCCATCACCAGGGTAAACAAGGGCCGCTTGAAACGGAACTCGTACATGGCAAACGCATAGCCGCCCAGCGAGCAAAAGAACAACGTCAGGGCGGTGGTCATCAGGGCCACGTACAGGCTGATGCCGATATTGCGCCAGAACGGCAGGCGTTCCTGCAGCAGCTCGATGTTGTTCAGCAGGGCTGTGCCAAACCAGCGCGGCGGCGGCAGGCTGTAGATCTCGGCGCTCGTATGTGTGGCGAAGACGAACATGAAGTAGAACGGCGCGACCATGATCAGGGCGCCGATGGCCACCATGGCGTAAGCCGTCCAGCGGGTAGTTTTCATCGGGCCTCCTTGCGTTCATGACGTTCATTGCGGCTGAAGATGCGGTTGTTCACCCAGGTGGTGCTGGCGATGATGAGGAACAGCAGCCAGGAAATGGCTGACGCCGTGCCGAAGTCACCCGAGGAAAACGCCGTCTTGTAGACGAAGATGGCCGTCGTCATCACCGATTGGCTCACGCCACTCGATTCGGCCACCAGCACAAACGGCTCCTCGAACAACTGCAAATTGCCCATGATGGTGAGCGTGACGGCCAGATAGATCATGGGGCGCAGCTGCGGCAGCGTGATGTACCAGAATTGCTGGCGCTTCGAGGCGCCGTCGATGGTCGCCGCTTCATACAAATCTTTCGGGATGACCTGCAGCGCCGACAGATACAACACCAGGTTCCAGCCCAGGTAGCGCCAGAAGATGACGAAGGCAACGGCCGGCTTGATGAACAGCGAGCTGCCCAGCCAGTCGATCGACTCAACGGGGAACAGGCCGCCCACCAGCGGCAGGCCGGCGCACCATTGGATCAGCACATTGATCTGGCCATAGTCGCGCGAGAACAGGGTGTTGAAGACCATGGCGATAGCCACGCTGGAGGTAATGAACGGTAAAAAGTAAATCCCGATCACCAGGTTGCGCGAGCGCTTGAAGCTGTTGTGGATGAAGGCCGCCAGCGGAATGGCCACCAGGTGCTGCGGCACGCCCGAGGCCAGCGCCAGCCAGATGGTATTGCCCAGCGAACGCAAAAACCACGGATCGCTCAGGGCGTACTTGTAGTTATCCAGGCCCACCCACTGCATGGCTTCCACGCCGCTGGCCGCTTCCCACTGGTTGAACGACAGGTAGATGGAAAACAGCAGCGGGAACAGGCTGAAGACGGCGAACAGGATAAAGAAGGGGCTGATGAAAATATACGGCGCCCATTGCTTCATGGTGTAGCGTTTGCGTGATGACCGCGCCGACGCGGGCGCCTCGTGCGCCAGCGATGCCGATGGGAGATTCAAGTGGCTCATGCTGATCCTAGCGCCGCGCGCGGTGGGTGATCAGGGCCTTGGCGTCGGCCAGCGCCGTCTTGATATCCTTGTTTTGCGCCAGCACGCTTTCCAGTTCCATGTTGACGATGTCGCGCGCCACGGCGTCAAACTTGTCGACGCGGATGACGGGAATTTTCGCTGCCGTGTCGCGCGCCAGCAAGCGCGTCTTCTGGCCGCCGAAATACGGCTGCGGCTCGTCCATCATGGGGTCCGCATACGCCGCCTTGAGGGCGGGAAAGGCGCCGATTTCTTTGAGCGAATGCAGCTGGATATCCTTGTTCACGGTCATGAACTTGATGAATTCCCACGCCTGCGCCTTGTTCGCCGCCTTTTTCGGGATGCCGTAGAAGGAGCCGCCATACGATGCCAGCGCGCCGGCCGGCAGGTTCGCCGCGCGCCACTGGCCGGAGGAAGCCGGCGCCAGCCACTTGGCCAGGTGGCCGCTGAGCCACGATCCCATCATCTGGCTGGCGACCTTGTCGCGCTTGAAGCCTTCAGCCCACTCGCCCGTCCAGGCCACGGTGCGCGCATCGATGCCGGCCACGCGCGCCGCCTTGGCCAGTTCGAACGCTTTCACGAAGCGGGGCGAGTCGACCAGCACTTGCCCCTTGTCGCCAAAATAAATGCCTTCGCCGTCTTTCAGGTTGGCGCGGATAACGATGTCGGCCAGGTCGCTGGCGCCGGCCAGCAGATAGGTGCCCGTGGCCGCCTTGAGCTTCTTGCCGGCGGCAATGTACGACTCCCACGACTGCGTCAGGTCGGCCTCCTTGATGCCCGCCTTGTCCATCAAGTCCTTGCGATAGAACAGGGTGCCCGGTCCCAGATCGGCCGGCATGGCGCCCAGGGTGCCGCGCGAACTGGTGGCCTGCACAAAGGTGAACGGCACGAACTGAGCGCGGTACTGCCCGGCCCCGTAAGGCGCCTGCAGCAAGTCTTCCATACCCTTCGATTCGGCGAAACTGCCGACATAGCGGAAGTCGATGGCCATCACGTCAGGCAGGCGCGCACCGGCCGCCAGCGCCGTCGTCATCGAGTTATGGTGGTCATCGATCTGCAGGCTGACCAGCTTGACCTTCACTTGCGGGTACAGCTTTTCCCACAGGGGCAAGGCCGTCTTGACGGCGCGGTCCAGGTCGGGGAACGAGGCGACGGTCAGCGTGGCGGGGGCCAGCGCCTGCAGGGCTGCAGCCGGCGGGACGGCGGTGGGCACGGCGGCCACGCCAAAGGCCAGGGTCAGCGCTGCCAGCGGGGCCGCGACAAGAATGCTTGACTTCATTATTTCATCTCCGTTTATTGAGCGTCTTCTATCTTGAAAACGTTTTCACACCATGACTCCATTTAACACCGCAAAGAAATGCAAGTCAACCGAAAAAGTTGTCATTTTTATTGAGACCAGCGTGGCGAGATGGGCCCCGTGGCGCGTGTTCTACTATGAGAAAGGAGAAAATACAGGCTGCCAAGCTGGCTGTTGTTTTTTATGAAAACGTTTTCACACATACCTCGGGTTAGCGGGGCCGCCGAGGTGCGCCAGCGCGTAAGCCGACGTGCATGGCCAACAATATGTCGGCTTGCGTCCCTTGGGCTAAGCCGACCTACGGCCCCGGTGGGCATTTATGGTAATCTTTCGATGAAAAGGTTTTCAGAGCACCGACAACCAGCCATCTTGATACCCAGGAATCACCTTGAACGATAGCGACAATAGCGTCCACGCTGCTCCCCCTTCCACGCTGCTCGACGTGGCCCGCCAGGCTGGCGTCTCGCCCAGCACCGTCTCGCGCATCCTGAACGGCACGGCCAGGGTCTCCGACGACAAACGCGACGCCGTGCTGGCGGCCATCGCGCACATGAAATTCGCGCCGAACCAGATGGCGCAGGGCTTGAAAAAGGGCCGCTCGATGACCATCGGCATCGTGGTGCAGGATATTTCCAGCCCCTTCTTCGACGAAAGCCTGCGCGGCGTGGACGACGGCTTGAAAGACACGGGCTATGCGTCCGTCATCGTCAGCGGGCACTGGAATGCGCAGGAAGAGGCCGATCGCATCCGTTTGCTGTTGGCGAGGAAGGTCGACGGCATCATCCTGCTGTCGGGGCGCATCTCGGACCAGAGCGTGCTAGATTTCTCGCAGCAGCGGCCCATCGTTTCGACGGGCCGCGCGCTGGCGACCAAGAGCGCCATCGGCTTCAAGCTCGACAACGAATACGGCGCCTACCTGGCCGTGCGTCACCTGGTGGAACTGGGCCACCGCCGCATCGCCTTTGTGGCCGGCCCGGCCAACAATACGGATGCGGCCGAGCGCCTGACGGGCTACCAGCGCGCCCTGCGCGAAGCGGATATCGCCATCGACCCGAAACTGATGGTGGAAGGCGATTTCCACGAAGCAAGCGGCATGCTGGCCATGAACCATCTGTTCGATACGCAGCAACAATTCAGCGCCGTCTTCGCCGCCAACGATCTGTCCGCCTATGGCGTGCGCCTGTGCCTGTACCGCAAGGGCATCCGCGTGCCCGACGATATCTCGCTCGTCGGTTTCGATGACTTGCCCGGCTCGTCCTACACGACGCCGCCACTGACGACCATCCACCAGCCCCTGTACGACATCGGCCGCATCGCCACCGAAGCGCTGCTGGGCCTGATCAATGGCGAGGCCGTGCAGGCGGCCATTCCGCCGCTGGAATTGATCGTGCGCGAGACCACCCGCCGCATCCGCTGAAGCTTGCGGCTGGGAACTTTTCCGCCCGATTCAGGCTAAACGAGAATCACTACGCCACCAACATCCGCGACGCATGCGGGAATCTGCAGCAATGGCGCATCCGCTTTACAATAGTGGCTCGATCAGCAAGAATGCTTAGTTCAAGCACGCAGGCTCAACCCTCCGGCCCCGGGCCGGAAGACTCCGAACACTCACCACAAAGGGACATCACATGGAACATACTCTGCCACCACTGCCGTATGAAATGGACGCTCTGGCGCCGCATATTTCGAAAGAAACCCTGGAATACCACTATGCCAAGCATCACCAGGCGTATGTCACCAACTTGAACAACCTGATCAAGGGCACCGAGTTCGAGAACCTGTCGCTGGAAGAGATCATCAAGAAATCGTCGGGCGGCATTTTCAACAATGCAGCGCAAGTATGGAACCACACCTTCTACTGGAACGGCATGAAGCCGGCCGGCGGCGGCGCGCCTACCGGTGCCGTGGCTGACGCGATCAACGCCAAATGGTCGTCGTTCGACAAGTTCAAGGAAGAATTCACCAAGTCGTGCGTGGGCAACTTCGGTTCGGGCTGGACCTGGCTGGTGCAAAAAGCCGACGGCTCCGTCGACATCGTCAACACCTCGAACGCCGGCTGCCCGCTGACCACCGGCGACAAGCCACTGCTGACCTGCGACGTCTGGGAACACGCTTACTATATCGATTACCGCAACCTGCGCGCCAAGTACGTGGAAACGTTCTGGGGCCTGGTCAACTGGGAATTCGTTGCCAAGAACTTCGCTTAAACGCGTTTTTCTTGTCAACGTCAACGACATTTTGACATAAAAATATGACATGAAAATTGTCATATTTTCCCAAAGGAAGTTTTTACTGAAAGGTAATAACTTCCTTTTTTACATGTGAACGCATGATCCACATCAACGCGTGACGCTGGCCAAGTTGGCGCACCTGGCCAGCAGACCAATCCCCTCCTTCTGGCACTGCTCATGCAAATGGCAGCGGGACGATATGTTCGGAATTTACGAAACATTTACGTGCCCGACTAAGCAATTTACATTTTGCTTACGCATGCCCCGCTACACTTTCTCATTTGCAACAAAAGCATTTGGCCATCCGGGCCGAAGCAAGCCAGTGGCAACGGGCTGCCGCGCCAGAACCTTCCCTACCTTCCATGTCCGCACCGCAGCACATTAAAAATGAACACTTTTTCCAACAATGGCTGATCCACGCCATGGTGCTGTCCGCACTGGCCGGCTTCATTGCATTCACCCAGTACGAGGAATATCACCGGATCGATACTCAGGAACACGAGCGACTGACGATGCAGGCGGAGATCGTGGAGAAAAATTTAACGCCGCAATTGAATTTGACCAAGCGGGTGATCGACAGTGTCATCGATGAACTAGCGGCTTGGCAAGCGCAAGGCGACCACCTGCGGCGGGCAAATCACTCGCTCAAGGTGATCAACAATGCGCTGATCGGCATCCGTCCCATCCTGGTCATTGATCCTGAAGGGCGTGTGGTGGCCGGCAGCGACACCGGCATGGCCGGCGAAAATTTTCACCAAAACGATTGCTTCCAGAAAGCCATGCGGCTCGCCGATCCGCGATTGCTGCACGTTAGCGCGCCGCCCGGCAACACCGGCGCTCCCGGCGCGATCAGCCTGTGCCGCCGCATAAGCGGGTTTCAAGGCGGCTTTGGCGGCATAGTCATGGTCAGCCTGGCGCCGGCATACTTCTCCGACCTGCTCGATTCGGTGCGTTATGCACGCGATGTCCATAGCTCGATCTCACGCGAAGACGGCCAGTTATACATGGTTTCGTCACGCCAGAGCGGCACCCAAACGCCTGGACTACTGCCCGGCATGGCGCATGGCACCAAAAAGAAACGCATGGTCGCCGAGCGCCAGGTGCCATCGAGCGCGGCTATCTTCGGGACGACGCTACGCATCGCCGTCAGCCGCGATACCGAGGTCTTGTTCGCGCCATGGCGCCACAGCTTGTATGTGCAAAGCGTACTATTCGGTTTGGTCGCCATATTCAGCACGCTCGGGCTACTGATCATACAAAAACGGCACCGGCTGCGACGGGTAGAGCGTAAGAAGACAGAGAAGCAAATACAGCAACTGGCCTTCTTCGATCAACTCACCAAGCTGCCAAACCGCATCTTGCTGCTGGATCGCCTGAAGCAGGCAATGAAGACCAGTCTACGCAGCGGCAACTATGGCGCGGTACTGTTCATCGATCTCGACAACTTTAAGACGCTCAATGATACCCTCGGGCACGACATGGGCGACTTGTTGCTCAATCAAGTCGCGCGGCGCCTGGTCGGGTGCGTACGCGCGGGCGACACCGTGGCCCGCCTGGGGGGCGATGAGTTCGTCGTCATGCTAACGGACCTGCATGTGAATGCGGAACAGGCGGCGGCACAGGTCGACATCGTCGGCAACAAGATACTGCATGAATTGAGCCAGACCTACTGGCTCAACCAGCTTACCCATCGCAGCACGTCGAGTATAGGCGCTACCCTATTCATGGGTAATCTGACGAGCATCGACGATCTGCTCAAGCAGGCGGACCTGGCCATGTACAAATCCAAGGCGGTGGGACGCAATGCCTTGCGCTTCTTCGATCCCGCCATGGAGATAGCCATGCTCGAACGGGCCGCGCTGGAAACGGACTTGCGCGACGCCGTTCTATGCCACCAGTTGATACTCCATTACCAGCCTCAAATCGACCACGATGGACGCGTTACCGGAGTCGAAGCACTGGTGCGCTGGCAACATCCGATACGCGGACTGGTGTCGCCGGGCGACTTCATTCCCTTGGCCGAAGAAATCGGCGTGATCTTGCCGCTGGGGCAATGGGTGCTTGAAACGGCCTGCGCGCAATTGGTCGCCTGGGCCGGGTGCCCCGACATGCGCCATCTGACCATCGCGGTCAACGTCAGCGTGCGCCAGTTCAACCAAGACGATTTTGTCGATCAGGTGCTGTTCGCCCTGGCCTGCAGCGGTGCCGATCCACATCGTCTCAAGCTGGAGCTGACCGAGAGCCTGCTGGTGTCCGACGTCGGTGGCGTGATTGCAAAGATGTCCTCGATCAAAGGGCACGGCGTCGGTTTTTCGCTCGACGATTTTGGCACAGGATATTCCTCGTTGGCCTATCTCAAGCGACTGCCGCTGGATCAGTTAAAGATAGACAAGTCTTTTGTCCGCGACGTGATCCATGATCCTAGCGATGCATCGATCGCCAAAACCATCATCGCCCTGGCGCGTAGCCTGAACATTGCGGTCATTGCGGAGGGCGTCGAGACGCTGGCGCAGCGTGATTTCCTGGCGCGCCATGGCTGCCGCGCCTATCAGGGATACTTCTTCAGCCAGCCATTGACACTACCGGACCTGGAAAAATTTGTGCAGAGCCGTTGTCTGACTGCGGCAACGGCGCCGTTGTAGTCGCGTAGGATCGCATCCGCGACTGCGCCAGTTCCGCTTGCCTGAACAGCAAATTATGAGCTGAAGCGTCCATTCGGCAGCGCAGCGCGCCATGCCCGGGGTTCAAGCATCGGCGATGCTGACATGCGATGGCAAAAGGGCGGCCGCGTAGCGCCGCCACGGCCGCGCCAGCGCCTTGCCTGCGCCGCCCTGCAATTGTGCCGCCAGGAAGCCGCGCGCATAGGCGGCCTGGGGCAGCAGGTCCGGCTGCATTTCAGCCAGCGCCCGCAGCAAACCATCCGCTACCTCGTTATCGTTGCGCCACCCCAACTCGTCCTGCAAGACGGACAGCCATTTCACGTAGGACTTGACCTCGTCCGCGTCATATAGCGAGGCAAAAAATTCAGTGGCATAACGGGCTTTCTTGGCCGCGATGCGCACCCGGTGGCGTGCCGGCGGCGCCAGCCGCAGCAAGTATTTTCCGCGTGTTAACAAACGGCGCTGGCTGCGCAGCAAGGCCTGGCGCGCAAAGCGGGGCACACGCACATCGAGCCGGCGCCGCTGCCGGGAAGTGATGGTGTCGCGCCAACCGGCGGCCTGCAGCCAGCGGGTCAAGGACAGGAACAGACGCGTGGCCCGCGGCGACGCGACGGCCCGCCCAGCCTGCCCATGATAGTCTTGTGCCAGCACCCTGGCGGCCTGCTGCAGCGGCGCCAGGCAGCCCTCGCCTTCCTCCAGCCGGGCCAGCGTGTCGCCGGCCAGCACATCCCAGTCGCGCGCCGCGCTCAGCGCCTGCGCCAGCCAGTCGAGTTCGCGCCGCAGTTCATCGGGCAGCGCCAGCAAGGCCTTGAACATCTGCAAGGCCGAACGCAGTCGCCGCAAGCCCACGCGCATCTGGTGCAGGCTTTCCACATCGCCGGCCGTCACGCCCGCCTGGTTATCCAGCATGTGCTGCAGGCAATGCGTGGCGATGGCCTGGAATGCCTGCTGCGCCGTCATGAAAGCATCAAGCGCCAGCGCCGGCGCCTTGACTGCTGCCAGCGGCATGCCGGCCGCCAGCCGGTAACCGCGCTCGGCCTTGCTCATCTGGCCGACCTGCAAGGGCAGGTCTTGCAGCAGCGCCAGCGCCAGCTCGAACAGGCTGTCCGCGCGCCCCGCCTTCAATTCCAGTTCCACTTCGCTGATGGCAATGCTGTGTTCGCCGCTAATGATGCTCCCCTGGTCCAGCACGCATTCGATGGCATCGCCCTGGGGCAGACGCAATTGCCAGACGCTACGCTCGATGCGGGTGCTGAACACGGGCCGCAAGCCATCGCGGATCTCGGGCTCGCGCAGCAGCGCGCGCCAGGGATTCTTGCCGCGCATGCGCTTGCGCAAGGCATCCAGGTCAGGTTCCGGGCCATCGACCGGCCCCTCCCATTCATTGCGGCTATGCAAGCCCCCGGCGATCGTGCCGCCCGCCTTCATGGTTTGTATCCAGTCGTCATCCACCCGGCGCACGCGCAAGCCCGCCTGCTGGCGACACAAGCGCAAATCGGACGTATCAAAGTAAATATCGTGCATGGACAGCACGACCGGCGCGCCCGTGGCGTACTGCGCCAGCAAGGGGTGACCACGCAAGGCCGGGGCATGCTCGGGGTCCAGCAACAATTTCAGTTCGACTTCCATGGCCTTGCCATCTCAATAAGGGGACATTGCATTGTAAGACGCATCGCCACAACAATGCATGGCGCACGCACGCCCAGCTTGATTTTGCGCGAAAATAAGCGATTCATTCAACCGGGAGATGCCATGACTTACCACGCCGCCGAGAACCGCTACGACAGCATGCCATACCGCAACTGCGGGCGCAGCGGCTTGAAACTGCCCTTGCTGTCCCTGGGCCTGTGGCACAACTTTGGCGACAGCAACAACTTGGCCTCGCAGCGCGACATGCTGCGCACGGCCTTCGACCTGGGCATCACGCATTTCGACCTGGCCAACAACTACGGCCCGCCGTATGGCAGCGCGGAAAGCAATTTTGGCAAGCTGCTGCGCGACGATTTCCTGCCTTACCGCGATGAGCTGATCATTTCCACCAAGGCAGGCTGGGACATGTGGCCAGGCCCGTACGGCCAGGGCGGCGGTTCGCGCAAGTATGTGCTGGCCAGCCTGGACCAGAGCTTGCAGCGCCTGGGCCTGGACTACGTCGACATCTTTTACTCGCACCGCTACGACGCCGACACGCCGCTGGAAGAAACCATGGGCGCGCTGGCCAGCGCCGTGCAGCAGGGCAAGGCGCTGTACGTGGGCCTGTCGTCCTACTCGCCGCAAAAGACGGCCGAGGCGGCAGCGCTGCTGAAAGAGTGGAAAGTGCCGTGCCTGATCCACCAGCCTGCCTACAACATGCTCAACCGCTGGATCGAGGAAGACGGCTTGCTCGATACGCTGCAAGAGCAAGGCATGGGCTGCATCACCTTCACGGCGCTGGCGCAGGGTTTGCTCAGCGACAAGTACCTCGATGGCGTGCCGCAGGATGCACGCGTCAACCGTCCCGGCGGCGGTTCGCTGACGCAGAACCATCTGAGCGCGGAAAACCTGGCCAGGGTACGCGCGCTGAACCAGCTCGCCGCGCAGCGCGGCCAGACTCTGGCGCAGATGGCGCTGGCCTGGGTGCTGCGTGATGCGCGCGTCACCTCGACCCTGATCGGTGCCAGCAGCAGCGCGCAGATCCGCGAAAACGTGGCCGCGCTGCAGCAACTGAGTTTTACGGCCGAGGAACTGGCGGCCATCGACGTGCAGGCGCGTGAAGGTCATATCAATCTGTGGGAAGGCCCGTCGCGGGCCGTGTAAGGCGTTCAGGGCGGCGCTGGCGGCGATATTGGCGGTGGCAACAGGGCCAGCAATTCCTGCGCCACTTGCCGGCGCCGTTCGGGCGTGGCGAACACGCCCACATCCACCTGCGCGCCGCCAACGCCGAACTCATGGATGTGTATCAACTGACGCGGCCAGTGCGGCACCGCGACGCGCGTGCGCCATGGGGAAAAGTGGTGGCGCCGGCAGTGGCCGGCGCTGACCTGTTCGACGATAAGCTCGCCGTCGCGCAGGGCGATATGTTCATAGTCGCGCGCATGGCGCAGGTAACACAGCAGGGCGAGGGCCACCAGGCCAAGTTCGGCGAACGAAAAGACGAGAATGGTCCAGAGCCCGCGCAGCGCAAAGGCGGCGGCGATCGCCAGGGAAAACAGGCATAGCAAACCATAGGCGCGCAGCAACTGGCGCGCCGTCAAGGCACTGCGGCGCGCGAGCAGCCATTGCGGCTGCTCGCGCGAGTGATCGCGTGGCATGGCACCTCCCGCACTATCGTTCCATCACCGTATCACCGCAGCGGCCCTCGCGGCGCCGGCCAAGTTCAGCCATATCGCGCCCGGCTCAGGCGCCCATCCGCACCAGCGCATGGCCCACATGCTGCCACCAGTGGTCGCGCGACCTGACTTGCTTCAGGCAAGACGCGTCGATTTCCGCAGGGAACACACGGTCTTGGCAAGCCTTCGTTGCCAGGGCGTAGCGCTGGTTTTCCGCCGCCGCCAGCGCCACGACCAGCCAGAACGCCAGCGCCAGCAACACCACCAGCAAACTCCAGGCCAGGTGATTGGTGTTACTTTTTTCGCCAAAAAACTCGCGTGGCCGCGTCTCGCGGTACATCAACATCAAGTCTTTTTCTTTCTCTTCCGACATCTGCGTTTGCATCCTCTGACATCCTATCGTGTGCCGGCCGGCTGGCCATGGCGACGCGTACGCCGCCTTGCCCGCATTTTACGCTGATGGCGCAGGAGAAACAGTAATTCGTGGCGGCAATTCGCCACCACCCGGCATCAGGGACGCGGCACCGGCGCCTGCCCAGCGCGCGGTGCGTCCTCGCTATCCTCTGCCGGCGCCACGGGCACCAGGCGCTCCACATGATGGACGTCGATGTCGCCGCCATCGGGTGCCGCGTTGTGGGGCTCCACCCCGGCCCGCTCGCCCGTGCCGGCCGCATCGCTGTCATTATCGAGCTCTTCCGCATCCTGGCCAGGCACGCCCTGCATGTCGCTGCCGCTGTCGGAACTGTCGCTAGGCCCCAGCGCGCCCTTGCCATGGCCGCTGCCCAGTACGCGGTCGGGCGTGACGGGCAAATTATCCGGATCGAGTGTGCTGCTGCTCATGGCGATCTCCCATTCATAAAAAACCAGCTTACTCCCCTGGCTTGGCCAGCGGCGCACGTCTGCACGGCATTTTCTGCAGGGAAAATGCGGCATCGCACAAATATTTTCAGAATTTACTTCACAAATGTACTATTCATTGCTATAGTTAATTCAAGTAAGCATCTTCTCATCCAGAAACTGCTTCATCGGCGGCACGGCGCCCACCAGCGCCCTGCCGCCGAACCGACCGGTACGTGGCGAGCCGGCCCATCCACCCAGCCATCATGCACATATTGGAGTCTTATCATGCAAGCCAAATCACTCATCGCAGCATTGTTTGCCATCACCACCGCTACCTCGGCTTTCGCACAAAGCGCCGCCCCAGCCGCCACCAGCCAGCAACTGACGCGCGCCGACGTCACGGCCGAATACATCCGTGCCCGCAACGCCGGCGAAATTGCCACCAGCGAAGTCGACTACCCGAAAACGCCGGCCACCGCCGCCAGCAAGGTGACGCGCGAACAAGTCATGGCCGAGTTCTACGCCGCCCGCAAGGCTGGCCTGATCCCGCAAACGGAAGCGGACTTCGATGTCGCGCAAACCACCAAGCACGTCGTGAAATAAGAAACCAGTCAGCCGGTTTCAGTAGTCAGTAAAACACCTCAGTTGCGGCGCAGCATACCGGGCCACTCCCGGCGCTCACCGCGGCGAGCTGTGATGCTCCAGCAACACCCCCCACACTATCGCCCCCGGAGTCCCTGCATGTCTCTGCACCGCCGTTTGCTTGCCGCCAGCCTGATCCTTGCCTTGAGCGCTTGCGCCGACATGGGCCATATCGCGCCGCAATCGGCCATGCTCGACGCCAATGTCCTGCAAGCGAGCAAGGCTATGGATGCCGCCGCCAGTGCCGTCATACAATGGCCGCGCACGCAATGGTGGCAAGACTTGCATGACCCCCAATTGAACCGCTTGATGGAGCAGGCGCTGGCCGACAGCCCCACCCTGCGCGGCACCCAGGCGCGCGTGCGCCAGGCCGAGGCGCTGGCAGGCGCGTTTGAAGACAAGACCCGCCCGCAGGCGGACGCAAATGTCTCCATCAACCGCGAACTGTATTCGCAGCACGGCAGCACGCCGGCGCCGCTGGCCGGCAATTACGCCTGGCGCAATCAGGCCAGCGTGACGGCTTCGTACGACCTGGACCTGTGGGGCCGCAACCGCGCCGCCCTGTCCGCCGCCCTGGGCGACGTGCAGATGGCCTCTGCCGAATCGCAGATGGCCCGCCTGGCCCTGGAAACGGCGCTGGTGCGCACCTACATCCAGCTGTCGTATGAATTCCAGCTGCAGGATGTGATCGAATGCAGCCTGGCGCAGCGCGCCCGCATCCTCGACATCACGCGCCAGCGCAAGGCGGCCGGCATCGGTACCGACATTGACGTGGCGCAAATCGAAACCACCTTGCCGGCGGGCCGCCGCCAGCTGGAACAGTCGGCCGAGTCACTGGCCCTGCTGCGCAACCAGCTGGCAGCCCTGGCGGGCAAGGGGCCGGCAGCCGGTGCGGCGCTCACGCGCCCCGTGCTGCGCCTGGACCAGCCGCTGGCCATCCCGCAAGCGCTGCCCGCCGACCTGATCGGCCGCCGGCCCGACATCGCCGCCCAGCGCTGGCGCGTGGAAGCGGCGGCCCAGCGCATCGACGCAGCCAAGGCCGAGTTTTACCCGAACGTCAACCTGGTGGCCTTTGCCGGCTTTCAGGCCTTCGGCTTCAGCCATTTTCTCGATGCCAATTCGCAGGTGCGCGGCGCCTCGCCCGCGCTGAGCCTGCCCATCTTTGCCGGCGCCCGCCTGCGCGCCCAGCTGGGCAGCCAGACGGCCGTGTACGACGGCGCCGTGGAGCAGTACAACGCCACCGTCATCAGTGCCATGTCCGACGTGGCCAACGCCGTCACCCGCGCCCAGTCGCTGGCCAGGCAGCACCAGCTCACCGTGCAGGCGCTGGCCACGGCGCAGCGTGCGCGCGACCTGGCGGAAAAGGCTTACCAGGCGGGCATGAGCGACGCCATCGCCATGCTCAACACGCAAGTGGCGCTGCTGGCGGAAGAACAACAGCAGGCGCAAAATGGCGCGCGCGAACTGGATCTGTACGTTTCCTTGATGAATGCATTAGGAGGCGGCATCTAGTGTTGCAATCCTGGTATTGCACTAGCTCAACAAGATACAATCGGAACTTTATTCACACATGAAGGAATATGACATGACCGCTTTTGACGCCACCTCCAAGCGGCTGCAAAACATCCGCACGCGCATGCCAGGCTTCCCCATGGAACTGATGCGCCTGTTGCGCATGACGTACCACATTCAAAAAGGCATGAAGGATCTGACCAATGCGGCGCTGAAAAAACACGACCTGGTCGATGCCAGCTACATGGTGCTCGCCGTGCTGTACGGCACGGACGACGAAACCTCGAACGCCTGCACCCTGGGCATGGCGTGTCATGAAAAGCCGGCCAACCTGACGCGCGTGTGCAACGACCTGGAAACGCGCGGCCTGATCCACCGCGGCACGCGCCCCGGCGACCGCCGCTCCGTGATGATCTCGCTGACCGACAAGGGCCGCGCCCTGATCGAAACGGCGCTACCCGACGTGTACCAGGAAACCTCGGCCCTGTACGAAGGCTTTACGGAAGAAGAGCTGCAAGTGCTCGACAAGCTGTACATGCGCCAGCTGCGCAACCTCAACAATCTTCAGCACCAGAACTGATAGCCTATCGATGACGCCAGCCACAGCAACAACATTCACGCAAGGCCCCCTGTCCCGGGCGGCCCACTGGCTGGCGCTGGCGCTGCAGGACTGGCGCACGACGGAAGGCGAACGCTGGATCTACGTCGGCAAGACCCTGATCGCCGCGTTCTGCGCCCTGTGGCTGGCCTACCGGCTGGGACTCGATTCGCCCAGCACGGCGATGACCACCACCATCATCCTGGCCCTGCCCAGCAGCGGCATGGTGCTGGAAAAAAGCTTTTACCGCCTTTGCGGCACCCTGCTGGGATGCACGGCAGCGCTGACCCTGATCGGCCTGTTCCCGCAGCAGCCGGTGCTGCTGTTCGCCGGCCTGGCCCTGTGGGTGGGCCTGTGCACGAGCGGCTCGGCCCTGCGCCGCAACGCCCAGTCGTATGTGTATGTGCTGGCTGGCTACACGGCCTGCATGATCGTCTTGCCCGCCATCGAGCAGCCGATGCAGGTGTTCGCGCTGGCCGTCACGCGCGTGGCTGAAGTGAGCCTGGGCATCATCTGCTCGGCAGCCGTGTCCAGCGTGCTGCTGCCGCGCCACCAGGGCACGCAGGTGATGCGCACGGTGCAGGCGCGTTACGGCAAATTCCTCACCTTTTGCCAGGACGTGCTGCAGCAAAAACTCACGCCGGCGCAGGTGGAACTGACGCATTTGCAGTTTGCCGCCGACGTGGCGGCGTTGGAACTGGGCCGCTCGGCCGCCCTGTTTGAAGTCACCAGCAAGGTGAGCCACGTGCGCGCGCAAAACCGCAAGCTGCACGCCTTCAACGCCACCTTCATGACGGCGCTGACCACCTTCTATACCTTCCACCGCTTGTTCGACCGCCTGCAGCGCGATGGCGAGACCCAGGTTATGCAAGCCTGCGCGCCCCTGTACGCCATCGTCGCCGAAGCGCTGCAAGCGACGCCTTCGCAAGACTCGCTCGACACCATGCAGCGGCATTTGCAAACGGCCTTGGCGCAGGCGCGCACGGACATCGATAGCGCGACCATCGTACATGCGCAGCGCATCGATTTCGACACCGTGTGCGAACTGCTGGAACGCTTCGCGCGCGACGTGAGCCGCTTTCACGAAGTGTATTTCAGCCTGGCGCACGACACGCCTTTGGCCATCAGCACGCCGCAGGCGTATGCGCCGAAGACGCCGCCCGCGCTGGTGATCGCCAGCGGCGCGCGCGCGGCCATCAGCCTGGCCCTGCTGGCCGTGGGCGCCTACTTCCTGGCCTGGCCCTATGCCAGCACGGCGGTGTTGATGGCGGCCGTGTTCTGCGCGCTGGCCTCGTCCTCGCCGCGCCCCATCCTGATGATCCGGCAAGTGCTGGCGGGTTTTTTGATCGCCATGCCGCTGTCGCTGGTGTGCGTGTATTTCGTGCTGGTGCACGGCGACGGCTTCCCCATGCTGGTACTCAGTTTTGCGCCGTTCCTGGCCGTGGGCCTGTACCTGATGACGAATCCCGCCAAGCTGGGCGTGGGCCTGGGCGTGTCGACCTTCATCACACAGATGGCGCCGACGAATCTGATGCATGTCGACGGCGCCGCTTTTCTCAACACGGGCATGGCGCTGATCGTGGGACTGATGCTGGCCGCCCTCGTGTTTGCCGTGCTGCTGCCCGAGCACACCATGGGGCACAAGGACCATATCGGCCCGGCCCTGTGGCGCGAAGCGCTGCATGCGTGCACGGCGCCGGCACGGTGCGTAAAACACCGTTTCGACAACCGCGTGCGCGACCTGCTCAGCCAGCTCAACGCGGCGGCCGGCCCGGCGCCGGGTGTCGCCACGCGCGCCGTCGTGCGCCAGGCCCTGACCCTGCTGGAAATCGGCCACTCCGTGATCGAATTGCGCGAACTGATCACCAGTTCCTCCGGCAACAGCCCCGCGCGCGACGCCTTGCAGCGCTGCGTGGACAGCATCGCCGCCTGGCTGCGCACGCGCAGCGACACGGCACTGCAGGCGGCGCTGGCGGCCACCCTGCAGGCGGGCGCCGTGGTGCGCTCGGCCCAAGCCGCCAGCGACACGGCGCCTGAACGGGACGTGCGTCTGCAGACGGCGCTGGTCGACCTGCATTCGATCTACACCTCATTACTCGACAACATGGCGCCTGACGCCGGAGACCATCATGCCGCGTGAATTCGCCCTGTTCGGAATTCTGATTCCCACCCTGCTGCCCCTGTTCATCCTCAGCATCGGCCTGCAAACCCTGCTCGACCGCGTGCTGGGCTGGCTGGGCGTGTACCGCATGGTGTGGCACCCGTCGCTGGCGCGGCTGTGCATCTTCATCGCCATCTTTGGCGCTCTGGCTTTATCGCTGTACCAATAACGCTCAAATAAAAAAAATGTTCAATCTGATCAAGGAAAGGCTACCGACATGGTAAGCAAACTGACCCGCTATGCCATCACCGTGCTGCTCCTGGCCGCGGCCCTCTGGATAGGCAAGACCGTCTGGGACCGTTACATGGAGTCGCCGTGGACGCGCGACGGGCGCATCAAGGCCGATATCGTCAATATCAGCGCCGACGTGGCCGGCACCGTCACGGACGTGCTGGTGCGCGACAATCAGGTGGTGAAAAAGGGCGATATCCTGTTCATCGTCGACAAGGAACGCTATGCCAGCGCGCTGGCGCAGGCCGACGCCGTGCTGGCCGCGCAAAGGACGGAGCAGGGACGCCGCGGCAAGGAAGCGCAGCGCCGCGCCAATCTCGACGCCAGCATCATCTCCACGGAAAGCCGCGAAAGCGCGGCGTTTGCCGCCAGCTCGGCCTCGTCGCAAGTGCAGGCGGCGCTGGCCGCCCGCGCGCTGGCCCAATTGAACCTGGAACGCACCACCGTGCGTGCCCCCGTCAGCGGCTACGTGACGAACCTGAACGTGCACAAGGGCGATTTCGCCGCCGTCGGTGCGGCCAAGCTGGCCGTCATCGACAGCGCCTCGTATTATGTCGTCGGCTATTTCGAAGAAACCAAGCTGGGCATGCTGGCGCAGGACGACAAGGCGGAAATGAATCTGATGAGCGGCGGCACCCTGCATGGCCATATCGAAAGCATCGCACGCGGCATCACCGACCGCGACGCCGCCACGGGCCGCGAATTGCTGGCCGACGTCAATCCCACCTTCAACTGGGTGCGCCTGGCGCAGCGCGTGCCCGTGCGCATCCACATCGACAAGCAGCCGAAGGGACAATTGCTGGTGGCCGGCACCACCTGCACCGTGGTGATCACGCCCAAGATCACGCCCCATTCAGCGCCGACCAGGGCCGCGCCAGCCGCACCGCACAAGGTCTAACGGCCGCCGGCCACGTCGAGGATGCTGCCCGTCACATAGCTCGCTCCTGGCCCCAGCAGGTACAGGATGGCGGCGGCGATTTCGTCCGGCTGGCCGCCGCGCTGCATGGGCACGCCGGGCGCCAGGCGCGCCACCCGTCCTGGCTCGCCACCCGAAGCGTGGATGTCCGTGTAGATGATGCCGGGCCGCACGCCGTTGACGCGGATGCCTTCGGCCGCCACTTCTTTTGCCAGCCCGAGGGTAAGCGTATCGACAGCGCCTTTCGAGGCTGCGTAGTCGATGTATTCGCCCGGAGAGCCGATGCGCGCGGCCACCGACGAGACATTCACGATGCGCCCGCCCTGCCCGCCGTTTAGCGTCGACATGCGCCGCACCGCTTGCTGGCAGCACAGAAAATAACTGATCACGTTGGTACGCAGCACGCGTTCCAGGCGCTGCACGGAAATGTCGGCCAGCCGGCATTTCTGTTCCAGCACGCCCACGTTGTTGACCAGCGCCGTGAGCGTTCCCAGGCGCGCGTCGACTTCGTCAAACAGACGCGCCACGTCGGCTTCATCGGCCACGTCAGCCTGCACGGCGATGGCTTCGCCGCCGCCAGCCACGATACGCGCGCACAGTTCGTCGGCCGCCTGCGCATCGCGCACATAGTTGACGCAGACGGCATAGCCCTGGCGCGCCGCCAGCAAGGCAGTCGCCGCACCGATGCCGCGGCTGCTGCCGGTAATCAGTATCACTTCCTTCATCGTCCCTCCTCGATGGTTGTGAGCCCATCATACCCGCAACCTGTAGACGTAAAAAAGCCCGCACAACAAAGCGGGCAGTTTTACCGAGCCATCCCTCATCGTCACAACGCTGGAGAAAATCGTAGCGAGCGGCAGTGATTTGTGGCCGAGAAGCGCAACCGTATTTTAGTACGGTGAGCATCGCCGGCCGCAAAGCGCGACGCGCAGTAGATTTTATCCGGCGTTCTATGGCCTGAAGTGCGTCATGGCATAGCCAAGATGCTGCCACCAGTGCGCGCGCGACTGCACGGACGCCAGGCATTTCGCGTCGACCTCGTTCTTGAACGCAGGGTCCACGCAAGCCTTGGTGACCAGCGCATTGCGCTGGTTTTCCACATTGACGACGGCAATCGCCAGCCAGGCCACGAGGGCGAGGGCCAGCGCGCACAAGGTCCAGGGCAACTGTTTCATGGCGCTCTGCGCTTACTTCTTCGCTGGCGCGGGAGCGCGCTCTTTCAGGGTGCGCGCCACCAGTTCATCCATCACGCGCAGGGTCGCTGCCTGAGTTTGCGGCTCGGACTGCCCCGGACGCGACAACTGCGCCGGCGAGGTCACGAAGCGACCGTCGATGACGATGGTCGGCGCACTGTCGATCTTGCTGGCAGTGATCAGCTGCTCGTTGCGCTTCAGCTTGGTCTGTACGCCGAAGGAATTGAACATGTCCAGGTATTTGGCCTTGTCGATGCCGTTCTTCACCAACAGGTCGAGGATGGCGTCATCGCGGTTCAGGCGGTTACGTTCGACGTGAATGGCGCGGAAGATCTTGTCGTGGAACTGCTCCAGCTGGCCCATCGCTTCCAATGTGGCATAGGCGTGCGCCTGCGGGTCTTTCGGACCGGAGAAGGCCAGGTGGATGCGGCGGAAGGCGATCTTGTCGCCCTGCTTCTTGACCCAGTCGTGCATCAGCGGATCGAGCGCATAGCAATGCGGGCAGGAATACATGAAGTACTCCACCACTTCCACCTTCTTGCCCGTGTCCGTGCGCACTGGCGTGGAGAGCGTGGTAAAGCCGGTATCGGCCGCCATGGCGCCGCCGGTGGCTGCCACCAAGGTGACGGCGGCGAGCAGGGGACGCAAGAAACGCAGAAAACGCATATTAATCCTTCATCATAAAGTGGTCGTGAACGGGGCGAGATTACCACTTTTTGTGCCGGACGATGAAGCCCGGGCGGAAAAAAGCCGTGTTTATCGCCCCGCTTTGCGCCCGCTTAAGCCGCATTTAAGCCCCGCTGCGCTCGCACCTCAAAAATGGTAGCGCGCCGACACGCGCAGCTGGCGCGCATCCTTGAGGTAAATGCTCGAGCGGCAGCCCGGCGCATCGCCGTAATGGCGGCGGTTGGCCAGGTTGCTGCCGGCCAGTTCCAGCTCCCACGCACCCAGCTTGCGCACGTAGCGTCCGTCCAGGGTCGCAAACGCGGGCACTTGCGCCAGGCAGCAGTTGTCGAAATCCCGGCCATAGCGCAGCGCGCGCAGCCATTGCACCCCCACGTCGGCACTGGCGCCGGCCTGCCCCGTCCAGTACAGGTGCAGGCTGGCCAGGGTCTTGGGCACGAGAGCGATATCCGGGCCATCGTAGGCATAATCATCGTAGCGCGCATGCACTTGCCGCAGCTGAGCGTCGAGGCGCCAGTCACGCGCCAGTGCCATGCTGGCCTCGATGGCGATGCCGTCGCGGCGCGAAGGGTCGAGGTTGCCCGCAAAGCCCAGCTGGCCCAGGCTTTGGTCGAAGACAATCTGGTTGCTCAGGCGCTCGCTGAAGACGCGCACGGAAGCGCTGCGCGCCGCATCGCCGAAGGTGGCGCCCACTTCCGTTTCTCGCCGCAGCTGTCCCGCCAGGGGCCGGTAGCCGGCGCGGGTATAGCCATCATCATCGATGCGGTAGCTGCGCGCGGCCTTGGCGTACACGCTCAGCTGCGGGCGCAATTGCAGGCTGCCCTGCAGATCCCAGGCATTCTGGTTTTCCCAGTCGCTGCCGCCGGCGGGCATGTCGGCAGGATCGAGCTGGAACTGTTCATGCCGCAGCCCCAGCAGCAGGCGCGGCGCATACGCGCCGCCGAAAGCCAGCTCCTCGCGCAGCAACAGCGCGCGCGAATACTGGCGGCGCTGCCCATCGCCATCGCGGCCCGAGCGCCGCTGCCACTGCATCAGGTCCAGGCCCACTTCCGTATCCGTGCCCACGCCGCCCACCTTGCCGTAATGGCGCACGCGGGGCGCCAGTTGCCGGCGGCGGCTGCTGTACCGCGATTCGCTGCTGCCCTCCTCGCCCGCATAGTAAGCCGTGGCATGCTTTTCCCGCTGCGACAGCTCCACACCCAGCTCGAACTTGCCCACATAGCGCTGCACAAAGGCGCTGGCGCGCCGCACTTCATAGCGGTACAGGTCTTCCGGGCGGACCGCCAGCAGGGCCAGGAACGGCGCCTCGGGTGCGCGATAGCGGGTGTCCTGCCTCAACTGGTCGGCGCTGAAGCCGAAGCGGCCCTGGCGCACCTTCCATTCCGCGCCGCCGTTGAAGCCGCGCTGGTGAAACACGCTGCCATCGCGGTAATTGCCATTGCGTAGCCCGTCGATGGCCATATCGAGCGTCATGCCGCCCTGCTCGCGCGACAAGGCGCCACGCGCGCTGTGCTGGCCGCCCTGCGCCAGCTCGGTGGACAAGTCGCCATGCGTGACGCCGGCCGCGCCGCCATCCACGCTGTCCTGCGCGCACGCCGGCATGGCCAAAGCGCACAGCAGCAAGGCGCGCGTGGCGATGGTCAGGGCGGGAGGGGCAGGCATCATGGCGGCAGGCTGGAGGCGTCACCGCGGCGCGAACGCGCGCTGGTGGAACGGAGCGATGGCAAAAGCGAATCATTATACGCACGGCGCGCGGCACCGCAACAGCCGGCGGGGCTGCTTACACAATTCATTGCTTATTTGTAATTTTTACGGGTATATTAACGAGCGCCCGGCGATCCTGGGCGCAGCCGACTGCATTTAAAAATCAACAATAAGAAGTCACTGTGGGAGTCACGCATGGAAAGTCGTAGCACACCGCGCCAGGGGCCACCAAGTCCCCGCGGCACGCGCCGCAGCATTGGTTTTTTCCCCATCTCGGGCAAGCTCAAGGCCCTTTCCATCACCGCCCTGCTGCTGGCCGGCCTTGCCCTGCAGGCCGACCTGTTCGCCCAGCCGGGCCAAGGCAAGCCGGCCAGCGCGCCCATGCCGCTGGCGCCATCCGCTGACGGCATCGCCCTGGCTTCGCCGCACGCGTCCGCCGTCAGCACGCCCAGCGCCAGCAACGCCTGGGGCGGTGCGCGCACGGGCGCGCAAGCGACCCTGTCGGACCGCGTCGTCGACTACCGGATCGAAGCGACGCTCGATCCCGTCAAGCACACCATAGCTGGCCAGCAGAAACTACGCTGGCGCAACCGCAGCGCGCAAGCCATCAGCAGCGTCTACCTGCACCTGTACCTGAATGCGTTTGAAGGCGAACATTCGACCTTCTTCACCGAAAAGCGCAAGCTCGATACGGGCTTCCGCTCGGGCGTCGACACGCGCGACGGCGAGTGGGGCTACATCGAACTGCGCAGCATGACGCAGAACGGCGCCAAGGCGCCCTGGCATTTCGTCCAGCCCGACAACGGTCCGTCCACCGACCGCACGGTCGTGCGCGTCGACTTGCCGCAGGCCGTCGCACCGGGCGCCGAGACGACGCTCGACATCCGCTTCTTCGACCAGCTGCCGCGCGTCATCGCGCGCACCGGCTATTTCGGCAGCTTCCACCTGGTGGGCCAGTGGTTTCCGAAGATCGCCGTGCTGGAACTGCCCGGCGAACGGGGTGCCACCGCGCCGCGCTGGAATGCGCATGAATTCCACCTCAATTCGGAGTTCTACGCCGATTTCGGCAACTACGACGTGAAGCTGACCGTGCCCAAGGAATACACGGTGGGCGCCACGGGCGAGCTGCAGGGCGCGCCGCAGGAAAAGAACGGCATGCTCACGCATCACTACGTGCAGGGCGACGTGCACGATTTCGCCTGGACGGCCGACAAGCGCAGCGCGCCGCCACTGACGGGCAGCTGGAGCGGCCCTGGCAGCCCGCCCGTGGCCATCAAGGTGCTGTACCCGCCCGAATACGCATCGAACGCGGCGCCGGCGCTGCAGGCAGCCAAGGACTCGCTCACCTATTTCTCGCGCACCCTGGGCCCGTATCCGTACAAGACGCTGACGGTGGTGATTCCGCCGTTTAATGCGGCCGAAGCGGGCGGCATGGAATACCCGACCTTCATCACCGCCTCGGGCTACGCCAAGCTGCAGCCGAAGACCATTCCCGAATTCGGCCTCGATTTCGTCACCATCCATGAATTCGGGCATGGCTATTTCTACGGCATCCTGGCCTCGAACGAGTTCGAGGAACCCGTCCTCGACGAAGGCTTGAACGAGTACTGGGACCAGCGCATGCTGCGCGCGCGCGGCCAGGATATCCACGCCACCACGCCGCTGCTCAAGCGCCTGGGCTTTGATCCCGTCTTCAAGGTCTTTGAATTCGAGCGCATGGCCGCACCGCGCCAGGATGCGGCCGACCCGCTGGGACAGAATGCCTGGAACCGCCTGCCGGGCGTGGGGCCTGTCTACAGCCGCACGGCCGTCACCCTGCGCGACTTGGAAGCGCGCATCGGCAGCGAGGCCATGGAACGGGGCTTCAAGGCGTATTACGAACAGTGGAAATTCCGCCACCCCAGCGTAGCCGACCTGCGCGAAGCGCTGGCCGAGGCGACGGGCCAGCGGCGCATCGTGGAGCAAGTCTTCGCGCAGCAAGTCTATGCCAGCGCGAACATCGACGACCGCATCGGCAGCTTCAGCAGCGAAGAGCAGACGCCGCTGGCCGGCATGGCGCTGATTGATGGCAAGCGCGTGGAACACACGGCCGACACGCTGGAAAAAGAGGAGAAAAAAGTGCGCAAGGCGTGGGACAAGGCGCACCCGGACGCCAAACCCGGCACGGGACCGTATCCGTATCTGACCAGCGTGGTGCTGCGTCGCCGCGGCGCGCCCGTGCCGCAGGTGCTGCTGGTGAAATTTGCCGATGGCACGTCCGAGCGCGTGGTGTGGGATAACGACCAGCTGTGGCAGCGCTACACTTGGAGCAAGCCCGTGAAGGCCGTCTCGGCCGAGCTGGACCCCGACCGCGTGCATTACCTCGACGTCAACAAGCTCGATGACAGCCGCACGCTGAAGGCCGACACGTCCGCTGCACGGCGCTGGAGCCTCGACCTCGCCGCCGCCTTCCAATACCTCCTTTCTCTGATTGCCATCGTATGAGCGCCACTTCCACGACACGGGCCAGCGGCCTGACCCTGACCACGCGCGCCAGCCGCGCCGCCCTGCAATGGCGCTTGCTGCTGCTGTGGGCGGGCCTGCTGCTGATCCCCGCCATCGTCGCCGCCATTCCCCTCTGGCGCACCTTGAGCGCCAGCCTGGATCAGGCCGTGCATGCGGCGGCCCTGGCGCACAAGCTCGACCTGATGACCCTGGCCGACCTGATGGCCAATACGGGGCGCAACGGCGCCGCCATCAGCCAAGCCGCCATCGCCGGCATCGTCCTGACTCTGCTGCTTTCACCACTGCTAAGCGGCCTGGTGGTGACGGCCGCGCGCGCTCCTGCGCCACTGGGCTTCGGTCCCCTGCTGACGGGCGCCTTCAGCGAATATGGCCGCATGCTGCGCATGTTGCTGTGGAGCATCGTGCCACTGGGCATGGCGCTGGCCATCGGCGCCGGCGCGCTGACACTGGCCGAGAAGCACGCGGCCAAGGCCATCCTGGAAGCCGAGGCCGACCTGGCCCGTCAACTGGCCTTGCTGGCGACGGGCTTGCTGTTCCTGCTGGCCTGCGCAACGCTCGACGCGGGCCGCGCAGCGCTGGCCGTCGACCGGCGCCGCACCTCGGCCGTCAAGGCCTGGTGGCGGGGCCTCGGCATGCTGCGCCGGCGGCCGCTGGCCTGCCTGGCCATCTACCTCGTCATCACTGTGCTGGGACTGGCGTTGTATGCGCTGCTGGGCGTGGCGCGCCTGAATCTGGCCGCGCCCGGTCCACTGGCCATCGTGGGCGGCTTGCTGGTGACGCAGCTGGCGGCGCTGGTGCTGGCGTGGATGCGCAGCGCGCGCCTGTTCGCGCTGATCGACGTCAAGCGCTCGCTGGCGTAGTTACGTCCCCAGGCGCCCTTCATCGGCCAGGAAGTCGATAAAGGTGCGCACTTTCGACGACAGGTAGCGGCGGCTGGTGTAGACGGCGTACACCTTGCCGCCCGCCAGCTGGTAGCCGTCGAAGAGACGCACCAGCCGCCCCGCCGCCAGGTCCGCATCCGTTTGCCACGATGGCAACAGGGCGATGCCCATGCCATCAAGCGCGGCCGCGTGCAGCAGGCTTTCGTTATTACATTGCAGCACGGGTGTAAACTTCACCGTCTCGCGTCCCTGCGGGCCGTCGAAGGCCAGTTCATTGCCGTTCGATAACAAGGAATAGCTGATCATGGCGTGCAGCGCCAGGTCTTGCGGCAGGTGCGGCTGGCCCGCGCGCGCCAGGTAGGCGGGCGCGGCCACCAAGTGAAAGGCGATGCTGCCGATGGGCCGCGCGATCAGGGTCGGCGATGGCGCCTGGCTCACGCGCAAGGCCAGGTCAAAACCCTCTTCCACCAGGTTAACCACGCGCCCGCTCAAGTCGATGTCGAACGTGACTTCCGGAAAGCGTTCGCGGTAAGCGGCCAGGGTGCGCGTAAAGATGGCGTTGGCGAACCAGACGGGGGCGCTCAGGCGCAGCATGCCGCGCGGCACCACCGTCGTGCGGCCCACGGTCGCTTCCACCTCGTCGAGATTGTCGAGCATGTCGCGGCACTGTTCAAAATATACCTTGCCGATTTCCGTCAGGCTCAGGTGACGGCTGCTGCGGTTCAGCAGCCGCGCGCCCAAGTGGCGCTCCAGGTGCATCACATGCTTGCTGACCATGGCGGGCGACAGATCCAGGCGCTCGCTGGCGCGCACAAAACTGTCCAGTTCCACCACGGCGCGAAACACGCGCATGCTGCGCAAGGTATCCATGACCACCCCATCATCAACAAAATAGAAATGATATATCAATAATTACGATCTTGATCAACTGACCGCACATGACTATCATCGATAGCATCAGCCATTCCCTCAGGAGCCGCCATGCAAGAGCACACCTTCCCCACCTATTTCCTGTCGCACGGCGGCGGCCCGTGGCCGTTCATGAAGGACCAGTTCGGCGACCGCTACGACGCGCTCGAAGCGTCGTTGCAGGATATCCCGCACCAGGTCGGTGCGCGGCCGACAGCAGTGCTGGTGATCACGGCACACTGGGAAGGGCCGCAATTTCTCGTCTCGGCCAGCCCGCAGCCGGGCATGATCTACGATTATTCGGGCTTTCCGCCGCACACCTACCAGATCCAGTACCCGGCGCCCGGCGCACCGGCACTGGCGGCGCAAGTAAAACAATTGCTCGATGCAGCCGGCCATCCGGCGCGCCTCGACCACGAGCGGGGCTTCGACCACGGCACCTTCAGCGCCTTGTTCCCCATCTACCCGCAGGCGGACGTGCCGCTGGTGCAATTGTCGCTGAAACACGGCTACGATCCGCTCACGCACGTCGAAGTGGGCCGCGCGCTGGCCAGCTTGCGCCGGCAAGGCGTGCTGATACTGGGTAGTGGCCTCAGTTACCATAACCTGCGCCAGTTCGGCCAGGCGGGCGCCGTTTCTTCGCAGCAGTTCGATGCCTGGCTGCGCCAGGCGATGGCCTTGCCGCCGGCACACAGGCTGGCGCAATTGCTGGCCTGGGACCAGGCACCGGGCGCACGCCAGGCCCATCCGCAGGAAGATCATCTGCTGCCGCTGATGGTGGCGCTGGGCGCGGCCGAGCAGGAAGCGGCGCACGTGGTGTATCACGAGGACGATTTCTTTGGCGCCCTGGCAGTGACAAGTTTCAGGTTTGGAGAAGGCGCCGCCGCATAAAAAAAGCGCCGCGACAGTGATGTCGCGGCGCTTTTTGCATGGCGATGCAGTGATTTACGTGCCGCGCTTGCCGCGCGCAGAATTCCTGGCCTTTTCGGCGGCAATCTCTGCCGCTTTCGCCGCTTTTTCCGCCATCTCGGCCGCGTGCTGGGCCATCAGGGCCGCGCGCGTATCCGGCGTTTCCAGCGAGATACGTCCCAGGATGCCGCTGCGGTAATCGAGCAGCAAGGTATGCGAGGCTTTCTCGAAATCGTAGTCGCCGCCCTTGATGCGGAAGCCGCGCTTGGCGGCGATGCCCTCGACCACGCCGATGGCATCGACTTCGCCGACCTTGGTGCCGTAGCGGGCCGCAAGCAAGTCCGGATAGCGCTTGAGCAATTCCTCGGCCAGGAATACGGCCACTTCCTCTTCGATCAGCGCGTTCGAGCCGATGGCGTGGCTGGCCGCCAGCATCAGGCCGTCGCTGGGGATGGCGATCTTCGGCCACAGCATGCCTGGCGTGTCGACCAGGATGGTGTTCTTGTCCAGATACAGCTTTTGCTGCATTTTGGTGACAGCCGGCTCGTCGCCCACCTTCGCCACGCGCTTTTTCAGCAGCGCGTTCATCAGGGTCGACTTGCCCACATTGGGGATGCCCATGATCATGATGCGCAGCGGCTTCGTCGGCACGCCACGGTGCGGCGCCAGCGATTTGGCCAGGTCCGGAATACGCGCCACGTCGCCCGGCTTCTTGGTCGTCATCGCATACGCGGTCACGCCTTCCTGGGCATTGAAATAGGCCACCCAGGCGGCAGTGGCGGCCGGATCGGCCAGGTCGGTCTTGTTGAGGATCTTCAGGCAAGGGCGCTGGCGGAACAGGCGCAGCTCGTCCACCATGGGATTGCAACTGGCTGCCGGCAGGCGCGCGTCCACCACTTCAATCACCAGGTCGGTATTTTCCATGGTCTCGGCCGCTTTCTTGCGGGCCGCGTTCATGTGTCCTGGGTACCATTGTATCGCCATGCTCTTGCCTTCAGTTCGTTCAGTCAATCCGCTATTTTACGTGGTTGCCGCCACGACGTCGCATTTTCCACCGCCAGCGCCAGCCGTGCGACGCGGACGAGACAATTGGTGATAATTTAGCAGTTACTTGAATGATAAGATCCGCAGTCCGTCCAGCCTGGCCGGTTTCCCCATTGCAAGCTCAACCTGGCACGCATTCCATGCATCTTCCCCGTTTTATTCTCCTTGCCCCCCTTTGCGCCTGCCTGCTGCCCGCCATGGCCCAGGAACCAGCGGCGCCCGGCGACACGGCCAGCCAGGCAATGCAGCAGGTTGTCGACGTGCAAGGCACGCGCGATCCCGACTTGCGCCCCTACCGCACCATGCTCAAGGGACTCGACGCGTATGCCGACCACCAGCGCCTGGCGCCGGGCGCGCCGTTGCGCTTCATGCTGATCCCCGCCACATCCCAGGCCAGGCTCGATGGCGTGACCCTGCACCTGTCGGCCGACAAGCTGTCGATCCCTGTCCCCCTGGCGGCGGACGGCGGCTTCACCTTGACGCGCGACAAGACCGCCTACGACGCGAATGCCGACCTGGTCAGCAACAAGAAGCGCGACACCCTGCGCTGGCGCGCCGACATCCACACGCCGGGCCTGCCCCAGAACGTGCGCCGCCTGGGCGACTTGCGCCTGGAATGCGAAATTCGCTGGGCCGTCGAGCAGGATGACCTGCCCTTTGTCCGGCGCAACCTGTTCCGCCTGGCGGGCGGGCCGTGCCACTCGTCGCTGATCCACGTGCCGTTTCCCGCGTTCCGCAAGCTGCTGGCCGTACAGGCGCGCTCGGGCGAGCGTACGCTGGACATCCGCGTCACGCAAGACCGCCAGCGCTACGTGCCGCCATTGCATGACCTGAACTGGGATGACAATACCCTGCTGACCCTGACCTACGCCGATGACGGAAAAATGGCCGGAGCGGCCCCTGAAGCGCCGTTGAAGGAAACGCAGCACCAGTGACACGCGTCAGGAAAGCCAGGTCAAATATTTCCACGTGGATTTTTATATTTACTGTAAGAAACAAAAAAGTATGCTCTAATATCGCCTCTTAAATGAAAAGCAATTATTTCCAGGCTGCCTCTCGCCAGGGAGATATGCGATGGGAATAGTTCGATAATATGATGATGGAACACACTGGCAAGGCGCCCAAGCGCGTGCCGCGCAATGACTGGAAGAAGGAATGTCGGCAATTGCAGGGGCAAGTGGCACAATTGGAAGAGCGCCTGAAACGCCAGAGCGCCGACAGCTATGGCTTGCAAATGCTGTATGACCACTTGGTCAATGAAATCAAGCACCACCGCGACATGTTGCAGCTCGACAGCTTCGACGCGGATAAATCATCGCTCGTCTACACGCAAGCCTGGCGCCGCTTCATGGCCGGCGACGCAGTCGATTACCAGACCCATCGCCATACCAATTCCCGCAGCCGCCCCAGCTTGCTGTAGTTAGAGCTCAACCATTACAGCTCCGCCAGCGCCTTCACATGCGCCGCCACGCTGCGGCCCAGGGACGACAGGTTGTAGCCCCCTTCGAGGCAACTGACGATGCGGCCCTTGCCATACTGATTGGCCACGGCCATCATCTGCTGCGTTAGCCACGTGTAGTCGGCCTCCACCAGGCCCATGCCACCCACGTCGTCTTCGCGGTGGGCATCGAAACCGGCGGAAATGAAAATCATCTGCGGCTGCTGTCGGTGCAGCGCCGGCAGCCAGTGGTCGAGCACCAGCTGGCGCACGGCATCGCCCTTCGAGCGGGCCGGCACGGGCACGTTGACGCGCGTATCGGTGTAGGATTCGACATCGCTGTATGGATAAAACGGGTGCTGAAAAAAACTCACCATCAAGATGCGTGGATCATTTGCCACGGATTCGGCCGTGCCATTGCCATGGTGCACGTCAAAGTCGACGATGGCGACCCGTTCGAGGCCCCGCACGTCAAGTGCATGCTTGGCGGCGATGGCAACATTGTTGAACATGCAGAAACCCATGGGCTCGCTGGGCCGCGCATGGTGACCGGGCGGGCGGATCGCGCAAAAGGCGTTGCTGATCTCGCCATCGATGACGGCGTCGGTGGCAGTCACGGCCGAGCCAGCAGCGGCCAGCGCCGCGTCGTAGCTGTGCGCGTTGAGCAGGGTATCGCCGTCGAGCGGATAGTAGTCGCCCTGGGCCGGCACATTGTCGCGCACCAGACCGATGGCCGTGGCGCTGTGGTTGCGCTCGATATCCGACAATTGCGCGCGCACGCCATCGCGGTGCTCGACCAGGTCGCTGATATGCGCGAGTATCAATTGATCATTGATGGCCTGCAAGCGGGCCGGCGATTCAGGGTGCCAGTCGCCCATTTCATGGCGCTGGCAATCGGGATGGGTATAAATGGCTGTGCTCATGCGCTGTACTGGTTACCTCTGTCTCTGCTTTCTATCCATACCGGGAACGCGCGCCGCAGTCACTGCAGCGCATTCCTGCCTACCTGGCGCGTTCTCGCATAAAATCACTGGCTGGTCTGTGCCGCCCTTGCCGCCTTTGCTGTCACTCTAATCTACCACGAGCGCGCACCTGGCGGGCGGTACCGTTTGACCTAGCCAAAGCGATTGTAAATTAAATAATCCATCGTACTGTGATAGAAATAACATGTTTTCGAAAATACACCAGGCCGCACAGCAGATCGGCGAAGTTCTCGTCGGCAAACACTTGCAGATCCGCCAGACCCTCACCTGTGTGCTGGCGGGCGGCCACCTGCTGATCGAAGACGTGCCCGGCGTGGGCAAGACCACGCTGGCGCATGCACTGGCCATCTCGCTGGGCCTGCAATGGAAGCGCCAGCAGTTTACCAGCGACCTGCTGCCCGCCGACGTGGCCGGCATGAGCGTGTATGACCGCGCCAGCGCCAGTTTCATTTTCCACCGCGGCCCCCTGTTCACGCAAGTACTGCTGGCCGACGAGATCAACCGCGCCACGCCGAAGACGCAATCGGGCTTGCTCGAAGCGATGGAAGAGCGACAAGTGACGCTCGATGGCGTCACGCACGCGCTACCGCAGCCGTTCTTCGTCATTGCCACGCAAAACTGCGCGCACCAGCTGGGTACCTTTCCCCTACCCGAATCGCAACTCGACCGTTTTCTCATGTGCGTCACGCTCGGCTACCCCGATGCGGCCGCCGAACGGTCGCTGCTGCTGGGCGCCGACCGCCGCGCCATGCTGCACACCTTGCCGGCCGTGATGAACGCGGAAGAATTGCTGCAGGCGCAAGCGGGCTTGCGCGCCATCCACGCCTCGCCCGCCGTGGTCGACTACGTGCTGGCCCTCGTGCATGCCACCCGCGCACCCGGCGTGTTTGCCGATGGTCTCAGCCCGCGCGCCGCGCTGGCCCTGCTGCAAGCGGCGCGCGCCTGGGCCGCCCTGGCCGGACGCGACCACGTTACGCCCGACGATGTGCAAGCCGTGCTGTTACCCGTCTGCGCCCACCGCCTGCATGCCGCGCAAGAGAGCACGGACAGTCGCGTGCTGCTGCAGCATCTGCTCTTGAGCATCCCCGTCTGAGCGGCATGCGCTGGCGCACTCTTCCATGGCTGCCGGCACGCCCCTGGCTGGGCGCGCAACGCGTGCACATCCGCCCCTCGCGTGCGGGCCTGGCATTTGCCGCGCTGCTGCTGGTGCTGTGGATCGCCGCCGTCAATTACCGCCTGGGCCTGGGCTATGCGCTGACGTATTTCGCGGCCGCCTGCGCCATCGCCGACATGCTGTTTACCAGCCGCAACCTGGCGGGGCTGTCGCTGGCAGCCACGCCCGGCAACCCCGTGTTTGCGGGCAGCCACGCCTTGTTCACCTTGCGCCTGATCAACCGCAGCACACGCCCGCGTCATGCGATCGGCCTGGCGGCGAGCGGCGCGTCGGCAGTGCCCAGCCTGGCCGATATCGCCGCTCACGGCGAAACGGCCGTCAGCATCGGCATGCAGGCGCAGCAACGGGGTTGGTTTGATGCGCCTGCCGTGCGCCTGTCCGGCAACTTTCCGCTGGGCCTGTTTGTTGCCTGGTGCGATTGGCAGCCCGAGGCGCGCGTGCTCGTGTATCCGCAGCCCGAGCAAGATGCGCCGCCGCTGCCTTGGCCGGGCGGCACAGTGCAGCAAGCACGGCAGCCAGGCTCACCCAGCTCGCCCGATGGCGCACTGGAACTGGCCGGTGTGCGCGCCTACCAGCCAGGCGACCCTTTGCAGCGCCTGGCATGGCGCCAGATCGCCCGCCATGATGGCGAGCATTTATTTAGCAAGCAATTCCAGCCTGGCGCCGACGCACCAGCTGGCGCACCGCACGGCACGCATGGCAACCTTATGCTCGACCACGCGGACTTGCACGCGCTGGCGCCGGAAGCGCGCCTGTCGCGCCTGGCCGCCTGGGTGCTGCAGGCGGAACGCACGGGCCTGCCGTATGGCTTGCGCCTGGGTGTGCTGACTCTGGCACCGGCCCTCGGAGCCAGCCAGCGCGACGCCTGCCTGCGCGCGCTGGCCCTGCATGGTTCGCCGCACGATTTGCCGCCAGCGCAGGCGATGCCATGAAAGCCTGGCTGAGCGGCTTGCCGCGCGAGAAGGCCGACATCCTGCTGCTGTTGCTGGCCGCCGCCATGGTGCTGGCGCCGCACGCGCTGCACCTGCCCCCTTGGTTGTCGGCCGCCGCTGCCGCGCCCCTGCTGTGGCGCGCCAACATGACAGTACGGGGCCGGCGCCAGCCACAGCTAGCTGTGCTCGTGCCGCTGGCCCTGCTGGGCATCGCCGGCGTGTACGCCAGCTATGGCAGCGTGCTGGGGCGCGATGCGGGCGTGGCCATGCTGGTCCTGCTACTGGCCTTGAAATCGCTGGAAATGCATGGCCGGCGCGACATTTTTGTCTTCGTCTTCCTCAGTTTCTTTTTGCTATTGGCCAATTTTTTTCATGCGCAAGGCATCCTCAGCGCCGCCTGGATGCTGGCTACTGTCATCGTCCTGCTGGCCGCCCTGCTGTCGGCCCAGTACGGCACGCTGCAGCCCCGCCTGGCGCAAAGGCTAGGCTTGCTGGGGCGCATGCTGGCGCTGGCCATTCCCCTGTCGGCCGTCATGTTTCTTGCCGTACCGCGTCCCGACAGCCCCCTGTGGGGTGCGCCGCACGAGGGCGCGCAAGCGCGCACGGGCTTGTCGGACAGCATGCAAGCGGGCGCCATCGCCTCACTGGCCCTGTCCGGCGAGCCCGTCTTCACGGCCCGCTTTTCCACGCCTATCCCGCCGCAAGACCAGCTGTACTGGCGCGGCGTGGTGCTGGGCGACTACGACGGCGCCACCTGGAGCCGCAGGGGCGCTGGCCGGCACGCGCCTGCCAGCGACAGCCGGATAGACATCACCCTGGAAGGCCAGCCCAGCCAATACGAAGTGACCTTGCAAGCGAGCGGCCAGCGGCGCATCTTCGCGCTCGACCTGCCGCGCAGCATCGAACGCTTGCCCGGCAACCCGTATGTCGTCTCGTCCGCGCTGGAAGTGCTGACCATACAGCCTATTACTTCGACCGTGCGTTACCGCGTCAGTTCCCAGCCCCGCTACCGGTTGCAAACAAGCCTGTCGCCTGAACAGCAGCAGCCATGGCTGGCCTTGCCCGCTGGCAGCAACCCGCGCAGCGTGGCCTGGGCCCGCGCCTTGCGCGGCAGCGGCACGCAGATGCTGGCGCCCACCGACGCCATCGCCGCCGTGCTCGACCACTTCCACCACGCACCCTTCCGCTACACCCTGCAGCCGCCGCTGCTGGGCAAGCATGGCGTCGATGACTTCCTGTTTGTCACGCAGGCGGGCTTTTGCGAGCATTACGCGGGCAGCTTCGTCGTGCTGATGCGCGCCATGGGCATCCCCGCGCGCGTCGTCACGGGCTACCAGGGCGGCACACGCGCCGGTGCCGACGGCAGCCCCAGCCTGACTGTGCGCCAGTCCGATGCCCATGCCTGGAGCGAAGTGTGGCTGGCTGGCAGGGGCTGGGTGCGCGTCGACCCCACCGGCGCCGTCGCACCGCTGCGCACCGAGCGCAACCTCAATGCCGCCCTGCCACCGGCCCCGTCGCCGCTGTCGGCGTGGCGCGCCCTGGCCGGCCTCGATGGCGGCGCGCACGGCGCGCTTGCCGCGTGGCGCCAGCAATGGCAGCAGGCCGAGCACGCCTGGAACAGCTGGGCCCTCGATACCACGCCGCAACGCCAGCGCGCCATGCTCGATAGCTTGAAAAACCTGCCTGCGACGACCCTGGCACTCGCCTGCGCCGTGCTGGCCCTGCTGTCGGCCGTAGCAGGCGCACTGGTCTGCTGGCGGCAAGCGGGGCAAGGCGACCCGCTCGACGCCCTGTACGCACAGTTTTGCCGCCAGCAGGCGCAGCGCGGCTACAGCCGTGCGCCGCATGAAGGCCCGCACGGTTATGCTGCGCGTCTGGCCGCCGGCAAGGCCACGCCCGAGGCGCACGCCGCCATCGCACAGTTTCTGGCAATCTATGCCGCGATGAAGTATGGTAATGCCAACCCAGACGAACAACTCCGCGCGCGGCGCAGCTTGCGCCGCCTGCTAACCCAATGCCGATGAGACGCTCCTTGTTACCGATCAAAACCTCCGCCCTGTCCCTGCTCCTCTCCCTTCCCCTGTGCCTGGCGACCGCGCACGCAGGCGAAAACAGCAATATTTCCGCCGCCGACCGCGCCCGTGCCGTACGCGCGGCCAAGGCTCAGCCCGTCAAGAAGGTGGCCGGCAAGCCGGCGGTGAAGAAAGCTCCGGCGAAATTCGACTTCGAAGGCGAATTTGTCGACTATGCCAACTGGAAGGAAGTCCGCACCTTCCTCGACGAGATGTCCGCCAAGCATGGCTTTGACCGCGCCGAGCTCGATACCCTGATCGGCAAGGTGCGCTATGTCGAGTCGACCGTGCAGTTGATGAAGCCGGCGCCGCCGGGCAAGCCGAAGAACTGGCAAGCCTACAGCGCCCGCTTCATCGAGCCGGTGCGCATCAATGCGGGCGTGAAATTCTGGGAAGAGAACGCCGAAGCGCTGACGCGCGCCGAGCGCGAATATGGCGTGCCGGCCGAGATCATCGTCGGCATCATCGGCGTGGAAACCGTGTACGGACGCAACACGGGCAGTTTCCGCGTGCTCGACGCGCTGACCACCTTGGCATTTTCCTATCCGGAAAGCCCGACGCGGGCCGCGCGCATGGATTTTTTCAAGGGGGAACTGGAAAACGCACTGCTGTACGCGCGCAAGGACGGCATCGATCCCTTGACCCTGCTCGGCTCGTATGCGGGTGCCATCGGCCTGCCGCAGTTCATGCCCAGCAGCATCATGAAATATGCGGTGGACTTCGATGGCGATAGCCACATCGACTTGCGCAATTCCAGGGCCGACGCCATCGGCAGCGTGGCGCATTTCCTCGTCGAACACGGCTGGCGCCGCGATGACCCGGCCATCAGCACCTATCACGTCAGCGTCTCGGCCAACCACGCCTGGGAAAAGTTCATCGGCCAAGGTTTGCAAGCCAAGTACAGCCTGGAAGAATTGCAGGAAGCCGGTGTGCGTACCGTCTCGTCCACGCCCCGGAACATGTTGTTCGGCCTGATCGATCTGCAAAATGGTTCCGAAGCAACTGAGTATCACTTGGCAAGCAATAACTTCTTTGCTATAACTCAATACAACAGAAGTTATTTTTATGCTATGTCAGTGATTGACCTGGGCAAGGCCATCAGCCAAGTGCGCGCACGCTAACCGAAAGTCAGTGTAAAGTTATAATATTACTTGTAAGAAAGCGTAAGCGATGTTGAAGCGACCGGCAAACAGGTCTATGGTAGGGCCGATAACATGTGCCAGCCTCGCTCGCCAGCCTTTGTGCGGCACGGAATACGGAAATGGTTTTATACTTAACTTTTGTCAAAGTACAATTTTTGCTCTATCATAGAGCATAATAAAGAAGAAATAGCTGTTGCAATAAGACAACACTTATTTTATATAAAGCAAGATTGCCAGGCTTTCCGGTCTGAAATTGAATCCTGTTGTACAATTGTGTATATATCATGAAAAACTGTATCCCGGATCGTACCGTGTGTGAATTTGTTCCTTTTAGTAAAGAATGAACATGAACGCAGCAAGAGCGAGCTCCGAGTGTTTTTTACTTTGCAGTGCAACTACAGAAGGAACATTAACATCATGACAAACCAAGTCGGCATTGATATGAACAGCGATTCGGACTCCGACGATCTGCTCCAGTACAACCCAAACAGATTGCTCGATACCCTGATCGAAAATCTGCGCCTGAAAAACGACGCAGCGCTGTCGCGCGCGCTCGAAGTCGCGCCACCAGTGATCAGCAAAATCCGTCACCACCGCCTGCCGGTAGGCGCATCGCTGCTGATCCGCATGCACGAAGTGAGCGACCTGAGCATCCGCGACTTGCGCTACCTGATGGGTGACCGTCGTAATAAATTCCGCATCAGCGACAAGCAATTCAAGCCAAAAGAAGGCGAAACGCCACAAGGCTGATCCTGCCAATTTCGCAGGTTTTCCCTCCCCGCCATGGGGAGGGGGTATTTCCAGCAGTTCTCAGGCCGTTCTGGCCGATATATTTCCAGCCTTACCTTGTTCCCCAAACTGTATCGACGCCATCAAGCAGGAAACACGCCAGTGGACAAGTAACGGTCGCCGCGGTCGCAGACGACGAACACGATGGTCGCGTTTTCCACCGTTTGCGAGATGCGCAGCGCGATTTCGCAGGCGCCGGCTGCCGAGATGCCGCAGAACAAGCCCTCTTCCGCCGCCAGACTGCGCGCCATGCGCTCAGCCACACCCTGGCTCACGTATTCCACCTGGTCCACGCGCGACTTGTCGTAAATTTTCGGCAAGTACGCTTCCGGCCATTTGCGGATGCCGGGAATCTGCGAACCGTCCTCGGGCTGTGCGCCGATGATCTGGATGGCGGGATTCTGTTCCTTCAAATAGCGCGACACGCCCATGATGGTGCCCGTCGTGCCCATGGCGCTGACGAAGTGCGTGACCTGGCCATTGGTATCGCGCCAGATTTCCGGTCCCGTGCTTTCATAGTGGGCGCGTGAATTGTCTTCGTTGGCGAACTGGTCGAGGATCACGCCGCGGCCATCCTTCTGCATCTGCTCGGCCAGGTCGCGCGCATATTCCATGCCGCCCGTCTTCGGCGTGAGCAGGATGTCGGCGCCATAGGCGGCCATGCTCTGGCGGCGCTCCACGCTGAGATTGTCTGGCATCAAGAGCAACATCTTGTAGCCGCGCAAGGCGGCGGCCATCGCCAGCGCGATGCCCGTATTGCCGCTGGTGGCCTCGATCAGGGTATCGCCTGGCTTGATGACGCCGCGCTCTTCAGCGCGCTTGAGCATCGACATGGCGGCGCGGTCCTTCACGGAGCCGGCCGGGTTGTTGCCTTCCAGCTTGCCGAGGATGACGTTGTTGCGCGCTATCGCATCGGCGCCCGGCAAGCGCGTCAGTTGCACCAGCGGAGTATTGCCTATCGTATCTTCAAGTGTCTTGTAAGCCATCGTGTCTGTTTAAGTAATTTCAACAAAGACCCATTCTAATATGAGATGCTGGACGGCGCATGGCTAAAAGCCGGTGTTCCGCCAGGCAGCCCGCGTCGCGGCCGCCCGCACGCCAGGCCGCATGGTGCCTGGCTTTGCAGCATGCCAGGGTCGCCACGCGCGATGCGCCAGCGCGCCGCGCACGCATGCGCTAGACTCGTGACGGTTAGTTATTTTAGTAATTTGCTTATTCAATCAATGGATCAGTCATGGCCAGCACCACACCCGAATTCATCCCAGAAACCACGCAGGACGATCCCGTCCAGGCCAGCACCCTCGATATCCAGGGCCGCATGCACCAGATTTCCCCCGTCTTCACCGAAGCGGAACTGCGCCGATTGCAACGCTATGGCCAGGTTTGCCAGCATGCGGACGGCGCCACCCTGTTCGAGGCAGGCAGCAGCAGCTTCGGCATGCTGGTCATCCTGGCGGGCCACGTCGCCGTCACGCGCCACGAAGGCTTGGGCCGCACCTCGTTGATGCGCGAAATCGGCCCCGGCCATTTCATCGCCGAAGTGGCGCAGCTGTCGGGCCGCCCCGCCCTCGTCAATGGCCATGCCGTGGGCGACGTGGAGGTGCTCGTCGTCAGCTCGGAATCCCTGCGCGCACTGATCGTGGCGGAAGCGGAAATGGGTGAGCGCATCGTGCGCGCCCTGATCTTGCGCCGCGTGGCGTTGATCGAAGTCAATTCGGGCGGCCCCGTGCTGGTGGGCCCCCGCGGCAATGGCAATCTGTTCCACCTGCAAAGTTTTCTGTCGAGCAATGGCCACCCGCACACGGTGCTCGACCCGGCCAGCGATGCGGCCGCCGCTGCGCTGGCCGAGCGCTACCAGCCCACGCCGCAGGAATGGCCACTGGTCGTCTGTCCCGATGGCAAGGTCATGAAAAACCCCGGCAATGCGGAACTGGGACGCTGCCTGGGCATGCTGCCCGATTTGTCCGGCGACAAGATCTTCGACGTACTGGTGGTGGGCGCCGGGCCCGCCGGCCTGGCCACGGCCGTGTATGCAGCCTCCGAAGGCTTGACTGTACTGGCGCTGGAACAGCGCGCGTATGGCGGCCAGGCGGGTGCCAGCGCGCGCATCGAAAATTACCTGGGATTTCCCACCGGTATCTCCGGCCGCGCGCTGGCGGGACGCGCCTATGTGCAGGCGCAAAAGTTCGGCGTCGAAATCGCCACCCCGGCCAGCGCCGCCAACTTGCTGTGCGACAGCTGGCCCCTGCGCGTCAAGCTGTGCGACGGCACGCAGGTGCGCGCCCGCACTGTGGTGCTGTCCTGCGGCGCGCGCTACCGCAGGCCCTCGCTGGCGAACCTGAAAACGTATGAGGGACGGGGGGTGTATTACTGGGCCTCGCCCATCGAAGCCAAGCTGTGCAAGCAGGAAGAAATCATTCTGGTGGGCGGCGGCAATTCGGCCGGCCAGGCAGCCGTGTTTCTCTCCGGCCATGCCGCCAAAGTCCACATGGTCATCCGCGGCGAGGGACTGGCGGCCAGCATGTCGAGCTATCTGATCGAGCGCATCGCCGCCACGCCCAACATCACCTTGCACACGCATACGGAAATCATCGCCCTCGAAGGCGACGAGGAGGGCTTGACGGGCGCCCGCTGGCGCAACAAGCAGACCGGCGAAGAGTGCGATTGCGCCGTGCGCCGCGTGTTCCTCTTCGTCGGCGCCGATCCGAACACGGACTGGCTGCACGACTGCGCCGTGGCCGTCGACGAACAGGGCTTCATTCGCACGGGCTTCGACGTTACGCGCGCCGAATGCCGCGCCCACGGCCACGCCACGCATTTGCCCTACCCGCCACCCGACCAGCCCGACCGGGCGACACTGGAAACCAGCGTGCCAGGCGTCTTCGCCATCGGCGACGTGCGGGCCGGCTCGACCAAGCGCGTGGCCGCCGCCGTCGGTGAGGGGGCAGCCGTGGTGTCACAGATTCATGGCTTCCTGGCACGGCTGCCGGCGGGCACGGCCTGAAAATCGTGCATGATAGAAACTGCTACAATCGGCTGTTGCCATCCAGCTGAAAGAGACCGCATGCCCCACACCGCCAAGCTTTCCTCGCGCCGCAGCATGCCCGCAGTCCGCTGACGGTGCGCCGCATGTTCGTCAAACTGCTACTGCTGGCCACGCTGTTTGCCGTGCTCAGCATAGCCGCCCTGTACAGCTACGGGCGCTTCGCCGAACGTTCGCTGGGGGCACCGGGTACGGCCTTGCCCGTGGCAGCCGACGCTACCCTGCTCGACCGCGTGCTGGCGCCGCAGCTGGCGCAACGTCCGGAGCAGAGCGGCACGGCGCTGATCGACGACAATCTGGAGGCGTTCGCCCTGCGCGCCCTGAGCGCGCGCGAAGCGGGCCGCAGCATCGACCTGCAGTACTACATCTGGCATAACGACGTCACGGGACGGCTGCTGGTGCGCGAACTGCTGCGCGCGGCCGACCGCGGCGTGCGCGTGCGCGTGTTGCTTGACGATATCAACGCGCGCGGCCAGGACGCCGCCATCCTCGCGCTCGACAGCCATCCGCTGATCGACGTGCGCATCTTCAATCCTGGCCGCAACCGCGACGGCATCTGGCGCCGCGCCATGGAAATGGCCTTGCGCGCCGTCAGCCTGAACCGGCGCATGCACAACAAGGCCTGGATCGTCGACGGCAGGGTTGCCCTCGTCGGCGGGCGCAATATCGGCGATGAATACTTCGATGCCGCCGAACAAATCAATTTCCAGGATGCCGACTTGCTGCTGGTGGGTCCCGCCGTACGGCAGACGAGCGACATCTTCGACCGCTTCTGGAACAGCCGCGCCGTCATCCCCATCGGCGCCTTGCATGCCGGCAAGAATCCAGGCGCGCCGGAGCTGCAGGCTGTGCGCGCCCGCCTCGATGCGCTCACGGGCGAACTGGGCGCCTCGCCCTATCTGCGGCAGCTGACCGATGCGGGCCAACTGCAAGCCCACCTGGATGGCCGGCTGCGGCTGCACTGGAGCGCGCAAGTGCAAGTGCTGTCGGACCCGCCGGAAAAAGCCGCTCCCGTGGCCAGTTTGCAGCGCAGCGAGCACTGGCTCATGCACAGCTTGCTGCCCCTGCTGACGCAGGCGCGCGAAGAAGCGCTGATGACCTCGCCATACTTCGTGCCCGGCCAGACGCTCACGCAGAGCTTGACCGACAAGGTTGCCGCCGGCGTCAGGGTCCAGGTGCTGACCAACTCGCTGGCCGCCACCGACGTGGCCCTCGTGCACGCAGGCTATGCGCGCTACCGCCAGGCGCTGCTGAGCGGCGGCATCGGGCTGTATGAATTGAAGACCCTGCACCGCAAGCGCATCAGCCTGCTGGGTTCAAGCCGCGCCAGCCTGCATACGAAGGCCGTGGTGGTCGATGGCCAACGGGGCTTCGTCGGCTCCTTCAACCTCGATCCCCGCTCGGCCCAGCTCAACACGGAAATGGGCGTGCTGTTCGACGATGCCGCGCTGGCGGCCGACATGCGCGCACTGTTCCTGCACTCGACGGCTAGCGATACCAGCTACCGCGTATTCCTCGACAACGGCGCCCTGCGCTGGTCCGATGCCACCGAGCAGCCCGCCAAGGTGTGGACGCACGATCCCGAAGCGGGCTTCTGGCGCCGCATGCTGGTGTCCGTGATGCGCTGGCTACCGATCGAGTCGCAACTGTAGGCACGCAGGCCAGGCAAAGTGGCGGGCGCATAAAAAAACCCCGCGCAGCCGGTACCACGCAGGGTTTTTTCTCGTGCTGCGCGGCACCACCACGCAACACGCTTTACAGCAACACGCTTACTTTTTCTCGGCTTCAACCTTCTTCGCATCGGCTGCAGCCAATTTTGCTTCCTTCTTCGCAGCCGTTTCCGCAGCCTTGGCTTCTTTCTTGGCGGCCGTTGCCGCCTTCTTCGCAGCAGCGGCTTCCTTTTTCGTTTCGGCAGCCGTTTTCACGAGCGTGGCATCGGCCGCTGCGGCAGCAGGGGCAGGCGCTGCAGCAGGCACCACCTTGGCAGCGGCTGCTTCTTTCTTCGCGGCGGCAGCGGCGGCCTTGGCTTCTTTCTTCGCGGCAGCCGCTTCTTTCTTCGTTTCAGCGGCTGTCTTGGCTGGTGCCGCAGCGGTATCGGTCGCAGCAGCTGGCTTCGGTGCGGCGTCTTTCGCTGCAACTTCCTTCACAGCAGCTTTTGCCGGGGCAGCTTTCGCCACCGGGGCCGCTGGCGCGCCGGACTTGGCCTGGCCATTCACCTGCAAGCCCGCTTCCGACAGTTTCTCGGCGCTTTTCGGGCCGATGCCCTTCACGCGGCTTTCGAAATCGGCCCAATCCTTGAAGGCGCCGCCCTTGGCGCGTTCATCGACGATGGCTTTCGACGTGACGGGGCCGATGCCCTTGACGCTGTCGAGTGCCGCCTGGTCCGCCTTGTTGACATCGACCTGGGCAAAGGCAAAGCCCATCGTCGCGATCAGGGTGGCGATGGCCAGCAGTATTTTTTTGAACATGGGTATCTCTCCGTGATGTGGTTTCAAGATGACTCGAACGCAAGGGAGGAGCAGCGCCTTAAGGGCTTTAACGGCTGTGGCGTGATACGGTTGACAAGACGGGACAACGGAAGCAGGGGAAAACCTGCGCCAGATCAAACGATGCAGCGCAGGTAGAAGGTGTAATACAGCGGACTATTGCGGGAACAGCTCTTCGCGGGTAACCGTGGCCGTGCCCAGCTTGCCGACGACGATGCCGCCAGCCCGGTTGGCCGTGCGCACGGCGTCGCCCAGGCCCATGCCGGCGCCCAGCATGGCCGCCATGGTGGCGATCACCGTGTCGCCGGCGCCCGAGACGTCAAACACTTCGCGCGCATCGGTAGGCATGTGCAGCACCTCATCGGCCGTGTACAAGCTCATGCCCTCTTCCGAGCGGGTCAGCAGCAAGGCTTCCAGGCCCAGCTGCGCGCGCATCTGCTGCGCGCGTTCCGTCAATTGCTCTTCCGTGCTCCAGTTGCCGATCACGCGGCGCAGTTCGGACTTATTCGGAGTAAGCACTGACGCTCCCGCATAGCGTTTGAAATCATCGCCTTTCGGGTCGACCATGACGATCTTGCCGGCAGCCCTGGCGGCCTTGATCATCTCGGCCACGTTCACCAGGCTGCCCTTGGCGTAGTCCGACAAGATCACCACGTCGTAGTGCGGCAAGAGGGCATTGAATTGCTTGAGCTTGTCGCGCAGCACCGTATCGCTGGGCGCATCCTCGAAGTCGATGCGCAGCATTTGCTGCTGGCGGCCAATCACGCGCAGCTTGATGATGGTGGAAATGGCCGCATCGCGCTGCAGATAGCTGTGGATGCCGCCGCCTTCGAGCAGGCGCTCGACCTGGCTGCCAGCCTCGTCGTCGCCGACCACGCCTAGCAAGCTCGTCTTCGCTCCCAGCGCGGCCGCGTTGCGCGCCACGTTGGCCGCGCCCCCCAGGCGCTCTTCGCGCTTCTCGATGCGCACGATGGGCACGGGCGCTTCCGGCGAAATACGGCTGACGTCGCCGAACCAGTAGCGGTCCAGCATCACATCGCCCACCACCAGCAGACGTACCTGGGCCAACGCCGCCGGCGCCGTCAAGGTTGCCACCTCATGGGCACTCATGCGCGTGTCAGGATCGAACGACCGATCCCGTGGTATTCGATGCCCGCCTCGGCCATGACGGCCGGCTCGAACAGGTTGCGCCCGTCAAAGATAACGGCCTGCTTCAGGCGCACCTTGATCTGCTCGAAATCCGGGCTGCGGAAGGCTTTCCATTCGGTCACGATGGCCAGCGCATCGGCATCCGTCAAGGCGTCGAGCGGGCTGTCGGCAAAGCGCACCTTCGCCAATTGCTCGGGCGTCAAGTCCAGTTGCAGCACCCGCTTTGCCTCGGTCATGGCGACAGGATCGTAGACGGCTACCGTGGCGCCGCGCCCCAGCAAGTCGACCAGCAGGACACGGGCCGACGCTTCGCGCATATCGTCCGTGTTCGGCTTGAAGGCCAGCCCCCATACGGCAAAATGCCGGCCCGTCAGATCTGCACCGAAGCGTGTGACCACTTTCCGGCCCAGCACCTGCTTCTGCTGGTCGTTGACGGCTTCGACGGCACGCAGGATGAGCAATTCCTGACCGTGGCCGCGCGCCGTGCGCTCGAGCGCCTGCACGTCTTTCGGGAAGCAGGAACCGCCATAGCCGCAACCGGCGTACAGGAAGCTGTGGCCGATACGTGGGTCGGAACCGATGCCGTGGCGCACGGCCTCGATGTCGACGCCCACCTTGTCGGCCAGGTTGGCCAGTTCATTCATGAAGGAAATACGCGTGGCCAGCATGGCATTCGCCGCATACTTCGTGAATTCGGCCGAACGCACGTCCATCCAGTAAGTGCGTTCGTGGTTGCGGTTGAACGGCGCGTACAGGCTTTTCAGCAATTCGCGCGCGCGCTCGCCGTCCGGCGTCGCATCGACGCCGATGACGATGCGGTCCGGGCGCATGAAATCTTCGACGGCCGCACCTTCCTTGAGAAATTCCGGGTTCGACGCGACCGAGAACGTGGCGGCCACACCGCGCGTGTCCAGTTCGCCCTGGATGGCGGAGCGCACTTTTTCAGCCGTGCCGACGGGCACGGTGGACTTGTCGACGATGACCTTGAAATCCGTCATGTACTTGCCGATGCCGCGCGCGGCCGCCAGCACGTATTGCAGGTCGGCCGAGCCGTCTTCATCGGGCGGCGTGCCGACGGCAATGAATTGCATCACGCCGTGCGCGGCAGCGGCCTCGACGTCGGTGGAAAAGGTCATGCGCCCGGCGGCGCGGTTGCGCGCCACGACTTCTTCCAGGCCCGGTTCATGGATGGGGATGCCGCCGCTGTTGAGCAAGGCGACCTTTTGTGCGTCCAGGTCGAGGCAAAAGACGTCGTTGCCCAGTTCCGCCAGGCAGGCGCCCGTCACGAGGCCCACATAGCCCGTGCCGATAATGGTGATTTTCATGGTTGTGCCGTATTTGTAATATATATCTCTGACCTACAAGTGCGCAGCACAGGGTTCAGGGCAAGGCGCGGCGCCGAAGACAGTACGAATAGTACGGCGAGGCGCTGCAACGCAGCAATGGGCCCTGTGGTGGGCACGACTAATTCATGACGTTGAGTTCTTCCGTGCGGCGTGGAGGATAGGTTTCCCAGCGGTTGCAGCCCGGGCAGTGCCAGTAAAACTGGCGCGCCTTGAAGCCGCAGTGGCTGCACTGGTAGCGGGCCAGCTTCTGCGTGTAGCCGTGCACGAGGTTTTTCACCATCGACAGCTCGGACCAGATCGCGGCCGGCGCATCCATCATGCGCGCTTCCAGCAGTTTATCCAGGCCCAGCAGGGTCGGCGTACGGCGCAGCTCGGCGCTGACCAGCTGCTTCGCCGCTTCCACGCCGTCGAGTTCGATGACGGCCTTGAAGACGACTTCGATCAAGTCAATCGACGACGCCTCTTCCAGGTAGGAGCGCAACAGGTTCACACCCTCTTGAGCACGGCCCACCTTGGTGTAGCCATCCATCAGGCGCTGCGCCACCAGTGCCACGTGCGGCACGCTTTGCTGCTCCACGCGGCGCCAGGTAATCAGCGCGCCTTCCACGTCGCCGCGCGCCAGCAGCACGTCACCCGTCAGGATGGTGGCGCGCACGCTCTTGCGGTCCGTCTGCAGGGCTTTTTCCAGCAGCGGCATGGCGTCGTCCGGCCTCATGTGTACCAAAGCGTCATGCGCCAGCTCGCAATAGAACTGGGCGATTTCCTTCTGGCGCGCGCCGGCGCCCGATTCCTGCAAACCCACGGCCGCTTCGATGGCGCGTGGCCATTCCTTTTCGCGCTGGTAGATTTCCAGCAGGGCGCGGCGCGCCTGGGCCGCATATTGCGTGTCAACCAGGCTGTTGAAGGTTTCTTCGGCGCGGTCCAGCAAGCCCGCCTTCAGGTAATCCATGCCCAGCTCATAGGCGGCATGGCCTTGCTGTTCCAGCGGCAGGTCCGGGCGCGCCAGCAAGTTCTGGTGCACGCGGATGGCGCGCTCCGTCTCGCCGCGGCGGCGGAACAGGTTGCCCAGCGCAAAGTGCATATCGGCCGATTCCGGGTCCAGCTTGACGACTTCGATGAAGGCATCGATGGCCTTGTCATGCTGCTCATTGAGCAGGAAATTCAAGCCCTTGAAGTAATTGCGCGGCAGGCTGCGCGATTCGGACACCAGTTGATGAATGTCAACACGCGCGGCAATCCAGCCCAGCGCGAAAAACACCGGGATACCCAAGAGCCACCAGAGTTCAAAATCCATGCGATTGTTTTTATTCGAGTAAGAGAGATAGGAGCGACGGCGCCGATTACTGCGCGCTCACGCTGTCCGGTTGCGGCTGGACATTGCTGGGCACGCCAACGGTCTGCAGCGCGGCAATGGTGGTTTTTTGCTTGGTCGCTTCGCGGCGGTGACGGAACACGGTCGGCGTCAGAGCTAGTACGCCCAGGCTGGCGCCGGCGACAAAAAAGCCCAGCAGCATCAAGACCAGGGGGCCGCGAATTTCATAATTAAGGAAAACATGCAGGTCGACAACCTGCGCATTCTTCAGCGCAAAACTGAAGAACAGGACGAAAAGAACACAGCCAACGATGGTGGAGATGATTTTCATCGATACGCCCAGAAAGTACAAAAAATGCCCGTATGGCACAACCTTGGAATGCCTGGCAGAAGCGTAGCGAGCGTCAGTGATTTGTGGCCAAGAAGCGCAACCGTACTGAAGTACGGTGAGCATCGCAGGCCGCAAAGCGCGACGCGCAGTAGCTTATGTCAGGTATTCTCAGCATATTAACAAAAAAAAGCGGCATCCAAGGACGCCGCTTTCTATGTCGCCTTCCAGCAGACGATTAATCCTCGATTATCGGTTGCCCGACCATCGCGTCCACCCGCTCGCGCAACTGTTTGCCCGGTTTGAAGTGGGGTACCCGTTTTTCAGGCACCATCACTTTGTCGCCGGATTTCGGGTTGCGACCGATGCGCGGGGGCCTGCTGTTCAGGGCAAAACTGCCAAAACCGCGGATCTCGATACGCTGACCGGTCGCCAGGGCGTTGGTCATCGCATCGAGAATGGTTTTGACGGCATACTCCGCATCTTTCGCCACCAGCTGAGAATAACGCTCAGCAAGGCGGTTGATCAGCTCGGACTTTGTCATCTGCCGTATCCGCAGTCTTAGTTCTTGTTATCGAACTTAGCTTTCAACAAGGCGCCCAGGCTGGTGGTGCCCGAAGCTGCGTTGTTGTCGGTAGCTGCCATCTTCTGCATGGCTTCCTGGGTTTCAACGTTGTCTTTCGCTTTGATCGACAGTTGGATACCACGGGCTTTGCGGTCGATGTTCAACACCATCGCTTCGACGGTATCGCCGACTTTCAGGTGCGTACCAGCATCTTCAACGCGGTCGCGCGAGATTTCGGAAGCGCGCAGGTAGCCTTCAACTTCTTCGGACAGTTGGATCACGGCGCCTTTAGGCTCAACCGATTTAACGGTACCGGTTACCAGCGAGCCTTTGTCGTTCATGGCTGCGAAGTTATTGAATGGGTCACCTTCCAGTTGCTTGACGCCCAGGGAAACGCGCTCGCGCTCAACGTCGATGGCCAGAACGATGGCTTCCAGTTCGTCACCTTTCTTGAAGCGACGCACGGCTTCTTCGCCGGTTTCGGTCCAGGACAGGTCGGACAGGTGCACCAGACCGTCGATGTTGCCGGCCAGGCCGATGAACACGCCGAAGTCGGTGATCGATTTGATCGCGCCGCGGACTTTATCGCCCTTCTTGTGGGTAACGCCAAAGTCATCCCAAGGGTTGGCTTTGCACTGTTTCATACCCAGCGAAATACGACGACGCTCTTCGTCGATTTCCAGAACCATGACTTCTACTTCGTCGCCCAGTTGGACAACTTTGTTAGGAGCAACGTTTTTGTTCGTCCAGTCCATTTCGGAAACGTGTACCAGACCTTCGATACCCTGTTCCACTTCCACGAATGCGCCGTAGTCGGTCAGGTTCGTTACTTTACCGAACAGACGGGTGCTTTGTGGGTAACGACGGGACAGACCGGTCCAAGGATCGTCGCCCAGTTGTTTCACGCCCAGCGAAACACGGTTTTTCTCTTGATCGTATTTCAAGACTTTGGCGGTGATTTCCTGGCCAACCGTCAGTACTTCCGACGGGTGACGTACACGGCGCCATGCCAGGTCGGTGATGTGCAGCAAGCCATCGATACCGCCCAGATCCACGAACGCGCCGTAGTCGGTGATATTTTTGACGACGCCGGTCACGACCGTGCCTTCTTTCAGCGTTTCCATCAGTTTCTGACGCTCTTCGCCCATCGAAGCTTCGATGACGGCGCGGCGGGACAGAACCACGTTGTTACGCTTGCGGTCCAGTTTGATGACCTTGAATTCGAGGGTTTTGCCTTCGAATGGGGTGGTGTCTTTGACAGGACGGGTATCAACCAGCGAGCCCGGCAGGAATGCGCGGATGCCGTTGGTCAACACGGTCAGACCGCCTTTGACTTTACCATTGACGGTACCGACGACGATTTCGCCCGATTCCATCGCTTTTTCCAGAGCCAGCCACGAAGCCAGACGTTTGGCTTTATCGCGCGACAGGATGGTATCGCCGAAACCATTTTCCAGCGATTCGATCGCCACGGAAACGAAGTCGCCAACTTTGACTTCCAGTTCGCCGTGGTCGTTCTTGAATTCTTCGACAGGGATGAATGCTTCGGATTTGAGGCCGGCGTTGACGATCACGAAATTGTGGTCGAGGCGCACGACTTCAGCGGAAATAACTTCGCCGGAGCGCATATCTTGACGCGACAACGATTCCTCGAAGAGCGCAGCAAAACTTTCCATACCGGTAGATTCGTTAGTTGTAACAGTAGACATAGGGTTCACACAGGTTATCCAGCAGAGATCGCACGACGCGACTTAAACTGGGTTAGGTTTTTGACACACCCGGACAGGCCAGGAGCCGTCAACGGGCACCACATAGCATAAAAATCACACCATTTTGCAACTCATTTTGCAACCAACGCATACCATTTCAACACGGTTTCAACGGCAACATCTGCCGTCATGGCCGATGTATCGAGGACATGCGCCCCTTCCGCGGGGACCAGCGGCGCAATCGCACGGTGAGTATCACGTTCGTCCCGCGCCTGCAAATCCATCAGAAGGTCTTCCATATTAGCAGAAAAACCCTTGTCTATCAATTGCTTGTAGCGCCGTTGCGCGCGCGCCTCGACGCTGGCGGTGAGGAACACCTTCAATGGGGCATGCGGAAAGATCACCGTGCCCATGTCGCGTCCGTCGGCCACCAGGCCCGGCGTCTTGCGAAAACCCAGCTGCAAGCTGACCAGGGCCTGGCGCACCGTTGGCAATACGGCAATCTTTGACGCCGTATTGCCCACTTCTTCGGCACGGATCTGCTCGGTGACGTTTTCCTGCGCCAGCAAGATCTCGCCGCCTGCAAAATGGCAAGGCAAGTGCTCGGCCAGCTTGGCCAGCGCATGCTCGTCGCGCAAGTCCGTGCCACGGCGCAGCGCCGTCAGCGCCGTCAGCCGGTACAGCGCGCCCGAGTCAAGGTAATGAAAGCCCAGCTTGTCGGCCACGCGGTGCGCCACCGTGCCCTTGCCGGAAGCGGTGGGGCCGTCGATGGCGATGACTGGAATGTTGGAGGTCGACATAGTATTAAACAATCAATTAAATCAAGGTGTCTTTGGCAATCCCCGCAAACGCGGCGAAATACTCGGGGAAGGTCTTGGCTACGCATTTCGGGTCATTGATGCGCATCTCATTGCCACGGCGCGCGGCGCCATCGAGCGAAGCGAGCGAGAAGCACATGGCCATGCGATGGTCGTCATACGTATCGATGGTGGCAGCGGCGATTTGCGCCGGCGGCGTCACGCGCAGGTAGTCCGCGCCCTCTTCCACTTCGGCACCCAGCTTGCGCAATTCCGTCGCCATGGCAGCCAGGCGGTCCGTTTCCTTCACCCGCCAGCTGGCGATATTGCGCAAGGTCGAAGTGCCGTCCGCGTACAGGGCGGCCACGGCGATCGTCATGGCCGCATCGGGAATATGATTGAAATCCATGTCGACGGCTTTCAGCACGCCCTTCGAGCGGGCCTCGATCCAGTTCTCGCCCATGGTGATGGTCGCGCCCATCTGCTGCAAGGCTTCCACGAAACGCACGTCGCCCTGGATGCTGTCGCGTCCCACGCCTTCCACGCGTACGGGACCACCGCCGATGGCGCCGGCCGCCAGGAAATACGAGGCCGACGAAGCGTCGCCTTCGACGTGGATAGTGCCCGGGCTTTGATATTGCTGGCCCGGCTGCACGGTGAACGACTGCCAGCCGTCATGCTCGATCGTCACGCCGAAGCGGCGCATCAGGTTCAGCGTGATCTCGATGTAGGGCTTCGAGATCAGCTCGCCCGTGACATCGATGGTCACCGCATGGTCGCGCGCCATCAGCGGCGCCGCCATCAGCAGGGCCGTCAAAAACTGGCTCGACACGTTGCCGCGCACGGCGATGCGCTGCGCGTGGATGTGGCCGCGGCGGATGCGCAGCGGCGGGAAGCCCTGCTCGCCCGTGTATTCGATCTGCGTGCCGACGGCATTCAGCGCGTCGACCAGGTCGCCGATCGGGCGCTCGTGCATGCGCGACACGCCGTGCAAGGTGTAATCGCCGCCGATGACGGCCAAGGCCGCCGTCAGCGGGCGGATCGCCGTGCCTGCGTTGCCCATGAACAGGTCGGCCTCGTGGTGCGGGAAGACGCCGCCGCAGCCTTCCACGTGATGCACCTGGTGGGCAGAGGCCGGGTCGCCCGTCAATTCATCCTGCGTCCATTTGACGCCCAGCGAGGTCAATGCCGTGAGCATGACGAAGGTGTCGTCGGAGGCGAGCAAGTCGATGATCTTTGTCGTGCCCTTGGCCAGCGCGGCCAGCAGTAGCACGCGATTGGAAATGCTTTTCGAACCGGGCAAACGCACCGTGCCTTCGGCATGCATCACCGGCTTCAAATCGATATGGTGGGGGTAGTGCTTGGTCTGGGTCATGCTGGAATCCTTGAGTATTTATCGTGTGGGCGCGGCCGGAATTTCCGCCGTTTCAATCGCCTCGATCCATTGCTGCCGCGCGTGCTGGGCGTTCGCATACACGCCTTCGATGGCGGCGCCGTCGTTCGCTGCCAGGTGGGCGCGCAAGATCGTCAACTGCGCCAGGTAGGCGTCCAGTTCGTGCAGCAGCGCCGGCTGGTTGGCCAGGCTGATGTCGCGCCACATTTCCGGCGATGAGCCAGCGATGCGCGTAAAGTCGCGAAAGCCGCTGGCCGCGTATTGAAACAGCAGGCCCGCGTGTGGCTTATTGGCGATGTCGTCGACCAGCGCAAAGGCCAGCAAATGCGGCAGATGGCTGACGGCGGCAAACACCTTGTCATGGTCTTCGGGGCTCAAGGTGTGCAGGATGGCGCCGCAGGCGCGCCACGCGCCAGCCACCAGTTCCACATCAGCCGCGGCGTTTTCCGTCAGCGGCGTGAGCACCACTTTCTTGCCTTGATACAGATCGATGATGGCCGCATCGGGACCATTCGTCTCACGTCCAGCGATCGGGTGGCCGGGCACGAATTGCCCCACCTTGCCACCGAGCGCCGCGCGCGCGGCCGCCACCACGTCGCTTTTCGTGCTGCCCGCATCGGTGACGATGGTGCCCGGTTGCAAATGCGGCGCGATGGACGCCAGGATAGCGCCCGTTTGCGCCACGGGCGCGGCCAGCAACACCAGGTCGGCACCGGCCATGGCACTGGCCATGTCGCCGCCGATCTCGTCGATGATGCCCAGTTCGAGCGCGCGCGCCATCGATGCCGGCGAGCGGCCCATGCCAACCACCGTGCCGACCGCACCCGCGTGTTTCAAGGCGCGCGCGAACGAGCCGCCGATCAGGCCTACGCCAAAGATAACTACCTTGTTCAGTGCCGGCGTCGTCATATCGTCAAGCCAGCGCTTTCGTCAGCGCGGCGATGAAGATGGCGTTTTCCTGCGGCAGGCCGATGGAAATGCGCAGCCATTGCGGCAAGCCGTAGCTGCCCACGGGGCGCACGATCACGCCCTGCTTCAGCAGCGCCAGGTTGACTCTAGCGCCGGCACCGTCATCGTCGCCCACCTTCACCAGCACGAAATTGCCGTGCGACGGCACGAATTCCAGGCCCAGCTGCGTGAACGCTTCCGTAAACTGCTGGTAGCCGGCCGCGTTGTTGCGCGCGCTTTGCTCAAGGAATGCCTTGTCGTTCAGGGCGGCAATCGCCGCCGCCTGCGCCAGCGAATTGACATTGAACGGCTGGCGGATGCGGTTCATCAAGTCCGTCAACACCGGCTGGGCGATGGCGAAGCCGATGCGCAGGCCAGCCAGGCCATACGCCTTCGACAGGGTGCGCGAGACCACCAGGTTTGGATACTGGCGCACCCACGCCGTCGACTCGTACTGGTCGTCGGCCGAGAGGAATTCGTTGTAGGCTTCGTCCAACACCACCACCACGTGCTGCGGCACTTTTTGCAGGAACGCTTCGAGCTGCGCGGCCGAAAGGAAAGTGCCGGTCGGGTTGTTCGGGTTGGCGATGAAGATCAAGCGCGTGTCGTCGGCAATCGCCGCCGCCATCGCATCCAGGTCATGGCCATAGGCTTGCGCCGGCACGACGATGTGGCGCGCGCCCAGGCCTTGCGTGGCCAGCGCGTACACGGCAAACGAATACTGCGAGTAGACGACGGATTGCCCATGCTGCACAAACGCGTGCGCGGCGATTTCCAGGATGTCGTTGCTGCCGTTGCCCAGGGTGATCCAGTCGGCCGGCACGTCATAACGCTTGGACAGCACGGCTTTCAAGTCAAAGCCGTTGGCGTCCGGATAGCGGCCCAGGTCATCGATGGCGGCGATCATCGCCTGCTTGGCCGATGCCGGCATGCCGTACGGGTTTTCATTCGACGCCAGCTTGACGATGGCTGCCTCGTCGAGGCCGAATTCGCGCGCGACTTCGGCGATCGGTTTGCCGCTCTGGTAAGGGGCGATGGCGCGGACGTATTCTGGACCGATATTTTTAGACATGGTGCTCTTTAAAAAAGTGGGTAATTGTTAGAATAGCTACAACTTCACAGGCTGACCGGATACGACCCCAGCACCTTGAAAAACGCCGCATTGCTTTGCAGCTCGGCCAGCGCTTGGGCGACGGCCGCGTCGTGCACATGGCCCTCCACGTCGACATAGAAATAATACTCCCAGCTGCCCATGCGCGCCGGGCGGGACTCGAAGCGCGTCATCGACACGCCGTGCTTCGCCAGGGGTGCGAGCAGCTGGTACACGGCGCCCGCCTTGTTCGGCACGGCCAGCACCAGCGAGGTCTGGTCCTTGCCCGACGGCGCCGTCTGCAAGGTGCCCACGACGGCGAAGCGCGTGCGGTTGTGCGGGTCGTCCTGGATATGGCCCTTGACCACGCCCAGCTTGTACTGCGCGCCGGCCAGTTCGCTGGCGATGGCCGCCACCGTGCCATCTTCGCCGGCCATGCGGGCCGCTTCGGCGTTCGAGGCCACGGCGTGGCGCGCGACGTGCGGGTAATTCTGGTTCAGCCACACCTGGCACTGCGCCAGCGCCTGCGAATGGGCGCAGATGGAGGTGACGCCGTCCATATTGCCGCTCTTCGTCATCAGGCTGTGGTGCACGGCAATCGCCACCTCGCCGCTGATGATGAGGCTAGTTTGCAGCATCATGTCGAGCGTGCGGTTGACGGCGCCTTCCGAGGAATTCTCGATCGGCACCACACCGAAATCCGCCGTCCCCGCCTCGGCCGAGCGGAACACTTCATCGATGGACGCGCACGGCAAGCCTTCGACGGCGCTGCCGAACTGTTGGTACACGGCCTGTTCGCTGAAGGTGCCGGCCGGGCCAAGATACGCCACGGTGACGCGCTTTTCCAGCGAGCGGCACGACGACATGATTTCGCGGAAGATGGTCTGCACTTCTCGGTCGCCCATGGGGCCGGGATTGCGCTCGGCTACGCCGCGCAGCACCTGGGCTTCGCGCTCGGGGCGGAACACGGGCGCCTGCGTTTCGGCCTTCACGTGGCCCACTTGCTGGGCGATTTGCGCGCGGCGGTTCAGCAGCTCGAGGATTTGCGCGTCGATCGCATCGATCTGTTCGCGCAGCGGTTTCAATTTATCGGTCATGGTTGTTTGTTTCGTCAGCGGTACTTCAATCATGGCCGCGCGGCCTGCGCCGGCGGCGGGCCGGCGCGGTCGTCTATGCGACTCAGCGTCCGGCAAACTCGTTCAAATAGTTGACCAGGGCTTGCACGCCCTCGATCGGCATCGCGTTATAGATCGATGCACGCATGCCGCCGACGGACTTGTGGCCCTTCAATTGCAGCAGGCCGCGCTGCTTGGCGCCGGCCAGGAATGCGTCGTTCAAGCTTTCGTCGCGCAGATAGAACGGGATGGTCATGCGCGAGCGGTACGCCGGGTCGACCCGGTTCTGGTAGAAGTCGTCCGCATCGAGCGCCGCGTACAGCAGCGCCGCTTTCTCAATATTACGCTGTTCCATGGCTGCCACGCCACCTTGGCGTTTGAGCCACTGGAAAACCAGGCCGGCGATATAGATGCCGTAGGTGGGCGGCGTGTTGTACATCGATTCATGTTCGGCAACGATGCTCCAGTCAAACGCGGACGGGCAGATCGGCAAGGCCTTGCCCAGCAAGTCTTCGCGCACGATGACAAGCGTCAGGCCGGCCGGGCCGATATTCTTTTGCGCGCCGCCGAAGATCACGCCGTATTGCGATACGTCAATCACGCGCGACAAAATGTGCGAGGACATGTCGGCCACGATGGTGGTGCCTGCCGGCACGTTCGGCGCCTGCTGGAATTCCACGCCGTCGATGGTTTCATTGGTGCAGATGTGCAGGTAGGCTGCGCCCGGCGTCAGCTTCCATTCACTCACCGGCGGCACTCCCGTGAAACGGGCGGCCTTGGACGACGCGGCCACGTTGACGTTGGCATACTTGGCCGCTTCCTGGATCGACTTGCCCGACCACGAGCCCGTGTGCACGAAGTCGACGGTGGCCGGCTGCCGCGCGGCCAAGCCCACCAGATTCATCGGGATGATGGCGTTCTCGCCCAGGCCACCGCCCTGCAGGAACAGGATCTTGTAGTTATCGGGCACGGCCAGCAGTTCGCGCAGGTCGGCCACTGCCTGCTGATAGATGGAAATGAATTCGGGACCACGGTGGCTCATTTCCATCACCGACATGCCACTGCCATGCCAGTCTTGCATTTCCGCGGCCGCATGCGCCAGCACTTCCTTGGGCAGGACGGCGGGGCCGGCGGAGAAGTTGTAGATAGGGCTTAAGGCTTGATGGGTCACGATACTGTCCTTGAAAAAATGGAGTTATTGGGGCGACTGCGTGGCCGCCCGCATGACTTGCTCAAGCACGGCATTCACGCGCGGGATCAGCACGCGCTGGCTGATGGCCATCGATTCGGCCGACAGTTGCGGCATGGTGGCCAGCATCTTGCGTCCCAGCGGCGTTTTGTAAAAAGCCGTCAATTGCTCGACTTCCGGCACCGTGTAAAAGCGCGCATACAAGGGCACCATTTCAGCGCTCAACTCATCGATCAGGGTCGGGTCGGCCAGTACCTGCGTCAGGGTGGCGATGGCGAGGGGGATTTCCTCCTCGGCGCTGGCCAGCGCGCGCGCCTTGCGCTGCTCGTCCAGTTTCGGGTTGCTGCTGATTTGCTGCTGCGCCGACTGGCGGATCATGGCCGGCACCGATTGCAGCATCTGGTCGAAGATGCTGCGCGTGAGCTGCGGGAACTGCATCGCATCGAGCATGCGCCGCACGGCCACTTTCATGGCGGGGCTGGGCGCCGCCTGGCGGGCAGGCGTGGCTTGCGCATTCTGGGCCAGAGCCGGCAGGGTCGCAAGGAAGGCCAGCGAAAACGCGGCGAAGAAGGTGGCGACGATTTTTCTCATGGCATGCGGAACTTTATAAAAGCGGGGGGAATAACCTGGGACGCGCAGGCTGGCGCCGCAACTGGCGCGCCAATAGCAATTGGGGCTCCCGAAAGAGCCCCAATCATCTTACTCCGGCTGGGCCGGATCGACAGGATCGGCTGGTTCAGCCGCCGCCGACGCGGCATCAGTGCCCGCCTCCGTCGTCAGCTCGACTTCGTCGATATCCGTTTCCACCACGCGCTGCAGGCCGGACAGCTTGGTGCCGTCTTCCACGGCGATCAGGGTCACGCCCTGCGTCGCGCGGCCCATCTCGCGGATTTCCGATACGCGGGTACGTATCAGCACGCCACCGGTGGTGATCAGCATGATTTCATCGCTGGTATCGACCAGGGTCGCGGCAACCACTCTACCGTTGCGCTCGCTGGTCTGGATGGCGATCATGCCTTTCGTGCCACGGCCATGGCGCGTGTACTCGGTGATCGGCGTACGCTTGCCGTAACCGTTTTCCGTGGCCGTCAGCACCGACTGCTGCTCGTTCTCGGCCACCAGCAGGGCGATCACGTGCTGGCCTTCTTCCAGATTCATGCCGCGCACGCCGCGCGCCGTACGGCCCATCGGACGCACATCGTTTTCGTCGAAGCGCACTGCCTTGCCCGAATCGGAGAACAGCATCACGTCGTGCTGGCCGTCGGTCAGCGCCGCGCCGATCAGGAAGTCGCCGTCGTCCAGGTCGACCGCGATGATGCCGGCCTTGCGTGGATTGCTGAAGTCCTTCAGCGGCGTCTTCTTGACGGTGCCCAGGCTGGTTGACATGAAGACGTAATGGTCTTCCGGGAACGTGCGGTTCTCGCCCGACAGCGGCAGGATCACGGTGATCTTTTCGTTGTCCTGCAGCGGGAACATGTTGACGATCGGCTTGCCGCGCGAATTGCGCGAGCCTTGCGGCACTTCCCACACCTTCAGCCAGTACATGCGGCCACGATCCGAGAAGCACAGGATGTAGTCGTGCGTATTGGCGATGAACAGCTGGTCGATCCAGTCTTCCTCTTTGGTCGCCATGGCCTGCTTGCCGCGCCCACCGCGCTTCTGCGCGCGGTATTCGGAAATCGGTTGCGCCTTCATGTAACCGGTGTGCGACAGGGTCACGACCATGTCTTGCGGCGTGATCAGGTCTTCCGTTTCCAGGTCGGTCGCATTGAGCTCGATCTGCGAGCGGCGCACGTCCTTGTTGCCGGCGCCGTATTCGTTTTTCGCCGCCGTCATTTCATCGGTGATGATGACGGTGACGCGTTCCGGCTTGGCCAGGATGTCGAGCAAGTCGGCGATATGTTCCATCACGTCCTTGTATTCGTTGACGATCTTGTCCTGCTCCAGGCCGGTCAAGCGCTGCAGGCGCATCTGCAAAATTTCCTGCGCCTGATCGTCCGACAGCTTGTACAGGCCATCCGTTTGCATGCCGTAGTGCTTCGGCAGGTTTTCCGGACGGTAGGCATCGATGCCGCCCGGCGTCGTGCCGTCGCCCGTGCGGGCCAGCATTTCGCGCACGACGGAGGAATCCCAGGCCTTGGCCATCAGCTCGACCTTGGCGATCGGCGGCGTCGGCGCGGCCTTGATGATGGCGATGAAGTCATCAATGTTGGCCAGCGCGACAGCCAGACCTTCGAGCACGTGGCCCCGTTCGCGCGCCTTGCGCAATTCGAACACGGTACGGCGCGTCACCACTTCGCGGCGGTGCGACAGGAAGCATTGCAGCATCTGCTTGAGGTTCAGCAGCTTCGGCTGGCCATCGACCAGGGCCACCATGTTCATGCCGAAGGTATCTTGCAACTGGGTCTGCTTGTACAGATTGTTCAGCACCACTTCCGGCACTTCGCCCCGCTTCAGCTCGATCACCACGCGCATGCCCGACTTGTCGGATTCGTCGCGGATGTCGGAAATGCCGTCCAGCTTCTTGTCGCGCACGTTCTCGGCGATGCGTTCCAGCAAGGATTTCTTGTTGACCTGGAATGGCAGCTCGTCGACGATGATGGCGATGCGGCCGCCATCCTTGCCGTATTCTTCGAAGTGGGTCTTGGCGCGCATCACCACGCGGCCACGGCCGGTGCGGTAGCCGTCGCGCACGCCGGACACGCCATAGATGATGCCGGCGGTCGGGAAATCGGGGGCGGGAATGATCTCGATCAATTCATCGATCGTGCAATCGGGGTTGCGCAGCACGTGCAGCGCGCCGTCGATGACTTCGGTGATGTTGTGTGGTGGAATGTTCGTCGCCATGCCGACGGCGATACCGGACGAGCCATTGATCAGCAGGTTCGGGATACGCGTCGGCAAGACCGTCGGTTCCTTTTCCTTGCCATCGTAGTTGGGCTGGAAGTCGACGGTGTCCTTGTCGATATCGGCCAGCAGCTCGCCGGCGATCTTGTCCAGGCGGCACTCGGTGTAACGCATCGCCGCGGCGCCGTCGCCGTCGACGGAACCGAAGTTGCCCTGGCCATCGACGAGCATGTAGCGCAGCGAAAAATCTTGCGCCATGCGCACCAGTGTGTCGTAGATCGAGGCATCGCCGTGGGGATGGTATTTACCCATGGTTTCGCCGACCACGCGGGCGCACTTGACGTAAGGGCGGTTCCACACGTTATTCATTTCATGCATCGCGAACAAGACGCGGCGGTGCACTGGCTTCAAGCCATCACGCGCATCGGGCAAGGCGCGACCGACGATCACGCTCATGGCGTAATCGAGGTAGCTCTTGCGCATCTCTTCTTCGAGGGAAATAGGAATTGTTTCTTTTGCGAATTGATCCATTGGCGGTTCGACTGATCTCAGGCTGTGGTTAACTTATCTGTTACGCAATGTATGACGCAATACTGCATATCCTAGGCGGCTGTCGTCGTGGACATCGCACCGCGCGCTGCTGGCGCGGCCCGGCTTCCATGTCGCAGAGTGCCCAAGCAAATCGGCGGACTGGCGGCACGACCAGTACGCGTACCGCAGGGGTACGTCCTGGCCATGCAGTGCCGCCGGGGGCATTTGCTCGACACTCTTAACAGTCAAGCGCACGATTTTAGCATGCGCGCCCAGCTACTTGTACAAATTGGCCATGCCGACAATATTGACAGTTTGCACCGGTGCCGTGCACGCTGGCCTGTCGATAATGCACAATGGCAATATCAGTTCAAGACACCTGCCCTTAAAAGTGGCAAAAAAAGCGATCAATTGTTACAGACGCGTTACAAATGAGCATTTTCGTTGCGCAAAAACAACGTGCGGTCTAAAATCGGGCAAGCTTTGATTTAACCACGGTCGTGCGCCCCTGATGCGTGTGGCAAAATGACTGGGAAGTTAATTGCTAGTTTCGCAATCTGAGACGAGCGCATATGGTCTACATGATAAAATCTTGGCACGTAGCACCAGTAGCGCAGTGTTGTTCTGCGGATATCACCCCCCGAAAGGAAAAAAGAATGAATAAATTTGTAACGCTGTTTTTCGCTGCATCCGCAGTGATTGCTGGCTCGGCTTCGGCCCAAACCCCAACCTCCCCACCATTCGCGCCAGTTACCACTGACATCAAAGCACCAAGCCCAAAAAGTGCTTACGTGCAAGATGCCCGCGGCGTGATCGTGCGCGATCCATTCGGTCTGTGCTGGCGCACCGGCTACTGGACACCTGCTGACGCGGTGCCAGGTTGCGACGTGCCACTGTGCGTAGAGCCAGAAACCCTGCAAGACGGCAAATGCGTGGCTCCACCAGCGCCAGTCGTACCAGCACCGGCACCAGCAGTTGTCGTACCAGTGCCAGTCGTCGTTGCTCCTACCTCGGAAAAAGTCAGCTTCGCTGCTGATGCATTCTTCGATTTCGACAAAGCTACGCTGAAGCCAGAAGGCAAAGCCAAGCTGGACGAGCTGACCGCACAACTGGGCGGCATCAATCTGGAAGTCATCATCGCTGTGGGTCACACCGACTCCGTCGGCACCGATGCTTACAACCAAAAACTGTCGGTACGTCGTGCTGATGCTGTCAAAGCCTACCTGGTCACCAAAGGCGTTGAAAGCAACCGCGTGTACACCGAAGGCAAAGGCGAGAAACAACCTGTTGCTGATAACAAAACTGCCGAAGGCCGTGCGAAAAACCGTCGCGTGGAAATCGAAGTTGTTGGTACCCGCAACAAGTAATAGCTGAGCCCCTGACTTGCCGCAAGTCATCGCGCAAGTCAAGGACAGCATGAAAAACCCCGCCCAGGCGGGGTTTTTTTTCGTCCGTGGCTGCCCAATTGTAAAATTGCCGCTATTATTCGACCTATGAACGCCGACCCTCTTGAAATCCAAAAATTCAGTGAGCTGGCCCACCGCTGGTGGGACCCCACTTCCGAGTTTCGTCCCCTGCACGAAATTAACCCCCTGCGTCTGGAATGGATCAACGCGAAAGTGCCGCTGGCCGGCAAGCGCGTGATCGACATCGGCTGCGGCGGCGGCATCCTGGCCGAATCAATGGCCCGCAAGGGTGCCGACGTGACGGGCATCGATCTGTCCGACAAGGCCCTGAAAGTGGCCGACCTGCACAGCCTGGAATCGGGCGCCAAGGTACGCTACAAGCTGATCGCCGCCGAAGCCATGGCCGAGGAAGAGCCGGGCCAGTACGACGTCGTGACCTGCATGGAAATGCTCGAGCACGTGCCGGACCCCGCCGCCATCGTCAAGGCCTGCGCCACCCTGGTCAAGCCGGGCGGCCACATCTTCCTGTCGACCCTGAACCGCAACCCGAAAGCGTATCTGTTCGCCATCCTGGGCGCCGAATACCTGCTGCGCCTGCTGCCGAAAGGCACGCACGACTATGACAAATTCATCACCCCGGCCGAACTGTCGCAATATGCGCGCAGCGCCGGCCTGGACATCAACAGCATGCGCGGCATGGGCTACAATCCGCTGACCAAGATTTACTCACTTAATAGCGATACCAGCGTCAATTATCTGGTGGCCTGCACCCGGCCGCTGTAACCATCGCGCACAATAAAGGCGGCTGCGGCCGCCATTTTTCATTCCTACTTGACACACTTTTTCCCGCCATGATCACAGACCATCTGCCAGCCCCGCGCGCCATCCTGTTCGACCTCGACGGCACCTTGGCCGACACCGCGCCCGACCTGGCAGCGGCCGTCAACCTGCTGCGCGCGCGCGCCGGCCTGGCGCCGACCCCGTATGAGATCCTGCGCCCCACGGCCTCGGCCGGCGCGCGCGGCATGATAGGCGCGTCGTATGGCATTGGTCCAGGCGAAAGCGGCTATGAAGCCCTGAAAGATGGCTTCCTGAACAATTACGAAGCAGCACTGGCCGTGGAAAGCCGTCTATTTGACGGCATCCCCGCCATGCTCGACGGCTTGCAAGCGCTGGGCCTGGCCTGGGGCGTGGTCACCAACAAGGCGGCCCGTTTCACCGACCCGTTGGTGGGCCAGATCGGCCTGGGCGCCGCCGGCTGCGTGATCTCGGGCGACACCATGGCGCACCCGAAACCGCACCCCGCCCCCTTGCTGGAAGCGGCGCGCCGCCTGGACCTTGCGCCGGAAGATTGCTGGTACGTGGGCGACGACCTGCGCGACATCCAGGCCGGCCGCGCCGCCGGCATGCGCACGGTCGCCTGTGCCTGGGGCTACTGCGGCGCCGTCGAACCACAACACTGGAATGCCGACCATTTGCTGGACACGCCACTGACCCTGCTGGAGCTGGTCAGCGCGGTGGTGAAGGCGGCGCAGGCGCGGCAGTTGGCGGCGTAAATCGGTGCCCGCTTGATCTGACGCGCCAACAAACGAATGCATCATGCAAGAGTGTGCAGATTGCGCTACAATGAAGGTTCTGTGGGGACGACCTGGTTTCGACGTGGGTTGCAAAGCAGCGCAGGGCATACCGAGGGCGGGCTACCTCGTAAATACAACCTGAAAAAACTTAACTGCAAACGATAACTCGTACGCACTGGCAGCTTAATTGCTGTTAGCTCTAGAACACCTCGTCCCTGGGGTGGGCCGTTAAAAGCTCTAGAGTCATTTACAGGGACTCGTCGTATGCTGGGTTACTTAGCGTCCGACTAAATAATAGGTAACTCGCTTGCCCATAACGTGCACATCCGTGCTGGCTGAGTTAAATTAAATGATAGTGCTAAGTATGTAGAACTGTCTGTAGAGTGCTTGCGGACGCGGGTTCGATTCCCGCCGTCTCCACCACTGAATAAATAAAAGGGCTTCCCCGTTTTGGCGGGGAGGCCCTTTTTATTTATTCCATGCATGCAGAGCGCGGGCATCAAATCCGCGTCCGGTACGGGCGCGGGGGTTTTGCGGGACTTCGGCGAGCGCAGCTCGGCGCCGCAAAACCGGGTTGCGCTTGCAAGCGCAACCCTCTCCGATTCTTCTGGCTAGGTTTTGCGCCGCATGCGATTTTTCCAAACTACAACATCAACTGCTCAGGCCGTGTACGAATGGCGGACCTGACCCTCGCCCCCAAGTTTGCATCCATGCAGGCTATCTTGCTTTTGTGGAGCGAGTAGCCAAGCTGGTCTTGACAGCTACGCCGCCCGCAAACCACTTCGCCTTCTTCTCAAACTCAAAATTCCAAGTCTTATACGATTTTTTACAGTGCCTAAAGGTTCAGCCACCATCATTGCAACTTCTGAGTGACTCAAGCCGGTGTAATAAGAAAGGTAAATCGCTTCCATTTGAGAACCATTAAGCTTTCGCAAATATTTCATTATAAGCATTGAAGACTGCTTCTCCGTTAATACCGCGTCGGGCTCAAGGGAATTACTTGGCTCTTCCTCTTTATTACTATCTTGCAATACTTCAGCATTTGAATAAAACTTTGAATTCCTTAAAGCATCCAAAGCTTTATTCTTAACGATTGTTCGCATCCATGTCACAGGACTACCTCTATCGGCATTATAAGAGTTAGCTTGTAGCCAAATACTCGTAAATGTTTCCTGCAGCACCTCTTCAGCAAGGTGTTGATTTCTAACAATTTTATACGCATAAAATAATAAATGCTTACTTGAAGCATCGTGAAGCATCCGGAAAGACTGCATATCATTTTTTTCAATCCAATAAGCAAGGTCGGAATTCTTATTTTCCCCTGCAGGAATAGAGTCAAATTCCACATGAACCTCGCAAAGAATTGAAATTATTTTATGCAACAAGAATATTTATCAATTTATAAAAAATAAAATAAATATCGCAATCCAATTACAATGAAAAATTATTTCCTTCCGTCAAGGTAAAGCATACTGGTTCGTCCTGGACAAATGTTCACAGTTTGTAACAACTTGAAATTAATACTAAAAATATTATGTACGCTTGCGTACATAATATTTCGAATAAGATTTACTAAAACGAAATCTTTCTTATTAGGGAAGCGCTGATTTATTCATCTGGCACCGCTCCCTGAGGCGGTACAACCTGAGACAATATCGGTATCGCCACCGTCCGCTTTCGACCATGCTAAAGAGTTTTTCCGACCTTGAATACGCCGCAAAAAAGAAACTGACGCGACGCGATCGCTTCCTGGCCGAAATCGATAGCGTGACCTCGTGGGACAAGCTGCACAAACTGATCGAGCCGTTCTATCCGAAGGTCGAAGGCGCTAGTCGTCTCCCAACCGGGCTGGCGCGCATGCTGCGCATAGACGTGGCCCTGCAGTGCTTCGGCTTGTCGGACGAAGGCACCGAAGACGCGATCTACGACAGCGAATCCATTCGCGCCTTTGTCTGCATTGATCTGGGCCGCGAGTCGACACCACGCTGATCGCCGCGCCGCCGTCGACAAAGAACAAGGACGGCAAGCGTGATCCAGAGATGCACCAGTCGAAAAAGGGCAATGACTGGCACGCCACAGCGCCACGACCGCCATGCACCACAGCCCGGAGCGCCACCACAGCCCCGCATGGCGCGCATCGCGCACTCCCAGGCCGATGCAGGTCAAGGCTTCCCGCCAGGCCAGTAACCAGGTTTGCAATGGTTGTGTCACGCTAGTGCTTACTGCGCAATGAAGGGGCGGACACGTCGATCCGTATGTTGCCGATTTCACAGGGACAAGGCTGGCGCACGCGCAGTGCAGGATGCAGGGCACAGCTGACGCCGGCCCTCACCATTCAAATATGGCTATCGAAACGCAAAAACAGTCGCAAGCTGCTCGGCGCTTTCGTGAGCAGATTCATAACAGACCTGATTTCTCCCGGATGCCTTGGCCTTGTACAAGGCCTTATCAGCGAGCTCAACCAGTTCCACTGCCTGATTTTTCAGATGCACCGGCACAAAAGCCGCCACGCCGATACTCACTGTCACGACGCCAAGAGAATTGCCGGTATGAGCAATGCCCATGGATTGCACGGCATTGCGCAAACCTTCCGCCACCGCCAATGCGCCGGCCAGATCCGTGCCCGGCAATAAAACCACCATTTCTTCACCACCGTAACGCGCCGCAAGGTCGCCTGGCCGGCGCATGCTATAGGCCATCACCTTGCCAATTTTTCTCAGGCACTCATCACCGGCCACATGGCCATAGATATCGTTGTATTGCTTAAAGAAATCGACATCGATCAAGACCAGTCCCAGAGCGCTTTCTTCGCGCTGCGCACGGCTGAACTCGGCGCTTAGCGACTGATCGAAATGGCGCCGGTTCGCCAGACCAGTCAAGCCGTCTTGATTGGCAAGGCGGGCCAAGGTTTCATTGATCAACTCCAGCTCATTACGCGCCTCCAGCAATCCCGCCTCGCTCTTGACCCGCAAATCGATTTGCCGCACCACGCGGTATCCGATGAATGCAATCAGCAGCACCAATACCCCACCCACTGCATTTTGCAAGACCGCGTCTAGGCGCCACTCGGCCAGCACTTCATCCTGTGACAATGCGGCAGAGACCACCAGCGGGTATTCCTCGATTCTTCGGTAGCTATTGATACGCGTCACGCCATCGACGCGCGACTTGATCACGGCCGTTCCGACCGGGCTTTTGGGCAAATAATCACGAAACACGGGGAATTGTGAAATATCGCGTCCCAGCAAACTTTCATCGAATGGCCGCCTCAATAAGAGTATGCCGGCTCCATTCGCAATGAAAATAGCGCCCTTTTCCCCTATCGAAAAACGTTCATAAAACAGCCTAAAATAATTCATATTGATGGTCGCCAGCACCACACCGCCGAAACTTCCGTCAGGCATATTGATCCGCCGCGACACGGTAACAATCCAGTCCCCCGTTGATTTGCTGCGCACGGGAGGACCGACATAAGGCCCTCGCTCATCATGCGTTCGATGATATTTGAAATAATCTCGATCAGAATTGTTCAGATTATTCAACAACGTTTTCTGAGAATTCACCAACCAGCTGCCATCTTTGGCGTAGATGAAGATACCGTGTAACTGGGGCAGCTCGGCGACACGGGTAACCAGCAATTTGTGAATACGGGCCAAATCAAGATCGGAAACACCATCTGTCTCCACCCGCTCCAGCAGTCCGACCAACACCGTATCAGCCTCTTTAATCGTGTCATATGCATGCTGGGCAACAGACTGTGCCAGATTGGAGCTTTCACGCGCGGCTTCGTGCAATTGCACTTCCCGCGCGCGCAAGGTCATCCATAACTGGATTGCCAGGAGGGACAGGCACACCAGTACAACAAATGAAATGGCCAGCGGCAGCAAGGAAAAACCCCGGAAATCCGCTCCCAGCAGTCGCGGCGGCAGGCTGCGTGACCTGATCATAGATACCCTCACGGATTGATAGCTGGCAAAGTGTGCACCAAATAGATGGCAACATATTCACCTATTGTCACAAACAAGATATAAAAAATTCACCACACTTGCTGCGCAACATGCCTTCGCCGTCATGACAGCGAAGAATGCCGGCTTCAGCTTGCGATTGTTTGCCATACCGCCATTCCAGATGCAACGGAATGGGGAACAATTCAGCTCCCCATCCATTCCAGCAAGAACCCTCGCAACGTCCTGCACATGCACAATGCGCCATCCATCGCATCAACGGCGTACACTGGCTTCTCTTCCATCAACGCATTGGTCCATCGTGAAACTATCGCTTTTTATTACAGATCATCTGGAGCAGATCCTGGAGGAGTGGGAACTCTTTGCCAGCTCGCTTGCCATTCCTGGAGCCGCCATCTCGAAAGCAGAATTACGCGATCATGCCAAGCAGATGCTGGAAACCATCGTGCGCGACATGGACGTCATCGAGAACGCGGCGCAGCGAAAAAAGAAATCAACCACAGGCGTGTCGGAAATAGCGGGCAAGGAAACGGCAGCCGCAACGCATGGTTCGCTGCGCCAGCAAATTGGCTTCACACTGCCGCAGCTGACGGCGGAATTTCGCGCGATGCGGGCCAGCGTTCTGCGACTGTGGATGGCACAGGTGACAGTGACGTCAAAATTGGCGATAGAAGACATCCTGCGCTTCAATGAAGCGATAGACAAGGCGTTGCAGGAATCGGCCATACGCTATTCGCAGCAGAGCGACCGCACCCGCAATACCTTTCTCGCCATTCTCAGCCACGATCTGCGCAGTCCGCTGACCACCATGACGATGGCAGGCGCGCTGCTGAGCAGGCCGAGCGCGAACCCCTCTTCCACGGTAGAGATCGGCGCACGGGTTGCGCGCAGCGCGGCCGCCATGACAACCATGGTGAACGATCTGCTGGAATTTGCCAGGACGCAGCTGGGCGGACATATGCCCTTCTCCCCTTCCTTGGGCGATATCGGGGAAATCTGCAAGACGGCCGTCGAGGATGCCTCGGCCGCTCACCCGAAATGCAAGTTTGAACTGAGCACCTCGGGCGAGATGATCGGCGACTTCGATGCGCCCCGCCTGGCCCAGCTGTTTTCCAATTTGCTCAACAATGCTGCGCAATATCGCACCGACGACCAGCCGGTGACCATCACGGCCTACGGCGATGCCAATACGGCCGTGGTGCAGGTCAAGAATTTTGGCCGCCAGATCCCGCATGCCGCGCTGAAGACCATATTCGATCCATTGGTACAGCTGGCAGTTTCTGACGAGTACAAGGCGCCCAATGCCACCAGTATCGGCTTGGGTCTGTTTATCGCGCGTGAAATCGCCTGCGCGCACGGCGGCACGATCTGCGCCGAGTCGAGCCTGGAATGCGGCACGATATTTACCGTGCGCCTGCCCAGGGTGTCGCTGAACGAGAATGCGAACGGCGGTTAGGGGCGGATCCCGGCAAAAGACGGCACCTTCTGCCGACACCCCTGCCGGGACAGGCTCGCCCTACCTGCGGCTGAGCGGCACATACTCGCCGGGCAAGCCGGCCGCTTCCAGCGCATCGGCAAAGGCCAGCAAGAACTTCGCCGGGCCATGTTCCGACACCAGCAGCGAGGCCCCCTTGTGGCGCAGCAGTTTCAAGACTTCCTGCTGATGCGCCTGGTATTCCTGCGAATGTCCATAGAAGGTCTGATACATTTCCAGCGTTTCCATGGCTTTCGCGGCCAGGATGAATTCGGGTTTGTCCATCATATCTCCTCTTGATCAGCAGGGAAACACAGAAGACCCATCATCCGTCTCCTGTGCGTACAGCCATCACCGTCTGCATGGCCGCACTTCCATCATACGCCTCAACGCCTAGACCCGGTAAGGGTCGCCCGACAGTATGCCCTGGTACTGGCTGAGGGCGGCACCGATCTTCACGCCGCCGGCGTCGATATCGTAGAAGCGGATATCCTTGCTATGGCCGCTGCCACGCACCTTCACCACCGATACCACGCGCTTGAACTGGCCTTCGAGCTCGATGTAGCGCTGCATGACGATGGCGTCGGCCAGGAAAGCGTTGCCGTAGGAACTGAAGCGCAGCATGGTGTACTGATCTTCCAGCTCGGCCGTCATCAGCACCGACACGCCCATTTCCGTCAAGGCCGCCACCAGACGGTACAGCGATTCGCGGAAATCCTCGCGGAACATGGAGGCCAGCGCCATTTCAAAGCCGGACAGCGAATCGATGACCACGCGCTTGGCCTTCATGCGCGTGATCATACCCACCAGGTCATGCAGGATTTCATCGAGCGACAAATCCAGGGTGCGCGTGTTGATCACGCCGATCTGGCCGGAACTGACGAGTGCACTCAAATGATGGCTGAGCAACTGGTTCGGGCTTTTCTCGAAGGCGGCGATCACGCCGGGCTCGCCGCAGCGCACGCCTTCCGTCAGGAATTGCGTGGCCAGCACGGTCTTGCCGGAACCGGATGGTCCCACCAGCAGCAGTGAGTAACCTGCCGGCAAGCCGCCGCCCATCATGGCGTCGAGCTCCGGCACGCCCAGCGACAAGCGCTCATTGCCGGAAATACTGACCTCTTGCATACCGCTGGTCTTCAACACGGCGCGGGAAAATATTTCCACCCCATTATCATTGATGCGGAAGGTGTGGACGCCCAGCCTTTGTGACTGGCCGCGCATCTTGACCACCTGGATCTTGCGCACCATGGCATCGCGATGCACGAGCTGAGACAGCCACAGGATGCCGTCGGCCACCGTGAACACGGCGCTCGACTCGGCCTCGGGCGCCAGGTATTCGCCGATCAGGAAGGTCGTTGCCAGCCAGCTGGTCATTTGCGCGCCCAGCTGCTGCACAAAATTCTGCAGGCCGGCAGCGCCCGTTTCCATGGCCGTGGCCGACTGCACCACGGAGCGGAAGGAATCGACGAAGACCAGGCTGGGCGAGAACGCCTGCACCTCTTCGGCGATGCGCGCCAGCACGCGGTCGAAATCGCCTTCCAGCAAGTCAGACGACAGATTGACGAACTTGATCGACTGGTTGATCTTTTCCACATCGAAGAAGGGAAACTGCTGCTGATAGCGCAGCATCTTCAGGGGTGGCTCGCCCAGCACTGTGAAAAACAGCGCCTTGCGCTCAGGCGTGGCGAGGGAAAACATGATCTGGTGCGCCAGCGTCGTCTTGCCGCTGCCGGGCGTGCCCGCTACCAGGTTGAAGGAAAACTCGGGTATTCCACCGCCCAGCAATTCGTCCAACCCCGGCACGCCAGTTGCCAGGCGGTGGATGGTGACTTTGTTCATTCGTTCGGCTCCGTTCCAGCATTATTCACAACGTCATCCCCCCAGGCTCTGAGGAGGATGCTATTCGTTAAGAGTTCGCCAATTAATAATATAAGGGTATTGATGAAGTGCATCAACATCGCCGTGCTTGCCGCACAGGCGACTGCGTCCGCCTGTCCCTGCAAGCTGGCGCGCAAGGCGGTCATGGCAGCTGCCAGCGCTTGCGGTGGATGGGGCGACAAGCAGCTGAACTGCTTCTGACTCTGGTGCAGGCTGCGTGCATACATCGACTCCACGCCCCGCTCACCAATGATCTGATTCAATTCAGTGGCCAGTCGCTCCCAAAAGCGAATACTGACGTCTACCACCGCACCTGGTTCGCGTAACAGCGCGTGCTCTATCCTGCGCTGCCGCTGTTCATGGACTGTGGCCATAATCGGATCTTTTCTCTGCGGTTTTCGGTGCAAGGACCATGTTAAACAAAAGCATCAGGGTTTCTTCGCCCATCAGCGCGGAACCGTTGCCGTGATTATTTTCGACAAAGCGTCGATATTGATGGGCTTTACCAGGTAGTGGTCAAACCCTGCCTGGCCAGCGCGGTCAAACTCGCCAAGCTGACTGTACCCTGACGCGGCAACAAAGCACGGCAGCGGTGCCACCAGCGCCGCACGGGCCGAACTGATGACCTGGTAGCCATCCATGCCCGGCAAGCCGATATCGCATACGATGACATCGTAAGGCGCATCGAGCGCGGCGCGCAAGCCGCTGGGGCCGTCATTGCGCACGTCGACATGGTGGCCGTCCTGCGTCAGCAGCAGCGCCAGCATTTCCGCCGCATCGGCATTATCCTCGATCAGCAATATGCGGCGTGGCAGTGCGCACGCCGCAGGTACCTCCTGCATGCCCTGCGATGGCGGCGCCAGCGACGACAAGGGCAGCTGCAACACAAACTGGCTGCCAAAGCCGACCCCTGCGCTGAACACATCCACGGTGCCGCCATGCAACTGGGTAATGATGCGCACCAGTGACAGGCCGATGCCCAGGCCGCCCTGCGCCCGTTCCAGCGAACGGAAGCCCTGGGTAAACAGGTCGAAGATGAAGGGCTGGATATCGAGGGCAATGCCGGCGCCATCGTCGCTGACCGCAATTTCCACCAAATCATCGTGACGCCTGACGACGATGTCGATGTGGCCAAGCTCGTGCGTAAATTTGCTGGCATTGATGAGCAAGTTGGCAAACACTTGCGTCAGGCGCACCAGGTCCCCTTCGATGACCAAGGGTTCGTTCGGCAGGCTCACGCTCAGCACTTGCTGGCGTTGGCTGATGCTGGCCTGGCCAACTTCCACGGCACTGGCGAGGATGTCGCTCAGCAGGATGGGCGCCAGCTGCAAGGTGATCTTTCCGCTGCTGACGCGCGAAGCGTCAAGCAAGTCGTCGATCAGGCGCGCCATATGCGCCACCTGGCGGCCGATCACGCCATGCACATCCACCAATTGCGGATCGAGGGCGACCTTCTTGGCCAGCAAGTCATTGGCCATCGCCAGCGGCTGCAAGGGGTTGCGCAACTCATGCGCAAGCATGGCCAGGAATTCCGTCTGGCGCAAGGTTGTCGCTTCGGCGGACGCTTGCATATCCTGCGCGCCAAATGTCGCCAGCACGAGATTTTGATTGGCTTCGCGCAACTGCATGATCAACAGGCCAAAGGCGTCGGATTTATCCTTTTCCTGCAACTGCATCTTGGCCATGATCAACAATTGATTGATCGTCTCGCGCAGCAGCTTGACTTCGCGGTTATGCAAGGCATGCAGATTTTGCTCGGAGGGCAACTGCTGGGCGGGCGCATCCTCAGGATCCGGCGAGAGTGCTGTGTAGTGCATGGTGACGGTGTGCGGCCTGTGGGGGCCGGCCTCAAGGACAACTCTTCGTTCCGCGGCGTTCACTCAGGCATCGCCGCGCACGCCAGCTCGATTGCTGCATACGGTGTATTTCTCTCTAGCCAAACACGATACTCTATTTCCCTTACGAAATGAAGGCATTACTTTACTTATCGTCAACAGTGCGCAGGGGTAGCACGTAATTGGCGAGCTGCCACCCCATGGCCAGGGCCGATTGCTCCGCTTCGTGCCGCGTGCTGCGATTTTCCAGATTGGCTTGCCGGACATCTTCAAAGCCGCACTTGCTCAGCACCAACTGTCCCTGCCAGCACCCCTCGGGCAGTTCGCAGGCGTAGGCCGAGATCAGGAACCCATTATGGGTGGTGGGATTCGCATAAGACATGAGGCCTCCGTAGGATTGCCAGCGACGTAGTGAACCAGCACCTCGCTCGTCATTGCAGTATAGTCAGACTTAGTGTAACCGCAATGCGGCTGGAAGTAAGCGCAATACGGCGCGAATTTCATTTAAATCAAATACTTACGCATCAGGCCGCCTGACGGAATGGTCGCGCGCGTGCATTGGCAATATGTTGCATTCCGTACAAAAATACGCCTATCGCAATCCTCCCCCGTCTTGCTTTATGGACCAATACCATTTCCTCATCGGCGAATTCAGCAAGAATAGCCTCTTCCTTCCCGCCGTGGCCAGCGCGCAGCTGTTTGCCTGGTTCGCGCAGATAGGGGAACCCGTCGAGCGCTACGGCAGTAAGCGCGGCAAGGTCGTCAAGTTCTCGCAGAAAAACTACGAGAAGATGCTGTTTGCGCCCGATGCCGACAGCATCGCATTGTTCAGCGCGGATCGTGCCGCCGACGAAGCCGACGAGTTCATGAACTGCGACGCGCTGGCCTGGTATCATTCGACTGATTCGCTGCTGCTGGCGATGCGCGCCAGCAAGCTGCCGCTGCAACGGCTGTTCGACGGCGCGGCAAGCATACCCGGCTTGCTCGATTATTGCGATGACGTGCAAGGCTACAGCGAAACCCTGGGCTATGGCTGCGGCTGCGCACGACGGCAAGACACACTGGCTTTTAAGCGGCGAAGAACAGGCCGCCGCCCGCGCCGACCTGCTGGCGCACGCCATGCCGGGCTCCCATATCGATCATCGAACTCCATGAACACACACCTTTCCCTGCACTGCTATCTGCACGACGCGCCGTCCGAACGCCCCCTGCCGTGCTCCGACGTGACCATCCATGCCGACCCCGCCACCCTGCGCGCCATTGCCCATTTTCTGCTGGCCAGCGCCGATGCGTTTGATGTGGCGCAAGCACGCGCTGGCATGCACGCCCATCTACAAGACGAATGGGACGGCTGGCAAGACGACTTCCCCGACCTGATCGTGGTGGCGGCCTGAGATGAGACATAGACTGGCGCCCCGGCTGGCGCGCCTCGGGTAACATACGCCACCTTTGCTATACAGAGATCGCTCCATGCATCAATCCTCCTTCGTGCCGCATTCCCGAACCGCCCTGCCCTGGCTGCGCGCCGCCGTGCTGGCCACCGCGCTGGCCAACCTGTCCGCCTGCGCCAGCCCGCCCGCGCACGAGACCTTGTTCCTCGCCACCACCCTCACGCCCGCGCATTCCTTCACCAAGGGCATCGAAGGCCCGGCCGTCGATGCGGATGGCAATATCTATGCCGTCAACTTTGCGCGCCAGCAAACCATCGGCAAGGTGCGTCCCGATGGCAGTGGCGAAGTGTGGCTGAGCCTGCCCGGGACCAGCATCGCCAACGGCATCCGTTTCGGCAGCCGGGGTCAGATGTATCTGGCCGATTACATGGAACACACGATCTACCTGGTCGATCCGGCCACGCGTGCGCTGTCCATCCACGCGCGCGAGCCGCGCATGACGCAGCCGAACGACATCGCCATCACGGCCGATGACGTGCTGTATGCGAGCGATCCGAACTGGAAGGAAAACACGGGCCGCGTGTGGCGCATCGCACAGGATGGCAAGGTCACCCTGGCGCTCGACACCATGGGCACGGCCAACGGCATCGAGGTCAGTCCCGATGGCAAGATTTTGTATGTGAATGAAAGCGTGCAGCGCAATATCTGGATGTATGACATCGCCGCGGACGGCAGCCTGAGCGGCAAGCGATTGCTGATCAAGTTCGACGATTCCGGCATGGACGGCATGCGAGTCGATGTCGATGGCAACCTGTACGTGACGCGCTATGGCAAGGGCAGCGTGGTCAAACTGTCGCCGCAGGGCCGCATCCTGCGCGAGATCAGCGTGCCCGGCGCCAAGCCCAGCAACATCACCTTCGGCGGCCCCGACGGCCGCACGGCGTACGTGACGGAAGTGGTGCAAGGGCGGCTGCTGCAATTCCGCGTCGACCGCCCGGGGCTGGAGTGGCAGCGCGCGCAGCAACACAAGAGTAATGCGGCAGCAGCGGCAGCCCCGCCACCGGCCGCAGTGGAGCAGGTCAGCGCGGAATGACGCGCTCCGCCTTCAGGCGCGCGAACAGGGCGATGAAGGCATCCTGCGTATCTTGGTAATCAAGAAAGCCCGCCTTGCGGCTCTTGCCCATGTCCGTCATCACTTCCATCGGCCGTCCCAGGTCGGCATCCGTATGCCACCAGGAAGCGAGGCGGCCGATGTCCGTTTCCACCAGATCATGCTGCTGCGCAATGGCACGCCATTGCGCGGGCGCATCCTGCATGCGGCCGGCCAGCGGCGCCATCGTCTCGGGCAAGTCCGCCGCTGCCACGCCGAAATACGCGGCCAGGCGCGGCCACATCCACTTCCAGCGGAACACGTCCCCATTGACGATATTAAAATCCTCGTTGCGCGCGGCGGGGCTGTCGGCCGCCCACGCCAGGTGGCGCGCAATCTGGCCCGCGTCCGTCATATCGGACAAGCCATGCCACTGCGCGCTGGAACCGGGAAAGACGAAAGGCTGGCCGCTGGCCTTGCACAAATTCGCATACACGGCCAGGGTCAGGCCCATGTTCATGGCATTGCCCAGTGCGTAACCGATGATGGTGTGCGGGCGGTGCACGCTCCACGTAAAACCGTACTGGGCAGCCGCTTCGAACAAGCGGTCTTCCTGTGCATAGTAAAAATTCTCGACAGGCTGACGGCCCTGCTCTTCGCGGAACGGTGTGACGGGCACGGCGCCTTGTCCATACGCCTCGAACGGCCCCAGATAGTGCTTGAGACCCGTCACCAGCGCCGCGTGGCGCAGGTGACCGCTTGGCCCCAGCGCGGCCAGCACATTGGCCAGCATGGCACCGTTGACGCGGATGTTTTCCTGCTCGTCGGCCTGGCGCGCCCAGGCCGTGAAGAAGACATGGCTGGCCTCAAAGCCCGCCAGCGCCGATGCCACGGCGGCGCCATCCGTCGCATCGAGCTGCAGCGCTACGCAGCCGGCGGGGACTGGCGTGCGGCCGCGCGAGACGCCCGTCACCTGCCAGCCTTGCGCCAACAGATGCGTGGCCAGATTGCTGCCGATGACGCCGCTGGCGCCGATGATGAGGGCGTGTTTTTGCATGAGAGAGTGCCTCCGAAAGAAAAAACCATCATATCCGCGACACCAATTCTCATCCGCGATATTATTTCAACCTATTCATGAAAAAAATTCCTGAATCATGTTTTCATCGGAACATTTGAAAGGCCTCACGCCCTTCCTCGCCACGGCTGACGCGGGCAGTTTTACCAGGGCGGCCGAACGCCTGCACCTGAGCAGCTCGGCTGTCAGCAAGAGCGTCGCGCGCCTCGAAGAACGGCTGGGCGTGCTGCTGTTCGAGCGCAGCACACGCCGTTTGAAACTGAGCGACGCGGGCCGCGCCTACTACGCCACCTGCAAGCGCGTGCTGCAGGAACTGGCGGATGCGGAAGACGTGCTGGGCGAGCACGCGACGGAACTGGCGGGCCAGGTGCGCATCGGCGTGCCCGCCTCATATGGCCGGCTGCGCGTGATGCCGGCCCTGCTGGAACTATGCGCGCAGTATCCGCGCTTGCAGCCGTCGATCGCCTTCAGCGACCGCTTCGTCGACCTATTCGAGGAGCGCATCGATATCGCCGTGCGCATCGGCACACCCGGGCACTGGCCGGCCGCGCTGGGGCAGATGCACCTGGGCGACGAACAGCTGATCCTGTGCGCGGCGCCCGCCTACCTGGCGCGGCGCGGCACGCCCGCGTCCATCGCGGATCTGGATGGCCACGACTGCATCGCCTATGGGCGCGGCGACGGCTCGCCCATGCCGTGGCTGTTCCTGGACGCTGAGCACGGCGGGCAGGTGGAACACCGCCTGGCGTCTCCCCGCATGACGGTGGGCGACGCGGAAGCGCGCACGGCCGCCGTGCTGGCGGGCCTGGGCGTGGCGCAGCTGGCCACCTGGCTGGTGCAAGAATACCTGGCCACGGGCGCCATCGTGGCAGTGCTGCCGGCACTGGCCACACAAGGCTTGCCCCTGTACCTGGCCTGGCCGCTGGCGCGCCAGTTGACACCCAAGACCGGCACCTTGCTGCAGGAACTGCGGCAGCGTCTGACAATCAACTAAACATACTGCTTGACCTTAACGTAACGTTAGGCTCGATGCTGTTTGTACGCACCAGGAAAGGAGCAAGCGATGCTGTTGAAAATCGGTGAACTGGCCCGGCTCACGGGCCTGACTATCCGCACCCTGCACCACTACGACAGCATCGGCCTGCTCTCGCCTTCGGCGCGCACGCCCGCTGGCTACCGCCTGTACCAGCACGGCGACATGGACCGGCTGCACCGGATCATGGCGCTGCGCAAGTTCGGCTTGTCGCTGGCCGATATCGCCAACGCCCTCGCCGGGCCGGACCTGCCGTTGAGCGCCATCGTGGCGCAGCAGATCGCCATGCTGGAGCGCCAGATCGCACAGGCGTCCACCCTGCGTGTACGCCTGTGCACCCTGCAGGCGCAACTGGTGCAGGGGCAGGCCCCGGAACTGGCCGAGTGGCTCACTACGATGGAGTTAATGACCATGTACGACAAATACTTTAACAACGAAGAACTGCAACAGATGCCGCTGCTGTCCGATGCGGCCGTGGAACAGGAATGGAAGGCCCTGGTGGCAAGCGTGCGCGCCGTCAAGGACGCGGGCGCCGGCGCCGATGATGCCCAAGCGCAAGCCCTAGCCACGCAATGGATGGTCAAGCTGGTGCGCGACACGGGCGCCCACCCTGGCCTGTTCGCGCGCCTGAACAGCATGCACGCGCAGGAGCCAATCATGCAAGCCACGACCAGCATCGATGCGGACTTGATGCAATTCATCATCGCCGCCTTCAATGCCTCGCGCATTGCGCTGTATCGCCCTTTCCTCAATGCGCAGGAATATGCGCACCTGGCCGCCAACTACGGCAAGCGCTCGGGCGAGTGGCCGGCCCTGATCGCCGCCGTGCGCGCCGCCATCGATGCGCATACGCCGCCCACCGACCCGGCCGTGCTGCAACTGGCGCGGCAGTGGCTGGAGCTGTTCCATTCGTATGCGGGAACGAACCCGGCCACGCAGCTGAAATTTCGCCAGGCGCACCAGCAGGAACCGCGTCTGATGGAAGGCAGCTTTGTCGATGGCGCCATGCTGCAATACCTGGGCGCGGCGATGGCCGTGGTGGCGCAGGAAAAGCAAGCGTAAAAGTTGGCGTGCGGCATTTCCAGGCGGTGGCCAGGTAGAATCGGCCATCGCCCACCACAGGAAAACCCGATGCGCTGTTTTTTGTTACGTTCATTGCTTGTATGTCTGTCCCTGCCCGCCCTGAATGCCGCCATGGCGGCCGAGCCGCCCGTGCAAGGGGTGTGGCAGGGCACCTTGGGCAAGGCGAATGTGGTGGCTTGCTTCAACCAGCCCAGCCCCACGCAAGGGGCTGACCGCAGCGGCAACTATTACTACACACGCTACAAGACGCCGATCATGCTGGCCAAGCCCAACGGCAAGGTGCTGTGGCAGGAACTCGACGCCAAGGGCGACACGACGGGCACCTGGTCATTGCATGCGCCGCAAGACGGCAAGCTAAGTGACAAGCTCATCGGCAGCTGGACGGACCCGAAAAGCGGCAAGACCCTGCCGCTGGCCTTGACCCTCCTGGAAGCGGCGGGCGACCGCGAGCACCCATCCTGCGCCAGCGATGCCTACAACCTGGCGCTGGAGGTGTTTCCCAGCACCAGGGTGAGTAAACCGATCGCCTTCGAAGGCAAGCAATATCGCAACTTGCAAATCGGCGACACCATCACCGTGGAATTGATTGGCCCCGGCGATGGCGTGGCGAAAATCAATGCGCAGCTGCGCGCCGTGCTGGCCAAGAACAAGCAAGACCTGGCCGACTTCTATGCCACGCGCCGCGAATACCTGGGCCGCAACGGTTTTACGACGGAGGACGAAGTGTATGCGGAGCCGACCTACTGGTCGCCGCGCTGGGTAACGATCAAGTTTTACCGCTGGCCGGCCGGCTATGGCGCCAATGGCATCTCCATCAAGTTCCGCACCTGGGACGTGAAGACGGGCCAGGAAACGGACGTGTGGAACTGGTTTGGCGCCAGCGCCAGCGATGGCGACGACAAGGCCGAATTGCCCGACCGCCTGCGGCAAGCCCTCTTCAAGAATGTGAAAATCGACGCCGAATGCAAGGGCACGGATTACGACGGCCGTGGCCGCTTCCACCTGTCCTTGAAAGGCGAAGGCGTATCGTTCTGGGAAGATTCCAACGGCAGCGGCTGCGAAAACGACTTCCTGCTGCCTTACAGCAAGGTCGGCCCCTTCCTCACTGTCAAGGGCCGCGCCGCGCTCAGCGACTTGCTGCCGAAGAACTAGCCACCGCAGTGTTCACCATCGCGGCTACCAGCTCGGCCGTCGCGGCCGCCAAGGTCCAGCCCAGATGGCCGTGGCCCGTGTTGTAGTACACGCCGGGCGCCTTGCCCGGCCCCACTTTCGGCAGCATGGCCGGCAGCATGGGGCGCAAGCCCGCCCACGGGATCACCTTGCGTGTATTCACGCCAGGAAAACATTGCTCGACCCATGCCAGCAGAGGGCGGATGCGGTCGGCGCGAATGTCGTGGTTGACGCCATTGAATTCCGCCGTGCCCGCCACGCGCAGCCTGTCTTCGCCCAGGCGGCTGCTGACCAGCTTGGTGGCATCGTCGAGCAGGCTGACCTTGGGCGCCGCCGCCCGGCTGGCTGCATCATCGAGCTGCACGGTGATCGAATAGCCTTTCACGGGATACACATTCACATGGTCGCCCAAGGATGCCGCCATGGCGCGGCTGGCCGTGCCCGCGCAGATGACGGCGGCGTCGAACAAGCTGCTCTCCTCGTCCAGGCTGACGCGCACCTTGCCGCACTCGCGCGCCAGCGCCGTCACGTGTGTGCCATAGCGGCATGTCACGCCCAGGCGGGCGCAGGCATCGGCCAGGCCGCTGGTGAATTTGTGGATGTCGCCCGTGGAATCGCTGTCCGTGTAGTAACCGCCGTAAAAGTCGCCGGTGAGGGCCGGTTCGATGGCGCGCATGTCGGCAAGCGTAACGGCGCGACGCTGCAAGCCGCCCCGGGCCAACAGGCGCGACACGCCGGCCGCCCGCTCGAAGCCGCGCTGGTCACGGTAGACATGCAGGATGCCGGCGCGGCGGTGATCGAAGTCGATATCTTCTTCTTGCGCCCACGCAAACAGGTGCTCGCGCGCGGCGATTGCCATGCGCGCCGTGGCGATGGTGTTGCGCTCATAGTCCGGCATGGCGGCGAGAAATTGTGCAAACCAGCTCAGCTTGTGCCAGCTGGGCCAGGGATGGAGCAGCAGCGGTGCATCGCGCCGCGCCATCCATTTCACGGCGTTCAATATCGTTGCCTTGTGGTTCCACACTTCCGCGTGCGAGGCTGACAATTGCCCGCCATTTGCATACGACGTTTCCATGGCCGCATAGCGGTGCCGCTCGATCAGGGTGACATTGACGCCCCGTTTCGCCAGCGCGTAAGCGGTGGTGACGCCCGTGATGCCGCCGCCGATGACGGCCACGCGCTTCATGCTTTCGTCTCCACCTCAGTGGCCACCTTCTGTACGACGGTATCGCCCGCCTGCAAGACGCGGCCATCTTCGGCCTCCACGTTCATCCTGCGCACGGGCAAGCCTGAAGCGCGCTGCAGCAAGGTGGAATGCGCCTCGCCCGATGCGAACAACTGCTCCTCGCTCCACTGGCGCAAGCCCACCACGACGGGAAACAGGCCCAGCCCCTTGGCCGTCAGCACGTATTCCTGATAAGCCGTGCCGTCCGAGGCGGGCGCGACCGTAAAAATGCCCGCTTCCACCAGGGTGTGCAGGCGGTCGGCCAGGATATTTTTCGCCACGCCCAGGCTTTTCTGGAATTCGCCAAAGCGGCGCATGCCGTCGAAGGCGTCGCGCACGATCAGCAGCGACCAGCGTTCGCCGATCACGTCGAGTGCGCGCGCCACGGGACAGGGGTCGGTTTTCAGGCTTTTGCGCTTGGCCACGGCTATCTCCTTGATTGAGTGGTTGCATTTTAAAACTTCTTAACCTAGACTCCAACTAGTTTTATTTTGCAACCACATATGGACACCCCATGCGCGACTCGACTCCCGACATCCCCCTGACTACTCTTGCCCCTTCCCTCGTCTGGCTGTTCGCCTGCGCAGCCGGCCTCAGCGTGGCCAATGTGTATTACGCCCAACCCTTGCTCGCCACCCTGGCGCACGAATTCGGCTTGACGGACGCCGCCAGCGGCATGGTCATCACGGCCACGCAGCTCGGCTGCGCGCTGGCCCTGCTGCTGCTGGTTCCCTTGGGCGACATGCTGAACCGGCGCCGTTTGACCCTGTTCCAGCTGGGCTTGCTTGCCATATCCCTGGCGGCGCTGGGCTGCGCCCGTTCCACGGCCGCGCTGCTGGGCGGCATGCTGCTGGTGGGCTTGCTGGGCACGGCCATGACACAGGGCTTGATCGCCTACGCGGCCAGTGCAGCGGCCAGCCACGAGCGGGGCCGGGTGGTGGGCATGGCGCAGGGCGGCGTGGTGATCGGCTTACTGCTGGCGCGCACCTTGTCCGGCGTGGTGGCCGATCTCGCCGACTGGCGCGCCGTGTATTTTGTCTCTGCGGCCATCGCTTGCGCCCTGCTGTTGCTGCTGTGGCGCAAGCTGCCGCCGGCGCAGCCGTCCAGTCAACGGCTGGCCTACGGCGCGCTGATTGCCTCGATGCTGGACATGCTGCTGCACAACAAGGTGCTGCGCGTGCGCGGTATGCTGGCCTTGCTAATGTTTGCCGTCTTCAATATTTTCTGGAGCGCCCTGGTGCTGCCCTTGACTGAGCAAGGCTATACGCACGCGGCCATCGGCGCGTTTGGCCTCGTGGGGGTGATCGGGGCGCTGGGCGCGGCGCGGGCCGGAGCGCTGGCCGACCAGGGCCGTGCCCAATGGACGACGGGCGCGGCGCTGTTGTTGCTGCTGGCCGCGTGGCTGCCGCTCGGCTTTGCGGGCACGGCCCTGTGGCCCCTGGTGGTCGGCATCATCGCGCTCGACTTGGCGGGCCAGGCCATCCACGTGACGAACCAGAGCCTTATTTTCAAGCAGGACAGCGACGCGCACAGCCGCCTGGTGGCGTGCTATATGCTGTTTTATGCGGTGGGAAGCGGACTCGGTGCGATTGCCGCCACCAGCGTGTATGCGCTGGCGGGCTGGCATGGGGTATGCGCGCTGGGCGCGGCGGTCAGCTTGCTCGCCCTGCTGTTCTGGCGGCTGACCTTGTCTACTGAAAAAGCTTAGATGCTTAATTCAGCATCGCCGTGGCGGAACCATGGCGGTAGGTTTTCAGCGCATCGGGCTGGATCTGGATCAGCGAACCGCTGACTTTAATCAAATGCAAGTCCGTCAGCTGGTGCAGCACGCGCGACAGGGTGGCGGGCGCCAGGTTCAAAAACGATGCCAGCAGGCTTTTCTTCAAGTCCAGCTTGACCTCGTTGGAACGCTGCTGGTCCGATGCCTGCAACAGGTACTCGACCACGCGCTGGGTGGCGTTCTGCACGGAGCAGCGTTCCACGTTGCGAATAAAACCCATCAGGTGGTGCGACAGGCTGTTCATCATCTGGCGCGCGATACGCGGCGACTGGTCCAGCAGGCGCAGCAGCGCGTGTGGCGGGATGCGCAGCAGCAGGCAGTGCTCGAGCGCCTCGGCGCAGAACGGGTACGGTTCGTCGAGGAAAATCATGGCTTCGCCAAAGCTCTGGCCCGGGCGGATCAGTTCCAGTACCTTGTCGGTACCTTCCATGGAAAACACGCTCAGCTTGACGAGACCGAAGACCACGACATAGGCGCCTTCCGCCGCTTCGCCCTTGCGGAACAGCACTTTGCCTTTTTCCACTTCGACACGCACGACATCCTGGCGCAATTGTTCTAATTGCGAAGGGGAAATATGGCGGAACAGAGCCTGGCTCGATAGCAAGCCATCGACGTTGACCTTATGCATGACACTCTCTTATTAGATTAGCGAATGACTAAGAGTGTAATGCGCAGGCAGCGTCAAGGCCATACGTCAAAGGAACTAGGGTTGTCTAGGCCGGAACGCCATGCAGATCAAACAATCGCGCATTCCTTGCGCACTATTTGCGCTTTGTTTGATCTTTATTTGCCGAGTTCGCGCTCCACCGCATACACGGCGATCTGCACACGGCTGCTGAGCTTAAGCTTTTTGAGGATATTTTGCACGTGGATTTTCACCGTGCTTTCGGCCACGTCCAGCTGGCGCGCGATTTCCTTGTTGCTCTGGCCGCGCGCCAGGCACGCCATGGCTTCGCGTTCACGCGGCGTCAATTTGTCGTAGTCGGCCTGAGGCGCATTCTGTCCCGCGCGGAACTGCGACACCAGCTTGGCCGTCATGGCGTCGGCGATCACCGATTCGCCGGCGGCGGCGCGGCTAATGGCCTGGCCCAGCTGCTCGGCTTCGATGTTTTTCAGCAGGTAGCCGCGCGCGCCCGCGCGCAGGGCCGCGCCCAGGTCGGCCGCGTTTTCCGATACGGTCAACATCAGCACCACCATCTGCGGCATGTCTTGCAAGATCAGCTGCAGCGCTTCCACGCCGGTTACGCCGGGCATGTTCAAGTCCATCAGCACCACGTCGGGCCGCAGCTCGGCCGTCAGGCGCACGCCGTCGAGCCCATTCGATGCCTCGCCCACCACCTGGAATAAAGGATTGCGCTGCAGCAGCAGCTTGACGCCGCTGCGCAGCAAGGTGTGGTCGTCGACCAGCAGGATTTTGATTGGAGCGTTCACGTATTTGTATCTTCTAACTGGTAGGAATGAATCGTCTGTTACGCCGCCTGGCGCCGGGCTGCCGGCAAGGCCAGCGAGATCGTCGTGCCGCCGCCGGGCGTGCTGTCGATGGCAAATTGCGCACCCAGCCGCTCGGCTCTTTCCTGCATGATACGCAAGCCGATCTGCAATTCCGTTTTCTTGTCGCGCAGGTTGGCGGCGAAGCCTTCGCCATCGTCGCGCACCTGCAGCGCAAAATCGCGTCCGTTTTCCACGCGCAGGGCCACGTTGCTCGCTTGCGCGTGCTTGCGGATATTCGACAGCGCTTCCTGCACGATGAAGAGGATCTGCAGTTGCTGCTCCGGCGCCAACGGCGCGCCATTGCCGCTCATGTCCAGGGTGCCGACGACGCCCGTCTGCAGCTCAAACTTGGCCAGCACTTCGCTGAGCTTGCTTTCCAGGTCGCTGCCATGCCAGCGCGTGCGGAAATTGACCAGCAATTCGCGCACGTCCTGGTAACTCTGTTCGACGCCCATGCGCATCAGCGGCAGCACTTCGGCCGCTTCGTCGAGCTGGCCGCGGCGTACGGAATCGTCGAGCATCTGTACTTGCAAGCTGATGAAGTTCAAGCTTTGCGCGATGCTGTCATGCAAGCCTTCGGCCAGCAGGCTGCGTTCGCGCGCGACGGCGAATTCCTTCTCGCGCGCGATCAGGCGCTGGTTCTCGATGGCAATGCCCAGGCTCTGGCCCAACGTTTCCAGCCAGCCTTGCTGCTGCGCATGCACGGCTTGCGGGCGCGCAAAGTGCAGCGAAAAACTGCCCACCACCTGCTCGCGCGCGAGGATGGGAAAGACGGCGATGGCAATAAATCCTTCGTCCTGGCAACGGTAGCGCTGCAGCGCATCGACCTGGCGGAAATCGCGGATCTGGATCACGCCCTGCGCCACGGCAGCGCCGCACAGGCAATCGTTGTTGCGGATGCAGTGTTCCTCTTCCACCATGGCATCGGAAATACCTTCATGCACGATGATGTGCACGGTGTCTTGTTGCGGATCAAGGATGCGCACGGTGCCGCCCTCGGCCTGCGCGAACTGCATCACGTGGCGCAAGAAGCCACGGCACAGCGCATCGATGGCGTGCTGGCCTGCCAGCAAGGTGGAAATGTCATGCAGGGTGGCCAGCTGGCGTTCCTGCGCGGCGCTCAGGCCCGATTCGGCTTGCGCCAGGCGGCGCTGGCGCCAGCGCGACGCTGGAATTTGTTTGCGGGAAGGTTGACTGCGCGGCGCATGCATGAAGAACTCGAATCTGAAAAGTGGTGCGCCCGGCAAGCGCTGCGGCCTGCCGGGCTGGTGAAGGTTACAAATGGATCTCGGTGCCCAGCAGCTTGACGAACTGCGCCAGCCAGGCCGGATGCGCGGGCCAGGCGGGCGCCGTGACAAACTGGCCATCCGTGACGGCGTCCGTGACGGCGATGTCGGCATACGTGCCGCCCGCCAATTTCACTTCCGGCGCACAGGCTGGATAGGCGGAAATGCGCTTGCCGCGGATGACGTCGGCGGCGGCCAGCAATTGCGCGCCGTGGCAGACGGCGGCGACAGGCTTGCCCGCCTCGGCGAAATGGCGCACGGCGGCGATGACTTTCTCGTTCAGGCGCAGGTATTCGGGCGCGCGGCCGCCGGCGATCATCACGGCGTCATAGTCGGCCGGATCGATTTCGTCGAAGCTGGCGTTCAGGGTGAACAAATGACCCGGCTTTTCCGTGTAGGTCTGGTCGCCCTCGAAATCGTGGATGGCCGTCTTGATCGTCGCGCCGCTTTTCTTGCCGGGACAGACGGCATGCACGGTATGGCCCAGCATCAGCAGGGCCTGGAATGGCACCATCGTTTCATAATCTTCTGCAAAATCGCCGGTCAAAAACAGAATTTTCTTCGCTGCCATTTAGTTCTCCTATGAAAGATTGACCCCGCATTCCCGCCTGCAGGACGCACCGCAAGGCGTATCTTAGCGCGACTTGGCAGCCATACTGGATATTTATCAAACTTTTGCGCCTTGATCGATGATTTTACAGGCTGAGGCAGAATTTTTTACAGGCTTGCAGGTCAAACTCAAATATCCCTACTGGAAAGCCTGGCCATGAGCACCTCCACCCGCCCCCTTGTTTCGCCTGCCCTGATCCGCATCTTCGACCAGCTTGCCGATGCGCAGCAGGCCCGCAACGCGCTGCTGGAGCAAGGTTTCCCCGCGCACGCAGTCGAACTCGACACAGTCGACGACGAGGCCGTCCCCGTGCAGGGCAAGGCGGCGTGGCGCGGCATGTTCCGCCTTGTCGTCGCCGTGCACCAGGCCGGGGACAGCGAACGGGCCGCCGCCATCGTGCAGGCGCATGGCGGCAGCGACATCGAACAGCGCACGGCCAGCCATGCTGGCCGCAAACGATGGCAAGGGTGATGGCGAGGCGGATGGCAGCGAACAAGCGGCCGCGCACTGAGCGCGGTCCTCCCTCGCGCGGCCAAATTATGGCAAGATCAAGCTTCCTTCATTCCACAGTGGAACTTGCCATGATTTTTGAAATTGCCCATATCCAGATCAAATCGGCCACGCATGCTGCCTTCGAGGCGGCCGTCGCCAAGGCCGTGCCCCTGTTCCAGCGCGCGCGCGGCTGCGAGTCCATGCGCCTGGAGCGCTCGATCGAAAATGGCGACGCCTACCGCCTAGTGGTCGGCTGGACGACGCTCGAAGACCATACCGTGCATTTCCGCGGCAGCGACGACTTCCAGGCATGGCGCGGTCTGGTCGGCGAATTTTTCGCCGCCCCGCCCCAGGTCGAGCACATGAACACGGTGGTCGCAGGCTTCTAGACCGACAATCAAGCGCCCGACAGAAGCGTAGCGAGCGGCAGCAAGTTGTGGCCGAGAAGCGGAACTGTGCTGGGCACGGGGCCGCCGAGGCAGTGAGCATCGGAGGCCGCAAATTGCGACGCGCAGTAGCTTATGTCAGCGCTTACACGGCGGGATGGTGAAACACCTGCCGTAAGTAGGCAAGAAAGGTTTCATCCTTGCACAGGGTCTTGCCCGGCGAATCCGACAATTTCGCCACCGACTGGCCATTGCAGCGCACCAGTTTCATGACAATGTTGAGCGGCGTCAAAGCCACATCGTTGGTCAGATTGGTGCCGATGCCAAAGCCCGTCATGATGCGGTCGGCGAAGTGCTGGTACAGGGCAAAGGCCTTGTCCAGGTCCAGGCCGTCGGAAAACACGAGGCGCTTGGTATTGGCGTCGATGCGCAGGGCCGCGTAGTGGGCCAGCGCCTTTTCGCCCCACTCGACGGGGTCGCCCGAATCGTGGCGCAAGCCGTCGAACAGCTTGGCGAAATACAGGTCGAAGTCGGCCAGGAAGGCATCCATGCCGACCACGTCGGTCAGGGCGATGCCCAGGTCGCCACGGTATTCCTGCACCCAGTCTTCCAGTGCCGCCTTTTGAAAGTCGCGCAGGCGCACGCCGAACGACTGAAATGACTGCATGTATTCATGCGCCATGGTGCCGATCGGCACGATGCCCAGTTTTTTTGCCAGGTACACATTCGACGTGCCTTTAAAATATTCCGGCACTTCCTGCGCCAGGCGCTGCACCACCTCGTCGTGCCACGCGCCGGAAAAACGCCGGCGCACGCCGAAATCGGAAAATTCAAATGGATGCTTGCGCCGCGGCAGCTTGCCGAATTCCTTGACGGCCGCCACTTTCAAGCCCAGGCGGTGACGCCCTTCTCGCATGGCCGCGTCCAGGTCGAAACGGCGGAAATACAGTTCGTTGATGATGTACAGCACGAAAATCTCGAAACCCATCACGTGTACTTGCGGCCCGGCCGCGTGGACCAGCAGGGTGTCGCCATCCGTGCTGACCTCGATGAACTTGCGCTGGAAGCGGAAGACCGTCAAAAAGTCGACGAAATCGCTCTTCATGAAGCGCAGGGTGCGCAAATAGGCCAGCTCGTCGTCGGCAAACGACATCGAGCACAGGTGGTCGAGCTGTTCTTCCAGTTCGCCCTTCAGTTCAGCCAGGGGAAAGGCGGTGGCGTTACGGCAGACAAATTCGTATTCGGTATGGGTATTCGGATGACCGTGCAGCAAGGCTTGCCACATTGTAAATTTATACAGATCGGTTTCCAGCAAACTGCGCACTATCGGGGTCATGTGTGTTTTCTCCAACTTCCTGAAGCCAGAATAGTACGCCACCGCAAGCATTTCAGCTGGGCACGTTCGACAGTGGCTCAGGCAGCCGCGTTGTGCCGCGCGTTGGCCAGCAATTCGGGCAAGACATCGGCGGAAGTGGCCAGCCGCGCGCCGCGCTCTTGCATGGCGGCCAGGAAGTCGCGCTGCTGCGCTGCAAAACCCGTGACGGGGCTCATGCAGTCGGTCAGCAGCACCAGCCGCGCCAGGGCCGGCTTGCCTTGCTGCGCCTGCAGGTAGTCGGCGATATGCTCCGTGCTGGCTTTCACGCAGTGGCTACCCGCTTCGCCGGCAACATAAATCTGCTGCGCCGGCAGCAAGGTGGCGAGGAAATCCAGGTTCAGCTGGGTGGCCGCATCCTGCGCGTCGGGCACTTCCGCCATGACTGCCGAGTAATGCTCGGTCCACGGGTTGGAACCCTTGCTCAGCTTGGCCACTACTTGCAGTTGATCCACTTCCCAGCCGTTATAGGCGGCGCGCACGGCCGCATGGACATTCTGGCCCCAACTGCCGATCTCGCAGTGCACGGGCCACACCATCAGCTGATAGCGGCCCGCTTGCTGCAAGGCATCGAGGTAGGCCAGCGCGCGCGGCAAAGCGCCGCTGGCGGCGGGCAAAAACAGGCGGTCGCGCACCTGCTGCGCGCTGATCTGGGTAAACGGCGTGACGGGAGCGCCATCGCCCGTGCGCCAGAAGGCGGGGTGGGCGATGTCGTAGCGGTGATGGGCATCGAGCGTCACGCTGATCTGCGTCAAACCGCTGCCCCCTTCACGGATCAGCTGCGCCACGCGCAGCATATCGGCGTGGGCGCCGGGCACGGCCAGCGCCGGTGCGGCGCCGGCAGGCAGCCATTCGGCGGGCAAGTCGCAAAAATCGTTTTGCGGGTCGATAACGAGCAGGTGCAGCTGGCGTTTCATGGCGGTCCTCGTGCGTGGCGGGTATTGCATGATAATGGCAACATCGCCATCACGCCAATCCAGGGGCCACCATGAAGCTTGCCAATCACAATAACTTGCGTCCGAATAAATTACTGAACAGCAAATGGACAGCCGTCACGCCTGCCAACAAGGAAAAACACTTCCTCGTCATCAAGCTATGTGCAACAGCCACGCAGGATGAACCCGTCACGCACGTGGAGCTGGAAGCCGTGCATTCCGGCCGCGTGCAGATCCTGCCATGGCGCGCACTGCAGGATGCGGCGCAGTGGCATCAGGGATGGAAGACATAACGGCGCCGGCGCCGCTCGACCAGCTTGACGGCCACCTCTCCCGCTTCCGCCATGGCGTCCGCCTCCGTTGTAAACTGGTGGTCAGCCAACACCCGGCGCTTGCGCAGCAGATTCACCCGGTGCATGGGGTTGGGCGAGGGGGCGTAGATGGCGACGTAGGCGCCCCATAGCTTGCAGCCGCGCAAGCGCTCTGCCGTGTAATTCACTTCATAAAAATCAACATACTTTATCGGCACGATGTGCGCTCCAAAAATGACATGGCCGGACAGCTTGTCTCTACGGACTGACGCGGTGAGGGTAAAACCATGCGCTCGCGATTGCTCAGGATACTTAATTCAGCTCTCTTTTTATCACGCGGCACAGGAGAAAAAGATGAATGACTACATCATCTTCATGCATGACGACACGGCAACACCAATGGACAGCGCCACTTCCGCCTGGCAAGACTACTTCGCCATGCTCAGGGCCAGTGGCCGCTTCTGCGGTGGCAGCTCCATCGGGCCCGGCATCTGCGTGCACCGGTCAGGTCAGGCCAGGCCAGTCACGCCACACTTGTCAGGCTATCTACATGTGCAAGCTGAAAGTATAGACGATGCGAAAAAATTATTGCTGGGCAACCCTGTACTGAACGCAGGTGGCACGGTGGAAATCCGCGAGCTGCCGCGCGATTGACACAGCATGGCTGGCGCCTATTTTCCTGCCTCGGCAGCGGCATGCATGGACCAGACGACGCTGAGGATTTTCCATTCGCCGTCGCGCTTGACCATTTGCCACGCTTCCACGCCATAGTTCGACAATTTTTCGCCGACCAGGAATTCATAGTCGAAATTGACCCACGCCACATGGCGGTCCTGGGTGATCTTGACGTTGTAGAATTTTTCTTCCGTGCGCAAGGGTTCGCGCTTGATGAAGTTGGCGAAACCGACATAGCCGGCCGCTCCGATGCCGTCGAAGTGAACGTCCGTCGTATCGCGCATTTTCTTGATGAAACCGTCGTCGGCCGGCGCGGCGAACAGGATGTTTGTGTGCAGCATCAGCGACGACAGCAGCTTGACATCCTTGGCGATCAAGGCCGCCTGGAAGTCGGCGACAACCTTTTCGATGGCGCGGATATCCTCGGGCGTGGAAGTGACGCGGCCGACGTGGGGCGGCGCCACTGGCGCAGTTTGCGCCTGCACAGTCCCTGCCGCCAGCAGGGAACATCCGAACAGTACTGCGCTTGCCAACTTGTGCATGGGAGACTTTCATGGCGAACCGCTCGCCGGGCTGACACGGGGCGTGCCGCCGGCAAGCTTATGTCAACCATGGCAGATTGGCAATCCCCTGGAGACCTGGCTCAGGCAGCCAGGGCCTCGATCGAAGCGCGGCCCTTGGCGATCGCACTGGCGACGGCGTCCTCGCCCATGGCCACGCCTTCGGCTTGCACGAACTCGATATCGGTGATGCCGATGAAGCCCAGCGCCGTACGTAGATAGGTGCTCAGGTAGTCATACGCGGCTCCCGGTCCTGCGCTGTAGACGCCGCCGCTGGCCGTGAAAATAAGCGCTTTCTTCCCCGTGGCCAGGCCGACGGGGCCGGTGGCCGTGTACTGGAAAGTGCGGCCGGCGCGCGCCACGTGGTCAATCCACGCCTTCAGGGTCGAGGGCACGGAAAAGTTGTACATGGGCGCGGCCAGCACCAGCACGTCGGCGGCCAGCAATTCATCGACCAGGGTATCGGACAATTGCACGGCCGCAGCCGCCTGCGCGCTGCGCTGTTCGGCCGGCGTGAAGAAGGCGCTCATCACCTCTTCCGTCAGGTGCGGCACGGGCTGCAAGGCCAGGTCGCGTTCGACAACGCTGGCCCCTTGCGCAGCCAGTTTCGCGACGAATTCGCCGGACAATTGGCGCGACAGGGAACCGCTGTTACGCACGCTGCTATTGATGTGTAAGACCTTGCTCATGAATTGCTCCTGTGGAAATGGGTGACGGGATGGACCATGTCGCAGCCCTTGCACACAGCATAGTTCGGGTCTACCATCGATGAAACCGTATAAATATAAATGTTTAGCATCGAAATTCTAGATATGGAGTTGCCATGAGAGAACCGGGCCAGCCTTCGCTCGACCAGTTGCGCGTGTTCGTCGCCGTCATCGACGCGGGCGGCTTCGCCCACGCGGCGCGCCAGCTGCACCGCACGCAGTCGGTGATCAGCTACACCATCGCCAACCTGGAAGAACAACTGAATGTGGTATTGCTCGACCGCAGCAAGCGCAAGCCCACCCTGACGGACGCGGGCAAGGCCCTGCTGGCCGATGCGCGCGCCGTGGCCCTGAAGGTCGATGGCATGCGCGCGCGCGCCAAGGCGCTGGCCGGCGGGCTAGAAGCGGAGGTATCGGTGGTGGTCGACGTGATGTTTCCCACCTGCGTGCTGGTACGCGTTCTGGAAGCGTTCCAGGCGCAGTTCCCCACCGTCGCCCTGCGCCTGCGCATCGAAGCCATGGGCGCCGTGGCGCAGCTGGTGATGGATGGCAGCTGTCACATCGGCCTCGGTGGCTGGATGACGGCCACGGCCAGCGTCTTCGAGCGCCTGGCCGTGGGCCACGTGCGCCTGATTCCCGTGGCCGCGCCCAGCCACGCGCTGGCGCTGCAGGCAGGACCGATTGCCTCCAACGTGGCGCGCGAACACGTGCAGTTGGTGCTCAGCGACCGCAGCGACCTGACGCAGGGCCAGGATTTCGGCGTGCTGGGATTGCGCAACTGGCGCCTGGGCGACCTCGGCTCCAAGCACGCCTTGCTGCGCGCGGGCCTGGGCTGGGGCAACATGCCCGAAGCGATGGTGCGCGAGGATCTGGCGGCAGGACGGCTGGTGCACCTGCCGCTGGCCGTCGACAAGGGCGAGAATTATCCGATTTACCTGATCCAGCGCGCCGACACGCCGCCCGGCCAGGCGGGCAAGTGGCTCACCGAGCGTTTTGCGGAGCAGTTGCCATTACTGGAGCAAGTCTTCTAGAAGCGCGCGCAGGCAGGTATCATGCGCGCATACATTGATAAGGAACCACCATGGCCGGCATCGACGACTTCGTCAACAAACAAAAACCTGGCGCGCGCTTCGTCATCACGGCGCAGATGCTGCGCATGACGCCGCAGCAGTTCGACTCCGTGGCGCAGGAATGGATGGAAGACGGCGGCCCCGGCTTCGACGTGGCCGGCATCCCGCACCGGGTCGTCGTCGATGGGCAATTCTACATTGGCCGGATCACCGTGCAGCGGCACGGCGAGCCGGCCTAAGGGCGAATGGTCTAATCGACGCCCAGCACGTGCAGGCGGCGGCGCAGGCGCGCCACTTCTTCCGACAAATCGACCACCAGCGCGGCCAGTTCGGCATTCGCGTCGAACACGGATTCAATTTCGTGCAGGCGGCGCGCGCGCACCAGGTCCAGGCTGGTGAAGCGCCAGGCCGTCAATTGCCCCGCTGGCGGGCCATTTTGCAGCAGCACGCCCGTCCGCACGTGCTGCACCACCCAGTCCGGCTCCACGGCGCAGGCGCGCGCCAGTTCTTCCAGGCTCAGGGCACGGTCTTCGAGCAATTCGCCAATTACCTTGTTTGTCATGATTTACCCTCCCAGCTTCTGGCGCGGATTGAAAGCCATCTCGCGCGCCATGGTTGCATACAGTTCGCGCGCCTTGTCGTCGTTTGCCGGCGGCAGCACCACTTCCAGCAGCAAATACAGGTCGCCCGGCTGGGCGGCGGGAATGCCGCGCCCCTTCAGGCGCAGCTTGCGCCCCGTCTGCGAATTGGGCGGGACGGTGACTGCCACCGTGCCCGATGGCGTGGGCACATCGATTTCGCCGCCCAGCGCCGCCTCCCATGGCGTGACGGGCACCGTCTCGAACACGTCGCGCCCTTCCACCTTGTAGCGTGCATCGGGCTGGAAGCGGATTTCCAGATACAGGTCGCCGGCTGGCGCGCCGCCGCTGCCAGGATGGCCCTGGCCCTTCATGCGCAGCTGCTGGCCCTCCGTGACGCCTTTCGGTATCGTCACTTCCAGGGTGCGCTCGCGCGTCACCACATGGCCTTGCGCGTCCGCTTCGGGCACGCGCATGACGATGTGGCGTTTGGCGCCCTGATAGCTGTCGTGCACATCGATGGTGATGGCGGCGTGGCTGTCCTCGCCCTGCATCTTGAAACTGCCGCCGGCGCGGCGGCGCCCGCCCACGTGGGCAAACAGGTCGGCAAAGAAGTCGCTGTCGTCGGCGCCCGACGATTCGTAGCCCGAACCCCAGTCCGGCGGGGGCCGGAATGGCTGGCCTTGGGCGCCTTGGTTACGCCCCAGTTCATCGTAGGCGGCGCGCTTTTCTGCGTCGCCCAGCACGCCGTAGGCCTCATTCAGGGCCTTGGTGCGCTTGTCGGCGTCCGGTTCCTTGCTCACGTCGGGGTGGTATTTGCGTACCAGCTTGCGGTACGCCTTCTTGATCTCGGCCTCGGTTGCCGTCTTCTCGACGCCAAGCTCCTTGTAGTAGTCCTTGTATTCCACCGTGCCTGCTCCCCATGGTTGAACTGTCCATGGGAAGAGTACACGAATTGGCTGTGACATAGCGTGCGCACAATACAACAGCGCCCGCGAACATGGGTCACGCGGGCGCTGGAAGGCAAGGCCGAAACGCTTAGCGCACGCGGCGCAGCGAGGAAATGCGGCGATCGAGGCCACCGTGCAGGCGGCCATAGCTGCCTGGTCCCATCACCACGCAGCGGCCACGGAAGTTGGCATCGACGCAGAACTCCCAGCGGCCGTAATTAACGACGACCGATTCGGCGCGGTCGTTGAAGCCATAGCGGCTCAAATCATGCACTTCGCGGTCCAGGCGCACGGGCCGGCCGCGCATGCCGGCATCGGGGAACATCAGCACGGCGCCATTCATGTCGGGACGGTGTCCGCCGCCATGGCCTGGATAACCGGGATGAGGACGCTCCGGCTCCGGACGCGGAGGGCGCGGCGGGTAGGGACGGTGATCGGGACGGTGGTCGCCGCCGCCATGGCCCGGGCGGCCCACTTCGCGCACCGAGGAAACGGCGTCGTTCATGCCCGGCATGCTGTCGTAGCGGCCAGGCTGCAGCACGCGGCAGTTGCTCCGGTAATTGGCGTCCTTGCATACTTCCCAGGTGCCCGAGCGCACGATGATGCTGGAGGTCTTGTCGTTAAAGCCCATGCGCGACAGGTCGCCCGTGTCGGAACGCAGGGTGACCGGGCGGCCGCGAAAACCGGCGTCCTGGAACAGGGTGATTTCGCCCGCGGATGCGGCAAGGGGAGCGAGGAAGGTGGCGGCGCACAGCAGCGCGGGCCGGAAAGATCGAACCATGACAACTCCAATACTGATTACATTTTCGCCAGTGTAGTCCAGGCGGCAGGCGGCGAGTGTAACAAAGGGCAAGCAAATGTCAGCACACGGCTGGGAATGTAAAAACCGCCTGGCGGGATCAACCCGGCAGGCGGCCTGTCAGCATGTGTGCTGGAGAAAATCAGCGCACGCGGCGCAGCGAGGAAATCTGGTTTTCCATGCCGTTCAGGCGACCGTATTCGCCCGGTCCGATCACTTCGCAGCGGCCACGGAAGTTCGAATCGCTGCACACTTCCCACTGGCCCTCGTTGACGACGATGGACGAGGCGCGGTCATTGAAGTTGTAGCGCACCAAGTCTTCCGCATTGCGGTCCAGCGCCAGCGGCTCGCCGCGCATGCCCGCTTCGGGGAACAGCAAGACAGCGCCGCGTTCCTGGTACTGTGGCTGCTGGTACTGCGGATATTGCGGGTATTGCGGCTGCTGGTAAGGCTGTTCGTACTGCTGCTGGCGCCGCGCTTCGCGCTCGTCGACCATGCGCGCCGACGAGACGCGCCCATCGAGGCCGCGCCCCAGGTCGTCATGACGGCCTGGCCCGAAGATGCGGCACACGCCGTTATAGTTCGCGTCGCTGCACAGCTGCCAGTAGCCGTTATGGATGACGATGCTGGTGGTGCGGTCGTTGAAACCGATGCTGACGAAATCGTCCGTATCGCGGTTCAGCCGCGCCGAGCCGCCATTCTGTCCCGCGCCCGAATACACCTCCAGGCTGCCGCCACGGCCATAGCCGCCATGGCCACGGTCTGGGTCGCGTCCGGGGCGTCCCGGATTGTAGCCATCGCCGCGCCCCGTTTCACGCACTGAACTGATGGCGTCGTTCATGCCCGGCATCGAGCGGTATTCGCCCGGCCCCAAGGTCTTGCATCTGCCACGGAAGCCGGCGTCGGTACACACATCCCAGGTGCCTGAACGCACCAGAATGCTCGACACCTTGTCATTGAAGCCAAAGCGCGACAGCTCGTCTGTCGTCTCGCGCAGGTTCACGGCGCGGCCCCGGAAATCAACGTCTTCGAACAAGGTGATATCGCCCGCGTGGGCGGCCGCATGGGCTCCCAGCGAAAGCAGCAAGGTCGCCGCGCATGCCAGCGCGTGTTTGAAAGGGCCCGTCATGATTAACTCCATTCTTCATTCTTTGGTGATGATTTAGCTGGCTGTTGCGCCAGGATGCTAGTGTAACAAGTGCTCGCCCGCGCGGAAGGTCGCCGGCGCTTTCCAAGGTCAATTAAGACAAATGCATGATCGACAAGACAACTGATGTCAGTGTAGCCATCCGTAGAAAAAACGGTGTAACAAAGTATGAAAAAAGGTCAACAAATTGTTACCAAAAGCAATAACAGGCCCTGCGCGAGCCGGTTATTGCCATTTGGCGTACTACCTGCCCCGCATCAGCGCACTGCGCGCACCGACGAGATGCGGTTGCTCAGGCGCTCCAGGCGCGCGAACGTCCCCCTTCCCCCTTCCCCCTTCCCGCGCACACGCACATGCGCACGCTCTCTGCACCGTGCCGTTGAAGTCACGTTCACGCAAATCAGCGGCGCCATTGCGCACGCTCAAACTGCGGCGACAAAGTGATCGCGCGCGTGCAAAGTCAGTTCGCCGGCGCCGGCCAGTTCGGCCATCATGGCGACGCCCAGCTTCAATATGGTCTTACTCCATAGTCAGGATAATGCGGTGTGACTATTTGCTCATCTTGCCAGAGAGCCCGCAGTCTATCCGCGACTGGCCCACTTAGCTGTAACAAATGATTACCGCACCCGGGCGCCACGGCGGACAAGCATGGCGAATGCCGGTAGAATCTTGTGTTTAGTTAAGCTTGCCGCCCATGCCACACACTACCTCGTTCACCCTGCCCGCCGTCCGTACTGAAATTTCTTCGCTGTGGAAGCTGGCCTGGCCCATCCTGATCGGCCAGTTGGCCACCGTCGGCATGGGCGCGGCCGACGTGGCGATGACAGGGCATACGAATCCCGAGGAACTGGCGGCCGTATCACTGGGCGCGGCTATCTGGTCCATCGTGCTGGTCACCGTGAGCGGCATCATGATGGCGATCAATACGCTGGTGGCGCATGAAATCGGCGCCGCGCGCCACGACCGGGTGCCGCACATCGTGCGCCAATCGCTGTGGAAGGCGCTGCTGGTCGGCCTGGTGGCTTGCCTGCTGACGAACATGGCGGCGCTGGTGTTCGACCACCTGATGCTGGAACCTGCCGTGGCAGCCAAGGCCAAGCTGTTCGTGCACATCATCAGCTGCGCGCTGCCGCCGTTCGCCGCCTACCGCGCGCTGTACGGCTACAGCACCAGCATCAACCAGACCAAGCCCGTGATGGTCATCGCGCTGGCCGCGCTGGGCCTGAATATCCTCGTCAACTACCTGCTGATCTACGGCCACTGGGGCATGCCGAAGATGGGCGGCGTAGGCTGCGCCGTGGCCACTACCTGCTGCGTGTGGATGATGCTGCTGGCCATGCTGGCCTGGATCAGGATCGCGCCCGCCTACCGCGCCACGTACCCGTTCACGCACTGGGAATGGCCGCAGCCGTCGTCCATCGGCCCCATGTTGCGCCTGGGCCTGCCCATCGGCGTGACCTACTTTGCCGAAGTAAGCGCCTTTGGCGTCATCAGCCTGCTGGTGGCGCGCTTCGGCGTGATCCAGGTATCGGCGCACCAGATTGCCCTGAATTTCTCGTCCGTCGTCTTCATGGTGCCGCTCACCTTCGGCATCGCGCTGGTCACGCGCGTGGGCCATGCCGTGGGCGAAGCCAATCTGCGCCGCGCACGCTTCATTTCGTGGGTGGGCGTGGCCATGTCGCTGACGGCGGCCATCGTCTCGGCCACCGTCATCACCGTCTTCCGCCACCAGATCGCGCAAGCCTACACGTCCGATCCGCAGGTGCAGGCGCTGTGCGCACAGCTGCTGCTGTTTGCCGCCCTGTTCCAGCTGTCCGACGCCACGCAGGTGGCCACCTCCTGCGCGATCCGCGGCTACAAGGTGACGCGCCAGCCGATGCTGATCCAGCTGCTGGCCTTCTGGGGCTTCTCGCTGCCCATCGGCTACGTGCTGGGCCTCGCGCCGCAAGGCTTCATCTGGTCGCCGGCCGAGCCGATGGCCGCCGCCGGTTTCTGGATCGGCCTGGTCACGGGCTTGACAGTAGCCGCCGTGCTGCTGACCTGGTATCTGAACCGCCTGTCGCTGCAGCGCCTGCGCGACGCCTGACACTTCCACAAGGAATCCGACCAGGAACCCGCCATGCCACAGCCGCGCCCCTTCAAGCAGGTCGATGTCTTCAGCAGCGTGCCCTTCCTCGGCAATCCGCTGGCGGTGGTACTCGACGCCAATGGCCTCGATGACGCGCAGATGCAAGCCATCGCGCGCTGGACGGGCCTGTCGGAAACCACCTTCGTGTTGGCGCCGCGCGATCCCGCCGCCGACTACCGCGTGCGGATTTTTTCGCCCGAGACGGAATTCCCGTTCGCCGGCCACCCGACCCTGGGCACGGCGCACGCCCTGCTCGACGCGGGCATGCAGCCGAAAGGCGCGCGCATCGTCCAGGAATGCGGCGTCGGCCTGGTGCAGATTGAACGGCGCGCCGGCGGCGTGCTGGCGTTCCAGGCGCCGCCCTGCACCGCGCGCCCGCTCGATCCAGCCCTGCTGCCGCAGCTACAAGCAGCGCTGGGCGGTACGCCGGCCGCTGCTGGCAACGTCGTCGAGATGGGCATCCGCTGGCTGTGCGTGCCGCTGGCGAGCGCCGCCGCCTGCTTGGCCGTGCATGCCGACATCGCGGCGCTGACAGCATTGCTGGCCGCGTGTCGGGCCGACGGCCTGGCACTGTATGGCCAGCACGGCGCGGACGGGCCAGCCGATTACGAAGTGCGCGCGCTGCTCAGCGAACATGGCGCGCTGGTGGAAGACCCCGTCACGGGCAGCGCCAACGCCTGCATCGCACAGCTGCAGGCGGGCGGCGACTACACTGTCCGCCAAGGCACCTGTCTGCAACGCGACGGCCGCGTGTCCGTCAATTTCCGCGATGGCCAAGCCTGGATAGGCGGCGCCTGCCTGACCGTGATCGCAGGTACGATATTGGCCTGAATCCGGAAAAACGCCATTAAATAGGTGGCTATCGGACATTTCCAACGAAGGAAATACGGCCAGCACGTCCATTTTCCGTGGCTGGGGCTATCGCATAAAGAGGCACGCTCTGGTATCGTCTTACGCTTAGGCAACGCTCAAGTTCGCCTTTTGCATGCAGTGCCATTCATTCTTCCAACTACCGAGACATCCATGCGTTTTATACTTTGTTTTCTGGCCGCGATGGCCAGCGTTCCCGCATCGGCTGACAAGCTGACCCTGGAACGCATCCACGCCGATCCGGCACTGGCCGGCCCCGGCGTGCGCAACCTGAAGGTTTCGCCCGACGGCGAGCGCGTCACGTTCCTGCGCGGCCGCGCCGACAACCAGTTCCAGCTCGACCTGTGGGAATTCAAGCTGAAGGACAAGAGCACGCACCGTCTGGTCGACTCGAAGGCGCTGGTGCCGAATGAAACCATCTCGCCCGAAGAGCAGGCGCGCCGCGAACGCGAGCGCACGGCCAGCTTGAACGGCATTCTCAGCTACAGCTGGTCGCCCGATGGCAAGCAGCTACTGGTACCGCTGGCCGGCAATCTGTACCTGGTCGACGCAGCCCACCCGGACCAGGCGCGCCTGGTCGCCAAGGGCAATGTGCTGGACCCGAAAATCTCGCCGAAAGGCCGCTACGTGTCGTTTGTGCGCGATCAAAACATCTATGTGATCGACCTCAAGACGAACAAGGAACGCCAGTTGACCACCGACGGCAAGGGCACCATCCGCAACGGCGAAGCCGAATTCGTGGCGCAGGAAGAAATGGGCCAGCGCACCGGCTACTACTGGGCACCCGACGACAGCGCCATCGCGTATAAACGCTACGACGAAGCGCCCGTACCCGTGGTGCGACGCTTCGAAATCTTCGCCGACCGCACCGACGTTGTGGAACAGCGTTACCCGGCCGCCGGCGACCCGAACGTGCTGGTGCAGCTGCTGATCGTCTCGCCGGAAACGGGCGCACAGCGCCAGGTGGACCTGGGCACGAACCCGGACATCTATCTGGTGCGCGCCGACTGGAGCTTTGATGGCAAGTCGCTGGTGTACCAGCGCCAGTCGCGCGACCAGAAGACCCTCGACCTGGTCGCCGTCGATGCAGCCACCCTGGCGCAACGCACCCTGCTGACGGAAACGTCGACAAGCTGGGTCAGCATCCATGACGACCTGCGCTTCCTGTCGAACGGCACCTTCCTCTGGTCGTCCGAGCGCACGGGGCGCAATCATTTGTACCTGTACAACATGAGCGGCAAGCTGCTACACCCCGTCACTGCCGGTGAATGGGGCATCGACAGCGTGCTGGCCGTGAACCAGAAAACCGGCAAGGTCTTCGTCTCGTCGAACCGCGACGCGGTCATCGACAAGCAGACCTATGCACTGGCGCTCGATGGCAGCACGGCCGATAAGCCGCAGCGCGTCACCAAGGCCGATGGCTGGCACGACACGACGTTCTCGCGCAATGGCGAAGTGTTTGTCGACACCTACTCCGACCCGGCCACGCCGCCGCAAGTCAGCATCCGCCGTCCGGACGGTTCGATGGTGGGCTGGCTGGAAGAAAACGCACTGAACGCCAGCCACCCGTACGCGAAATACAAGGCCGATCACCTGCCGACGCAATACGGCACCCTGAAAGCCGACGATGGCCAGACGCTGCATTATTCCATCGTCAAACCGTCGAACTTCGACGCGAGCAAACGCTATCCCGTCTACCTGTCGACGTATGGCGGCCCGCACTCGCAGCACGTGGCTCGCCGCTGGGGCAACAACTTCGATCAGTACATGGCGCAGCAAGGCTTTGTCGTCTTCCGCCTGGATAACCGCGGCTCGTCGCGCCGCGAGCGCGCCTTCACGGACGCCATCTATCACAAGCTGGGCGCAGCCGAAGTGGCCGATCAACTGGTCGGCATCGACTGGCTGGGCAAGCAAAGCTTCGTCGACGCGAAGCGCATCGGCGTGTTCGGCTGGAGCTATGGCGGCTTCATGACCCTGCGTTTGCTGTCGGCTGCCTCCGACAAGATCGCCATGGGCATCTCGGTGGCACCCGTCACCGACTGGTCGCTGTACGACACCCATTACACGGAGCAATTCCTCGGCATGCCGAAGGAAAACGTGGATGGCTATAAGGCCAGCACCGTGTTCGCCCACCTCGACGGTTTGAAGTCGCCGCTGCTGCTGGTGCACGGCATGGCCGACGACAACGTCTTGTTCAGCAACAGCACGCGCTTGATCGACGCGCTGGTGAACCGCGGCGTGCAATTCGACCTGATGACGTATCCGGGCGCCAAGCACGGCATCTCGTCGCGCGCGGGCCAGCGCCACGTATATAAGAAAATTGAAATGTTCTTCAAGCAAAACCTGGGCGTAGCGAAGTAAAGTAAAGCGTGCCCACAATAAAAAACCGCCGCCTGTCTTGCGACAGGCGGCGGTTTTTTTATGCTGCAGCAAAAATTATGGCTTGCGCGTGATGGTCTCGACTGCATCTTTCACATCGCCAACTTTCTTTTGCACTTTGCCTTCGACCTGGTTTGCCAGGCCCTTGGCTTGCTGTTCTTCGCTGCCGACGACTTTGCCAGCGGCTTCCTGGATTTTACCGCCGACTTCCTTCAGTTTACCTTCGACTTGATCTTTGTTCATGATGATATCCTCACGTAGTTGGTACCTCTGTAGTCCGGCCATGAAAGGCCGGTACTGCGGCTCACACACTGCCACAAGCTTCTTGCTGTGCTTGCTGCGTGTCGATAGGTTCATACTACGCTTGAGCTAACAAAAACTCTGTACGCTTGCTAACACATACCCAATGTCCGTCAACTCCATGGTCATGCAGCTTTACGCCAGACGGTCGCCAGCCACGGCTGCTGTTCGCGCGGCAAACCAGGCGGACGGTAGTACTGCTCGACCAGGGTAAAACCGGCCGCCTGCACATACGCTGCCCACGTCGCTTCGTCGTGGTAGCTGCCGTAGCGCGCGCCATTCCAGCCCTCCTGGTTATGGCCGCGCGGGTTCGAGCTGAACAGCACGCCGCCCTCCTTCAGGCACGCGTGCAATGCACGCAACACGCCGGGCAAGACGGCGCTGGGCACATGGAACAGCACGGCATTGGCGAACACGCCATCGAAATGCGCGGTGGGAAGATCGAGGTCGACAAAATCCTGCTGCCACACGGTGCAACCGCTGTAGGCGCGCGCCATCTCGACGAAACGGGGGCAGCCATCGACGCCCGTGGCGTGGTGCCCCATGGCCGTGAACGCTTTCAGATCGCGGCCCGGGCCGCAACCCAGGTCGAGGATCGCCAACGGCGCCGGCTTGCCGATGGCCTGCAGCAGCGCGGCGATATTCTGGCTGACGTCGTGATCGCGCGTGCCCTCGAAAAATTGCTCGGCGCTGGCGTCGTAATGGGCCAGGGTGCGCCCGGTGATCGCGTGGATGGGGTCTTGCGGATCTTGCGGTGGGGTCGGCTTCATGGCGCTCCTGTCATCGATGGGCGCATTTTACGCTGCCGACCGGCTCCCCGGCCGGCAACGTCAGCACGCTTACCAGACGCGTACGCGCTGTTCCGGCGCCAGGTACAGCTGCTGCCCCGGCTGGACGTCGAAGGCCGGGTACCAGGCGTCGAGGTTGCGCACGGTGGCGGCACGGTATTGCGCCGGCGCATGGCCATCCGTGAGGATTTGCTGGCGCGCCGCCGCTTCGCGCGCCGTGCTGCGCCAGCTGACGCCGTAGCCCCTGAAGAAATCGCGGTCCGCGACTGGCTGCGCCGGCTTGCCCTGCTGCGACAGGGTGAATGCGTCATGCGCGGCCGCCACGCCGGCCAGGTCGGCCAGGTTTTCGCTGAGGGTCAGCTGGCCATTCACGGCCAGGTCGGGGAACGGTTTATAAGCCGCGAACTGCGCCACCAATTGTTTTGATGCCGTCTGAAAGTGCGCCAGGTCGGCCGGCGTCCACCAGTCGCGCAGCTTGCCCTGGGCATCGAACTGCGCGCCCTGGTCATCGAAGCTATGGCTGATCTCATGGCCGATGGTGGCGCCGATGCCGCCATAATTGGCCGCATCGGATACTTGCGGATCGAAAAACGGCGGCTGCAAGATGGCGGCGGGGAAGTTCAGCGCATTTTGCAGCGGCAGGTTGACGGCGTTGACCAGCTGCGCCGGCATGGCCCAGGCCTTGCGGTCAGGGGATTGGCTCAGCTTGGCCAGTTCCTGCCGGTAATGAAACTGCTCCGCCCGCTGCACATTGCCCAGCGCGTCGCCGCGCACCACGCGCAAGCCCGCATAGCTGGCCCAGCGTTCCGGATAGCCCACGCCCACGTACAAGGTCTTGAGTTTTTCCTGAGCCTGCGCCTTGGTGGCCGGCGCCATCCAGTCCAGCTTGTCGATGCGGCGCGAGAAGGCGGCAACGATATTCGTTACCATGTCCTGCACGCGGGCTTTCGATTCCGGCGGGAAATAGCGCTCCACGTACAGCTTGCCGACGGCGTCGCTGAGGGCCGCATTCGTCGCAGCCAGCGCGCGCTTGCTGCGCAGCGACTGCTGCGGCGTGCCGCTCAGGGCGCTGCCATAGAAGGCAAAGCGCTGGTCGGCGGCCGCCTTCGGCAAGGTGGTGCTGAAATGGTTGATCGCGTGGAAGGCCAGGAAATCTTTCCACGTCGCCAGCGGCACGCTCGCCACCAGCGCGGCGCTACCCGTCATGGCCGTCGGATGCCAGACGATGAAATCCGTCTGCTGGCCCAGCCCTGCCGCCTGGAAGAAGGCTTTCCACTCCAGGCCTGGCGCCTTGCTGGCAAAGTCGGCGGCGCGCCACGCGTTGTTGCCCTTGGCGACATCGGCCGAATCCTCGCGGCTGGCGTGACTGGCGGCAATCTGCTGCTCCAGCGCAAATACGCGCGCGGCGCGGGCCGGCGCATCGCTGTAGCCGGCCTGCTTGAGCATGGCGGCGATATGCGTCTGGTAGCCCGTGCGCAAGCCCTGCATGCGCGCGCTGTCTCCCTGGTAAAAGGCGCGGTCGGGCAAGCCCAGGCCGCCCTGCAGCAGATAAGCCACATTGCGCGTGGTGTCGTTCAAGTCTTGCGCCACCCACAGGCCGAACAGGTTTTCCGTATAAAAATTGGTGGCATTGAGCGGGTCGACATCGGCGCGCAAGCTCTCGCCCAGCGCGCGGGCCAATCCCGCCTGGTCGCGGATGCCATTGATCTTGCTCAACAAGGGCTTGAGCGGCGCCCAGCCTTTCGCTTCGATAGCCGCTTCATCCATCCAGGATCGGTAAAAATCGCTGACCTGGCGTGCCGATGCATCCGCCTGTGGCGCCACCGCCAAGCCTTCGACGAGGCTGATGATGCGCTCGTTGGTCGCGTTGGCAAGCATGGCGAACGAGCCCCAGCTGCTGCGGTCGGCGGGGATGTCCGTGCTGCGCAGCCAGTCGCCATTCACGTAGTCATAGAAGTCGTCGCCGGGTAAGGCAGAGGCAGCCGTGGGCGCCGCCATCACGGCAGCAGGACTGGCGACCGCCTCCTGGTCATGCGCGTGGACGGCGCCGCTGGCCAGCGCGATGCCGGACAGGGCCAGCGCCATGGCGCGCTTGCGCCAGGGAGCAGGGAAAGAGGAAGCGGCAGCAGTGACAACGCGCATGGTGATCCTTTCAGGCAAAGTGACGACAGTAGTGTGCAAAATCATAACGCGTTTTGAGGCGCCGCAACACGCTCCCCTGTCACCGCGACGCCAGCGGGCATGCGGCTTGGCAGGCGATTCTGGCGGCATACAAGCAATCATCTAAATTATTTTCACTTTTTTTCAAAAACGCCCTCAAGTTCCCGATCAGCACGCCGTTAATCTAGACAAGCAGTAATCCATTCACTAGTTACGGGTGTGCTCATGACCTCCAACGACGTTCTCTCGATGTATGAAAATATTGCAGGAATGACCAATAAAATGGTTGTGGCCGCACGTTCGAGCGACTGGGATGGCTTGGATACTCTGGAAAACCAGTGCGCCAGCGTCGCCAGCACGACCATGACGGGCAGCGTACCTGCCCTGGCCGGCGCCTCGCGCCTGCGCAAGATCGATTTGCTCAAGCAAATCCTGGCCAATGACCGCGAAATCCGCGCGATTACAGAACCGTGGATGACGCAGCTGTCGAATGCCATGCCAGGCGCACGCGCCCGCATGTAACTCAATAAGCAAGCTTGCAGCGCCAGAAACAGCACCCGAGGGTGCTTTTTTTACATCTGCCGCCGTGTCAGGGAGCGCGGCATCTGCGGCGCTCAAGAAGCAAGGAGGGGGAATTTGGAAGGCGAACCCCAGGTATCTCCTGGCGCCGCCTCGCTGCCGGTTGCATCCGGCGTTCACGAGCACATCGTCGGCATCGCAAACCGCTTCCAGGCCCAGGCGTTTATGCAACGCTACACCTGTTTGCCGCGCCACACTATCGTTGGTGACTGCGACAGGCTGGGACTGTTTTGTCGTAGAGCAAGTCCACTGAGTAATCATATCACCATCTTTGAAAAATAGGCAATACGCTAGACAATCACCTTCTGTATTTTTTGAATATCTTTTTTTATATCAAATTTGAGCGCGGCCTTGCCGCAGCGCTAACGCGAGAACGGCTCCGATTCCGGCTCGGCCGCTTCCTCCTCCAGCGCTTCCGTCAGCACCGGCACATCCTTCTTCTTGCGGCCGAACGGCTTGCGCAGCAAGACCCAGTATTTCGACGGCGCGCCCGACCCCGCAGCTTGCTTGCGCTTGCGCACGATATACACGATAAGCGCCGTCAGCAACAGGAAGGCCAAGGTGGCAACACCCAGCCACAGCAAGCCGTTGCCGCCCGCTTTCTTTTCCTTGTCAGCCGCTGGCACCCCATGCAGGGGCTTGGGCTTGGCATGGGGCGCCTCCGCCACGGCAGACGCTGCGGCAAGGGGAACGGCAGCGGTCGCAGCGGCGGGCAGCGCCAGCGCCTTTTGCAAGACGCCGATCTTGCCCTCCAATTCACCGAGTTTTTCATTCAGGGCCGCGTTTTTTTGGTCCAGCGCCACGCACGCTTCCGCCTGCCCAGCATCCGCTTGCGGCGCGCAAGCGGCCACGGGCGCCATGGCGCGGCGCAACGGCGGCGGACGCAACACAAGAGCAGCCGGCATGGGCGCGGCGGGCGGCGGCACAAACACGCGCGCCGGACGCACCAGGCCCTCGGCGCGCGCGCGGGCCGCCAGCGCGGCGGCATCGGGCGGCGTTGCGCCGGGCGCAGCGCGCGGCTGCGGCAGTGGCTGCACCAGCGGCACAGGCACAGTCGCCGGTATAGCTGGCCTGACTGGCGCACTGGCGGCGGCGACGGCGGCGACGGAGACGGGCGGTGCCGGCGTCAGCCACAGCGTACCGAGGCGCACGATGCCGCCACTGCCATTGCCCAACAACAAATACAAATGCACATGACCTGCCTGGATCGCTTGCCGGGTGGTCACGCGCACATAGTGCCGCCCACCCCGTTCCAGCGGGGTGATCGTCAAGGTTTGCAGGGCCGGATCCATGCCGATGCCGCCGCCGCGGTACACGTCGGGCGAGGCCAGGCGCACGGCCACGCCGCTGGCTTCCTCGGGCGCCAGGGCCGTCAGTTCGATCTCGGCCAGCAAGGGCTGGCCCACGTGCGACAGCACCGCCATCTCGCCCAGTTCTGCCGCCATGACGGGCGACAAGGCCAGACTGGCGACGGCGCACGCGCTCAGGGACCAACGGGGAACAATGCTGCTTTGCATGGACTAATCGCTTTGATAACAATATAAATAAGGGGAACTCGCCTGTCTTTAACGGCAGGAAATCGCAAAAATATAGATGGGCCATGGCAAAAATGATGCAATACAGCATCATCCTGTGCCTTTTTAACGCCTGGAGTACACTCGTTACACCTCCATCGATGAAAGGGATGCCATGAGTAGCAGAATCGAACGCGACAGTTTCGGCCCGATCGACGTACCCGCCGACCGGCTGTGGGGAGCGCAAACGCAGCGCTCGCTTGAGCACTTCCATATCTCCACGGAAAAGATGCCGCCCGAACTGATCGCCGCCCTGGCCACTGTCAAGCGCGCGGCCGCCCACGTCAACCTGGACCTGGGTCTATTAGATGGCAAGAAAGCCATCGCCATCACGCAAGCGGCCGACGAAGTGTTGGCCGGCAAGCATGACGCAGAATTCCCGCTGGCCGTCTGGCAGACGGGCTCTGGCACGCAAAGCAATATGAACATGAATGAAGTGCTGGCCAACCGTGGTTCCGAGCTGATCGGCGGCTTGCGCGGCGCCGAGCGCCTGCTGCACCCGAACGACGACGTCAACCTGGGCCAGTCCTCGAACGACATCTTTCCTACCGCCATCCATGTGGCGGCCGCCCTGGCCGTCGCCAATACAGTCTTGCCGCCGCTGCGCCAGCTGCGCGCCACGCTCGACGCCAAGGCCACGGAATTTGCCGACATCGTCAAGATCGGTCGCACGCATTTGCAGGACGCCACGCCCTTGACCCTGGGGCAGGAATTTTCCGGCTATGTGGCGCAGCTGGACTTTGCCGAGCACATCATCACGGCATCGTTGCCGCCGCTGCTGCAACTGGCCGCCGGTGGCACGGCCGTGGGCACAGGCTTGAATGCCCACGTGGAATTTGCCGGCCGCATCGCCTTTGAACTGGCGCGCCTGACGGGCCAACCATTCGAGACGGCCAGCAACAAGTTTGCCGCCCTGGCCGCCCACGATGCGCTGGTGGCCGCCCATGGCGCGCTGAAAACCCTGGCCACGGCCCTGATGAAGATCGCCAACGACGTGCGCTGGATGGCGTCCGGCCCCCGTTCCGGCCTCGGTGAAATCACTATCCCCGAAAACGAGCCGGGCAGCTCCATCATGCCGGGCAAGGTCAATCCGACCCAGTGCGAAGCGCTGACCATGCTGTGCTGTCAGGTGTTCGGCAACGACGTCGCCATCACGGTGGGTGGCGCTTCGGGCAATTTCGAGCTGAACGTCTTCAAGCCCCTGATCGCGCACAACTTCCTGCAAAGCGCGCGCCTGCTGGGCGACGGCATGCGCAGCTTCGACGCGCATTGCGCGCACGGCATCGCGCCGAACCGTGGTCGCATCGCCGAACTGATGGAACGCTCGCTGATGCTGGTCACGGCGCTGGCGCCGCATATCGGCTATGACAAGGCGGCGCAAATCGCCAAGCAGGCGCAGCACGAAGGCACGACCTTGAAGGAAGCGGCGCTGACCTTGGGCTTTGTGACGGAAGAGCAATTCAGTGCATGGATCGTGCCATTGGAGATGACGCGGCCCAACAAAAGCTGACTTCCACCCTGCATCGCTGGCGGCTTCAGGTAAACTATGATTAGTTGAGGTCGTCATTAAGTGTTTAAAACACATCGTTGCAATAAGGGATACAATGCAAAAAGTAAGCTTTGATTTAACATCCGAGTTCGTCGAGCTGAACCAGCTATTGAAGCTGGTCGGCCTGTGCGACAGCGGTGGCGCAGGCAAGGTCATGGTCGATAGCGGCGTGGTGAAGGTCGATGGCAAGAAGGAATTGCGCAAGACCGCCAAGATCCGCGCCGGCCAGGTCGTCAGCGTGGGCGATATCCGTATCACGGTCGTCGCCCCGGTCTGACCCCTGCATGGGGCGCGAAAGCAGCCCCATGCGCCCAGCCAGCACTCCTGCCATCCGGCTGCCTGGATCAAGCTGCAAACACGTCGTTATTGTCAGATAAATATCGATTGCAGAAGGGAAGCGCCATGGACCATCCCGAACAAGGTACGCGCAGCCAGGAACGCCTGATCGGCGACTTGCGCCAGGTGATAGAAAACGCGGAAGAATTGCTGCGTAACACAGACAAATACACCAGCAGCCTGTACCAGAGCGCGCGCGCCAGGCTGGAACTGGCCCTGGTCGCGGCCACTGTCGAACTCGCCCGCTTCGAAGAGGAGCAAGTCACGCGCATGATGGACGCCACCCTGGCCGCGAATGCCCTGTACCGCGATCAGACGGGCGAAGCGCGCCTGCTGCGGGCCTTCGAATAAAGCGTCACGCCGCCAGCACCGCATGCGCCAGCCACTGGCGCAAGTGTGCGGCCAGGTCGAATGCCGGGTCCAGCTCGAACGCCGCATCGAGCGCGGCGCCAAACGTCTGGCCCTGCTGCAAGACCAGCAAGGCCGCATGCGCCGCCGCATCCACTAGCAGCACCTGCGCCTTCCAGCACGGCCGGCATACAAGCGCCCAGCTCGCCACCTGCATATCGTGCGGAAACATCGCCTGCCCTTCACTCTGCCCATCCCCCTCTTGATGCGCCTGCCACAAGGCCGCCACTTGCCAGTTCGATGCCAGCAAGGCGCAAGCGGGATGCAAGGCAAGACGGCGCACTTCCAGTTGATCGGGATGCAAGGCTGCCAGCGACTCGGGCGCCAGGCCCCGCGCATCGGCCGCGTAATGGGCCAGGTGCACGTCCCATTCCAGGCGCGCCATGTCCGGCAGGTAGGGTAACTCGTTCACGGGCGGGAACGCAGCGAGAAAATCGGCGAAACGGGCGCCAAACTGGTTCAAATCGGCGCTATCTGACGGATGCCGGCGGCCGTACGCACGCGCCAGGCCGCCAAAGAAATCCTCGCCCACCAGCGCCAGCACGACGGGATAGGCCTGGCCCAAGACGCGGCACCAGGTGGCGCTCAAGTTGCCGCGGTACAGTGAAAAACGCTGCGGCACCGCCTCTCCTGCAAACGATGGCAGGGCTGCTACAGTATCAAACAAGGCCGTGGCAAACGCTTGCTGTCCGGCCGCCAGCGTATCGGCGGAAGCGGCAGAAGCGGCAGGAGCAGCCGGCGGCGGCGCCAGTAGCGCTCCCTGCCATGGTACCTGCGGCGCATGGCGCGCCAGCATGGCCTGCGCCTTGTCCGCCTCGCCCAACAGGATATTCAGCGGCGGTATATCCGTATCCCATTCGACCAGGGTGGGAATGGCGCCGAAGCGCAGCAAGGCGGCCGCATACAAGTCCCAGACAGGATCAGCGACGGCGGCGCCATGGTGGTCGATCACGGCGTGCGGCGTCCGCAAATGGCCGCCCAGGTGCAACTCGCCCACGCTGCCCGGCGCGATACTGTGCAGGGCAAGCAGAGCATCTTCATCGTGGTTGCACTGGTTCACATACAGGTTATTGATATCGAGCAGCAGCCCGCAGCCGCTGCGGCGCGCCAGCTCCGCCAGGAATTGCGCCTCGCTCATGGCATCGTCGGCAAAGCGCAGGTAAGTGGAGACATTCTCCAGCAAGATCGGCCTTTTCAGCACCTCCTGCACCCGCCCCACTCTGGCGCACAGCACATCCAGGGCGGCGCCATTCAAGGCCAGCGGCAACAGATCATTGAGTTGCCGTTGCGCCACGGCGCCCCAGCACAGGTGTTCCGACACGAGGGCCGGCTCGGTGCGCTCGACCACGGCGCGCACGCGCTGCAAATGGGCCTCGGAAAAGCCGCGCGCAGAACCCAGGCCCAGGCCTACGCCATGCAAGCTGAGCGGGTAATCCTGGCGCAAGGTCTGCAACACATGACTATCCCAGCCCGACGGCTGCAGATAATTTTCGGTATGCACTTCCAGCCAGCCCACCTTGGGCCGGCGCGCCAGGAAGTCGCGGTAGTGCGCGGCGCGCAAGCCGACGCCGGCACCGGCAAGCACTGGGACTGGCGGCGGCATGAACAGGCTGCGGACGCTTACGGCTGCGTGGCCGGTTTGGCGGCCTTGCCGGCCTTGATGGGCTTGACGGAGCCGCCTGCCTGTTCGCACGTGCCCTTGGCAACATAGGTCCATTCCGTGGGCAGATTGTCCGCCTCGGCCTGGCCCGCGCAGGAATGCGCGCCATCGGACGAAGCGCAATCGTTCTGCCCGGCCTTGGCGACGCCGTAGCATTTTTCCTTGTCGCCGGGGGCGGGACCATCGTGCGCGGCCGCGTTGACAGTGGTGCCGGCACAGATGCCCGCGAGGGCGGCGGCGATGAGCGCTTGACGTTTGTTCATGGGGAATCCTCTTGCATGGGTCAAAGTAATCGGTAAGTCCTGACGGCACGCCCCGGGCTGCGCCATGGGCAACGCGAGGTGATGGACGTCATTTTACTGAATCGGCCGTGCCATGGCGAACCATGGTCAGTTAATCAACTTATCAGGGGAAGGAAAGGAAGGCAGGAAAACAGACAAAACACCCACTCTCCACCGTCGATGACGGTGGTGTGGGTATGGCGATGGCGAGCGCCAGACTGGCGCCGCGGGACTGCGCTCAGGCAGTCGTGTTGATGCGATTACCGAGGTGAGCCGGCAGACTCGGCGCCGACTGTACTGGCGGCAGGGCTGCCAGCAAGGCAGTGGCAGTCGAACTCTGAATATCCTGGGCTTTTTTAAGGACAGCCAAACCGACGGCTTGCCGCGTGCCTGTCTCCGCCATCGTAGTTGACAGTTGAGCAATGCTTCCGACGTCCATACGTTTCTCCAATGAGGTTCTACCAGTATTAACGGATGGCCGCGGCAAACCTTTAGCTTATTTTTCCAGTCTGTGCAGCAGCCAGGCCAGCACTTGCTCGCGCGCATTCAAGTCCAGCCATTGCACGCCCTCGCGCAAATCGTCCGGCGCCGGGCTGTCCGAGGCGACGGCGATCACCTGCGGGTCATGCGGATATAGGGGCGCCTGCCCCACTTCCGGGCGGAACACTTCCAGCTTGGGGATGGGGTCCGTCTTGAAGCCCTCCACCAAGGTCAGGTCTGCCGGCCCCATACGGGACAATTGCTGCGCCAGGCTCGGCTCGGGCGCGCCGCGCAGCTCATGCACGATGGCAAAGCGATACGGCGACGCCACCAACACTTCCGCCGCCCCCGCCAGACGCAGGCGGGCGCTGTCCTTTTGCGGCGGCTCCAGCGCCAGGTCATGGTGGCTGTGCTTGACCAAGTTGACGCGCAAGCCGCGCGCCGCCAATTCCTTCACCACAAATTCCAGCAGGGTCGTCTTGCCGCTACCGGAACGGCCGATCACACCCAGTACCGGGTGGGCGGGCATCGCATCGTGCATGGTCACTCCTTGATTGAGAAGGAGTGATTATACGCAGCCCCACCGGCACCAGCGCCTGGCGCCGGCGACGCGCACTGCCCACCTCATTGTCCACCTCATTGCCCATCTCATGGCCCACCTCATTGTCCACCTCATCGCCCAGATCAAGCGCCTGCGGATTTTCCGCCAGTCCGGTTGCCAAAGGGCGCCGGCTTGCCACCCTGCCGTCGGCGACGGCCCGCCGGCTTCGGCGCTGTCGTGCCCGCCGTTTTACTCGCCGTTCGACTATTTACCGCCTGCGCATTCCTGGCCGTGCGCGCCAATTGCCGATGGGCGGCGATCGCGCCCGCCTCTGCATCGGACTGGAAGGGTACGGCGGCAGCGGCGGCCAGCGCGCCATCAGGCTGGCAGGCAGACGCCAACGGGGCGAAGTCTTGCACCCGCACATCCGCTTCCCATGCGGCGCGCTGCGCCAGGACCACGGCGGGCACGGCGGGCGCCGCGCGGGGCTGCGCCAGCGTCAGCACGGTGCCCAGGCCGCTGGCGGCTGCCACGCGCGCGCCCATCTGGGGCAAGGCGCCATCGGCGGCGCGGCAAAAACGCTGCAAGATGGTCTTGATGATGGACGTGTGGTCGAGCACTTGGTGGCTGACGCTGCCCGGCGCGATCAGCGGCGACACCAGCAACATGGGCACGCGCACGCCGTACTGGCGAAACGCGGGCTCGTCATCCACAGCGGCGGGCGGCGGCACATGGTCGAAAAAGCCGCCGTGTTCGTCATAACTGAGGATCAACAAGGTGCGCGCCCAGGCCGGTCCGCGCGACAGCGCCTGGTAGACCTGCGCCACCAGTGCCTGGCCGGCGCGGATATCAGCCGGCGGATGGTCGTCGTTGTCAAAGAAATGCGGATCGATCCAGCTGACCGAGGGCAAGGTGCCCGCCAGCGCATCGCCGATGAAGCCATAGCGGCGTGCGCTGGAGCCGAAAGGCTCGTAAAACTCGGACGAGCGGTAATGGTCGTCCGTCAGCGCCAAGCTCCAGGGTTTCCAGGCGGAATAAAATTTCCAGCTGACCATGGCATGCTCGAGGTGGCGCACGAAGGACTTGTTTGCATACTGGGGCACGCGCTTGCTGTCCTTGCTGCCGGCCGCCTTGCCGCTGATCGCATACAGGCGGTTGGGCCAGGTGGCGCCAGGCACGGAGCTGTAGCAGCGGTCGCAGACGCAAAACTGCTGCGCCAGGAAATCATACATGGGCAAGTCGGCGCCGTTGTAGTAACCCATCACCAGATCGATGTCGGGGTCGCCCGGATGCGTTTGCGCATAGTCGTCGATGAAGCCGCCGTTATTGTTTTGCAATTGCTGCGCCACCGACAGGCCCGTATGCGACGGGTCTTGCTGCGGGCCGAAGACCGTGCGCCGCAAATGGTGCACGGGGTAGGCCACGCCCGCGTGCACGTTGGCATGGCTGGCCTGCAAGCCGTCGATGTCGGCGCGCCCGCCTTCCAGGCTCAGGTAGCCGAGCATGTGGTCGAACGAGCGGTTTTCCATCATCAGCACGACGATATGGTCGATGCGCGCCAGATTTTCCGGCGCATCCGTATCAAGCGCACCCTCACCAGCAGTTGCGGCAGCAATCATGGGAACTCCCCGGCCGCGCACACGGGCGCAGCGACCCTGGTTCGACCAGGCCAGGCCAGTATGGTTCAGCGATGGCGGCCCGGCCTTGATGCGCAACAACTCAATACGGCACGCGGTAGCGGTAGCCCTTGAAGCTGAAGATGGCCGCCTTCGGCTGCAACTTTTCCAGCACCAGGCCGGGCGCCAGCTCCTCGCCTTCATGGCGCAAGACCTTGTCGATCAGCAACAGGCGCTCGGCCGGATTCTTCGAATAAATATAGCCGCCGATGGCGACCGGCGGGATTTGCCGCTGTATCGGCTCGGGCAAGTCGCGCATGCCGGGCACGCTTTCCTCGGCGCCAGGCGTGGGCGCGGGCGGTGCTGCAGGCATCGGGGCCACAACGGGTGGCGGCGCAGCCTGGCCGGGCGTCTCCTGCTTCGGTTCCGCCACGGGCCTGGCATGGTGCGCGGGCGCGGCGGTGGCCGCTGGCGGCACGGACGGGGCAGCCAGCGGCACAGGCGCCGGCGCGGGTACTGCTGGCGGGGCAGCCACGGGCAACGGTGCGGGCACGGCCTGGGCCAGTACAACAGGGACGACAGGAGCGGCAGCAGGAGCGGTCGCCTGCCAAGGCTGCCACAGCAGCAGCGCAACAACCACGGCCACGCTCACGCCGCCCAGCGCCAGCCAGACGGGCGCGCGCCGTGCAGCAGAGGACGCTGCGCCATCGTGCAGTTGCACTTGCGGTGCGTGGATCGAAGGCAACTCGCCCAGTTGGCGCTCGGCCTGCGATTTTTTCAGTGCTTCAAGTATGTAGGACATCTTATTTCCCCGCCACCATCGCCGTCGCAGCGGGCGCTGCCACGGCAGGAGCTGCACTGCTCAGGCGCGGCTCCGCGTTGTCACCCAGTTGCATCAGGCGTATGTAGGTTTTTGGTCCCGCCAGGCCATCGGCGCGCAAGTTCTGGCTCTGCTGGAAAGCGCGCAGCTGGGCTTGCATCTCGGCATCGAGCGGCAAATTAGCGGCCGGGGCCGGCATGCCCCGCTGTTGCGCCAGGCGCTGCGCCAGCCAGTCCACGTCGGCGCCGCGGGCACCCAGCGGCACCTCGTCGCGCCAAGCGCGCTGGGCGCGCCAAAAGGTAGTAAAACTGCCATCGCTGCGCTGCGCCAGCTGGGCCAGCGGCAGGCTTTGAGGCTTACCGTCCAGTATCAGCGTGGCAGTCTCGCCCTGCAGCCGCGTCAGCAGCGCCTGCTGTTCCGCCCCTTGCACATCGCGCAAGGCCAGCATGGCGGGACGGTCCAGCACGCGCAGTTCGGCAATGCCACCCCGGCTGTGCAGGCAGCGCAGGCCGGCGCGCGCACCCGCCTGGCAAGCATCGCCGGGCGGCAACTGTTCGCCCCACAGGGCAGCCAGCTGGTGCAGCACGGCGTTGCGGTCCGGCACGCTGGCGAGCGCGGGCGCGGACGCGGACGCGGACGAGGCCACCGCTGCAGACGCCGCCGGTAACGCGGCCAAGGCCGGTGCCGGTGCAGTGAGCGCCGGTACAAGCACGCTGGCGTGCGGTAAGAAATGCCAGGCCAGCGCGGCCGTGACCACGGCGCCGGCCAGCACGCCGGCCGCGACGTGCGGCCAGCGCAGGCCCCGTCCGGCAATCGGCTTCCCCTCTTCCGCAAACACTTCCTCGGCGGCACGGCGCAGTATCTGGCGCGTCACCTGCGGCTGGTTTTCCACATAGGCGCCCAGCAGCGCGCGGTCGCATAGCAGGTTGATGCGGCGCGGCACGCCGTGGCTCAAGGCATGGATCTGCGCCATCAGCCGGGGCGCGAACGGCGTCTGCGCCGTGCTGCCTGCCACGGCCAGGCGGTGGCGGATATAGCTGGCGGTTTCCTCGGCCGTCAGCGAGCCCAGGTGATAGCGAGCAATCACGCGCTGCGCCAGTTGCTCCAGCTCGGGCCGGGCCAGCATGGCGCGCAATTCCGGCTGGCCGATCAGGATGATCTGCAGCAGCTTGCGCTCGCTCGTCTCCAGGTTGGTCAGCAAGCGCAGCTGTTCCAGCACGGCGGCGGACAGGTTTTGCGCTTCATCAATGATCAGCACATTGTTCTTGCCCTGTGCATGGCTGGCCAGCAGATGTGCATTGATGGCGTCGACATAGCCTTTCACGCTGGCCACGCCGGGCGCCAAGGCGATGCGGAATTCCTCGCAAATGGACAGCAGCAATTCTTCGACGGACAGTTTCGGATTGAAGATATACGCCAGTTGGCAGTTTTCCGGAATCTGCTCCATGAAGCAGCGGCACACGGTGGTCTTGCCGGCGCCGATTTCTCCCGTCAACAGCACGAAGCCGCCGCCGCTGCCCACGCCATACAGCAAGTGCGCCAGCGCTTCGCGGTGGCGTTCGCTCATGAACAGGTAGCGCGGATCGGGGGCGATCGAGAACGGCGATTGCTTGAGCTGGAAATAATGCGTGTACATGGAGACCCTGCGGATAAAACGATCAAAATGCGCGGCGGCAAGCCGGTACCCTCATCGGGTGCGGGCGGGCGGCAACGGCTTGTATTTGGCGCAATACACTTTCGCCTTGCTACGGAAGTAGACGATTTTACTGCCAGGCACGGAACCACGGACAGGAAAGGCGGAATTGTCGAGCTTATTGAAACGCAGGCCCGAGGCGCTGCGGATGGCCGGCTCCAGCTTTTCCGGGGTCGCGTCCGCCACCACGCCCATGAAGACGAGGGGACTGGTATCGTCGCTGACGATCACGTCGGTAATCGGCGCGCCCCACAGGCTAGCGTCTGCGCGGAACCAGTAGGCGCCCCCTTCATGCTTGTAGGCGGGGCCGAAGGCCGTCAGCAAATAGGCATAGAAGGCCTTGTTGTCGATCTGGTCGATGCACAGCACGGCATTGCCCACCACTTGCCCGAACGTGGACGGCGCTGCCTTTTGCTGCGCCAGCACGCCGGACACGGGTACACCAAAGGCCAACAGGGCGAACGCCGCCAGCAGGGCCGGCGCACGCCACGGGCGCGTCAATGAACGGCGCAAGCGCATGATTAGCGCTTGCGTTCTTCTTTCTTGACCTTCTTGGCTTCCTTCTTTTCCTTCATGCTCTTGGCCGGTTCCTTCTTGGCTTCCTTCTTGCTGTCCTGTGCCTTGCTCATCATTTACTCCATACCTGGGCGAAAATGCCTGGGCTATTATGACACTCCCCCATGAAAATGCCACGTCATTTCCCACCTGCAATAGTGTCCGGCCGCCTAGCGCACGCAGCGCATGCGCTTATTTGCAAAAAGACGTAGGCATTTTGATTTTATTATGCTTTAATACACTTAATTTATAAAAATATATCATTCAGTGCGGTATCACCAGCACTGGAGGCAAGCATACACACTGGGGACAGGACATGGGCCGGCACGCTGCGCGCCCATGGGTATCAACGCTCAGCCCTCGGCAGAAATTCACAACATGATGAAAAAGATGATCTTGCTGGGCGCGGCCCTGTCGCTATGGGCCGCCGGCAACACGCAGGCGGCAGACACGCCGCCTGGCCGCTACGCCGCGTACCAGGCGATACCGGCCACACTGGCCGTACGCCTGGCCATTTTCCCGCCTCCGCAGGCGGCCCTGCGCATACCCACGCCATATGAACCAAGCACGCATTCGCTGCTGCTGATCGCCGTCGGTCTGCTGAGCCTGCGCATGCACGCACGCGCGCGCAACGAAAAATTCCAGCCAATGACGTAAAAACGGCCGCACAAGGCGGCCGTTCCCCTCACGCGCGCGTGTCTGCCTAGTGCAGGCACAGGCGGCGGCGCGTCTTTTCGATCAGCGCTGCATCGTAGGGATACAGGTTCTCGATAAAGAACAATTCCGTTTCCGCTTCATCTTCCAGGCACATTTCAATCATGACCGGGCCATCGCTTTCGCGGCCCAGGAAATCCTTCGGCCAGCGGTTCTTGCGGTGCGTGCGCATCATTTCCATGCCCAGCGCGGCCAGCGGTGCCGACACGCCAGCGGCCAGCGCCTCTTGCTGCCAGTCGTCCCAGTACTCGCTCTTTGCTGCCTTGTCGTTCATCATGCTCTTCCAACTCAGGTGTAAAAGGCGGACTTTACTCTTCATGGCGTCCCTTGCCAAGCATGCATACAAGCAATACAACAGTGCGCGGCACAGACCACTCGTGAAAAATTGGCATTAAATAAGGCCAATTTCAATACCATTCAGCATACAGAAAAAAACCTTTATTAACAAATACTTGCAGTCACTCCTTCGGGCATGACGCTGCATCGCGCAAGGCAATTTATAATACCACTTAAATACCTGTTGACAAGCCATCGAGGCGACAATATAGTGCCTTCAGCTTTTTCGTCGCCCGACAAAAAATACGAGACAGGCGCAATCAACCATATGCGGGACTGCACAACATGATCGAATACATAATCGGCGTCGACGGCGGGGGAAGCGGCACCCGCGTGCGCCTGGCGCGCCTCGATGGCCAAGAACTGGCGCAGGGACAAAGCGGCCCTTCCGGCCTGGGACTGGGCATCGAACGGGCCTGGACCTCCGTGGCCCATGCCGTCACCCTGGCCTTTCGCGCCGCCGGCCTGGAACAGCCATCGCTGCAGCGCATGGCCATCGGCCTGGGCCTGGCCGGCGTGCACAACAAGCAGTGGGCCGCCAGCTTCGTCGAACACAATCCCGGCTATGCTGCCGTCGCACTCGAATCGGATGCCCTGACCACCCTGCTGGGCGCGCATGCCGGCCAGCCGGGCGTCATCGTCGCCATCGGTACCGGCAGCGTGGGCGAAGTGCTGCACGCGGACGGCAGCCGTCACGAAGTGGGCGGCTGGGGCTTCCCTTCCGGCGACGAAGCGGGCGGCGCCTGGATCGGCATGCGCGCCATCAACCACGCGCAGCAGGTGGTCGACGGGCGCGTGCCCGGCAGTGCCTTCGCCACGGCCGTCATCGACGCCTGCGGCGGCCAGCGCAACGCCATGCAAGTATGGCTGGCGGCCGCCAGCCAGACCACTTTCGCGCAACTGGCGCGGCTGGTGCTCGAACACGCGGCCACCAATGTAGTGGCGCGCACCATCCTGGTCGATGCGGGCCAGCAGATCGCCCTCATCGCCAAGGCCCTCGACCCGGCCGGCACCTTGCCCGTGGCCCTGTGCGGCGGCCTGGCGGCGCCGTTGTCGGCCTACCTGCCGGCGACACTGTTGCAACTGGTCGTGCCGGCACAGGGCGACTCGGCCGCAGGCGGCCTGCGCCTGATACGCAAGCACTTGCAGGAGCAATGACCATGCTGGCCAAACTGTCTGCCTTCAAACCCAATCCGGCCAGCGACACGCCGCTCTACATGCAACTGGCGAACATGCTGTCGGACGGCATCGCCAGCGGCGACTGGCGCGCCAACCAGGCCTTGCCTTCCGAGCGCGTGCTGTCAGATATCCTGGAAATCTCGCGCGTCACGGCGCGCAAAGCCATCGACATGCTGTGCGACCGGGGCATGCTGACGCGCAGGCGCGGCTCGGGTACCTACATCACGCCCAAGCTGGAGCAGCCGCTGTCGCGCCTGACGAGCTTTTCGGAAGAATTGCGCCAGCGGGGCTTCACGGCCGGCTCGCGCTGGCTGCAGCGCGATATCGGCGCGGCCGCGCCGCTGGAACTGCTGTCGCTGGGCCTGTCGCCGCACATGCCGGTGGCGCGCCTGCGCCGTTTGCGCACGGCCGACGACGTGGTGATGGCGATTGAGACCACCACCATCCCCGCGCTGTATATGCCGGACCCGCAGCAGGTGACCGATTCGCTGTACGGCTATCTGGAGTCGCGCGGCACCATCCCGATGCGCGCGCTGCAGCATATCCGCGCCGTCAACGCCACGGCGGAACAGGCCAAGCTGGCCAATATCAAGACGGGTGAAGCCATGCTGCACATCACCCGTGTCAGTTATCTCGACAACGGCGCAGCGGTGGAACTGACCCACTCGTATTGCCGCAGTGATTATTATGAATTCGTAGCGGAGTCGCGCAGATGAGCAGCACTATCAAAGGCAATATCCTTACCCCCGGCGGCTGGATCCACGGCGCCATCGCCTTCGGCGAGCGGGTCGACAGCATCACGGGCAATTCCCTCCACCCGTCGACCAATGGCGACGATTATATTTTGCCCGGTTTTATCGACCTGCACGTGCATGGCGGCGCCGGCAAGGACATCATGGAAGGCGGCGACGCCGTCTACACCATCGCGGCCATACATGCGCGCCACGGCACCACCAGCCTGCTGGCCACCACCATGACGGCGCCGCCGGAAGATATCGACATGGCCCTGACGGCCATCGGCATTGCCGCCAACCACCGCCGTCCGAACACGGCGCGCGTGCTGGGCGCCCACCTGGAAGGCCCGTACATCAATTCCGGCAAGCTCGGGGCGCAGCCCAACTACGCGCGCGCCGCCACGCTGGCCGAAATCGAACGCCTGCAAACCCTGGCCAAGCTGCGCGTCATCACCGTGGCGCCGGAAATCGCCGGCCACCTGGAACTGGTGCGCACGCTGGCCGATGCCGGCGTGCGCGTGCAGATCGGCCACACGCTCGGTTCCTATGAAGACGGCGTGGCCGCGCTGGAGCATGGCGCCATGGGCTTTACGCACCTGTTCAACGCCATGAGCGGCCTGCATCACCGCGAGCCGGGCATGGTCGGCGCCGCCCTGGCGCACGCCGAATACGCCGAACTGATACCCGACCTGCTGCACGTGCATCCGGGCGCCATCAAGGTGGCCCTGCGCGCCATCCCGCGCCTGTACTGCGTCACCGATTCGACCGCCGCCACCGGCATGCCGGACGGCGAATACATGCTGGGCCGCCACGCCGTGCAGAAATGCATGGGCGGCGTGCGCCTGCCCGACGGCACCCTGGCGGGCAGCACCCTGACCCTGGACCAAGCGCTGCGCAACCTGGTAGGACTGGGACTGGACCTGGCCGACGCGTCCAAGCGCGTGTCGACCAACGCCGCCGATTACCTGGGCCTGGAAGAACGTGGCCGGCTGGCCCCCGGCACTTACGCCGATCTGGTGGTACTCGATCGCGATCTCAAACTCAAAGCTGTGTATATAGAAGGAGAAATCTGTGACCTCAATGATGCTTAAAGAAGCCATTTCCGCCGCCGAATGCGTCGCCCTGCAACTGGCCAGCGATACGGAACGGTACGCGGAACTGGGCCGCAAATTGAGGAGCACCTCGTTCTCGACCGCGCTGACCATCGCGCGCGGCAGCTCGGATCACGCCTGCAACTACGTCGCTTACCTGATCATGGCGCGCCTGGGCCGTGTCGTCGCGTCCCTGCCGATGTCGCTGGTGACCCTGAACAAATCGCCGCTGGTGACGCGCGATACGCTGGCCATCTCGATTTCGCAATCGGGCCAGAGCCCGGACGTGGTCGAGCCGATCCGCTACTTCCGCGACGGCGGCGCCACCACCGTGGCCCTGGTCAACGACATCGATTCGCCGCTGGCGCACGCCGCCGAGTGGGCCATGCCCCTGCGCGCCGGCAAGGAACAAAGCGTCGCCGCCACCAAGAGCTTCATTACCAGCCTGGTCGCCGGCGCACGCATGGTAGCCCAGTGGCAGAACGATCCCGAGCTGCAGGCGGGCCTGGAAGCGCTGCCTGAGGCGCTGCTCGAAGCGACCCGCGTCGACTGGTCGCCGGCGATCGACGTGCTGGCGCCGGCGCGCAACATTATGGTCGTGGGCCGCGGCATCAGCTTCCCCGTGGCGCTGGAATCGGCCTTGAAATTCAAGGAAACCTCGGCCCTGCAGGCGGAAGCCTTCAGCGGCGCCGAAATCAAGCATGGTCCGATGGCCCTGATCGAAGACGGCTACCCGCTGCTCATTTTTGCCACGCGCGGCCCGACCCAGGCCGGCCTGCTGCAGTTGGCGACGGAAATGCGCGGCCGCGGCGCCAAGGTCTTGCTGGCGGCCCCCGCCGACGTGGCCGAGCGCGACCTGACCCTGCCCGTGGCGGCCACGCCGGACCTCGACCCGATCGTTGCCATCCAGTCTTTCTATGTGATGGCGGCCAAACTGTCGGCCGCGCGCGGCATGGATCCGGATGCGCCGCGCCATTTGAGCAAGGTCACGAAGACAAATTAAGCAGTATTCAAGCAATATTCGGCAGCTGCGCCCCCGGCACGGGGCGCAGCTGCCGGCAGAAGCACCCGAATATAAGCGACGGCAAGGGCATGTACCCGCGCCGCAGACTCATAGACATTGGAGCTTTGCGCTCCAGGATAAACATGACGAACAAGAGACTATTGGCGGTTGTTGCCTGCGCGAGCCTGCTCGCGCCACAGGCATGGGCTGCCGAGAAAATCGAATTCTGGACCTTCAGCATGAAGCCCAAGTTCACGCCGTATTTCAATGCGGTGGTGGCGCGCTATGAGGCGCAGAATCCCGACGTCAAGATCGAATGGATAGACTTTCCCTGGGACGTCATCCAGACCAAGCTGGTCACGCGCATCGTGGCCGGCACGCCGCCCGCACTGGTCAGCCTGAACGTGCCCTGGGCCGACGAATTTGCCCGCGACGGCTTGCTCACGCCCGTCGATGGCTTGATTGCGGAGGCGCGCGCCAGCTACATTCCCAGCGCCCTGGACGACTTGCGTTTCAAGGGCCGCACCTACGGTTTCCCCATGTACAGCAATGTCGCGGTGATCGCCTTCAATACCGCCATTTTCAAGCAGGCGGGCCTCACGCGCGGCCCCGCCAGCCTCGATGAACAGCTGGCGTTCGCACGCCAGATCGCGCAACGCACGGGCAAGGCAGGCATCGCCCCGGCCCTGTCGAAAATCGACGGCCTGTTCATGCAGCAGGGCCTGTCTGTGATTACCTACAACCGCGCCGTCTTCAATTCATCGCAGCACGTGGCGCTGGTGCAAAAGCTGGCCGACACCTACAAGGTGGGCGGCCTGTTGAAAGAAAGCCTGTTCGCCGAAGACAATTTCCCGGCCGTGATCGACGCCTACAAGGGCGGCCGCCTGGGCATGCTGCTGGCGCCGCCCACGGCCATGCAGCGCATCCGCAGCGATGCGAAAGACATCTACGCCATCACCGACGTGGCGCCCGCGCCGCTGGGCCCCACAGGCATCGCCGACGGCGGCTGGCTGGTGCACTTCGCCATTCCGAAAGGCGTGCCGGCGCGCCTGCTGCCGTCCGTGGGCAAGTTCGCGCGCTTCCTGACGAACGACGCCAACCAGCTGGCCTTCGCCAAACAGGCCAGCGTCTTCCCCACCACCGTCAAGGCGGCCGCCGACCCGTTTTTCCTCGCCACGCCGCAAAACGCGGGCGCGGCCGAAAAGGCGGTAGCTGCCGGCGCCCTGTCGATGGGCCACTCGCGCACCCTGTACGTGGCCGGCATCGACGACTACGACGAATTGCGCCGCTCGCTGGTCAAAGCCGTCGAGGCGGGCGTGACGGGCAAGCAGGATGTGAAACAGGCGCTGGACCAGGCCGTCGCCATCTGGAACCGCAAGCTGGCCACCCTGCCGCGCCACTGAGGACATCCATGAAACTCGCCCACCGCCACACCCTGCAAGCCTGGCTGTTTCTCGCCCCCGCCCTGCTGCTGCTGGCCGCCTTTTCCTTCTGGCCCGTCGGCTACGGCTCCGTGCTGGCGTTCACCGACTACAGCCTGATACGCGAGACGCGCTTCGTCGGCCTGGATAACTTCCGCTACATCTTCAACAACGAGATGTTCGTCTCGGGCCTGAAGAATTCACTGATGTTTTTGCTGATGGTGCCCTTCGTGCAAGTGGGCGCCATCGTGCTGGCCGTGCTGGTGAACAACCGCCTGCCCGGCATCCGTTTGTTCCGCGCCGCCTTCTACGTACCCGTGGTGACCACCGTGTCCGTGGTCGGCATCATGTGGGGCTTCATGTTCCATGAACAGGGCGCGCTCAATTACGTGATGCTGACCCTGAAACTGGTGAACGCGCCCGTGGGCTGGCTGACGAACGACAGCCTGGCCCTGTTTGCCGTCATGTTCGTCACGCTGTGGCGCGGCCTGGGCTGGTACATGGTGATGTACCTGGCGGCGCTGCAGTCGATACCGTCGGACATGCAGGAAGCGGCCATGCTCGATGGCGCCAACCGCTGGCAGCGCTTCTGGAAGATCACCGTGCCGATGCTGCGCCCGACCATCATGCTGTGTTCCATCCTGTCCGTGCTGGCAGCTCTGAAGGCGTACCAGGAAGTCGACGTGCTGACCCAGGGCGGCCCGATGAACTCGACCTTCACGGCGCTGTACTACGCCTACGATCAGGGCCTCAAACACTTGAAACTGCCGCGCGCGCTGGCCGCCAGTTTCGTCGTGTCCCTGTTTTGCATAGCCATCGCCCTGCTGTGCCTGCGCTACCTCAAACCCAAGCACCGCTGACAGGGGAATGACCATGACAACCCGCTCCCGCCCACTGAAAACGCGTTTGCAAAGCATAGGCCAATATGCCGGCCACTATGCCGTGCTGTGCGCGATCGCCGTCGTCTGCGTCTTCCCTTTCTGGTGGACCCTGGTGACGGCCATTTCCACGGAAGGCAACATCTTCGCCTTCCCACCCACCTTCTGGCCCAAGGCCCCGTCCTTTGAGAACTTCATCGAAGTGTTCAACGCCATCCCCATCTGGTCGTTCTTCAAAAACTCGGTGCTGATCGCCGTGTTTACCGTCTTCTGGAAACTGCTGCTGTGCTCTTTGGCCGCGTATCCGCTGGCGCGCCTGAAATTTCGCGGCCGCAAGCTGGTGTTCGGCCTGATCCTGGCCACCCTGGTGCTGCCGTCGGAAGTGAACTTTCTCGTCAACTTCATCACCATCACGCAAATGAGCCTGGTCGACACCTATACAGGCGTGATCCTGCCCAACGTGGTGACGGCCGTGGCCATCTTGCTGCTCAAGCAGGCGTTCGAGGAAGTGCCGCAAGACCTGATCGACGCGGCGCGCGTCGACGGCGCCAGCGAATGGGTGATCTTCAGCCGCATCATGCTGCCCCTGATTACGCCATGGCTGGCCACCGTCGGCATCCTGACGGCCGTCGAATCGTGGAATGAATACATCTGGCCCTCCATCGTCATGAGCAAACCCGATGAATTCCCGCTGTCGGTCGGCGTGCTGTATTTGCGCGGCACGTTTGGCAGCAGCACGCGCGTGATCGCCGCCGGCACCCTGATCACCATCGTGCCGACCCTGCTGGCGTTCCTGTTTACCCAGCGCTTCTTCATGCGCGGCATGGACGGCGCCGTCAAATGAGCGCCGCCATCGCCACCGACCTGCGCCGGCTTGCCGGGCAGCTGCTGATGACGGGCATCCCCGGCACCGAACTCGATGCGGCCACGGCGCAATGGCTGCAGGCCAGCGGCGTGCGCGCCGTGTGCCTGCACGCGGCCAATCTGCGCGATGCCGCGCAGCTGACTCGCCTGAGCGCGGACTTGCGGCGCGCCCTGGGTCCGCAAGCGCTGATCGCCATCGACCCGGCCGGCATGCCCCCGGCTTGCCCGGACTGGCTGCCCCAGCCGCCGGGCGCCATGGACCTGTGCGCCCTTGGCGATGCGGAGCTGGCCAACGGCACGGGCGCGGCGACAGCGCGCGGCTTGCGCGCACTGGGCATCAACTGGCTGCTGGCGCCCCTGATCAATCTCGACACCGGCGCCGCACAGGCGCCTGGCGCGGCGCAGGCGTTTGGCGGCGATCCGGCACAAGCGGCCGCCATGGCGCAAGCCTGGACGGCGGGCTGTCAGGCCGAGGGCGTGGCGTGCTGCGCCAGGCTGTACCTGCCGCAGCACGCTGCCGGTGGCCAGCTCCGCAGCGTCGACAAGACCCGCTCGCAGCTGGAAGAACACGATTTCGTGCCGTTTCGCCAGGCCGCCACGCAGACGGCATCGATGCTGAGCGCACACGTAGCCTATCCAGCCCTCGACGCAAGCCAGCCCGCCAGTCTGTCGCACGCGGTGATGCATGGCTTGCTGCGCCAGCAGTGGGGCTATGGCGGCGTGCTGCTCACGCCCGGCATCGACGCGCACGGCGGGCATGTCGGCGCACGCGCCCTGGCCGCCGGTGCCGACATGGCCCTGCTGGCCGATGCCGCGCAGTTGCCGGCCGCGCTGGACGACGTCAGCGCCGCGCTGGCCTCTGGCGCCCTGCCGCTGCAGGCGGTGGGTAGCAGGCTGCAGCGTCTGGCGACGATGGCCGCACGCTACCAGGCCGCCAGCGGCGTGTACGCGCAGGAGGCGGCCGACCGCATCATCATGGCCGAGGCCAGGCGGCGCTGCCAGTGAGCGCCGCCCTTGCCACCGAATCAAACCGCACTTTCAAGACGACCCGAGGAAGCATCCATGAACGACAAGACCAGCAGCAACCGTAGCAAGGGCGGCGTCCGCAGCCCGATTTCGTGGGTGCCCACCTTGTACTTCGCCCAGGGCCTACCGTTTTACGCGGTCGCCCTGGTAGCCGGCCTGATGTTCAAGAGCATGGGCGTGCCGAACGACCAGATCGCCCGCTGGACGGGCCTGATCGGCTTTGCCTGGGTTTTCAAGTCGCTGTGGAGCCCATTCCTGGAGCTGGCGTCGAGCAAGAAGACCATGGTGGTGCTGTTCCAATTCGCCGGTGGCCTGAGCCTGGGCCTGATCGCGCTGGCGCTGCAAACGCCGCTGTGGTTCGCCGCCTGCATCGCCGTGCTGTTCGTCGCCGCACTGGCTTCGTCCACGCACGACATCGTCTGCGACGGCCTGTATATCGCCAGCCTGTCGGACAAGCAGCAGGCGGCCTACGCTGGCTGGCAAGGCGCCTTCTTCAATGCGGGCAAATTCATCTCGCTGGGCGGCCTGGTGATCCTGGCCGGCTACCTGGAGAAAAAAATCGGCATCAAGCCCGCATGGTCGGTGATCTTTCTGATTATCGGCGCCATGATGCTGTCGCTGGCCGCGTATCACCTGTGGGCGCTGCCGCAGGTGCGCAACGCGGCCGTGGCCGACAAGAGCGTGGCTGGCATCAGCCGCACCCTGTGGGACGTGCTGGTGGACTTCCTGAAAAAGCCCGGCATCTGGGGCATGATCGCCTTCATCATCCTGTTCCGCGCCGGCGAGGCGCAAGTGCAGACCATCGGCCCGCTGTTCCTGCGCGAAGCGCGCGAGCTGGGCGGCCTGGGCCTGTCGACAACGGAAGTGGGCGCCGTGTACGGCACGGCCGGTACCGTCGCTTTCCTGCTGGGCAGCATAGGCGGCGGCTATTTCACATCCTGGCTGGGTCTGAAACGCGCCATGTTCTTCCTGATCCTGGCCATGAACTTGCCGAACCTGGTGTTCTATTACCTGAGCCACAGCATGCCCACCGATCTGACCCTGATCACGGCCGCGCTCAGCGTGGAAATGTTCGGCTATGGCTTCGGTTTCGTCGGCCTGATCCTGTTCATGATGCAGGTTGTTTCAGTCGGCAAGTACCAGACGGCCCACTATGCCTTCGCCACCGGCGTGATGCAGCTGGGTTTCGTGCTGTTCAAGATGATCAGCGGCGACATCCAGACGGCACTCGGCTACAAGACCTTTTTCCTGTGGGTGCTGGTGTCGGCCGTGCCCGTACTGATCCTGTCGCGCTTCATGCGCATCGGCCCGAAGGACGTTTCCGACCAATCTGACGCCGGCGCCACGTCCACGCCGGCCAGCGCAAGCTAGGAATCGCACAGCCCATGGCACATATCGCTTTAAAGAACATCGTCAAGCTGTATGACGACAAGCACCCGGTCATCCACGGCATCGACCTCGATATCCGCGACGGCGAATTCATCGTCTTCGTAGGGCCGTCCGGCTGCGGCAAATCGACCCTGCTGCGCATGATCGCCGGGCTGGAAGACATCACGGGCGGCGAGCTGCATATCGGCGGCAAGCTGGCCAACGATATCGCGCCGGCCGAGCGGGGCCTGGCCATGGTCTTCCAGAGCTATGCCCTGTATCCGCACATGACGGTGTACGAGAACATGGCCTTCGCCCTAAGCCTGGCTGGACACAAGAAGGCGGACGTGCGCGCCGCCGTCGAGCGCGCGGCCGAGATCCTGCAGATCACGCCTTTGCTCAAGCGCAAACCGAAGGACCTGTCGGGCGGCCAGCGCCAGCGCGTGGCCATCGGCCGCGCCATCGTGCGCAAGCCCAAGGTGTTCCTGTTCGACGAACCGCTGTCGAACCTCGACGCCTCGCTGCGCGTGCAGATGCGGGTGGAAATTTCGCGCCTGCACCAGGAACTGAAAACCACCATGATCTACGTCACGCATGACCAGGTCGAGGCGATGACCCTGGGCGAGCGCATCGTGGTGTTCAACGGCGGGCGCATCGAGCAGGTGGGCAGTCCGCATGAGTTATACAACCATCCCGGCAACCTGTTCGTGGCCGGTTTCCTGGGCGCGCCGAAGATGAACTTCGTCGCTTGCGAGGCCGTTGCCTGCGGTCCCGGCTCCGTGGCCGTGCGCCTGCCCGGCGGCGCTGTCATCGACGTCGAAGCGCAGGGCGAGACCGTGGCGCCGGGCGACCAGCTGACCCTGGGCGTGCGCGCCGAACATGTGGTCCTGCAGCACGGGGAGACGGCGAACAACAACGTGATCGGGGCCAGTGTCAGCCATGTCGAATATCTGGGCGACGTGGCCATCGTTTACGCCAGCATGCCGGGCGTGACCGAGATGCTGGCCGTCAAGCTGCCGGCCGAGGATGGCTTGCGCCAGGCGGGCGACGCCATGCGCCTGCATCTGCCGCCGCAGCGCTGCCTGCTGTTCGATGCCAAAGGGCAAGCCCTGGCGCGCACGTTTGGCGCTCCGGCCCAGCCGTTTATGTGACAATAGCCGTTGTTTACCATGCTGCCGCCCTTTGACTTGTGCGATCAGGATGGCAGAATACGTGTTTTTTAAGATTCCCTGCCCCCGGAAAATGCCGCCACACGCTGTTGCGGCAACCAGTACCGGAGCGTATTTTTGTTATTGATTGAAGGATAACCCATGTCCCAATTCCGTCTTGCCCGTCTTAGCCTGCTCCTGGCCGCCATCGGCCTGAATGTCCTGCCATCCCTATCTCACGCGCAGGATGCCAAGCCAGCCGCCGCTGCCGCTGCCGCTCCGGCCGATTCGGTGCGCCCTGAAGTGTTCAAGCTGCTCGATCCGACCGCCGTGAAGGCATCGATGGATGCCAAAAACTACGCCGACGTGCAAAGCCGCATCGACCAGGCTGCCGCCATTCCAGCCCTGACGCCGTATGAATTATTCGTGCTGAACCGCCTGCGCGTAGCGCTGGCCTCGACCACCAACAATGCGCCGATGGCCATGACGGCACTGGAAGCGGTGATCGAATCGGGCAAGCTGGACAAGAAAGCCCAGGGCGACTTCATCCAGGCACTGGCGAACTACCACTACAACGCCAAGGATTACCCGAACGCCATCAAGTGGTTCACCCGTTACCAGACGGAAACAGGCGACGTCGCCACCGTGCGTCCCTACATCATCCGCGCCTATTACTTCAGCAACGATTTCGCGCGCGCCAAGCAGGAACTGATGGCCGACCTGACGGCCAAGCAGCAAGCGGGCAAGACGCCGAGCATCGAAGAACTGCAATTGCTGGCCAACACGGGCTCGAAGAGCAAGGATCCGGCCACCTACCTGGTCGCCATGGAAAACCTGGTGCGCTACTACCCGTCGGACGACTACTGGAGCGACCTGCTGGGCCGTTTGCAAGGCAAGGCCGGTTATTCCGACCGCTTCGCGCTGGACGTGCTGCGCCTGCAATTCCAGGCCGTCGGCACGATGTCGCCGCAAGATTACAGCGATATGGCTGAAATCGCCTTGCAGAACGCCTTCCCGACGGAAGCGAAAAAAGTCCTCGACGCGGGCTTTGCCAAAGGCGTGCTGGGCACGGGCGCAAATGCCGCCAAGCACAAGAAACTGCGCGACCAAGCCAACAAGGCGGCGGCCGACGATGCGAAAAGCATCGCCAGCGGCGAAGCCTCGGCCATGAAGAGCAAGGATGGCACGGGCTTGATCAACCTGGGCTACGCCTTCGTGACGATGGACCAGTTCGACAAAGGTATCGACCTGATTCAGAAAGGCATCGCCAAGGGCGGCTTGAAGCGTGCTGAAGACGCCAAGCTGCGCCTCGGCTATTCCTACGCCATGGCGGGCAAGAAAGACGACGCCATCAAGGTACTGGAAACGGTCAAGGGCGGCGACGGCGTGGGCGACCTGGCCCGCTACTGGATCCTGTGGCTGAACCGTCCTGCCACGGCAGCGACGGCGCCGGCAGCAGCGGCACAGTAAGTCCTGCTCCCTCAAGCAGACGCAAGGCAGTTCCCGGCTCAGGCCGGGGCTGCTTTTTTTTCGACCTTCCCTCATCCTCCCATGCCGCCAGCCACCTCCCCCGCCGCCGAACGATTGACCAGCCTGGACGCCTTTCGCGGCTGCGTGATCGTCACCATGATCTGGGTCAACTACCTGGCCGGCATGCCCGGCATTGCCTATTGGCTCGAACATGCGGGAGCGCGCGCCGACGGCATCACCGTGCCCGACCTGGTCTTTCCCGGCTTTCTGTTCATGGTCGGCATGGCCATTCCACTGGCCTTGCAGCGCCATTGCGGCCACGTCACACCAGCCTTGCTGGGGCGCCTGCTGTGGCGCTCCGCCAGCCTGATGCTGGCCGGCGTGGTGCTGGCGAATGCCTACCGCTATGATGCGCAGGCGGCGCTGCTGCCGCAGGCCATGTTCTTCCTTCTGTTTTATTTGGCCATGATCCTGCTGTGGCGCCAGGGCGCGGGCAAGCTTGAGCTGGCTGCAGGCGGCGCCCTGATGCTGTTCCTGCTGGCGACCTTCCGCGGTGAATTGAATGCGGAATTTTCCAGCACCTGGCTACAACCGTCGTGGTGGGGCATCCTCGGCATGATCGGCTGGTCCTACCTGCTGTGCAGCCTGCTGTACCTGGCGTGCCAGGGTAGCGGCACGGCGCTGATGGGCGTGTTTTCCCTGCTGATCGCGCTGTACATGGGCGGCACGGCGGGCAGCCTGGATTTCCTGCCGGCTGGTATCAACGGGATTGTCAACGTGCCGCAGGTGCTCGGCTCGACGGCGGCCAATGTGTTGGCCGGCACTCTGGTGGGACAGCTGTTCCTGCGCGGCGCTGCCCTGAACCATACCCAGAGGATACGTTTCATGGCGTGGTTCGCGCTGGGCCTGCTGGCGGCCGGCCTGCTGCTGCGGCCGTATCACCACATCAACAAGATCGCCGCGACGGAATCGTACACCCTGGTCTGCAGCGCCATCATCCTGGCCCTGTTCCTGGTGTTTTATGTCGTCATCGACGTGTGGCGCTGGCGCGCCTGGGCAGTGGTACTGTTACCCGCCGGCACCAATGCCCTGTTCGCCTACATCGTGCCCGACCTGTGGCAGCAACTGGCGGCAGTACTGCACCTGCCGCGCTTCTGGTGGCCCTACTTGGAGACGGGCGGCGCGGCCGGCCTGTGGAACGCCGCCGCCGTCACCGCCCTGATGCTGCTCTTCACCGCGCTGGCCACACGTTACGGCCTGAAGTTGAAGTTTTAGACCTTGATATTTTAGACCTTGATATACAACTTGCGCTTGTCCATGCCGTAGGCGATCAGCCAGCACAGCAGCATGAAGCTGACAGCAAACAGCAGCGAACCCACCCGCGCCGGCGCCCAGCCTGTAAAGCCATGCTGGTACAACCACTGGTATAGGTTGCCGCCGCCGATGCGCACGGTAAACGCGATGATCACCAGTACTTCCGACACCAGGTAAATGAACAGGGTGTTCTTGCCGAAGACTTCAAAAAAATACGTCCAGCCCGTGATCTTGCGTACGTCGATGACGAACATCAGCAACGCCAGCAGCAGCAAGTCCAGGCCGATGCCCAGCATCACGTAAGAACTGGTCCACAGTTTCTTGTTGATCGGAAACACTTCATTCCAGCACAGGGCCACCGCCACGCAGAGGACGCCAGCCACGGCCAACTGAGCCAAGCTGGAGCGCAGCTGCGCCGGCGCCGTCTGGCGCAGGAAACTGCCAGCCAGGTAGCCGGCGATGACATTGACGATAGCCGGCAAGGTGCCGAGGATACCTTCCGGATCGAAGGCGATGCCTTCGCCGTGGTACAGGTGGCTGTCACCCAGCAGGATCAGATCCAGCTTGGCCGGCGCATTGCCGTGCAAGCTGTAGTCGCCCCAGGTCGCCAGGATGGCCCAATAGCCGAGCAAGGCGCAGGCGCTGAAGACCAGCGCGCCCCGTGTCTTCCAGTAGTGCAGGATCAGGGCGGCGGCCAGGTAGCACACGGCGATGCGCTGCAGTACGCCGGGGATGCGCGTGTGCGACAGGGGCGACCAGGCGAACTGACCCGCGTCGTCGAGCTTGAAAAAGGGGAACCAGTACAGCAGGAAACCCAGTAAAAAGATCAGCGCGCTGCGCTTGCACAGCTTGGCCAGCACGGCGCCATGACCCAGGTTTTCATATTTCCCCAGCGCAAAGGCCAGTGCATTGCCGACGACAAACAAAAAGCTGGGAAACACCAGGTCCGTCATAGTAAAACCATGCCATTCGGCATGCAGGAACGGCGCATACACGCTGCCCCAGTCACCGGGAGTATTGACGACGATCATCAGGGCCACGGTCAGGCCGCGCAGGACGTCGAGGGCGAGGTAGCGCTGGTTCATGGCTGCACCCCCGTCAGGATAGGCGCAAGGGCCGTGCCTAGCACTTGCTGCGCATCGCCGCTCAATTCCCAGAACATGCCACCGCGCAAGCCCTTGTCGCGGATATAGCGCACTTTCTGGACCACCGACTGCGCATCTTCATAGCTGATGAAGACGCCACTGTCGCGGTGATACAGATACGGCACTTGGGAGGCGGCATTCCAATAGCGCTGGAAGCCGCGTGCGCCCTTGCCATCAACCAGGTAGCCCTGCTCGATCAGATGCCGGTAAGTGAAGGTCGGCGTACCGTCATTGCCGCTGGCCGCGCCCTGGCAAGGCTGGTACAGGCCGTCGCCGCGGGGACCGGCTGCGCACTGCTTCCAGCCATAACCATAAAAGGGCACGCCCAGCACCAGCTTGGCGGCAGGTACGCCGGCGCGCAGAAAGCGCATCACGGTGGCGTCCGCATGCAACTGCTTTTCGCGCTGCGGGTCGGCGGGATCGGCATACAGGGGTGCCAGCTGGCCACTCTCGGCATCCCACACGCCACGGTAGTCATACGTCATCAGGTTGATCCAGTCCAGCTGCGCCGTCAGGCGGGCCATCCAGCCGGGAGCGGCGTCGCTGTCGTCGCTCAGGCTGGCATGCGCACCGGCGGCAATGGTGATCAGGTAATGGCGGCCGGCCGCCTGCTTGCCAGCCTGGTCGAAGGCGCTGCGCAGCTCGCTAGCCAGGTGCACATAACTTTCCTTGTCGTCGCTGCGGTGGCAGACCTTGCCTTCGATACAGGGAATTCCCCCCGTGGCCGGATGTTCCCAGTCGATATCAATACCGTCGAGGCCATGCCGGCGCACCAGCTCCAGTGCGGAAGCGATGAACGCCTGGCGCGCAGCCGGCGTGGCGGCCATGTCCGAAAAGCGGTTCGACCAGATCCAGCCCCCCACCGACAGCAGGACGCGCAGCCGCGGATTACTTTGCTTGAGCGCATTGAGCTTGCGCAAGTTGTCGGCATCGGCTTGCGGCGCCGGCAGCACGATGCTGCCATTGGCCGGCCGGAACGGCTGGCCTTGCGCATCCAGGCAGGCGCTCACGCCGCCGCCATCGGGAGCGGGATTGCCATGTTCGCCATCCCAGCAAATGTCGGCGAACGCGTACTGGATCAGGCTGACATTGCCGGCGCGAATATTGTGCCCGTTAACGGGAAAATCAGCCGATTTCCAGCCGGGATAATAAGCCACCACTTCCGGCGCGAAAACCTGCGTGGCGGGAGCGGCGGAGGCGGCCAGTGGCAGCGCGCAGGCGAAGCAAGCCAGCATTGCGTGTAATGTCATCGGAGGTATCTCACCATATAAAAAATCCATCTTGCAATAAAAAAATGGCGGAGCCAGCTGCGCTCCGCCATTGTCATGCCACCCCGGGTGTCCGCCGGGAGGTATCAACCAAGTAAAACGTCTTACATCTTGCCACGCAGGCCAAAGAATACCTGGCGACCATTCTTGTAGAACGCGCGCGGCTGGTCTTTGGTCGACGCATACGACTTCAACAGCGGATTGTTCAAGTCCTTGCCTTCCAGCGACAGGGTCAGGAACTCGTTGATGTTGTAGTTGACGGAAGCCGAAACGGTGGCGACGTCATCCTGGTAAATGGCGCTCTTGCGATCCAGGCCGTTCAGGAAGGCGGAACGGAAGCTGTAATTCAGACGCGCGCTCCATTTTGCATTTTCAAAGAAGCCCGACAGGTTGTACGAGTTCTTCGACGTGCCGACCATATCGCAGTTGCCTTCATCGGCGCAAGCCGATTTTGGCGCCGCTTGCGTTTCTTTGCCGTCAGCATAGGTGTAGTTGGCGCTGAAGCCGAAACCATTGCTCAAGTCCTGGGTGTACTGCAGTTCCACGCCACGCACACGCGCCTTGGTATTGATGGCGGCGCTCATGTTGTAGTCCGTTACGCGGCCGAGAGTCGCGTTGTAGAACTGCGCCACCGACGAACCGTAGGTGACATACGAAGCCAGTTTCATCTGATACAGGTTCACCGCGATCAGCGACTTCGGCATGAAATACCATTCCACGCCCGCATCGACGTTGTTCGACATGATCGGCTTCAGGTTCGGATTACCGCCGGAACCGGACATCGTCAAGTCGTTCAGGCTCAAGGCACCCAGGGCGCCAAAGTCAGGACGCGCCATGGTGCGGCTGGCCGCGCCGCGCAACACGACATCCTTCGCCAGGTCCGTGCGCAAATTCACGCTCGGCAGGAAGTTATTGTAGGTATTCGAGCTGAGGGTCGGTTTCCACACGTCGTTCGGCGATGCATTGGCCACGTCGATCTGGGTCTTGACATAACGCACACCGAAGTTACCTTGCACGTTGGCAAAGTTCAGGTCACCCATGACGTAGGCGGCATTTGCCTTTTCCGTCATCTGGAATTCGCTTTGGTAAGCATGCTTGTTGTACGTCGCGTACTTTTCGCCCCACTCCTTCATCGAGGAACCGCTGAAGGTCCAGGGATTCTGCAGCACGTTGGACAAGGGACTGGTTGGATAACGCGTCAACCCTTTCGGCGCATTCTCCAGCAGGCCGGCGGCGGCTGGATAGCTGCCTTCGAGCCAGGTCAGGGAACGGTCGTGCTTGGCGGTGCGCAGGCCAAAACGGATGCTCGGCACGGCATCCCATACGGTGCTGTAGGTGCCATCGACCTGGCCATAGTTTTCCTTGTCACGCGTGGTGACGTCCGTTGCCCAACCGGAGAAGAACGGGGCACCGGTGCGCGGATTTAACGTCGCGGCATTGTCGATGACGACATTGGCTGGCGCATCGATACCATGCATGGTTAGACTGCTGCCCGAATATGCCAACCAGCCTTCATACGCGTAGTCGCGGGCATGGCCCGTGCCGCGCGTGGTACCGACCTGACCAGTAAACTTCAGGTTAGCATTGGCGCGGTACTTGAAGTTAAAGTCGACAAATTTCGAATCGCTGTAGGAACCTGGACGAGCAATGATATCTTGTACCGATGCACCCATGGCCGAGCAATCGGCGACCGGGCACTTCGACGGGAAGGCGATCGAGGTAATCGTGTTGCCCTTGAGCGTGTACGACGACGGGATGGCACCGCCCACGTTGGTCCAGTTATTCGACAGGACTTGGTACGGCGCATGCATGAAGTTGGTATTGACGTTGTCCGCATCAAGGCGGGTGTAGAAGCCGTTGACGTTGAAGCTCAGGTCGTTCGACACCTTGTATTCGATATCCAGCGAGCCGCCCTTGCGCTGGCGCTTCTGCTCAAACAGCGAGGAACCCGTGAGGAAGGACAGATACTTGCCCTCGATGCCAGGATTGGCGGCAATCCAGGCTTTTGCATTCGAGTTGTCAAGCTTTTCCCACCACAGGAATTCCTGGCCCTGGCGGCGCAAGGTGCGTTTCTCATCAAACACCTGCAGCAAGATGCCCAGGTCGTTGGCTTCATTTTTCCAGTTGATCAAGCCGCTGACTTGCACATCGGTTTTCTTGGCCGATTCCGTGTAAGCGCCTTCAATCGAACCCATCAGTGTCAGATTCTTCTTGAAACTCAAGGGCTTGCGGGTTTCGATATTGACATTGCCGGCTGCGCCGCCTTCAATCAGGTCGGCTTGCGAGCTCTTGTGGACAGTCACGCGGCCGATCAGCTCGGACGGGAACATGGAGTAGCTGACGCTGCGGCCACCGCCCGTGATATTCGAGATATACCAGTCGCCGCTCGACACGGTGTGGCCGTTGAGGGTGGTCAAGGTCAGGTTCGATGGCGTGCCTTTCAGGCTGACGCGGTCATTGTCGCCAAAGCCACCTTCGGTGCCGCCCGCCGTGGCGACGGACACGCCAGGGATACGCTGCAGCGAATCGGCAACGCTCTTGTCCGGCATCTTGCCCACGTCTTCAGCCGTGACGACTTCGACCAGGGAGTCGGAATTACGCTTTTGATTGAGCGACTGGGCCATTGCGGCGCGCACGCCGGTTACCACCACAACACTTGAATCCGGCTGCACTGCTTCCTGCGCCTGGGCGGCAAAACTCGCACCCAGTACCATCAACCCCACGGCTGCCGCGATAGGCGTCAGGCGCGTTACACCGCTAGCTGTCAAATTGCGTTTCATGTACTCCCCCTTGATTTAGGCTCCAGGATTGGAGCCTTTTCATTTTTAACGTAGGTCTTCTTTCCAGCCCGCCCACTTTCGCCGGCATGCTGCAGACCCTTCGGCACAACCACTTACAAAACCAATTCAACGCCAATATACTACTATCCAATACCAGAACACTACCAGTTGCAACTTTTTTTTTATAACGTTGTTTGAATCACACAGACCACTTCAGCTGAATCAATCTGTAGCCCGTATGAGCGGGGTAAATACCAGCGAGGCCGGGCATAAATTGCCGGCCTGATAATTCAAATTGGTTTTATAACGGTCTTTTTTGGTATTATCCAGCGACACAAAACAGATACAGAGCGCGTCTGCAACGCGCCGTAACGGAGACCCTCAGCGTATGACAACCCTGGCTCACATCATGCAAGGCCTGGGGCAGACGAGTAGCCTGCCCCTGTACCAGCAACTGCAGCGCGCGCTGCGCGAAGCGATTGACAAGCGCATCCTCGGCCCCGAGGAAGCATTGCCGGCCGAGCGCCAGCTGGCCAGCGACCTGTGCGTCTCGCGCATCACCGTGCGCAAGGCCATCGATGGCCTGGTCAACGAGGGCTTGCTGGTGCGGCGCCCCGGCTCGGGCAATTTCATCAATACGCGCATCGAAAAGAATTTCGCCAAGCTGACCTCGTTTTCCGAGGATATGCGGGCGCGCGGACGCACGCCCCGCAGTGTCTGGCTCAAGCGCGCAGAGGGAACCGTCACGCCGGAAGAGGCCTTGCGCCTGCGGCTGTCGCCGGGCGCACCCGTGTACCGCTTCCACCGCATCCGCTATGCGGACGAGGTGCCGATGTGCCTGGAGTACGCCACCATCGTCGCCAGTTGCCTGCCAGACCTCGACGCTGTCGATATCTCCATGTATGACGCGCTGGAACAGGCGGGCAACCGGCCCGTGCGCGCCTTGCAGCGCCTCAGCGCGCTTTTACTGACGGGGGAGCAGGCCAGCCTGCTGCAGGCGCAGGAAGGCGACGCGGGCTTGTCGGTGGAAAGACTGGGCTTTTTGCGCGATGGCCGCGCCGTGGAATTTTGCCGTTCCTACTTCCGCGGCGATATGTATGACTTCGTGGCCGAATTAAGTACCAATTAATACCAGCCGTTCCAATTTTTTAATACCAGATAACACCACTTATTGCAGTGCAATATATATGTCGGCGTGGCGCCGATATAGGCACCGCAATGGTGAAATAATCGGCGGCGATTATATGGTCAGCCTGCGGAGAATATAAAAAAGGCTGCACAATGCGGTTTTGCGCATTGCAACAAAACATGGCGTTACCTGTCAGGGAGCGGGCGCGGCGCGGCGCCCCAGGCACAGCAAGACCAGGCCCAGCGCCACGCACAGCCAGCCGAACAGTGGCCCCAGCCATCCGGCCCAGGTGGCGACGGCCGGGTGCGCCGGCAACGGCGCCAGCAAGGTGCTGCCCGGCATGGCACTGCTGGCACGTTCCGCCAGCACCCGTCCATACGCATCGCTGACCGTCAGCACGCCCTCGCGCGCCGCGCGCAGCACCGCATAGCCGTTTTCCACACCGCGCAGCACGGTCATGCGCGCGCCCATCCAGGCGTCCAGCTGGAAATCCCAGGCCGGCACCAGCATCGCCTGCACCCCGGCCACACCATACGCTTGCCCCAGGGTGGCGAAATGCATGTCCTTGCAGATGGCCAGACCCATGGCCAGACCCGCCACCGGCTGCACGGCATATACGCTGCCAGCGAGAAAATCGCGCTCGGGCGGCGCCAGATAATGTTTCTGATAGCTGATGGGCGCGGCGCCATCGGGCGCGAACAGCCAGGCCAGGTTGCGCCGACCGGCAACGTCTTGCACGCCGATGCCCACGGTAATCCACACATCCGTGCTGCGCGCCAGCGCCTGAAAACGCTGCTGCACGGCATCCGCCTGCGCTGGCGCCAGCACGGCGATCTTTTCCGGCAACAGCACCAGCCTGGCACCCTGCCCGGCCAGCTCTTCGACGTGGCGCGCGTACTGGTCCCAGATGGCTTGCGCGCGCGCCGGCGGCGTGGCCGGGCCGATAAAGTCATCGATGCCCACCAGCCCCGCCAGCGGCCCGCCTGGCGCCTGCCCGCTTGAGGCCAACGCACCCTGCACGCGCCAGGCGCCCCCTGCCCACACGGCCAGCAGCAATAGCACGGTCGCGCCCGCCGCTGGCGCATACGCGCGGCCGCCCGCCAGCAGCAAGGCCAGCGCGGATGGCGCCAGGCATAGCAAAAACAGCAAGCCAGGCACGCCCGCCATGGCCGCCACCTGCAGCACGGCAACATTGTCCGCTTGCGAATACGCGAGGCTGCCCCAGTTACCATCCGGCAGCAAGGCCGCCATCAGCGTATCGGTGGCGACCCACAGCACGGGATACGCCAGCACCGTCCAGCCGGAGCGGTAGCGCAGCACGAGGCGCCGCGTGGCCAGCACCACCAGCAGCCACAGCAGTGCCTTGACGACGATCACGGCCAGCACGGCGGGCAAGGGCATGAGCAAGCGGAAATAAGCAACGTTGGATGACAGGCCCAGCACGGCGGCCAGGAACGTCATCCAGGCAGCATCGCGGCGCGACGAGCGCAGGGCCAGCCACAGCACGGGCAGCGGCGCGCACCAGGCCAGCCAGCCCTGCGGCTGCGGCCCCAGCACCCAGTACAGGGGAACGCCCGCCGCCAGCGCGGCGGCGATTTGCAGCAGGCGCTGGCGCAGTGCGGTGCCGCCGGCAGCCGGCGTAGTCAGGGTTGGGAACATGCCCAGGCTTTCAAGGGGAGCCAGATTTCCACGCCGCCGATGCCGTTGGCGGGATCGAACTGCTGGTCGTAGCGTTCAAAATCGGGCGCGTCGGCCACTTCCAGCCCGGACTGGGGCAGCCACTCGTTCCACAGCATATGCCAGGTGGCGCGGATGGTGGAAATATGCCCGCGGTGGTGAAACACGGCATAGCGCTGCGGGGCGATGCGCAGCCGCGTCCAGCCGTCGGGAGCCTGGGAAAAGTCGCTCACCGGCATGGCACACAGGTAATCGAAATTGCCTGCATCATCATTGTTACAGCACACGCCATACACCAGCTGGCCGGGTGCCACATGGGGCAGGAAGCGCTGCCACAGGGCGGGGATGGCGGCAGAAGTTTCTGCACGATAACGTTCGACCAGGCCCGCCAGCAGCAAGGCGGGACCTTGCTCGAAACGCGGCGCTTCCAAGGCCACGCCCGGCGCCACATCCATTTTGATGGCCCCTACCAGCGCGAGGTTGCCGACGTGGCGCTGGGCCAGCACTCTTTCCGGCGTGATCTGAAACTGGTCGCGGAAAGCCCGTGTAAATGCTTCATGGGAACTGTAACCGGCTTCCAGGGCGACGGCGAGGATGTCTTGCGCGCCCTGGGCCAGCATCAGGGCGGCCTCGCTGAGCCGGCGCGCCCGCACATAGCGCATCACGGAGTGGCCCGTGGCCAGGCCAAACGCGCGCGTCAGGTGGCAGGGCGAGGCGCCGCCCACGTAGGCGATATCGCCGAGCGAGAGATTGTCGGCGTAATGCGATTCGATATACCAGAGTGCCTTGGCCAGATAGCTCATGAACGCTTCCCGTTGAACGAGCAGCGACTGTAGCATTTTCGGGTGACGAGGATTTGACTGAAATTGCGCAATGCGGGTTTATTTGCGCGTGCGCTTTTCGCACACCAGCTGGCCGCTATTGACCCGAGCCAATCAGCAGCGCCGCTACGCCGTAGCGGGCTTTGCGCCAGATCAAATGAAACGGGTCTTACTTTTCTTCGGGGGGCGGCAGGAAGCAGGCTTCGACGATCTGCAGGTCGTTATCCTTGGCGAACTCGCGCACGAAGTGAAACGCCATGGGCTCGATCTCGCGCAGCTTGGTGTTGACCACCACCGACTTGACACCATTGACGACGGTTGGGCGCACGTAGGGCGAATACTGGAGGTGCGCATTGCGCCCGCCACCTTCGGGATTGAAACAGGACATCACTCCGCAAAGGCGCTCGGCCCAATCGCTGGGTCGGAATTGCTTGCCATTGCTGGTGAGACCAAGGATGAAGAACTCGTCTGAGAGTTCCCCTGTTTTTTGAGATAACTCGGCCATGTGGCTTGTCGGGACTGGATTGCGTGAATGGCCCCGGCGGGTAAGCCGGGCTGGTAATTCAACTACGTTTGCTGCGGTAAGCCAGTATTATATCTTATAGAAGACTTGGGTTCTACCTCGATCTGCCCTGCCGATGCAAACAGGGGCCGGCACGCCTTGTGCGCCAGCCCCTATTTTAACCTTGTTCCACGCGCAAGGCGCATGGACAGCGCGTGTGCGCCCGCGTCAGCCGAGAAAAACGGCGCCCGACATCAACAGCAGCAACAGCATCCACAGCAGCAAGGCGCGCCACACCAGGCCCACCGTGCTCTGCAAGGCGCGCGAACCCGGCTCTTCGCCGGGCAGGATATCGCTTTCGCTGTCGCTGTCATCGACGGCCAGATCGGGCGTCGTCAACACGCGTGCCGCCGTTTCCGCTGGCGTACCCAGGCGTACGCCCATGGCGCCGCCGCCTGCCGTCAGGATGATGCCGATGGCCTCATCCTGCCAGCGCTGGGCAAAATTGCGCCAGGCGTAGATGGCATCCTCGAAATTGCCGACCACGGCAAACGCCACGGCCGTCAGGCGCACGGGGATCCAGTCGATCCAGTAAAAGGCGCGCGCGGCGAACTGGCCGAAGGCTTCATTGCGCATGTGCTCGGGCTCATTCCAGGCGCGCGCCAGGTATTCGGCCACGCGGTACATCACGGCGCAGGCAGGGCCCAGCGGCATGAGGAACCAGAAGAAGACGCCAAAGACATTGCGATGCGTGGTGATGAGGGCTTTTTCCACGGCGATGCGGGCGATTTCACTCGCTTCCATACCCACGGTGTCGAGCTTGGTCCAGTCGGCCAGCAAGGTACGCGCGGTCGCGTCGTCGCCAGCGCTCAAGGCCAGCTGGATGGAGGTGAAGTAGTGGCTGTAATGGCGGAAGCCCAGGGTCAGGTAGACGATAAGCACGTTCCAGGCAAAGGCCAGCAAGGTCAGCTGATAATGCTGCAAGAGCCAGTACACACCTGCCGTCGGCACCATCAGCACGCCGATCATGAGGAACCAACCCATGCGGCCGTGGTTGGCGTGGCCGGCATTGAACCAGGTCTCCATGCGCATTGCCAGGCTCTTGATTTCGGCGTAGATCGGATTGTCCGCGCGCAAAGGTTTGAGCTGCTCGATCAGCAATGCGCAAAGTATGGAGAGAAATGTCATCAAACGTCCTTTTTGTCTTTTTCAGCAATACCGCAATGCCCGCTACGATAGCGCAGTGCAGTGCTGGAATCAAACTTATTACGTGCGGGCCACCATTTTACGCGCGCAAGAGGTGAAACAGATTGCGCAGCATGCCGGCAGTGGCGCCCCAAATGTAGAAGCGCTCGTAGGGCATGGCATAGAACGAGCGCCGCCCGCCGGGCAATTCCACAGACAGGCGCTGATGGTTGAGACCATCCATCAGGAAAGCCAGCGGCACTTCGAAGATTTCCGCCACTTCGGAGGGGTCGGCGCGCAGTTCGAACGGTGGCGTCACCAGGCCCACCACGGGCGTGACCTGATAGCCGGTGCCCGTCAGGTAGTCGGGCAGGCAGCCCAGCACTTCAATGTGCTCGGGCGCCAGGCCTACCTCTTCTTGCGTTTCGCGCAGGGCCGTGGCCACGGGTGAGCCATCGAACGGTTCGCTACGCCCGCCGGGAAAGCTGACCTGGCCCGCATGGCTGCTCAAATGGTCCGTACGCATCGTCAGCAAGATGGTCAAGCCTTGCGGACGCTGCACCAGCGGAATGAGCACGGCGGCGCGCACGGGCACGGCGCGGGCGGAAAGGAAATCCTGGGTAATCTCGGGCTGCCAGTCAGGCTGTTCGGCCAGGCGCTGGCGCAGCCAGTCGGGCGTCAAACGCACGGCGTCCAGCGCCGCCTCGCCGGCGATAGAATCGATGGCAAGTTGTTGTGGATCAAATGCGATGGTGGCCATGCAGCTTGTCCCATTGGCAATTCAGAATAAAAAAAGGGGCACCAATACGGCACCCCTTTTCCCAACGCAGACGCTGATATTACGCGCTTGCTTTCGCCACAACGCGGCGATTTGGCAATTTTTCTTTGATACGCGCCGATTTACCCGAACGCTCACGCAGATAGTACAGCTTGGCGCGGCGAACATCACCACGGCGTTTCACTTCGATCGAAGCGATCAGCGGCGAGTACAGTTGGAACGTACGCTCAACGCCTTCGCCGGACGAGATCTTACGAACGATGAAGTTCGAGTTCAGGCCACGGTTACGACGCGAGATAACGACGCCTTCGTAAGCCTGGGCGCGCTTGCGCGTGCCTTCGACTACGTTGACGCTGACGATAACGGTATCGCCTGGTGCGAATTCAGGAATGGTTTTACCCAGACGAGCAATTTCTTCCTGCTCTAATTGTTGAATCAAGTCCATTTTTATAACTCCGAAAACCATCATGCCGGCGCACTGTGGATAGCAAGTATCCGCCCGGTAGAGGATGGGTAACACAATATGGGCAACATGCCCGGTACTACAGGCCACCCTGTTTACCGTCCGAAAACGTTTTACAGGCTGGCCAGGAATTTTTCGTCGGTCTTGCTGAGCAAGCCGGCGGCACGTGCACTGACCAGCAGGTCAGGCCGCTTTGTCGCGGTCGCTTCCAGCATGCGCTGGCGGCGCCACTTGACGATCTCGGCATGATTGCCACCCATCAAGACGGGCGGCACGACCATGCCTTCATATGTTTCCGGCCGCGTGTAGTGCGGCGAATCGAGCAAACCATTGACGAAGCTATCCTCGATGGCCGATGCCTCCGTGTTCAAGACACCCGGCAACAGGCGGATCATCGCATCCATCAACGCCATGGCAGGCAATTCCCCGCCCGACAGGACAAAGTCGCCCACGCTGATTTCCTCGTCGACGCAACGGTCCAGCAAACGCTGGTCCACGGCTTCATAGCGGCCACACAGGATCACCAAACCAGGTTCGGCTTTCAGCTGCGTGACGCGCTCGTGCGTCAGCGGACGGCCTTGCGGCGACATGAACACCACGCGGGGCGCCGCCAGTCCCAGTTCGGTCTGGCGTTGCTTCGCGGCATTTATTGTCGCTTCGAGGGGACGGGCCATCATCACCATGCCGGGACCGCCGCCATACGGGCGGTCATCCACAGTACGGTGATTGTCGGTCGTGAAATCACGGGGATTCCACAGCGACAAGCCACATTTCCCCTGCTCGAAGGCGCGCCGGGTCACACCCGACTGCGTCAGCGCAGCAAACATTTCAGGAAACAGGGTCACGACATCAAATTGCATCGCTCACCATCCTGCAAAGTTTGCCTGGCGCAAAGTTAAGCGCAGGCGGTTTAATAATCGAGGCCCCAGTCGACCGTGATCTTGTTGGCGGTCTTGTCAACATTAATGACAAACTGGCCAACAAATGGGATCAGGCGCTCAGGCGCCTTTTCAACGGTCTCATCGGCAGTGGCGACGGGCGTAACGCGCAAGATCGATTGCGGACCATTGCTCATCATGTCGTGCACTGTGCCGAGGCACTCGCCTTGCAAATTCTCAACTGTCAGTCCGATCAGATCGGACCAATAAAATTCATCGGCCGTCAGCGTCGGGAAATGGCTACGCGGAATTTGCACAGAAACGCCTTTCAGCGCTTCTGCGGCATCCCGCCCGACCACACCCACCAGCTGGGCCACGACGTCGCCGCCGTGTAACTTTGCTTGCCTGACTTGAACATCATGCAAGGTCGGTTTATCAAACCACCAGGTTTTGACGCTTAATAATGCATCCGCGTCGTCGGAGAAAGGAGTGATCCTGATTCCGCCAGCAATGCCATAAGCACCGGAGACATAGCCTACCTGTACCAGGTCATCGGGGACTTTCACCCCGGATGCAGTCTTGACCGTCAAACCAGTGATCTAATTAAGCTGCTGCTTTGTTGTTGCTGGCTACCAGGCGAGCAACGGTTGGCGACAATTGTGCGCCAACGCCTTGCCAGTAGGCCAGACGGTCTGCGGTGATACGCAGTGGAACTTCGCCACCTTGCGCCATCGGGTTGTAAAAACCGATACGCTCAATGAAGCGACCATCGCGGCGATTGCGCGAATCAGTAGCGACGATGTTGAAGAACGGGCGCTTCTTGGCGCCTCCACGAGCTAAACGAATAACGACCATAATATTTCCAAAAAGTGTGCTGAGGCGGAAAAAGCCGCAAATTATAGCGCGCTTTACCGCCAGGCAGCAAGCGTTATGATGACGGGCGTGTAATTTGGGCTAATCAAACATTATGACTAGTCATGGCCGAAGACGCAATAGGCGTGTGCGTCTATCGTGCCGGCAATGGCTTGGAATGAGGCGAAATCATTACATAAACGCCACAGGAAAGTGCTATCGTTGTGCGAGACGATGACCGATACTGGCAATCTTTACCGATGAGCAACTCTGGAGTCCCATGATCACCGCTACCATTTTGCAACAGTCGCACAAGAACAAGGCCTTCACGACACTACTGGCCTTCCTGCTGGGCATGCTGGGCGCGCACCGCTTCTATCTGCACGGCGCCAAGGACCGCTGGGGCTGGGTGCACCTGGCCGCCCTGCCCGCCACTTTTCTGCTGCACCAGCTGTTTCCCGAGGCCGACTGGTTTTACCAGATACTGCCACTGACCTTGTCCGCCCTGGGCGGCTTCCTGGAAGCGCTAGTGCTGGGCTTGATGCCGGACGACAAGTGGGATGCGTGCTACAACGCCGCCTCCGGCCACCGGTCAGACACGGGCTGGCCCCTGGCCGCGGTGCTGGTCGCCACCTTGATGCTAGGAGCAGGCGTGCTGATCGCCACCATGGCCCGCCTGTTCGACTTGCTTTACACCGGCGGCGCCTACGGTTAGTTTCCCTGCGGGCATGACATCAAATAGCGCACGCCGCACGCACATGTAAGTGTTGGTAAGCAATCATGATTTTGCTCTATACTGCATTCACAATGTCGACATTACTGGCACATTCAACACCCAACTGGAGAAGATCATGATTCGTCGCCCTTTCATCCTCGCAGTCGCCATCACGGCCCTGTTCAGCACATCTGCCTTCGCGCAAAACCTCTCGCCGAAGGCGCAATACGCCTACGACACAAAGCAAGCCAGCACGCGCTATGCGGACGACAAGAAATTGTGCGCAGAAGAAACCAGCTCGAAAGCCCGCATGCAATGCCAGCGCGACGCCAAGAGCGAATATAACCAGGCCATCATCAACGCCAAGGCCGCGCAAAAGGCTGGCAACTCGTATGCAGGCCAGAATAGCAAGCCAACCCAGCAGCAAATCTGCGCCGATTGCGGCAAGGTGCTGGCAGTCAACGTCGCCGAAAAAGCGGGTGAAGGCGGCGCGCTGGGCATGATCGGCGGCGGCGTGGCCGGCGCCCTGCTGGGTCGCCAGGTCGGCGGCGGACGCGGCAAGGACCTGGCCACCCTGGCCGGCGCCGCTGGCGGCGCTTTTGCGGGCAAGCAAGTCGAAGGCCACATGAAAAACAGCAAGGTGTGGACCGTCACCGTGCAATACGAGACGGGCACCAAGGCTGACTTCGCGTTTGACCAGGATCCTGGATTGGCCGCTGGCGATCTGGTACGCAATTCGGGCAACGGCATCGCCCGCCGATAAGAACGCAGGCAAAGCGTCCATGGCGGCGTTGCCCGCATTTTGCTGAGGTTGTCGTACTGGCAGCGGACTGCGACAACGCGCCTTGCCCTGAACGCTTTCCCAAGCATTCTTGATAGAAATAAAAAAAGCGCTGGAGATCACTCTCCAGCGCTTTTTTGCATTTTGCCGGCATGCACCGGCAAAATTTCAACTTAAAACTGCTCTTCCGACAAAGCCATCACGCCGGCGCTGCCATCAATGATGGTGGCGCGCAAGCCTGGCGCTTGCGACAGTATGTGGTCGGCAAAGAAGCGCGCCGTGGCGATTTTTGCCTTGTAGAACGAAGCGTCGCCGCTGCCCTCTCCCAGCTTTTGCTGCGCCACCACGGCCGCGCGCGCCATTTGCCAGCCGCCCAGCACGATGCCGGCCAGTTTCAGGTACGGCACGCTGCCCGCAAACACGGCCTTGATGTCCGTCTTCATGTTTGCCACTACGTATTCCACCACCGCTTCCAGCGCGGCGCTGCCTTCGGCCAAGTGGCGCTGCATGGCCTGGAAGTCGGCACCGGAGAGCTCGCCCAACTGAGCTTCCGTGGCGCGCACCTGGGCGATGATGGCTTTCGCCACGGCGCCACCGTCGCGCACCGTCTTGCGCCCTACCAGATCGTTGGCCTGGATGGCGGTCGTGCCTTCGTAGATGGTAAGAATCTTGGCGTCGCGGTAATGCTGGGCGGCGCCCGTCTCTTCAATGAAACCCATGCCGCCATGCACTTGCACGCCGTCGCGCGTGACGTCCTGAGACATTTCCGTGGCCCAACCCTTGATGACCGGCACCAGGTATTCATACGTCGCCAGGCTTTCCGCGCGCACGTCCGCCTCCGGATGGTGGTGCGCCACGTCGCTGATAGCCGCGCCCACATAGGCCAGCGCGCGCGCCGCCTCCGTTTGCGAGCGCATCGACATCAGCATGCGGCGCACGTCCGGGTGGTGAATGATGGAGACCGGGCCGCTGGACCCCGCCAGGTCGCGCGACTGTACGCGGTCCTTGGCGAACGCCACGGCCTGCTGGTAGGCGCGCTCGGCCAGGCCGATGCCTTGCAAGCCGACGCCGAAACGGGCCGCGTTCATCATGATGAACATGTATTCGAGACCGCGGTTTTCCTCGCCCACCAGGGTGCCGATGGCGCCGCCGTGGTCGCCGAATTGCAGCACGGCCGTCGGGCTCGCCTTGATGCCCAGCTTGTGCTCGATGGAAACGCAGTGCGCGTCATTGCGCGCGCCCAGGCTGCCGTCCGCATTGACGAGGAATTTCGGCACGATGAACAGCGAGATGCCTTTCACGCCAGCAGGCGCGTCCGGCGTGCGGGCCAGCACCAGGTGGACAATGTTTTCCGCCATGTCGTGCTCGCCATACGTGATGAAAATCTTCGTGCCGAAGACTGTATAGGTGCCATCGCCCTGCGGCACGGCGCGCGTGCGCACGGCGGCCAGGTCCGACCCCGCTTGCGGCTCCGTCAAATTCATGGTGCCCGTCCACTTGCCCGACACCAGGTTTTCCAGGTAAACCGCCTTTTGTTCATCGCTGCCGGCAGTCAACAGCGCTTCGATGGCGCCGTCCGACAGCAGGGCCACCAGGGCGAACGAGATGCTGGCCGAATTGAGCATTTCGATGCACGGCGTGGCCAAGAGCTTGGGCAAGCCCTGGCCGCCGAACTCCGTCGGATGCTGCACGCCCTGCCAGCCCGCTTCGCCATACGCCTTGAAGGCTTCCTTGAAGCCTTTCGAGGTAGTGACCTGGCCGTCGTGCCAAAAGCTGGGCTCCTTGTCGCTGGGCCAGTTCAGGGGGGCCACCACGCCACCGCAGAATTTGGCGTTCTCTTCCAGCACGGCCTCGGCCGTGTCGGGCGTGGCGTCTTCGCAGCCCGGTAAAGTGTGGATTTCGGCCAGGCCGGCCAGTTCGTTCATGACGAACAACATGTCTTTCAGCGGGGCTTGATAGCTCATCTTCTTTTCTCCAAGAAAAAAGCCACGCGCGGCTCGCCGTGTGGGGCGGGCCGGCGTGGCTTTGTCAGTAACAAAACCGGGACGGGTTGAAATTAACCCAGTTCCTTGACCAGTTGCGGCACGATCTCGAACAGATCGCCCACGATGCCGTAGTCGGCCACGGCAAAGATCGGCGCTTCCGGATCCTTGTTGATGGCAACGATGGTTTTCGAGTCTTTCATGCCGGCCAGATGCTGGATCGCGCCCGAGATACCGACGGCGATATACAGCGATGGCGCGACGATCTTGCCCGTCTGGCCCACTTGCCAGTCGTTCGGCACGAAGCCGGCGTCGACGGCGGCGCGCGAGGCACCCATGGCGGCGCCCAGCTTGTCGGCCAGCGGCTCCAGGATGTGGAAGTTCTCGGCCGAACCCATGCCACGGCCACCCGACACGATGATTTTCGCGGCGGTCAGTTCAGGACGGTCGGACTTGGCCAGTTCGCGGCCCACGAAGGCCGATTTGCCGGCGTCGGCAACGGCGGCGACGGTTTCGGTGGCAGCCGAACCGCCGGTGGCGGCAGCCGCATCGAAACCGGTTGTGCGCACGGTGATGACCTTGACCTTGTCGCCAGATTGCACGGTGGCAATCGCGTTACCGGCGTAGATCGGGCGCTCGAAAGTGTCAGGCGAGTCGACCTTGGTGATTTCCGAGATTTGCGCCACGTCCAGCTTGGCGGCCACGCGCGGCAGGATGTTCTTGCCGTAGGCGGTAGCGGGAGCCAGGATGTGGCTGTAGTTGCCGGCGATGGCCAGCACTTGCTCGGCCACGTTTTCGGCCAGGCCGTCGGCAAAGTATGGCGCGTCGGCCACGATGACTTTCGTCACGCCGGCGATTTGCGCGGCGGCAGCGGCAGCGGCCGATGCGTTCGAGCCAGCGACGAGCACGTGCACGTCGCCGCCGCACTGGGCAGCCGCGGTCACGGTGTGGTGGGTGCTACCCTTTAAGGTAGCGTTGTCGTGTTCAGCAATAACTAATGCGACCATGATTATTCCTAACAGTATATGCAAGTGCCGGGGTCAGGCCTAAAGGAACTGACCCCGGGTATAGATTTGAACGGCGGGGCCGCGCTTAGATGACTTTGGCTTCGGTACGCAGCTTGGCGACCAGAGTAGCGACGTCCGGCACCTTGATGCCGGCCGAGCGCTTGGCTGGCTCGACGACCTTCAGGGTCTTCAGACGTGGCGCAACGTCGACGCCCAGATCTTCCGGCTTGACGGTCTCGAGCGGCTTTTTCTTAGCCTTCATGATGTTCGGCAAGGTCACATAGCGTGGCTCGTTCAAACGCAGGTCGGTGGTGATGATCGCGGGCAAGGTCAATGCCAGGGTTTCCAGGCCGCCGTCGACTTCGCGCGTGACGATAACTTTGCCGTCTTCCAGCACGACTTTCGAGGCGAACGTGGCTTGTGGCCAACCCAGCAGGGCTGCCAGCATCTGGCCCGTCTGGTTGCTGTCGTCATCGATCGCTTGCTTGCCCAGGATGATCAGTTGCGGCTGCTCTTTCTCGGCCAGGGCTTTCACCAGCTTGGCCACGGCCAGCGGTTCCAGTTCGGTCGTCGTTTCCACCAGGATGCCGCGGTCGGCGCCGATGGCCATGGCGGTGCGCAAGGTTTCCTGGCACTGCGTCACGCCGCAGGAGATGGCGACCACTTCAGTGACCTTGCCGGCTTCTTTCAGGCGCATCGCTTCTTCCAGCGCGATCTCATCGAAAGGGTTCATCGACATTTTGACGTTGGCGGTATCGACGCCAGTGCCGTCACTCTTGACGCGGACTTTGACGTTATAGTCGACCACGCGTTTGACGGGTACCAAGACTTTCATAGCTATGCCTTTGGGAAATTATAAAAATGACGGATCAAGTACTGATTGTGCGTTCGATTATAAGAGAAATTTGAATCCTGAACCGAATTTAAGCACGATCGTGCGATTTTTTGTTAGAACAATTCATCTAAACTGTCCAGCTTCGAGGATTTCAAGGGAGTCTACCGCTACGCTGCAGGGCAGCAAAAGGGCGTGATAGTGACGCCAAAACGGCACGGCAAGCGCTCAAGCAGGCAGCGCCACGGCCGCCCGGCTGGCAGAATTATTTGCGTTGCATCAGGAAGACGAATTCGGTGCCCGTCTGCACATGCGACAGCAGGGCATTGCCCGTTTGCTTGGCGAAAGCCTGGAAGTCGCGCACGGAACCAGGATCGGTTGCCATGATGCGCAGCACTTCCCCGCTCTGCAGCTCTGACAAAGCCTTTTTCGCCTTCAGAATCGGCAACGGGCAATTCAAGCCGCGCGCGTCGAGTTCTTTGTGAAATTCCATAATCTCGGTATCAAGTAGTGTGTCGCTCATCATCAATATCCCACCATTGTTTTGTTGTACTGATTTTCGACATACTACTCTAAATCAGGGGCATTGACGCGCTGCACCAAAATAGTTCATCGGCTGTTGTGGGGTCACAACGAGATTCCACACGGCAAAACGGCCCGCAAACAGTGTCAGCGGGCCGTTTTCAAGGGGCTCTGGGGCGAAAACCCCGCATATCCTCTAGCTTACGCCTGTGCTGCGCGTTCGCCGACCCAGGCCGGCACGCCGGCCAGGGCATTCGCCAGGCCGCTAGCATCGGTGCCGCCTGCTTGCGCCATATCGGGGCGTCCGCCGCCTTTTCCGCCCACTTGCTGTGCAACGAAGTTCACCAGCTCGCCCGCTTTGACCTTGGAAGTCGCGTCTGCCGTCACGCCGGCGATCAGGCTGACCTTGCCGTCAGTCACGCTGGCCAGCACGATGGCGGCCGTCTTCAGCTTGTCCTTCAGCTTGTCCATGGTTTCGCGCAAACGGGCCACATCGGCGCCCTCCAGCACGGCGGCCAGCACCTTGATGCCGTTGACATCGACGGCTTGCGTGACCAGCTCATCGCCCTGGCCGGACGCCAGTTTCGATTTCAGCGCGGCCAGTTCCTTCTCCAAGGCCTTCACATGATCTTGCACCTGGACGATGCGGGCCGTCAGTTCTTCCGGCTGCGCCTTCAAGGCGTTGGACGCTTCGACCAGGCGGCGGTTGATGGTTTGCACCAGCGCCAGCGCGCCCTCGCCCGTGACCGCTTCCACGCGGCGGATACCGGCGGCAACACCGCTTTCGCCGATGATCTTGAACAAGCCGATATCGCCCGTGCGCTGCACGTGCACGCCGCCGCACAGTTCTTTCGAGCTGCCGATGTCGAGCACGCGCACTTCGTCGCCGTATTTCTCGCCAAACAGGGCCATCGCGCCATGCTTGACGGCATCGTCAAACGACATCAGGTGGGCTTGCGTGGCGCGGTTTTCCAGGATCTCTTGGTTGACGATGGTTTCCACGGCGGCAATTTGCTCCGCCGTCATCGGCGCATTGTGACTGAAGTCGAAACGGGTTTTATCGGGGTCGACCAGCGAACCCTTTTGCGCCACGTGGCTGCCCAGCACTTCGCGCAAAGCCTTGTGCATCAAGTGCGTGGCCGAGTGGTTGCGGATGGTGCGCGCGCGCTTGGCCGTATCGACTTCGGCCGAGACGGCGTCGCCCACCTTCAACACGCCCGATGCGAGCACGCCGTGGTGGCCAAACACGTCAGCCTGGATTTTCAGCGTGTCGCTGACGGCAAAGCTGCCTGTGCCCGAAGCGATCACGCCCTGGTCGCCCACCTGGCCGCCCGATTCGGCGTAGAACGGCGTGGTGTCGAGCACCACGATGCCATCCTGGCCCGCCTTCAGTTCCGTTACCGGCGTGCCGGCCGCGTACAGCGCCACGACCTTGCTGCTGAACGTCAATTGATCGTAGCCGACAAATTTATTTTTCTCGCCCGTGTACTCGACCTTGCTGTCCTTGTGCGTCTTGCCACCCTTGCGCGACAGTTCCTGGCTTTCCTTCAGGGCCGCGTCGTAGCCCACCTGGTCGAACGTGATATTGCGTTCGCGGCAAATGTCGGCCGTCAGGTCCGGCGGGAAGCCGTAGGTTTCGTACAGGGTGAAGGCGGTGGCGCCGTCGATGCCCGTGGCATCCTTGGCCAGCTGCGCTTCCAGCACTTTCATGCCCGTTTCCAGGGTTTCGCCGAAACGCTCTTCCTCGGCTTTCAGCATGTTGGCCACGTTGTCCTTGGCCTCTTCCAGCTCCGGATAGGCGCCGCCCATCTCCACGGCCAGGTCGGCCACCAGCTTGTAGAAGAACGGCTTTGTCTGGCCCAGCTTGTGACCATGGCGCAAGGCGCGGCGGATGATGCGGCGCAAGACATACGCGCGGCCTTCGCTGCCTGGAATGATGCCGTCGACGATCATGAAGGCGGCGGCGCGGATATGGTCGGCGATCACGCGCAGCGACTTGTTTTCCAGGTCCGTGGCGCCCGTTTCGCGCGCGGCAGCCTTGATCAAATGCTGGAACAGGTCGATTTCATAGTTTGAATGCACGTGCTGCAACACGGCGGCCAGGCGCTCCATGCCCATGCCCGTATCCACGCACGGCTTCGGCAGCTTGTGCATGACGCCCGCTTCGTCGCGGTTGAACTGCATGAACACCAGGTTCCAGATTTCAATGAAACGGTCGCCATCTTCGTCCGGCGAGCCCGGCGGGCCGCCAGGAATGTCGGCGCCGTGGTCGTAGAAGATTTCCGTGCACGGACCGCATGGGCCCGTGTCAGCCATCTGCCAGAAATTGTCGGACGCGTAGCGTGCGCCCTTGTTGTCGCCGATGCGGATGATGCGCTCGGTTGGCACGCCGATTTCTTTCGCCCAGATGTCATACGCTTCGTCATCTTCGATATACACGGTGACGGTCAGCTTGTCGGCCGGCAAGCCATACACCTTGGTCAGCAGTTCCCACGCGTACTGGATCGCGTCGCGTTTGAAATAGTCGCCGAAGCTGAAGTTGCCCAGCATTTCAAAGAAAGTATGGTGGCGCGCCGTGTAGCCGACGTTTTCCAGGTCGTTGTGCTTGCCGCCGGCGCGCACGCAGCGCTGCACCGAGGTGGCACGCGTGTACGGACGGCTGTCCGTGCCCGTAAACACATCCTTGAATTGCACCATGCCGCTGTTCGTCAACAGCAAGGTCGGATCGTTGCCCGGCACCAGGGAGCTGGAACGGACGATGGAATGGCCCTTGGACTCGAAAAATTTGAGGAACTTGTCGCGGATTTCAGATGATTTCATGTTTTTTTGGCAAAGAGTGGCGGCAGCTTTAAAGGAAAGATTATACGTGATATGGGGTGTAGCAATTGCGGTGGGCATGGGCATTGTTGCGCCCGTGCCAACACGGAGGGCTGGACCGCTCAGGCCGGGTCGTGGCCGCTGGCGCAGGCGTGCACAGTGGTGGCAACTGCCACAATGGCGCCCGCCGCAACGGCAGGGCCGGCGCCGACATTGCAGTCGGCGCAGCGGCCGTACAGGGTCAGCTCGTGGCGCTCGACGACAAAGCCTTGCGGCGCCATGCGCTTCAAGTCGCCCGGGCAATCATGCACGTCGAACACGCGCTGGCACGTGGTGCACTGGAAATGGTGGTGGTGGTGATTGGCGGCCGTGTTCGATTCATAGCGCGGGTTTTCACCCGGCAAGGTCACCACGTGCACTTTTTCTTCCAGCACCAGCGATTTCAGATTGCGGTAAACGGTGGCTATGCCCAACTGCGTCACCTGCAAGCTGGCCTGTTCGAGGATTTCCTGCGCCGACAAGGGGCGCTGGGCCGACTCGATGGCGGCTTGAATAGCGGTTTTTTGTCGTGTTGTGCGTTCCATAGCCGACAGAATACACCATCCGCCTAGTTCCACCGCCCGAAAAACTGTCACGCAGTAATGATAATGGGTTATCATTATCATCTTTTTGGCAGTCACCCCATCCGGCAACAGCCTGCCCAAACCCCGCCAACACCGCTAGCCGATAAAGGAACTCTTGCCCATGTCCGTCCGTCCTCAACAACCCACTCCCCTCGCGCTGGCCATCATGCTGGCCTTTGCCGCCCCGGCCAGCGCACTGGCACAGCAGGCAGCCACCTTGCCTGCCGTCACCGTCTCGGCCAGCGCCCTGGCCCTGGGCAGCGACGACATGAGCACGCCCGTCACCGTACTGGAAGGCGAGGCACTGGTGCTGGCAAGGGCAGCAACCCTCGGTGAAACCCTGGCTGGCCAGCCAGGCATCACCTCCAGCCATTTCGGCGCCGGCGCCAGCCGTCCCATCATTCGCGGCATGGATGGCCCGCGCGTCAAGGTGCTGTCCGACGGCGCCGAAGTGCAAGACGCCTCGACCATCAGCCCCGACCATGCCGTCGCGGCCGAACCGATGCTGTCGGAACAGATTGAAGTGCTGCGCGGCCCGTCTGCGCTGGCCTACGGCGGCGGCGCCGTCGGCGGCGTCGTCAATGTGATCGACAAGAAAATCCCCACGCACGTGCCGGCGAAAGGTTTTGAAGGCAGCGCGGAAGTACGCGCCAACTCGGCCGCGCGCGAAAAGGCGGGCGCCTTTGAAGTGACTGGTGGCTCCGGCAACATCGCCTTCCACGCGGAAGGCGTCAAGCGCGACGCCAAGGAATACAAGGTCGGCAGCGGCTGGGAAGGCGGTTCCAAAGTGGCCGGCAGCTACAACAAGACGGACACGGGCAGCGTGGGCGTGTCGTGGGTGGGATCACGCGGCTTCCTGGGCCTGGCCTTCACCAGCCAGCACGCGGAATATGGCTTGCCTGGCCACAACCACGAATTCGAGAGCTGCCACCCACACGGCACGCACTTGCATTGCGGCGGCCACGAAGGCCACGACCATGGGGATGAAGAAGAACATGAGCACGAGCATGAAAGCGTGCCTTACGTGAAACTGAAGAGTGAGCGCTGGGACGTGCGCGGTGAATTACGCGATCCCGTGCCAGGCTTCGCCAAGCTGCGTCTGCGCGCCGCGTTCACCGATTACAAGCACGATGAAATCGAAGGTACGGAAATCGCCACCACGTTCAAGAACAAGGGCCACGATGCGCGCCTGGAAATGGAGCATCATCCCGTCTTCGGCTGGCGCGGCGTGGTCGGCCTGCAAACGTCGAAGCGCGATTTCTCGGCGCTGGGCGAGGAAGCGTACGTGGCGCCCACGCTAACGAAGAAACACGCGGCTTTCCTGGTCGAGGAATACAAGCTGGACCAATGGCGCTTCGAGGCGGGCTTGCGCCACGAATGGCAAGACATCACGGTCGACAGCGCCACCTTGCAAGACCGCAGCGCCAAGGGCACCTCGATCTCGCTGGGCACCGTGTGGAAATTCGCGCCCCAGTATTCGCTGGGCGCGACCATCTCGCGCACGCACCGTTTGCCCAGCGCCGAGGAACTGTATGCGCACGGCGTGCACATGGCCACGGCCACGTATGAGCTGGGCAATGAAAACCTGGGCAAGGAAACGTCGAATAATATCGACTTGACCTTGCGCAAATATGCGGGCGCCACGACCTTCTCGGCCAGCGCCTACCGCAACAAAGTGGACAACTACATCTTCGGCAGCACGCTGGACAGCCACGAAGGCTTCCAGCTGATCCAGTACGCCCAGCGCGACGCCACGTTTACGGGCGTGGAAGGGCAAATCCGCCAGCAGCTGAATCCCATGTTCGGCGCCAGCGTGTTCGGCGACTATGTGCGGGCCAAGCTGGCCGACGGCGGCGGCAATCTGCCGCGCATCCCGGCCCAGCGCGTCGGCGTGAAGTTTGATGCCAACTGGCAGGCGTGGAGCGGCGTGGCCGAGTTCTACCGCGTTGGCAAGCAGGACAAGGTCGCCGCTTTCGAGACGGCAACCCCGGGCTACAACATGCTGAACCTTAGCGCCAACTACGACACGCGCCTCGGCACGACGCCGGCCCAGTTCTACATCAAGGCGAACAACCTGACGAATGAACTGGCCTACAGCCATACTTCATTCATCAAGAATGCGGCACCGTTGATGGGGCGTAATGTGACCGTAGGCATGCGCGTGACGTTTTAGTAGCACCTGACATAAGCTACTGCCAGGTGCTGTTAAGCTGGATGTTGTCAGCTTGCCTTGATTAAATCTATCCGGTCCGTGCAAAAGCCGTCCACGCCCCAGGCCAGCAACTCGCTGGCCCGTTCCGGGGTGTTGACGGTGTAGCAAAACAGTCCAAATCCCTCCCCTTTGACTGCCAGCGCCAGCGCGCGCGTCAGCTGCTGGTGGTCGCAATGGATCGCCACCACGCCCAGCTCGCGCGCCTGCAGCGCCCAGTCAGCCGGTATTGCTTCGACCAGCCAAGCGCGCGCCAGTTCCGGCGCCGCCTGGCGCGCCGCTTCCAGTGCGGCGATGCTGAACGACGATAGCAGCGGCAATAATTTTCCTGCAGCAATTTCCTGTGAAAAGTGCGCACGCGTGGCGCGCGCCACCGCCTCGCCCGTGGCCGCGTCAAAACCGGGTGCTGGTTTGATTTCGATATTCATCCAGATGCGCTGCGCCTTGCAATACGCCACCACGGCGTCAAAGGTGGGCACGCCTTCGCCCGCAAACGCGGGGCCGAACCAGGCGCCCGCCTCCATGGCCCCCAGCTGCGCGGCCGTGTACTCATTGATATGGCCGCTGCCAGCCACCGTGCGCCCCAGCTCGGGGTCGTGCACGACGACGGGCACGCCGTCGGCCGCCAGCATGACGTCGAATTCCACGGCGCGGTAGCCGTAGGACAGGCCGCAGCGCAGGGCGGCCAAGGTATTTTCAGGCGCCAGGGTGCCGCCGCCGCGGTGCGCCAGGGTGCGTGGATAGGGCCACATGGTGTTCCTTTATCGTGATGAGGTTGTCGATCAAGATCGTCTTGCCATCATCGCGTGCAAGCGCCACCGTGTAAAGGACTCGATCAGGCGATTGGCACCACGCCTGCCCTGTTTCGTCGCAGCGGCGTTGCGCCCGCATGCAGAGCCGCCCATAATTGACGCATTACCAACCCGAGTGCCCACCTGAAAGCAGTCGCGCATGCACACTACCGACGCAGCCCCACGCAAGACGGGCTTTCCCTACCGGCGCCTGCTGGGCGATGCCCGCTATGCGCTGCTGCTCAACGTCTTGTGCGCCCTCTTCATCACCTTCGTGCTGAGCGGCGGACAAAGCTTCTGGCTCAACCTGCTTGCGTCCATGTGCATAGGCAGCATCGCCTTCCTGCTGATCGACGGCATCCGCCTGGCATGGTGGGGAGAAGGACGCCGCCCCCAAAAGCTGCCTTTCATTGTCCTCATCATCGTCAGTGCCGCCGTGGCGCAAGTAGGCGGCACCATGCTATTCGGCTGGCTGGCCAATATCGACGTTCCCGCGCCCATTGCCATGTCGCCCCGTAATGTCAGCATGACAGTGTTCACACTGGCGGTGGCGAGTGCGGCCATCCTGTTCTTTAGCAGCCGCGAAAAGATTGCACGCCTGCAAATGGAAGCAGCCCAGGAAAAGGCCCGCGCCGAATCCGTAGCGCGCCAGGCTATGCAAGCGCAACTACAACTGCTGCAGGCGCAGATCGAACCGCACATGCTGTTCAATACCCTGGCCAACCTGCAGGGCCTGATCAGCTTCGATCCCGACCGTGCCCAGTTGCTGCTCGATCAATTGATCCAGTATTTGCGCGCTACCCTTTCCTCTTCGCGCGCCGAATCCACCACCCTGGAGCAGGAGTTTTCCCTGATGCAAGCCTACCTGGGCCTGATGTCCATCCGCATGGGCGCGCGCCTGAGCTTTACGCTGGACTTGCCTGAGGCCTTGCGCCAGATCAAGGTGCCGCCCATGCTGCTGCAGCCGCTGGTGGAAAACGCCATCCAGCACGGCCTGGAACCGAAGATCGAAGGCGGCCATATCCACGTGCAAGCGTCCACGAACGCTGGCGTCCTCATCCTCAGCGTCAGCGACGATGGCCTGGGCCTCGGGCATCCGGGTCAGAGCAAGGGCACGCACCTGGGCGTGGCAAATATCCGCGAACGCCTGCACGGTATGCATGCCGATGCCGCCAGCCTGTCGCTGGTCGCCAACCATCCGGCAGGCGCGACCGCCCGCCTGACACTCCCCCTTCCACCCACCATCACGAGTCCCCTCGCATGAGCCAACACACCCTGCGCGCGCCACGCGCCCTGATCGCCGAAGACGAACCCATCCTCGCCGCCGCCCTCGCACACGCCTTGCAGCGGCTGTGGCCGGAACTCGATATCGTCGCCACCTGTCCCAACGGTGTGGAAGCCTTGCAGCAAGGCCTGTCACTGCAGCCCGACATACTATTTCTCGACATCAAGATGCCAGGCAAGACGGGCATGGAAGCGGCCGAGGAGCTGGCAGAACAGTGGCCCGACGGCGTGCCCTTCCCCCACATCGTGTTTGTCACGGCCTATGACGAATACGCGCTGGCCGCCTTCGAACATGCGGCCGCCGACTACGTTTTGAAACCCGTCAACGATGCCCGCCTGGGCAAGACGGTGGAGCGCCTGCAGCAGCGTTTGCAGGACAGCGCGGGCGGCAACGGTACAAGCGGTACAAGCGGTACAGTAACGGCAACGCCAGCGACGGCTGCCACGCTGGCACCGCTGGCGGCGATGGAAACAGCGTCCGCCAGCGACGACAACCTGGCCCGCTTGCTGAGCCAGCTGCAAGCCATGCTGCCCCTCGCCCCGCGCCTGCACATGATACGGGCGGCCGTCGGCAACAGCGTGCGCATGATCGCCCTGGCCGACGTCGTGTATTTCGAAGCGCTGGACAAATACATCAACGTTGTCTGCCAAGACAGCGAAGCGCTGATACGCACGAGCCTGAAGGAACTCTTGCCCCAGTTGGACCCGCAACAGTTCTGGCAAATCCACCGGGGCACCATCGTCAATGCCAGCGCCATCGCCACGGCCGTGCGCGACGACGCGGGCAAGCTGTCACTGACCCTGCGCCAGCATCGGGCGCAGCTGCGCGTCAGTCCTTTATATGCCCATCTGTTCCGCCAGATGTAACACGGTCAATGCAGCTGGTGCTTCAGGTCCGATAATTCATCGTGGACCTTGAGCACGGCGCTCTTCATTTCCGGCGTCACGCTGGACGCCGTGCCGCAGGCCCGCTTGGCGCGGTCACCCAAGGACTCCATCTGGTCGACGGCTTGCCGGATGCGCGCATCGTCGTGCGTGTCGATGGCTTGCCGCACGGCGCTCTTTTGCTGGTCCAGCTGGTTGATGCAATCCTTCAAGTCCATGGGCATGCCCTGCTGCTTGCCGCACAGCTGGGCCGCCTGGCCGATCGCGTGTTCGATGGCGCCAAAGCGCCTTGCCACTTCCTTTACCTGCATCATGATGATCTCCTGTTCGCGTGGTATCCGGGTTGGATCATCGGACTGGCACAGGGTTCCCCGCCAGCGGCTATGGCGTCGAAATTTCCATGTGGCACTTTTTTGTAAGCGCTTGTGACATTTTAGATAATAATCAACTACCTCAGATACATTGGCGTACCTGAACCACCATGCCATCCATGACCTCGTTGCCTATCCCGCTCCGCCGCGCTCCCGGTCTGCTGCTGATTGTCTTGCTGCACGCGGGGCTGGCATATGTCATCCTGCAGTCACGACCCCGCCTTGCCACTGACGAGAACCTGCCGCAGGGTCCGGCCATCACCTGGCTGCGCCACACGCTCCCGGCGCCGTCCAAGCCAGTCGCGTTGCCCAGCGCACAAGCAGCAGCCGCGCGCCTGCCGCGCCTACCGCTCCCGGCGTCCATCAGCCGCCCCCTGGCCCCTCCCGCCGTCGAACAAGCGCTAGCGCCGGCACCGCCAGATGCAATCACAGCGCCGTCAACGCCCAGCGCGGCCGAGATCCTGGCACAAGCCAAACGCGACGTGGGCAAGATCGACAGGGATTTACGCAAGGAATTTCCGCAGCGCGGAGAACAAAAACTCGATGACACCGCGTTCAAGCGCATGCAGCAAGGCTTTGCCGAGGCCTACGCGGCCGTGCCGCCGAAATGGTATGAAGCGTCAAAAATCGAGGAAGTGGGCGCGAATGCGGCCAAGGGCAGCCGCACCTACAAGATCACCAACGCGCTGGGCACCTTGTGCGTGACCACAGGCGCGGGCAAGAATGGGGAAACGATGATCGGCAACTGCCCCAAATAGCCGCTCAGCCCACCGCTTCGCGTGCGCCCAGCGGCTGCTGATGACGCAGGCGCAGGGCGATCAGCACGCCACCACCCAGGCACAGGCCCAGCATGATGATGACGCCCGTCCAGCCGTCGAAGCCCCACATCATGCCCGAGGCGGAACCGATCAGGCTCGATCCCAGGTAATAGAACAGCAGGTAGAAGGCCGAGGCCAGCGCCTGCGGCGCGCGGGCGCGGCGGCTGACCCAGCTGCTGGCGATCGAATGCGAGGCAAAGAAGCCGAAGGTGGCCAGCGCCATGCCGATGACAATCAGCGGCAAGGAATCGAACAGGGTCAGTAAAATGCCTGACAACATCACCGACAGCATGATCCACAACACGCCCCGGCGTCCCAGACGGTCCACCAGGCGGCCCGCCCAGACGGAGCTGAAGATGCCGATCAGGTACAAAAAAGCCAGCAAGCCGACCGTGCTTTGGCGCAAGCCAAATGGCGCAGCCAGCAGGCGGTAGCCGATGTAGTTGTACAGGCTGACAAAACAGCCCATCAGCACGAACGCCAGGCAGAACAACCACGGCAAGCCCTGGTCGGAAAAATGCTGGCGGATGGCATGCGGCAACGCATTCCAGCCACGGGTACTGGGCACGAAGTTTTTCGAGGCGGGCAGGCTGCGCCAGAATTCGGCTGCCGCCAGCACGCCGGCCACGCCCAACACGCCCAGGGCCCAGCGCCACGAGAGGAAATCGCTGAGCATGGAGGCCACCAACCGCCCCGACATGCCGCCGAACGCGCTGCCGGCGATGTACAAGCCCATCGACAGGCCCAGCGACGGCCCCTCGATTTCCTCGCCCAGGTAAGCCATGGCCACGGCCGGCATGCCGCCCAGGGCCACGCCCAGCGCCGCGCGAATCGTCAGCAGTTGCGCATAATCCTGGGCGAAGGCGGACAAAATGGTCAACATCGCGGCCGAAAACATAGCCGCCACCATCAGCGGCTTGCGGCCGATACGGTCCGAGACGGCACTCAGCAGCACCAGCGAGATGGCCAGCAAGCCGCTCGACACGGACAAGGACCAGCTGCTTTGCGCCGGCGTCAGGTGAAACTGCTGCGACAGCAGGGGAAACAGGGGCTGGATACAGTACAGCAAGCTGAAGGTGGAAAAACCGCCGAAGAACAGGGCACGGTTGCTACGCTTGAATTCAGCCGTTCCCTTGGCGATGGCTGAACGGGGAGCGGGAGCGGCAGGGGAAACCGGGATGGCGGAAGGTGCAGCGGGGGCAAAAGCGAGCGATGAATCAGACATGGCCGTGTTTCAGAAAGGAAGCGAGTCTCCATGTTAGGATTGCCAACTCATATCGTCCAATATATATTTAAGGCCCAACTCATACTTTATATATATTACTGACTATGGAATTGCGCCACCTGCGTTACTTCGTCGCCGTCGCCGAAGAACTACACTTCACGCGCGCGGCCGAGCGCCTGCACATCGGCCAGCCGCCGCTGAGCCAGCAAATCCAGGCGCTGGAAGCGGAACTGGGCGCGCAGTTGTTCGAGCGCAACAAGCGCTCCGTGCGCCTGACGGAAGCAGGCCGTTTGTTCCTCGACGATGCGCGGCGCATCCTGGCCCTGTCGGAACAGGCAGCCGTCACGGCGCGCCGGGCCCAGCGGGGCGAAGCGGGCGAATTGCGCATCGGCTTTACGTTTTCCACGCCGTTTACGCCGTATTTCGCCACCGTCATCAATCGCTACCGCCAGCAATTTCCGCACGTCACCTTGACCTTGCACGAGATGGCGACATTGCATCAGCTGGAAGCGATCTCGGGCAGGACGATGGACCTGGGTTTCGTGCGCCCGCCGGAAACGACGTACCCATCGGATATCAAGCTGACGCAACTGCGGCAAGACCCGCTGTTCCTCGTCTTGCCCGTCGCCCATGCGCTGGCGGCCAAGGAGGCCATTGCCATTGCCGACATGGCGGGCGAAGGCTTTGTGATGTACCCCAAGGATGCGGGCACGGGGATTTATCCGCAGATTTTCCGCCTGTGCAAGGCGGCCGGCTTCGTGCCTCAGGTGGCGCAGGAAGCGGGCGAAGCATCGACCATCATCGGCCTGGTGGCGGCCGGCTGCGGCATTTCCGTGCTGCCCGCCTCGTTCGACCGCATCCGCATGGATGGCGTGTGCTACCGCCCCATCGCCGACCCGCAGGCGACCACCAGCCTGTTATTGGCACAAAGGGAAGAAGAGACGTCGCCGCTGGTGGCGGCGTTCGTGAAACTGGCCGAGGAAGCGGCGCTGGAAGAAAAAGAATAGGCCGGCAAGTGCCGGCCTACGTTGACGTACGTCAGGAGTAATCCGCGTCCAGCTCGGAACCCGCGTAGTTCTCCAGGTCCTCGAACAGGCTCTTCATGCTGGCCCGCGTGAGGATTTTATGCACGACGGTGCAGCTACGGCGGTAGGATTCGATACGCTCAAGCAACACCGGGTGATGCTGCACGGGCACCTTTGCCACCAGGGCGGCCCAGCCTTCTTCAAAGTCGGGCTTGTTCTTGCGCACGGAACGCACAAATCGTTCAAACTCCTTTTGACCCGTGCGCGCCATGATGCGTCCGCCGCCCTCGATGGCGAAGATGATGGCCACGGCAATCACACCTTCGGCATTCAAGTCGCTGTCGCTGACGGGGCCGTTATCATGGTGGCGCCGCAGCCAGCCGGCCAGGCGCACCACGGCTTGCACTTCCTTGCGCTGTTGCAACTGCACCGCATACTTTTCATAGCCGGCCCAGTTCTGGTTCGGGTCGGCCTGGCAAATATCGATGAACAGCTCGCGCAAGCGGCGCTGCAGGTAAACGGGGTCCTGGTCGTATTCACCGACGAGGGCGTCTTCCGGCAGCTGCGACAATTCCTTGATCAGGCGAAAGCCCACCTGGAATGCGTGCTCGGCGCCGTGCTCGACGAGGAAATCGAGCGCGGCCTGGTCGCCTTCATGCGCGAGGGCCTGCTCCAGGCCCAGCGACACGCCGCCCACCGTCAGGAACAGCGCTTTCTGGATGCCGTCGGCCGTACGTTCATTCGTGAACTTCTCGGCCACCATGGCCGTGATGCCCGTCAATTCGTCGGCCAGGTCCAGCGCCGCGTCTTCGCGCGAATCGTTCGGCAACAGCTTGATGGCACGCACCAAGCGCGGAAGATTCTCTACAACAATTGCTGGCAGCATTAGACGTTCCCTGCTTTCATCACGAGAAAATACCGGTGCCCAGGCTGCGGCGCGTGCTGGAGCGCGGTGCGCTGCGCGTGCTCGGCACTTGCTTGCGCAGGCGGTACAGCAATTCCTTGGTACTGCGCTGCAACATGGTCGGCTCTTCGTCCGGGTCGTCCGAGTATTCGGCATCGGCCAGGTCGGCGCTATGGCGGAAATCGGGGAACAATTCGAACAGCGAACGGTCCCAGCCGTCTTCATTGGCTTGCGCCAGCTCAATGGCCAGCGGCACAACGTCGTTGTCGGACGAAGTCACGCCCGTCACGTACGGTCCCTTGATGACAATTTCGCCCGCCACTTCGAGGATTTCCTTTGGCGCCATCGAGAACAAAATGGCGAACGCCGTGGCGCCCCAGTCGGTGGCGGACGCTTCCAGCAGTAGCTCGCGGCGGCGTTCGGCATCGTCGGTGGAAAACACCACGCCGTGGATGTGCGCGAACAGCGACTCGGCGATGCGCTCCGGATCATCCTCGATCTGGTCGTCGCTCCAGGTGGCGGCGATGAAGGCAAGGCTGTCGGCCCAGGCCTTCGGCGGCACCAGCAAGGTTGCCAGCGACATCTTGCCGCCGTCAAAGCCGGCCAGGTGCAGGGCCGTCACTTGCGGCGGAATGGCGCTCAGCACTTCCACCACGGCCAGATCGCCGTACTGGTCAGCCGCGTCGGCGAACGCCTGCTCGGCGTGGCCCAGCGAACCGGACAGCACCAATTCCGTGACCTGTTTCGTCAGCGCGGGAAGATTACTCTTTTGTTCATCCTTATTATCGGCCATGGTCATCTCCATCCTGGTCAAACATCTGGGCGAAATCGTCGGTGGCGTCGTCTTCGTCATGCTCGTCGTCGCCGTCGTCATTGGCGGCCAACTGGTCGAGCGACTGGTCGTCGTCGTCCCAAAGGCGCGGATTCTTGTGCAAAAAGGCCGTGATGATGGCCTGGCGCGCCAGGTCGGGGAAGCTCTCTTCGATGGCGGCGTACATCTTGGCCGCTTCCGGCGCGGCGCATGTGGCCATGGAAAACACGCGGGCCGGGTCGCCGAACTCATAGTCTTCGCTTTCGGCCAGCAAGCCCTTCGGGTCGCTGAACGTGATGTGGTCGACCAGCGCAAAAGCCAGCATGTTCACGTCTTCGATGCCGCCGCCGCTGGCGTACTCGCTCACCAGCGTGTCGACCATGCTTTTATAGTTTTTGCGGTTCGGCGGGTCGCCGAGGATGCCATCGATCTGGCCTTCCAGCTCGCGCGACTGGTACGCGAATTCAGGGTGTACTCTTCTCATGCTGTGCTTTCCAATGTGATGCGCGGCACTTTTACTTAAAAGCAAAAGCACCATTGTTTGTTGTTTTTCAAATCATTCGGGCTATACCGCGTCTCACAGAACCGTAGCGAGCGGCAGTGAATTGTGGCTAAGAAGCGCAACCGTACTTTAGTACGGTGAGCATCGCAGGCCGCAAGTCACGACGCGCAGTAGCTTATGTGAGACGCCCTCAATCGGCTGGTAATACCGTGCCGTGGAGGCGGAACACGCCGCACCACAGGGCATAGGCTTCCGCTTCCGGATCGATGATGATGCGGTGGTTCACGCTCTGGTCGTATTCGGCGCGCTTGGCCGGGTCGGCCAGGATTTCATACGCCTTGGTGACGCTCTTGAAGCGCGCCTCGGCGCCGGGGGCCTGGTTGCGGTCGGGGTGGAAGCGCATGGCCAGCGAACGGTAAACCTTCTTGATTTCATCGTCGCTGGCATTGGGCGCGACACCGAGGACGTTATATAAATTTTCCATAAATGGCTCCGGGGTCACGATTTGTTTGCTAATTAAAGGCAGATTATCCTATAGAACGGCGCCCGCGTCGCTTGCATGCTGGGATATGGGGGCAAATACGTGCTTATAAAGCGCTTGCGGTACGGTAAAATGCTTTTTACTGTCACTCTTCCGCATTGATCAATGAGCAACGATAAACCGAATACCGCCGCGCCAGCGCTGGCGCCCAATTTCTTGCGTAACATCATCGAAGCCGACCTGGCTGCCGGCGCCCACGTGCGTCCCGGCCTGCCCCAGGTGATCACGCGTTTCCCGCCGGAGCCGAACGGCTACCTGCACGTGGGCCACGCCAAGTCGATCTGCGTCAACTTCGGCCTGGCGCGCGATTACGCCGGCCAGTGCAACCTGCGCTTCGACGACACCAATCCGGCGAAGGAAGAACAGGAATACGTCGACACCATCATGGACAGCGTGAAATGGCTGGGTTTTGACTGGGAACCGAAGAATGGCGATGGCCAGAGCCACCTGCACTACGCGAGCGACTATTTCGACCAGCTGTACGCGATGGCCGAGTACCTGATCACGGCCGGCTTTGCCTATGTGGATAGCCAGAGCGCCGAAGACATGGCCGCCAACCGGGGCAATTTCGGCCAGGCCGGCAAGAATTCGCCATTCCGCGACCGTCCGCGCGACGAATCGCTGACCCTGTTCCGCGCCATGAAGGCGGGCGAATACAAAGATGGCGCGCACATCCTGCGCGCGAAGATGAGCGAAGATGCCATGCGTTCGCCGAACATGAACTTGCGCGATCCGGCCATCTACCGCATCCGCCATGCGCACCATCACCGCACGGGCGATGCTTGGTGCATCTATCCGATGTACGACTACACGCATCCGATCTCGGACGCGCTGGAAAACATCACGCATTCGATCTGCACGCTGGAATTCCAGGACCACCGCCCCTTCTACGACTGGCTGCTGGAAACCCTTTCGGCCGGCGGCTTCTTCCAGCAGCCCGTGCCGCGCCAGTTCGAATTCTCGCGCCTGAACCTGACCTACATCGTCACCAGCAAGCGCAAGCTGCGCCAACTGGTGGAAGAAAAAATCGTCGACGGCTGGGACGACCCCCGCATGCCGACCCTGGTGGGCATGCGCCGCCGCGGCTACACGCCGGAAGCGATTCAACTGATGTGCGAACGCACGGGCGTGACCAAATCCGACGGCTGGATCGACTACAGCGTGCTCGAAGGCTGCCTGCGCGAAGACCTGGACCCGAAGGCGCCGCGCACGGTGGCCGTGCTGCGTCCGTTGAAATTGATCATCGACAATTTCCCCGAAGGCGAAAGCGTGGCATGCACGGCGCCCGTGCATCCGCACTTCCCGGAGCGTGGCTTGCGCACCTTCCCCATCTCGCGCGAGCTGTGGATCGAGGAAGACGACTTCATGGAAGTGCCGAACAAGGGCTATTTCCGTTTGTATCCGCCGATCGACGACAAGCCGGGCAGCAAGGTTCGCCTGCGCTACGGCTACGTGATCGAATGCACTGGCTTTGACACGGATGCGGACGGCAAGGTCATCGCCGTGCATTGCACCTATTTCCCGGACAGCAAGTCGGGCACGGAAGGCAGCGCCACCTACAAGGTCAAGGGGAATATGCACTGGGTCAGCGCGCCGACGGCCATTCCCGCCGAAGTGCGCCTGTACGACCGCCTGTTTACCGACCCGCAGCCGGACGCGGGCGGCAAGGACTTCAAGCTGGCCCTGAACCCGTTGGCCAAGGATGTGGTGCAAGCGTGGCTGGAACCGGGCGCGGAACTGGCCCAAGCGGAACAGCGCTTCCAGTTCGAGCGCCACGGCTACTTCGCGGCCGACCGGGTCGACAGCCAGCCCGGCAAGCCCGTCTTCAACCGCATTGTCACCCTGAAAGATAGCTGGCAGCCCGCCAAGTAAGGCGCCGCACGCTCCAAGAAAAAAAAACCGCTGCGGCGGTTTTTTTTCGTTTTAGCAATATACGTCAACAGAGGAATATTGCCTGTTGACTATATTCACGATAATTTTGTATATTAGGCAGCTATTGAGCAATTTGCAATGCCGATAGTGCTTGTGCAATTCAGTACAGCCTCCAGCACACAGGCGGCACCCGATTCCTCTTCCTGATGCGGATGGCGATGTCTTCTACTGCCGGCAAACACCCCTTATCTGCTGAAAAAAAACCCCTTTGGCAGCTCGGTTTCGTGACGTCGCTGATGGTGAGCCTGCTGTTCTACATGGCCGCTTCGCTGTCGATCGAAAACGATGCCAGCGAGCTGTTCAACAATCTGGCGCGCAATAACCAGAAAAACATCACATCGCGCCTCAAGTCGTATGCCAACCTGCTGCGCGGCACGGCCAGCCTGTTCCACGCCAACGAACACGTGAGCCGCGAGCAATTCCACCGCTACGTGGCCAATATCGGCTTGCAACAGAACTATCCGGGCGTGATGAATCTCAATTACAGCCAGGAAATCGACGAGTCGCAGCGCGCCGCCTTCGAAGCGGCCATGCAGCGCGACTATCCGCCCGGACGCGACGGTTATCCGGCGTTTGCCATCCATCCGGCCGGCCCGCGCCCCCATTATTCCGTGCTGGTGTACATCGAGCCGATTGCCAGCGCGCCGGAAAAATATGGCTATGACATCGCTTCGCGCCCCCTGATCGCCGAAGCGCTGGCGCAGTCGCGCGATTCGGGCCAGATCAGCAATTCCGGCGTCCCCGTGCCGATGGAAGGTCGGCCACAGCTGACGGGCATGGCCATGCGCCTGCCCATGTACCGCTTCGGCATGCCGACCGGCACGGTGGAGCAAAGGCGCGCAGCCTACCAGGGTTCCATCGGCATCGGCTACGACCTGGTGACGATGATGCGCAGCGCGCTGGCCGACATGCCGGTACGCAATGTCCGCCTGACCCTGTTCGATATCGGCCCGCAGGTGCCGCTTGAACAGCCGGACTTGCCGCTGAACTTGCCGCACGACATGCGCCCCATCTTTGACAGCACGACGGCGGGCATGCATGCGCCATGGTGGCTGCCCGGCAACTCGGGGCGGTATCTGAGCAGCACAATGCTCATCGAGCACAATGGCCGCGCGTGGCAAGCGCTGTTCAGCGTGCGCAAGAGCGACCTGTATACGCGCTTCGACGTCTTCCTGCCGTGGCTGGCCCTGCTGACCGGTTTTGCCAGCACCATGCTGCTGTACATGCTGTTTCATGCCCTGGCGTCGTCGCGCCGGCGCGCCATCCAGATGGCGACGGGTATGACGGCGGAATTGCGCGCCAGCCAGATCCGCCTGCAGCTGTCGCACCAGAAACTGCGCCGCCTGGCAGCCCACGCCGACCGGATCAAGGAAGAAGAGCGCAAGCGCATCGCGCGCGAAATCCACGACGATCTGGGACAGAACCTGCTGGTCTTGCGCATCGATGCCGACATGCTGGCCTCGCGCACGCAGCGCCGCCACCCGCGCCTGAACGCCCGCGCCCGCTCGACCCTGGAGCAGATCGACGCCACCATCAAGAGCGTGCGGCAAATCATCAACGACTTGCGCCCTACCGTGCTGGACCTGGGTGTGAATGCGGCCGTCGAATGGCAGGTAGCGCAATTTCGCCTGCGCACGGGCATCGCCTGCGAAGTGAGCGAAAGCCATGACGACATCTGTCTGAGCGACCAGTGTGCCACGGCCCTGTTCCGCATCCTGCAAGAGTCGCTCAGCAACATTTCCCAGCATGCCAATGCCAGCAGCGTGCAAGTCAAGCTGGAAAAGTGCCACGACACCGTGTCGATGAGCGTCAGCGACAACGGCGTGGGTGCGGCCATCGACGGACGCAACAAGCTGGGCTCATTTGGCCTGGTAGGGATCGAGGAACGCATTAAGTTACTGGGTGGCACTTTCTACATCGAAAGCAGCCCCGGCGCGGGCATGAGCGTGCATGTCAGCGTACCGCTGGGTGCGGACGCCACCGCGTTCCCCTACCAGGAAGACAGCCGGAGCAACACCTGATAGGTCGGCCGCATTGAAGCAAGCTCAGCTTGCATATTTTGTTATTAGATGCAATATTGATGTAGGACAACTCAGCGCCTGCCCGCCATGGACCAGGCATTCCTCGACTACTTGCCAGGAGTACACCGCCACCACTCTCCCTTGTTGCACTGTATTTCCCACAACGCTCTTTATCAAAGGACATTCATGGATACGAACGACAGTTTCAAGGCAATTGCCGATTTGAATTTGGACGCGATCAAAGTCAAGCTGATGCACCAGGAGTCAGGCGAAGGATGGAGTCTGGAGAAGGCCAATGCGGTGGAGTTCGAGTACCGGCGCTTTCTGATCCTGATGAAACAGTTTCCGGAAGAAGAAACAGCGCCACTGATGGACGTCGATACATTCTGGCATTACCACATTCTCGACACTCTGAAATATGCGGCGGACTGCGAACAGGTCTTCGGCTACTTCCTGCATCACTTCCCCTACATCGGCCTACGCGGCGAAGACGACGAAGCGGCACACCTGCGCGTGGGCGAGCGCATGAAGCAGCTGTATGAGCAAACGTTCGGGGAAGATTATATCCGCGCAGAAACGGCGTATTCGGGACGCGCCGTGCAGGCTGCGTATTCAGGACGGACGGTACAAACAGCGTTTTCCAGTGCCGCAGTACAGGCGACAGCGTACTCAGGCCGGGCTGTACAAACGGCGTTTTCCAGTGCGGCGGTACAGGCGACGGCATACTCGGGCCGGGCCGTACAAACGGCGTTTTCCAGCGCAGCGGTGCAGGCGACAGCGTATTCGGGCCGCGCGACCGGGGCTGCCAATACCGCATTTTCCAGCGCGCCCGCCACACTGGCCGCCGCGGTGGTCAAGTCGTCCACGACCGGCCTGGAAATGGGGCGTTTCTACATCGATCGTCCGGTGCTGAACCGCGACCCGCAATAGAAAAGCGAAAAACAGATGTGGCTGCCGCACGCGGCAAGCCTGACGTACCCAGACGGCACCTCTCAGTTTGCCGTCTGTCAGGCGCTCTTAGGCAGCCATCAACTCGCGCAGTTCACGAATGCTGAAATCGCTGATTTCATGCATGCGGATGAGGATCGTGGCGCCGATCGGCAAGGTGTTGTGACGAATCTTGCTGATAACAGGTGGCGCCACTTCCAGCGCGCGCGACAAGGCGGCATCGTTTTTCAGTTGCAGCTTGTCGATGATCGCATCGAGGACGCGATTCGGGTTGTAGGTAGGCAAAGAGGTAATTTGTTTGAGAGACATGATCAAAATCCGTACTTGTTGTATTAGAGCACAAAGAAACCGAATGTCTCTTCTGCAATAATTCAGGGTAAACACACTAAAAAGCGCCATCACTTATGCGGCTTTTACACCACAAACAATATAATACACGCTATTGTTGATTTTTGCGTAACTTAAAGCAAAATTGTGATAATTGAAGAGAATTAACGCACTTGGAATGTGCTAGAGGATAACTCAAATTGGAAAAATTTGCTGCAAGTCATCAATTTTTACAATGAGAAACACCGCTGTGCATCAGCCAGGCAATCGCCATGAGCGTGCTCAGGCGAGCCATGTCCGCTGATAAATGCCAGCCTTGCGCGGCCACGCCGGCCGGAGTGGCCGTCAGGCAGGTGCCGGAGAAGGCGTCCACGCGGCACCAGGCCAGTTGTCGGCGAATTTCATCGGGTGGTGGCGGCGGCTGCAGCGCATGTTCACGGCGGCGCATATAAGCGCGCACCTGTTCCTTGCTGGGGTAACTCGTAGCTCGCATGACTCGCTCCTGCTGACGGGAAACAGCGTCGCGCTAATTGTAGATGTAGAGCCCGCCATAAATAGCCAGCACGCGTGACGACATTGCTCACCATATCGCCAGCGCGCCATGACGCTTTTGCGTTGCATCAAATGGCAAGACCCCGGTGTTGCGCCGAAGCCCGCACTGCCCCACGGCCTGGCGGCCGGTGGCCCAGCACCGCGTCTTTATTTCTTTTGCTGGCGCACGCGCTGTTGCTGTTTTTCCTGCGTTTGCTGGCGATTCTGCTTGCGCTCGAACAGGGTGACCGCATCTTTCTTGGCTTGCTCGGCGGTACGCATTTCCTCATGCGCATCGTGCGGGACAAAAAATTCGGCATCCTGCGCCGCCACGACCAGCTTGATGGCAGCGTCGTCGTCGAGGTCATACAGTTCCGTCAGGACGGTGGTGACCTCGTCCAGGTATGCTTCGTAAGTGAGGGTGGTCATGCTGTAGTCCTTAAGTGAATGGCGCACCGCCGCAACGGCGCGCTACGCGCCGGCCCAGCAAAGTGCGCAGATAACCGACCATTTTACCCGATGCTGGCCACATCGGCGGACAGCGACTGCAAGGCATCGGCCACGCGCGCGTGGCGCAGGCGCACGCCCAGCTCGCGCTTGAGGCGCACATTGTGCAGGCGGCGCGATTCGGACATGAATGACAGCAGCATCGGCGTGACCACTTGCTGCAGTTCGGCACGCGGCAGGCGCGGCGGACGCGGCAGACCGAAGGTGTCGGCCACGGCATCGAAATATTCGGCCATTTTGAGTTCGCTGTCATCGCTGGCGTGATACACGCGTCCAGGCTTGCCACGCCACAAGGCCCGTTCGATGATGCGCGCCAGGTCATCGGCATGAATATGGTTGGTGTACACATCGTCGCTCGCGACCAGGGCCGGCGTGCCGTCGCGCAGGCGCTTCAGGGGCAGGCGGTCGTGCGCATAAATGCCGGGCACGCGCAGGATGGCCACGCTGGCGCCGCGGCGCGCGCCCCAGCCCCGCAAAACCTGTTCGGCATCCACGCGCCGCTTCGCCCGCGCATTCGCCGGCGCGGGCGGTCGCGTCTCATCGACCCAGGCGCCGGCGCAATCGCCATACACGCCGCTGGTACTCACATACACCATGCGTGCATGCTCGGGTAAAATGGCGACCAGATTGCGCGTGCGCAGGTCCAGCAAGCCCGACGACATGGGCGGCGCCAAGTGCACGATCAGCGGCGCCAGTCCCGCCAGCCGTTTCAGGCTGGCGCGGTCGTCGAGGTTGGCCACGATGGGCACGGCGCCGGCGGCCCGCAGCTGCGCGCAACGCGCCGGCTGGCTGGTGACGGCAAAGACGCGAAAGCGCGCGCGCAGCAGCGGCAGCAGGCGCATGCCAACGTCGCCGCAGCCCAGGATCAGCAGGCGCGGCAAGCCCACCGGTTTGCGCAAAGAGTGCATTAACATATTTTTCATCTCAAGGATTGTATGACTTTTCAAATTACTGTTCAGCCCAGCGGCCACCAATTCAGCTGCGAAGCGGACGAAACCGTCCTGTCGGCGGCGATCCGCGCCGGCGTGGGCTTGCCGTATAGCTGCAAGAGCGGCGCCTGCAGCTCGTGCAAGGGCAAGATCGTGTCCGGCAGCGTACAGCATAAGCCATACCAGGCCCGCTCCCTGACGGAAGATGAAGCGGCCGCCGGCTACTCGCTGCTGTGCTGCGCCGTGCCCCAGGGCGACCTGGTGGTGCAGGCGCGCGAAGTGGCGGGCAGCAGCGACTACCCGATCAAGAAAATGCCGTCGCGCGTGACCAGCATCGACAAAGTCGCCCCCGACGTCGTCGTGCTGACCCTGCAATTGCCGGCCAGCGAGCGCCTGCACTACCGCGCCGGACAGTATATCGAAATCATGCTGCGCGACAACAAACGCCGCAGCTACAGCATGGCCAGCGCCCCCGTCGAGGGTGGCCCCGTGAGCCTGCACATCCGCCACATGCCGGGCGGCCTGTTCACCGACCAGGTGTTTGGCAGCATGAAGGAGCGCGACATCCTGCGCTTCGAAGGCCCGATGGGCACCTTCTTCCTGCGCGAGGATTCCGACAAGCCCGTCGTGCTGCTGGCCTCGGGCACGGGTTTTGCGCCCCTGAAAGCCATCGTCGAGCACATGATCAACGAAAAATCACAGCGCCCGATCAGCCTGTACTGGGGCGCACGCCGTCCGCACGACCTGTACATGGATGCGCTGTGCCGCCAGTGGGCCGCCGACCTGCCGCAATTTACGTATGTGCCTGTCGTGTCGGAAGCCTTGCCGGAAGACGCCTGGAGCGGCCGCACGGGCTTCGTGCACCAGGCCGTCATGGCCGACTTGCCGGATATGTCCGCTTATCAAGTGTATGCCTGCGGCGCGCCCATCGTCGTCGAATCGGCCAACCGCGATTTCGTACAATTGTGTCAACTTCCAGCCGATGAGTTCTACGCGGACGCCTTCACCACCGAAGCCGACCTGGCCAAGTAAGCATCCAGACAGCGGGGACTGCTGAGGCGGCATCCGCTGCCGCCCCCGCTCCTCCCCGCTGCTCTCTGGAAATCTCATGGCCCTCGCGTCCGCCGGCAACGACTTCAGTATCCTACGTCACCGCAACTTTGCCTTTTACCTGTCCGCCCGTGTGCTGGGCACGGTGGCCGTGCAAATGCAAAGCGTGGCCATCGGCTGGCAGGTGTACCAGATCACGGGCAGCCTGTTCGACCTGGGCTTGATCGGCCTGGCGCAGTTCGCGCCCTTCCTCGTGCTGATCTTGCCGGCGGGCCATGTGGCCGACCGCTACAACCGCCGCAACATCATCGCCTGGTGCCTGGCGGCGCAGCTGGCTTGCGCGCTGGCCCTGCTGGCGTTTACCCTGAGCGGACTCTCCATCGTCTGGCCCGTGTTTGCCGTGCTGGTGCTGTTCGGCAGCGCGCGCGCCTTCATGATGCCGGCCACGCAAGCGGTGCTGGTGAACATGGTGCCCACGCAACACTTCAGCCGCGCCGTCGCGCTCAGTGCATCGAGCTCGCATGTGGCCATCATCCTGGGCCCTACCCTGGGCGGCTTGCTGTATTACTTCGGCCCCAAGGTGGTGTATTTGATCTCGTCCGCGCTGCTGCTGCTGTCCGTCTTGCTGATGCGCGCCACCACGCCGGCGCCGCACGTGGTGAAACGCGAACCCGTCAGCTGGCACACCCTGCTCGAAGGCTTGCGCTTCGTCTGGTCGAAACCTATCGTGCTGGGCGCCATTTCGCTCGACCTGTTTGCCGTGCTGTTCGGCGGCGCGACGGCCCTGTTGCCGGCGCTAGCGCATGACGTGCTGCATATCGGCCCCAGCGGCCTGGGCCTGCTGCGCACGGCACCCGGCGCCGGCGCCGCCCTGTGCTCGATCGCGCTAGCCATCTTTCCCATCACGCGCCGGGTGGGCGCCTGGATGTTCGGCGGCGTCGCCGTCTTCGGCCTGGGTACCCTGGTGCTGGGCAGCACCAGCTATTTCCCGCTGGCGCTGGCGGCGCTGTTACTGATGGGTGCCGGCGACATGGTCAGCGTCTACATCCGCCACCTGCTGGTGCAGTTCGAGACGCCCGACGAGATCCGCGGCCGGGTCAGCGCCGTGAACGCCGTCTTCATCGGCGCCTCGAACGAGCTGGGCGAATTCGAATCGGGCTTGACGGCCGGCTGGTTCGGCCTGGTGCGCGCCGTGCTCTTCGGCGGCGCCGCCACCCTGGCCGTGACGGGCATCTGGGCCGTGCTGTTCCCCGTGCTGTCGCGCATGGACCGCTTCCCCCACCACGAGAAGGAAGCGGCCGCCAGGACGGCCACCGCGAGCGCAAACTAAGGGCTAAGATGCGCTATTGCCATAGCCCACTTCGCACCATGAAAATCACGTTTCCCTTGCACAGCTTCATCCGCAGCCGCCCCCACCTGAGCATGGCCACGGCCATCGGCGTGGTGGCCGGCCTGCTGCTGCCCGCATCCTGGCAACCGATGACGCGTTTGCTGACGGCGTGGAATGTGGCCGTCTGGTTCTACCTGGCGACGATGGCTTGGATGATGATGCGCGCCAACCATCACAAGGTAAAGGCGATGGCGCAGCGCCAGGATGAACGGGCTACCACGGTCCTGTCGGCCCTGTCCGTCGCATCCGTGATGAGCCTGGTGGCCATCGTCTCGCAACTGTCCTCGATGAAAGACATGGCGCCGGACGAGCGCGCGCTGCATTACGGCCTGACGATCCTCACCCTGGTCGGTTCCTGGTTCCTCGTCGGCACCCTGTTCTGCTTCCACTATGCCCACCTGTATTACCAGGCCGACCCCGCACTGCGCCCCTTGAAATTTCCCGACGACGAGCAAAACCCCGATTACTGGGATTTTTTGTATTTCGCCTTCACCATCGCCGTGGCCGTGCAAACGTCGGACGTGTGCGTGCAGACGCGGCTGATGCGGCAGATCGTGCTGGGGCAATCGGTGCTGAGCTTTTTCTTCAACCTGGTCGTGCTAGGCCTGTCGATCAATATCGCCGCCGGCCTGATCAATGGGTGATCAATGGGTGAGCAGCGGGGGCAAAAGAATTCCGCAGGGAAACTTGACCTAGCTAAAAGGTTAAGCTCATCTTAATTGTGCGCACCCTCTTGAAATACTGGAAAGAGGAGTAAGATAAGTTCCATGCACAGAGGTCATTTGCATGAGGCAGCAACCAGGCCGCAACACGCCTGAGATGGGTTTTTTTTGAATTGACAGGAGTAAGCATATGCAAATCAATATTCATACCGACAGCACCATCGACAACACCGCTGGACTGAACGAACATGTGCAATCCGTACTTGAAAGCGCACTGAACCGCTTCCGCGACAACCTGACCCGCATCGAAGTCCACATCAGCGACACGAATGGCCCGAAAGGCGGCGCCGACGATATTCGCTGCGTCATGGAAGCACGCGTTGCTGGCTATCAAGCAATTGCCGTAACCGAACAGAACGCTACCGTGCATCAATCCGTTGCCGGCGCTACCGACAAACTGAAACGCGCCATCGATAGTGCCCTGGGCCGTCTGCAAGACAGCAAGCGCCACGCCACCGGTAAGAATGCCGTGATCGATACGGCCGAAGCGGAAGAAACCGCCGAGTAACTCCCCTACCGCAGCATTCTTCAGAGACCAAGGCAGCCGTTCAAGGCTGCCTTTGCACATCCGGCCCGCCTTTCGCGCGCGGCAACCACAATGCCAAAAGCATCAGCATTCCAGCGCATGTACGCGAGAATGAAATAATTGTCGTATTTCCCACAGTAAGTGACATCAAGCAAGCTTTTGCCGTTACAGCCAAGGCTGCATTACGCTATCATGAAGCTACCGGCCCTCTGCTCGCGCGCGCCGGCTTTATGAAAGTATGATTGTGGAACAGATCGGCAACTTCGGTGCTTCAGGCTGCAACATCGGCGATTTACAGCTATTTAGCGATGCTGCGGACAGCCAGACGGCCGCCATGCTGGCGCCCTGTCCCGTGATGCGCCTCGAAGCAGGCGAAGCCATTGCCGACAGTCAGGGCACCAGCCTGTACATCGTCCTGCGCGGCTCGCTGGCCGTGGCGGCCGACACCCACACGGGCATGGATGACGGCACTGTCAGCAAGGTCTTGCCCGGCGAGAGCGTGGGCGAACAATCGGTGCTCGATGAAGCGAGCAACCTGGCCGCCATTTCCGCCCTGGAAGAAACTGACTTGCTGGTGATCGACGCGGCCGTCGTCTGGGAATTGATCGAGCAATCGAACGGCCTGGCACGCAACCTGCTGCGCTTGCTGTCCTTCCGCATCCGCGCCGCCAATGCCCTGCTGCGCCGGCGCCAGAAACTGGGCGAGTTCTACCGCCAGCTATCGATGGTCGACAGCCTGACGGGCTTGTATAACCGCGCCTGGCTGACCGATTTACTGCCGAACATGATCGTCACCGCCCACGCCAGCAACTCACCGCTATCGCTGGTGATGATAGACCTCGACCATTTCAAGCGTTTCAACGACACCCACGGCCACCAGGCGGGCGACCAGGCACTGCGCATCGCCGCGCAAGTGCTGGGCGCGGCCCTGCGGCCCACGGATTTTGCCGTGCGCTATGGTGGCGAGGAAATGATGGTGATCTTGCCCGACACCAGCGAAAACGTGGCTCTGCGGGTCGCCGAGCGCTTGTGCGAGCGCATGCAGCAAGCCGTCATTTTCGCCGACATGCGCAGCGCGCTGCCGCACATCACGGGTTCCTTCGGCGTGGCCAGCCTGGCGGCCGAACAGGACGACGAAGCGCTGATCGCGGCGGCCGATGCGGCCCTTTACCGGGCAAAAGCATCGGGCCGCAACAGAGTCGCGCTGTAACTCAGGCAGCCTTGCTGTCGGCCGGCTTGCTGTCGGCCGGCTTGCCGGCATCCGGCTTGGCGGCCTCATCCTTCTTGCTGCTGTGCGCGGCGATGAAATCCGCATAGCCCTTCTGCACCAATGTATAGGTCTTGTCGATATTGCCGGCGATATCGCCTTGCAACACTTTCAAGCCTTCCAGGATATCGCGCGCTTCCTTGAAGCCTTTTTCCATGCCGCCGCTGATGGTGTCCATGAACTTGGTCAGCGCCGTATCGTCGTCCATGCCGGGATTCTGTTTCTTGTAGGCGTCAAAAAAACCCGTCGACAGCGATACAATGCGGCTCGCCGTCGCTTCGGCACTATTATCCTGCGACGCGGCGTTCTGGATCGCGTCCTCGCCGTACTGGCCCTTCAGCGCTTCATTGATATTCGTGATGGCCGTCTTGTACAGCAGCGCCAGCGGCTCGTTTTCCGATCCGATCGACACGTTCAGCGACGCCTGCATGATGGAGGCGTTCAATTGCAGCTTGCTGCGGTCGTTCACGCTCATTTCAGTGTTGACGCCGTCCTTTTGCTGGACTTTATCGTCCTTGCCGGCAACGCCCGTACTGACGGAAGTCACGGAAGGGGTGGAATTGCCGCTTGCGGCGATGGGAATTGACACGATAGACCTCCTTGAACGGGCAATATATGCCACCATGCGGGAAACGCAATGATGACCATCCTCTCGTGTAGTATCGGCAGGTTTTCAGAAAACTGTAGCAGCGACTCTTTGAGCGGCCCAGACAACCAATTAAGCAACGACCATCAATGACTACCCAGACTTTCCTTTGGCACGACTACGAAACCTTTGGCGCCCAGCCGCGCCGCGACCGCCCGGCCCAGTTCGCCGCCATCCGCACGGATGCCGAACTCAACGAGATCGGCGAGCCGATCATGCTGTATTGCCAGCCGGCCAATGATTTCCTGCCCGACCCGCAATCGTGCCTGATCACGGGCATCACCCCGCAGCAGTGTCTGCAGCTGGGCGTGCCAGAACACCAGTTCGCTGCCACCATCGAAGCGGCCTTTTCGGAACCGGGCACCATCGGCGTGGGCTACAACACCATCCGTTTCGACGATGAAGTCACGCGTTTCCTGTTCTGGCGCAACCTGATCGACCCGTATGCGCGCGAATGGAAAAACCATTGCGGCCGCTGGGATATCCTCGACGTGGTGCGCATGATGCACGCGCTGCGCCCGGAAGGCATTCAATGGCCGAAGCGCGACGATGGCCAGACCAGCTTCAAACTGGAACACCTGAGCAAGGCCAATGGCCTGGTCCACGAAGCGGCGCACGATGCACTGTCTGACGTGCGCGCCACCATCGCCCTGGCCCGCCTGATCAAGGAAAAGCAGCCGAAACTGTTCGAGTTTTGCCTGGCGCTGCACAAGAAGGACAGGGTCGCCAGCGAAATGGGCATGCACTTGGCCGCCAGCGAGCGCCAGCCCTTCCTGCACGTGTCCGGCATGTTCCCTGCCGAACGGGGCTGCCTGGGCATCGTCTGGCCACTGGCCACGCACCCGAGCAACAAAAATGAAATCCTCGTCTGGGATTGCCAGTACGACCCGCGTGAACTGTTCGCGCTGGACGCCGACACCATCCGCACGCGTTTGTTCACGCGCAAGGATGCCATGCCGGAAGGCATGACCCGCCTGCCCGTGAAAAGCGTGCACCTGAACAAGTCGCCCATGCTGGTCGGCAATCTGAAAACCCTGTCGCCCGCCATGGCCGCGCAATGGGGCATCGATCTGGACGCCGCGAAGCTCAACGCCCAGCTGGCTGCCACGGTGCCGAACATGGATACGATCTGGGCCGAAGTGTTCCAGCGCCCGGGCGCGCATGTCGCGTTGGATGTGGATGAGGATTTGTACAACGGTTTCGTCAGCAACGACGACCGCCGCCTGCTCGAATCCTTGCGCCGCGATACACCGGTCAAGCTGGCCACGGCGCGCCCCTCGTTTGCCGACGAACGCTTGCAAGAATTGCTGTTCCGCTACCGTGCCCGCAATTTCCCGCAAACCCTGAGCGAAGCGGAAAACCTGCGCTGGGAACAGCACCGCGCGGCCCGCCTGTTCGACGGCGACGGCGGCGCCCGCACCATCGAAATGCTGTTTACGGAAATCGACGTGCTGTCGGAATCAGTCGATGAGCGGGGGGAAGAGATATTGGGCGAACTCTACGATTACGCGGAGATCGTCGCACCACAGAGAGACTAAATGCAAAATGCCGGGCTAGCCCGGCATTTTGCATGGATGACAAACAACAGTCATCACGGTGCCTGACAGAAGCGTAGCGAGCGGATGAGAGTTGCGGCCGAGAAGCGCAACTGTGCTATAGCACAGTGAGCATCGCCGGCCGCAAATCGCGACGCGCAGTAGCTTATGTCAGACACCATCAGACGCGCGGTGTTGATTGATGGCATCGCGCGTCTCGATCGCCACGCGACGCGCCGCATCGGCGAAATCTTCGCCCGCTTGCGGCGTGGCGTAGATGATGGCGCGCGAAGAGCTGATCATCATGCCCATGCCGTTGGCTGTCTGGCCCGCGCCGACGGTGGCGGCGATGTCGCCGCCCTGGGCGCCGATGCCGGGCACCAGCAGCGGCATGTCGCCGACGATGGCGCGCACTTGCGCCAGTTCTTCAGGGAAAGTGGCGCCGACGACAAGCGCGCACTGGCCGTTCTTGTTCCATTTCTCGGCCACCAGGCGCGCCACGCGCTGGTACAGGGGCACGCCATCCGTGTCGAGAAATTGCAGGTCGGAGCCGCCCGGATTCGAGGTGCGGCACAGGATGATCACGCCGCGGTCTTGCCACGCCAGGTAAGGATCGAGCGAATCCTCGCCCATGTACGGGTTCACGGTGACGGCGTCGGCGCCGTAGCGCTCGAACGCTTCGCGCGCATATTGCGTGGCCGTGGCGCCGATGTCGCCCCGTTTCGCGTCGAGGATCAGGGGGATGTGCGGATAGTGTGCGCGCACGTAGCGGCAGATGTCTTCCAGCTGCTTTTCCGCGCCCAGCGCGCCGAAATACGCGATCTGCGGCTTGAAGGCGCAGGCCAGGTCGGCCGTGGCATCGATGATGCGCGTGCAAAAGGTGGTGATTCCATCGGGCAAGTCGCGCAATTCGGCCGGCAGTTTCGCCAGGTCGGGGTCCAGTCCCACGCACAGCAGGGAATTATTGGCCGTCCATGCGGCGGATAATTTATTGATGAAATTCACGGCACACCTTCTCTATATTCAGTTGCAAACCCCGTATTGTAACGCGGCGCAGGGTTGCCACGGCGCGGCAAGGTCGCCAGGGACGGCTGCCAGCGCTTATTAAACCGACATCCCGGGCCGTTTCAGGTATATTTGCTTCACCTCCCTTATTCTGCACGGAACCCATCATGCAAATCACCAATCAATTCACCAAATGGCTGCGCCTGGCGCTGAGCGTCACCGTCCTGGCCGGCATCCTGACGGGCTGCGGCTACAACGACTTCCAGAGCAAGGACGAAGCCACCAAGGCCGCCTGGGGCGAAGTGGTCAACCAGTACCAGCGCCGCGCCGACCTGATCCCCAACCTGGTCAACACCGTCAAGGGTTATGCCACGCATGAGCGCGAAACGCTGGAAGCGGTGACCAAGGCGCGCGCCGCCGCCACCAGTTTCCAGATTACGCCCGAAGTGCTGAACGACCCGGCCGCCTTCGAGAAATTCCAGCAAGTGCAGGGGCAGCTGTCGTCCGCCCTGTCGCGTTTGATGGTAGTGTCCGAGAAATACCCGGACCTGAAAGCCGACACCAGCTTCCGCGACTTGCAGTCGCAGCTGGAAGGCACGGAAAACCGCATCACCGTGGCGCGCCAGCGTTACATTACTGCAGTGCAAGATTACAACGTGCATGCGCGCAGCTTCCCGAACAACCTGACGGCCATGGTCTTCGGCTACAAGGTCAAGCCATCGTTCACGGTGGAAAATGAAAAAGCCATCTCGACCGCGCCAACTGTCAACTTCGGCAAATAAGATGAAAGCCTGGTCTTATCTGGCGGCGCTGGCGACGGCGCTGCTGCTGTGCACCAGCCTGCCCGCCAGCGCACAGGGTTTGCAAGCCGTGCCGCCGCTGGCAGCGCGCGTGACGGACAACGCCGGCATGCTCGACGCCAAGCAAAAAGCGGCGCTGGAAGGCGTGCTGGCCGATTACGAAGCCAAGACGGGCAGCCAGATCGCCGTGCTGCTGGTCAAGAGCACGGAACCGGAAGCCATCGAGCAGTACAGCATCCGCGTGACGGATGCCTGGAAGCTGGGCCGCAAGGGCGTCGATGACGGCGTGCTGCTGATGGTGGCGAAAGACAATCCGTCATCCTTGCGCCGCCTGCGCATCGAAGCAGGTCGCGGCGTGCAGGGCGTGCTGACGGATGCGCAATCGAAACGCATCCTGCAAGATGTGATCGCACCGCATTTCAAGCAGAACGATTTCTATGGCGGTCTGGTCGCTGGCGTGGGCGCGATTGCCACCCTGCTGAACCAGGAGCAATTCCCCGCTCCCGCCCAGCAAAAGGCGCCGGCCACGGTGGACGCGGGCGGCCTGACCTTTTGGCTGCCGCTGCTGTTCTTCGGCTTCCTGGTCCTGCTGACCGTGTTCCGCTCGCGCGGCGGACCTACCCGGCTGCAGCGCGGCAGCAACTGGTCCAGCGGCGCCACGGGTGTCGTGCTGGGCAGCATTTTGAGCCAGGCGCTGAACAACCGCGGCGGCGGCGGTGGTTTTGGCGGTGGCGGTGGCGGCGGTGGTTTCGGTGGCGGCGGCGGTGGTTTTGACGGCGGCGGCGCCTCGGGAGATTGGTAATGACGAAACAGCTGACATTTGGGCAACGCTGCGGACGCGCCTTGAAGCATTTGCGCGGCACGCCCGCGACGGCGCGCCAGGCATTTCCCGAACGCACCCTGAAAGCCATCGAGACGACCATTGCCGATGGCGAGGCGATGCACCAGGCGGAAGTGCGCCTGATCGTCGAGGCGGCCCTGACACCCGGCATGGCTTACCAGGGCTTGAGCAACCGCGAGCGGGCGCGCGAACTGTTTGCCCAGTATGGTGTATGGGATACCGAAGATAACGTTGGCGTACTGATCTATATCAACTTGGCAGAGCACCAGGTCGATATCGTCGCCGACCGCAACGTGGGCCGGCGCGTCACGCCGGAACAGTGGCAAGGCGTGTGTCGCACCATGACCAGGGGTTTCAAGGATGGCAATTATCACGACAGCACGCTCGACGCCTTGCAGCAGCTCAATACCTTGTTGCAAAGCCACTTCCCCGCCGACGGTACGCGCGGCAACCAGTTGCCGAACGAACCCATCCTCCTCTGATTCCTGCCCAGGGATTAAAATCTGCCCATTGCCGCGCAAGCCGGTGGCCTGGGCAGCGCGGCCCCCATTACCGCCGAGGAGAACACATGAAGCTGATCAATAAAACCGCCATCGTCACGGGCGCCACGCAAGGCATCGGCCTGGCCTGTGCCACCCGCCTGATCGCCGAAGGGGCGCAGGTGATGCTGGTCGACATCAAGGAAGAAGGCGCGCAGGCGGCTGCTGCCCTCGGCCCGCAAGCGCGCTTCTTTTGCGCCGACGTCAGCCAGAAGGCGGACGTGGACGCCATGCTGAAGGAAACGCTGGCGTTGTTCGGCCACATCGATATCCTCGTCAACAATGCGGGCGTCACGCACGCGGCCGATTTCCTCGATGTCTGCGAAGACGATTTCGACCGCGTCATGCGCATCAACCTGAAATCGATGTTCCTGTGCGGCCAAGCCGTGGCGCGCGAAATGGTCAAGCGCAATAGCGGCTGCATCATCAATATGTCCAGCGTGAATGCGGAACTGGCGATTCCGAACCAGGTGCCGTATGTGGTGTCGAAAGGCGCCATCAATCAGTTGACCAAGGTCATGGCCTTGAACCTGGCACCGCATGGTGTGCGCGTGAACGGCATCGGGCCTGGCACCATCCTGACGGAACTGGCCAAGCAAGCGGTATTGTCCAGCCCGCAGGCGCGCCACACGATCCTGTCGCGCACGCCGCTGGGCCGCTGCGGCGAGCCGGAGGAAGTGGCCGGTATCGCAGCCTTCCTGGCCAGCGACGACGCCACCTACATGACGGGCCAGACCATCTATGTCGATGGCGGACGCATGGCGCTCAACTACACGGTGGCCGTGAAGGAATGAGAGTAAACAGGAGAGTTATATAAAAAAAGAATAATGCATATTTAAAAAGATCATTAGACACATATCGTGCGACGCAGCATAATGCACCTGTCTCCACTATTCTCCTCCAAGAAAATAGTTTTAAGCCCGCTTTTACCAGCGGGCTTTTTTTTTGCTGTCACTGCTGAAACATGGCCATTCTTGCCATGATGCACAATCTTCCCAGTCATTTTGTCTGCCGCAAAAAAAATGTTGCGGCGTGTCATCAGCCCGTCATGTTCGCCCCCTATACTTGCTTCATCTGCTGTACAGGCAACCGATATGCCTGACTACAGACAGGTGTGCTGCGATGGCACACCACTCCCCTTTCATGACCATGGCGCGCGCCGGCAAGTCGGGCGACATGGCAAGTACCGAGCAACTCTCAACTCTTGACCCATTTCATTTGGGTTTTTGGCCCGCGTCCCCGCGGGCCTTTTTTTGCCTGTACGGCAGGCTCTTGCGCAAAAACACGGCGCTCCGCCATGCGCATGATATTGTGACGGCCTTTCCCTCTTTCCTGACGCATCATGCCTGCACCCTTGCTCGAACTGTGTTTTGCCGACCGCTACGAACGCCTGCGCTACCGTACCGCACTGCTGTTGTATGTCCTGGTGATCTTGGTCGGCGACATACCCGGCGTGCGTGCGGATGTGGGCCAATATGCCTCGGGTGGCGTGCTGCATTCCTTCGGCTATGGCGTGCTGGCCCTGATCCTGTTCAGCGGCACGGGCGGCGGCATGGCGCGCCGGGCGCTGCTGTCGGTGCTGATGGTGGCGGCCATGGGCGCGCTGGACGAATTCATCCAGAGTTTCCTGCCTTACCGCCATGGCGCCGTCAGCGACTGGGTGGTCGATATCACGGCCGCAGCGGCGGTCTGCCTGCCGCTGTATTTCCTCTGGCCGAAAATGGTCGCCGCTGCCCTTGGCAAGGACGCGCCGCTGCCCAAAACCTGAACGGGGCCCGACCACCAGTCAGGCGCGGTCCGCTTGGCTATCCTGCAATGCCAGCCGCAACTGCCCCTGGCTGCGCGCACCCAGGCGCCGCATCAGGGCACGCGTCTCGCGCCGGCCGCCGGCGCCCACGGCGCGTGCCGCATCGCGCTGCATGTCCAGCAACTGTTCCGAGCGCGCCAGCCGCACCAGGCCAAGCAAGGCCTGGGTCAGTACATGGCGCGTACGGGCATCGCGCGCAGTGCCGACTACGGCCAGCACCAACTCATCGATCAGTTTTGCGGTAGGACCAGATGACATTTTTTCTCCCTATTCAACAGTGAGGAAACGTGCGGGTGCACAAAATGCTGATTGCCAGCATCGTTTATACCAAGCACGGTAATTAGCCGCTTGATCTAGCGCAATCAGCAATGACGGCTGCCGAACATACCGACAAAGCCGCAGGCGGTACGACGGCTCGCGCTAGCAGACGGCTAGGCTCAATCCAGCGCCAGGGTCAGCGGCCGGCTGCGCCCCTGCACCACGGCCGAGGGCCAGGCCGGGTCGTGCGTCAGGTTGTGCAATTGGCTGCCGTCGAGCAGAAAGGTGTCTTCCACCGTGCTGCCGGGCAGGCTGGGATGGAAGGCCAGCGCCATGCCACGCTTGAGGATGATTTCCGTGTGCGCGCCGGCGGCCACTTCGGGCGCCAGGTAGCCATGAATGCCGCCCTGCCGGCTGGTGCGCACCGTGTCGGGCTGGCCGGCATACGCGTAGGCGCTGTCGAGCGCGTGATACACCATGCTCAGCGCATGGCCCGTTTCGCAAGCGTCGAGCGCCACCGCTTCCAGCGCCAGCATGGCGGCATCGGCATCGTCCATGGCCACCGCCGCGCCATCGGCGCGACGCTGCGCCGGGCTGAAGCGCCGTTGACGGCTCAGGCTGGCGCACAGGCCGAAACGCCGCGCGCACAAGGCCAATACGGCTTGCGTGCCCAGCACCACCTGGGCCGGCGGCGCGCGCCGATACCGTTGTTGGCGCTCCTCTCCGCTGACCAGCACATGCACGGCCTGCAAGCCCCGCAGCCACAGCGCGCGCACGCACGCAGCAGCCAGTTCCTGCTCGCTCCAGTCGGGACGGGCCTGGCGCAGCGCATCCGCGGCCGCGCCGGCAGCCAGCTGCCCTACCTGGCGATAGCGCTGCTGCTCCGATTCCAGCAGCACCAGCCGCTCTTCGCGCAGAGCCACGGGCAGGCTGCGTTCGTGCAAGCCTGGCCGATCGCACAAGACAGGCGCGCCACCGGCCGCATGCTGCACGAAATGCTCGCGCAACTCATACAGCTGCGGCTGCATCCAGGGCGACACTTGCCACGTCCATGGCCCGCGCACTTCTTCCTCGCGCATGCGCATGGCTTCGGCTTCGTCCGTCAGGATGTAGGCAGCGTCACGCGTCACCAGCACTTCCGCGCACCCGCACTCGGCCGTATGGCTATGGCTATTCGACGCGCCTGCCGTGGCCCACGCAAACCAGTCCACCCCGCGCAGGCGCACGGCACCGGCACGTTCCTGCTCCAGCCAGCCCCGCATCTGCGCCAACTTGTGCGCCACTTCCCGTTCCAGCGGCCAGTTCATGGCCAATCCTCGTCCGGATTTAAGCGCGGTACCACCCCGCCTGCCCTGGCTGGCGCCAGCCGGACCTCCTGTTGCTCATGCATAGCTGCTCCCTTCCTACATGGAAACGTCAGACCCGCATGCGCATACAAAGTTCAGCGCCCGGATTCGTCTCAGGCTTGCAGTCTATGACTTCCTTCTATTTTTGCAAGCGGCTATTTCGCCAGCTCTATCCAGACAGCCGTGGACATTTGCAGATCCAGCAGCAACTGTTTTTCCGTCATGAACTCGTGTTCGGCATGTCCCGTGTACACCGTGTGCGGCATGGCCGGGCCGAAGCTGACGGCATTCGGCAACAGGCGCAAATTGGCGCCGCGCCGGTGGCCACCGGTTGCGGATTCGCCATGCCCGTGTAGTGCTCGAAGACGAACAATAAAGTGGGAATCTGCGGCGCGTCCGTCTGCAACCACGGCTCGCCGATCTGCACCTGCAGCGCTGCCGGCACCTGGTGGCTTTCATCGCATACAGGGCCGTGGCGATGGGCCCCTTGTCGTCTTCCGTGCCCCATCCCAGCAGTTTTCCAGGCTCACTGCTGCGGTCCAGCTCGAACGGCGAACGACCCCATTTGGCGGGGTTCACGGGCTGCACGGCGCCGTGCGTGATCACGCCCACGCGTTCGCGGCCTTTCCCCATGCCGATGATCGGCACATGGCCATGATCGTGGAAATCGAAACCCAGGCGCTGCGCCTCTTGCGCCAGGTAGCGCTTGAAACCCGTGTGCTGGGGATTGTCGGTAAACAGCACGGCCGGGTCGGCCACCGTGTTGAAACTGACCATCTTTGCCTGGCTGGCGATCAGCGGTTCGGCATAGGTGGCCAGCGCGTAGCGAGCCGTGTCCTGCGCCTGCAGGCTGACGGGCGCGGCATGAACGGAAAAACGGGAAGCAGCGGGCCGATCAGGGTCAGCCGGAGGGGTGTCTTGAACACGGCGAGGCGCATAAAGTAGAGAGGTCCGCTCTAGCATCACCCGCAGCGATTTCCAATCAACAGGCGTTTTTTACCGATCAGTACGCAAATTCCCGATTCGCATTATCATGTGCGCAGCCTGTCTTCTCCGCCACGCTGTCTTGGGTGACCCTGCCAGCGTCAGGGGATAGACAAATCGTCCATTGTGATTTTCCACCACGTCCCGATATCGCTACCATGATTCCATTTTCCATACTCGACCTCGCGCCCATCGCCGAGGGCAGCAACGCCAGCCAGTCGTTCAAGAATACGCTCGACCTGGCTCAGCACGGCGAACGCTGGGGCTACCACCGCTACTGGCTGGCCGAACACCACGGCATGCCCGGCATCGCCAGCGCCGCCACGGCCGTCGTCATCGCCCATGTGGCGGCCGGCACGAAGACCATCCGCGTGGGCGCGGGCGGCGTCATGCTGCCGAACCACTCGCCGCTGGTCATCGCGGAACAGTTCGGCACACTGGAAGCGCTGCACCCGGGCCGCATCGACCTGGGCCTGGGCCGCGCGCCCGGCTCCGACCAGACGACGGCGCGTGCGCTGCGCCGCGACTTGCAGTCCGACGCCGAGCAATTCCCGCAGGACGTGCTGGAACTGATCGACTACATGTCCGACGAGCCGCGCCAGCGCGTGCTGGCCGTGCCCGGCAAGGGCGCGAAAGTGCCCGTATGGATACTCGGTTCGAGCCTGTTCGGCGCCCAGCTGGCCGCTCACCTGGGCTTGCCGTACGCCTTCGCCTCGCACTTCGCGCCGCAAATGATGCTGCAAGCCGTGGCCTACTACCGCGAACATTTCAAGCCATCGAAGCAATTGGCGAAACCGTATGTGATGCTGGGCTTTAACGTGTTTGCCGCCGATACGGATGCAGAGGCGCACCTGCGCGCCACCTCGATGCAGCAAGCCTTCGTCAACCTGCGCACGGGCCACCCGTCGCGCTTGCAGCCGCCCGTGCCCGGCTATCTGGAACAGCTGGGCCCGCAGGAACGCGCCATGCTCGATGCCGTCCTGTCCTGCACGGCCATCGGCGCGCCGGACACGGTGAAGGCGAAGATGGCCGCCTTTATTGCCGAAACAGGTGCCGACGAACTGATGATCACCTCGCAGATCTTCGAGCACCAGCACCGGCTGCGCTCGTATGAAATCACGGCGCAAGTGCATGCGGAGCTGGCGCAGCAAGAGTAACTGAACGTTTCCTCCCTCGGTATATCCGCATATACCCTTTTCCCGGCCGTCGGCACCGATCGCCGGGATTTTTTTGCCTGGCGTTGTTGCCTGGCTACGGCCGCAAAATCGGCCGCGCCCGGCAAGAAATGCGCAGCCCCGCTATCATGCTGATCCAAAAGCGTCATTCCAAGAAAGTCGTACCGCATGAAATCTGCACCATCTTCCGTCGATGCCAGCACCCTGCTGAGCGCCACCCGCATCCTGCTATTTGCCCTGTCGGCCGGCGTGCTCGTCGCCAGCCTGTATTACGTGCAGCCGCTCACGTCCATGCTGGCCGCCTCGTTTGGCGTGAGCGTGCCGCAAGCGGGTTACCTGGTCACGGCCACACAGATCGGCTATGTGCTGGGCATCGTGTTTTTAGTACCCCTCAGCGACGTGCTGAACCGCCGCCAGTTGCTGACGTGGATGCTGATCGCCAAGATAGGCGCCCTGCTGCTGGCCGCCACCAGCCAGAATATTATCGTCTTCGCCATCGCCAGCGTCTTGATGGGGATCACGGCCAGCGCATTGATGGTGGTTACGGCCATGGTGGCTTCGTATGCGCCGGATCACAGCCGGGGCCGCATGGTGGGCACCGTCATGACCGGCTTGTTGTTGGGCATTCTGCTGGCGCGTACCGTGTCCGGCACGGTATCGCAAATCAGTGGCGGCTGGCGCACCGTCTACGTGCTGGCGGCCATCGTCGTAGCCGCCCTGCTCGTCATGCTGCGCCGCATCCTGCCGAATGAGGCGCCGCGTGGCCAACTACAGTACGGCAAGCTGATGGCGTCGCTGGCCGACATCATCCGCCAGGAACCCTTGCTGCGCCAGCGCGCCCTGTTCTCGGGCCTGGGCCTGGGCACCTTCAGCGTGTTCTGGACGGGCCTGACCTTTTTGCTCAGCGGCGCGCCCTACCACTATTCGGAAATGCAGATCGGCTTGTTTGGCTTGGCGGGCGCCACCGGCGCCTTTGCCGCCAACACGGCGGGTCGCATGGCCGACCGCGGCTACGCGCGCCAGGCCACGTGGCTGCTGGCCGTCGCCTCGATCGCGGGCTGGGCCTTGATCGGCTTTGGCGCCCATTCGCTGGTACTATTGCTGATCGGCATCGTGCTGCTGGACATGGGCGTGATGGGCTTGCAAGTGACGCACCAGTCCATCATCTACAAGCTGGCGCCGCATGCGCGGGCGCGCGTGACCACCGTGTTCATCGCGGGCGGCTTCATCGGCGCCTCGGCAGGCTCGGCGCTGGCCAGCGCCAGCTTTGCCGCCGGCGGCTGGCCGGCCCTGTGCATGGTGGGTGGCGCCATGCCGCTGTTGCTGTTGCTGGTGTGGAGCAAGTACCGCCACACGCAGCGCAGACTGGAACGGGCGAGCTGAGACGCAAAAAAAACCGCTCAAGATCGAGCGGTTTTTTTATGCCGAGATAATTTACTTTGCCTGCCCACGCGCCTTGCCAAACGCATCGCCCGCCTTCCAGGCCGGCATCCTGGCTGCATTCGCCACGGCTAGTCCCAGGTTCAGGGTGAATTGCGCCTGCTGCGTCATGCCGGACAAATCCCAGCTGGCGTCGTACTCATCAGTGACTTGATGGTAGCGGGGGCCGTAGGCGGCCGCCTTGGCTTTCGACGCTGCCACATCCTTGATGTACTCGCGTCCGCCATTGATGGAAAACGCGGGCACGCCCGCCTTGGCAAAGCTGAAATGGTCGCTGCGGAAATAACCGCCGGCCAGGTCGGGACGCGCTTGCGCAATGTGCATGCCCATGGCTTTCGCCACCGTGGCCGCCATGGCGCCCAGTTCCGTGCGCTCGCTGCCTTGCGCACCGATGTCATGCGTGGCGCCGACAAAGTTCAGGCTATCCAGGTTCAGCGCGGCCGCCGTCTTGTCCAGGGGCCACAGCGGGTCGGCCGCGTAGGCGGCGCTGCCCAGCAAGCCTTGTTCCTCGGCCGCTACCCACAGGAATATCTGCGTGCGCCTGGCCGGTTTCTTGACGGCTTCCTGCGCCATGGCCAGCAAGCCGGCCGTGCCCGAGGCGTTGTCGACGGCGCCGTTGTAAATCGTATCTGCCGCTTTTTCGTCACCCTCGCCTTGCTGGCCCAGATGGTCCCAGTGGCCGCTGTAGATGACGGCTTCATCTTTTAATACCGGATCGGTGCCCGGCACCATGCCGGCGATATTGAACTGCTCCACCTTGCGTACGGCGGACTTCATTTCACCGCTCAACCTGGCGTCCAGCGCAACGGCTTTGAAGCCCTTGCTTTCCGCTTGCGCGCGCAAGGCATCCAGGTCCTGGCCGCCGGCCGCAAATAAGCGGCGCGCCGCATCTTCCGCGATCCAGCCCTGCAGCGGCGTGCCGGCAGTGCGGTCCGCCAATTGGAAGCGTTCGCTGCCGCTCCAGCTGTTCTGCACCACGCTCCAGTCGTACGATGCCGACGGTTTCGTGTGGATCAGCAATACGCCAGCGGCGCCCTGGCGCTTGGCTTCCTCGAATTTGTAGGTCCAGCGGCCGTAATACGTCAGCGCCTTCCCTGCGAAGCGGTTCGGCTCGGCACTAGTGGGTTGCGGGTCGTTGACCATCATGACGACGATCTTGTCTTTGACATCAGCGCCCTTGAAATCGTTCCAACCCTCTTCCTGCGCGGTGATGCCGTAGCCGACGAACACCAGCGGCGCATCAAAGGTATGCGCGGCAACGGAGTCGCCCGTCGCCCACACCCAGTCCGGGCCGAACGCCAGCGGCACGGCCTTGCCGCCCGCCACGGCTTGCAGGCTGCTTTCGGCAGGCAGCGACTTCACGCCGGCGATTTGCACGCTCTGGCGGTAGCTGTTGCCGCGCACGGGGCGCAAACCGGCCATCTGTGCCTGGGTTTCCAGGTAGGCCACCGTCAGGTCGGCGCCGCGCTGGCCCGTGCCCCGGCCTTCCAGCAAATCGTTCGACAGGAAAGCTAGGTGGGCGCGCAGCGGGGCTTCCTGCACGATGGGCAAGCCGTGCGCGGCAGGGGCGGCGGCGTGCGCGGAAAGCGCCAGCGCCAGGCTGGAAGCGAAGGCAGTGGCGGCCAGGGAAGAAAACAGCTTCTGCATAAGATCCTTTGGGTAAGAGGAGGAAAACGGTCCGGCGGATAGCCGGGCCGGCGATTGTATGCCATGGGGCAGGCACATCAAAATGCGGACGAAAAAAATCCCCGCAACAAGGGCGGGGATGTCATGGCCGAGAAATTTACACCAGCAAAGCCGCCGCCAGGGATTCGATCTCTTCGGCCGATTCCTCGAGGATGGTGTGCAAGGTGCTGCCGCCGATGCCGAAGTCGATCTTCGCCGCCGCCTGGCGCCGCGCGGCGCTTTCCGGCGGATGCAGGGGCGAGCCGACGGGGGACAGATCGTTGGCCAGCACCAGGGTCGCGCCCAGGGTACGGGGCGGGAACGGGCTGCCGCCATGCCACATGCCTTCCACGGCTTGCAAGACCATGTCGGGCACTTGCAGTTGGCGCAGCACACCGCGGCCGATCAGTTTTTCGCCGTATTCGATCCAGTCTTCCGTATTGTCGTCGAGCAAACCTGGATATTCCTCGGCGCGCGACAGCAGATAAAAGCCGCCCACTTCGTGCACGATGGCGGCAAACATGGCCGTTTCCACATCCACATGCGTGACTTTCTTGGCGATGAGCTGGCTCAGCGCAGCCACGTGGGCCGTGTGCTCCCACAGCTTGGCGGACTTGGCGCGCAATTGCGGGTCAGTGATCTGGCTGCCCAGCTGGCGCACGATGACGGACGCCACCATCGATTTCAAGGTGGCAAAGCCCAGGCGCGAGACGGCCGCGCGCACATTGGCGATTTCATTGCCGGAACGGTTGTAGGCGGCCGAATTGGCCAGCGCCACCACTCGCGCCGACAGCAGCGGCTCGGCCATGACCATGCGCGCGGCCGCTTCGATATGGCAATCGGGGTCGTCCAGCGCTTCCTGCAGCTTCAGGGTGGCCTTGACGTTGGCGGGGAACGTCAACTCGCCCTTGCTCGCTTGCAGCGCGATAATCTTGAATACTTCCAGTCTGTCCATGGGTCGATCTCCGGTACGGGCTTATTCAGGCTCTGCTGTGCGGGTGGGCCGGGAATGCGCACTGCGTCCCGGCCCGGCTCCCGTTTCCGGCAATATTACAGCATGTTTACAGCCACTCCTATTACTTTCCGGAAACTTTCCCTGCCACGCCTTCGACAAAATAATCCATCTTCGTCAGCGCCGCATCGTCCAGCACGCCTTTCTCCAGGCGCACCTTGCCATCGTTATCCTTGATCGGTGCGCTGAAAGGATTGAGCTTGCCAGCAACCAAGTCTTTCTCGCGCGCCAATACAAACTGTTTCACATCGGCGGGCACGGCGGCGTTGATGCCTTCCAGCTTGACCATCCCATCCTTGATGCCGCCCCAGGTGCTGCTGGACTTCCACGTACCGTCCAGCACGGCTTGCGCCTGCTTCGTGTAGTACTCGCCCCAATGGTGGGTGACGGCGGCCAGCTGCGCCTTCGGCCCGTACTTTTTCATGTCCGAGTGATAGGCGATCGCATACTTGCCCTTCTCTTCCGCCGCCTGCACCACGGCGGTCGAATCCGTATGGTGGGTGACCACGTCGGCACCCTGGCCGATCAGGGTGATGGCCGCGTCGCGTTCCTTGCCCGGATCGAACCAGCTATTCACCCACACCACTTTCACTTCCGCCTTGGGATCGACACTGCGCATGCCGCGCGTGAAGGCGTTAACTCCCTGCAACACTTCAGGGATGGGGAAGGCCGCCACATAACCGGCCACATGGGTCTTGCTCATCTTGCCGGCCAATACGCCCGCCAGGTAGCGGCCTTCGTAGAAACGCGCGTTGGTATTGGCCACGTTGACGGCCGTCTTGTAGCCCGTCAAATGGATGAACTTCACATTAGGAAATTGCTTCGCCACTTTCAAGGTGGGATTCATGTAGCCGAACGAGGTTGTGATGACCAGCTTGCTGCCCGTTTGCGCCAGGTCGCGGATCACGCGCTCCGCATCGGCGCTTTCCGGCACGTTTTCCACATATTTGGTGGTGATCTTGTTGCCCAGCGCCTTTTCCATTTCCTTGCGCGCCTGGTCGTGCTGTGTGGTCCAGCCCGCGTCGCCGATGGGGCTGATGTAAACAAAACCAACATTCAATGGGGCAACGGCGGGGGCGGCGGCCATGACGGGCATGGCGGGCATCAGCGCGGCATTGCAAACAGCGGCGCAGAATAATTTCTTGGACATGGTTTTCCTTGTGGTGAGTGATTAATTTCCGGGATTGAAATTTTTCCCCAGCGAAGCGGGCATGTTGAGCTTGATGTAATTGGCATTGCTGGAAATGAGCACCAGCACGACGATGGCCGCCACGTACGGCAGCATCGACAGCAGTTGCGAGGCGATGGGCACGCCCAGCGCCTGCGCGTGGAAGGTCAGAATCGTGATGCCGCCAAACAGGTAGGCGCCGCCCACCACGCGCGCGGGGCGCCAGGTGGCAAACGTGGTCAGCGCCAGCGCGATCCAGCCACGGCCCGCCACCATGCCTTCGACCCACAACGGCGTGTAGACCAGCGATAGAAACGCGCCAGCCAGGCCGCAGCAGGCGCCGCCGAACAGCACGGCCGCCAGGCGGATGCGGCGCACAGGGTAACCGAGCGCATGCGCGGACGCTGGCGACTCGCCCACGGCGCGCAGCACCAGTCCCGCCCGCGTGCGGTACAAAAACCAGGCGATGGCCACGCACAGCAATAGCGACAGATACACCATAGCATGCTGCCGGAACAGGGCCGGTCCCAGCACGGGAATGTCTTCCAGGAAAGGGATACCAAACCTGCCGTTGTGCAAGCTGTTGCCCACATACTTCAGGCCGATATACGTGGATGCGCCCGCGCCGAACAGCGACAAGGCCAGGCCCGTGGCGTACTGGTTCGTGCCCAGCCACACGGTCAGCCAGGCAAAGAAGCCGGACAAGACCATGCTGGCCCCTGCCCCCGCCAGAAAACCCAGGGTGGGGCTGCCAGTGTTGACGGCCACGGCAAAGCCCGTGATGGCCGACACCAGCATCATGCCTTCCGCGCCCAGGTTGACCACGCCCGCCTTTTCATTGACCAGCAACCCCAGCGCGGCCAGCATCAGCGGCGTGCCCGCGTTGATGCTGGCGGCAATCAATGGCGCTATCGTCAGGGCCAGGTTATCCATGTTTCCTCCAGCGCAGTTTGTATTGGATCAGCACGTCGCAGGCGAGCAAGGCGAACAGCAAGATGCCCTGGAACACCCCCGTGATCGCGCTGGGCAAGCCCAGGCGCGACTGCGCCAGTTCGCCGCCAATATAAAACAGGGCCATGACGAAACTGGAAAAAATCACGCCCAGCGGATGCAAGCGCCCCACGAAGGCGACGATGATGGCGGCAAAGCCGTAACCGGGCGAGACCGTGGGCGTGAGCTGCCCCATCGGCCCCAGCACTTCGCACGCGCCCGCCAGCCCGGACAGGGCGCCGCAAATCAGCAACGATGACCACAAGGTCTTGCGCGAGGAAAAGCCCGCATAACGGGCGGCGGCCGGCGCCATGCCACCCACGCGCAGGCGGAAGCCGGCAATGCTTCTGGATAAGTACAGCCAGCCGCCCAGCGAGGCCAGCAAGGCGAAGATGATGCCCACATGCAAGCGCGTGCCCGTCACAATCATCGGCAACAGCAAGCCGTCGGACAGCAGTTTCGATTGAGGGAAGTTGAAGCCTTCCGGGTCGCGCAGCACGCCGTAGACGAGATAGCTGAGCAGCAATTGGGCGATATACACCAGCATCAGCGAGACGAGGATTTCGCTGGCGTTGTAGCGGTCGCGCAGCCAGGCCACCAATCCCGCCCAGGCCATGCCGCCCGCCATGCCGGCCAGCAGGGAAACGCCGATGATGGCCGTGCCGCCCGCGCCATCGCCCGTGTCCAGATACAGGGCGGCCGCGCCGCCGCAGATAGCGCCCAGGGTCAGTTGCCCTTCCGCGCCGATGTTGTAAATATTCGCGCGAAAGCAAATGGCCAGGCCCACGGCGATCAACAGCAAAGGCGCCACCTTGATGCCCAGCTCGGACCAGCCGTGCGCATCGCGCAAGGGTTCCACAAAGAAAACGGCCAGTCCCGCCAGCGGATCGTGTCCCAACGCAAGAAACAACAGCGCGCCGCACAACACGGTCAGCAGCACGGCCAGCACGGGCGACAGCCACGACATCAGGCGCGACGGAGAAGCACGGGCTTCCAGGCGCAAGGCAAACTTAGCCATGGACAGCCTCCTGCGGCCACAGCCCGCTCATCCATTGCCCCACGAGTGCCACGCTGGCCTCGCCCATGTCCAGGGACGGCGAAATTTTGCCCTTCGCCATCACCAGCAAGCGGTCGCTGATGTCGAACAATTCATCGAGTTCCTCCGATACGACCAGCAGCGCGCAGCCGGCGTCGCGCAGCGCCAGTAATTCGGCGCGGATTTGCGCAGCCGCGCCCACGTCCACGCCCCAGGTCGGCTGCGCCACCACCAGCACGGTGGGCTCGCGCATGACTTCGCGTCCGACTATGTATTTCTGCAAGTTGCCGCCCGACAGGCTGCGCGCCAGCGCCTGCGGTCCGCCCGCCTTCACCTGGAAGCGCGCGATGATGGCGGCCGCCCGCTGCGCGATGACGTGATGGCGCACGAAGCCGTGGCGGATGGTGGCTGGTGTTTGCAAGCTCAGCAAAACGTTGTCGGCCAGCGCCATGTCGGGCACGGCGCCCCGCCCCAGCCTTTCCTCCGGCACGAAGCCGAAGCCCAGGGCGCGCCGGCGCCCCGGTGGCAAGCGTCCCGCCTGGGTGCCGTTCAGGACGATGCTGGCGGGGGCAGCGCGCATGTCCTCGCCAGACAGGGCCGCCAGCAATTCCTGCTGGCCATTGCCGGACACGCCCGCGATGCCGACGATCTCGCCCGCGCGCACGTCGAAATTGATGTCCGTCAATTGCGTGGCGAACGGATGGCTCTTCGGCAGCTGCAAATTCTTGACGCTCAACATGGTCGCACCGGGCGTGTGCGCCACACGCGTGACGGCGGGCGGCTCGGCGCCTATCATCATGCGCGACAGGCTGGCCGCCGATTCCTCGCTCGGATCGCACACGCCCGCATTCTTGCCGGCGCGCACCACCGTGCACGTATGGCACAGGGCGCGGATTTCGTCGAGCTTATGGCTGATGTACAGGATGCTGCAGCCTTCGGCCGCCAGTTGGCGCAAGGTGGCAAACAGTTTTTCCACGGCACCCGGCGTTAGCACGGACGTCGGTTCATCGAGGATCAATAGTTGCGGCTTGGCCAGCAAGGCGCGCACGATTTCCACGCGCTGACATTCGCCCACCGACAAGGTGTGCACGTGGCGCTGCGGCTCCAGGTCCAGGCCGTACTGGCGCGCCGTCGCCTCGATGCGCTGCGCCAGTTCCGTCATGTTGGTGCCGGCGGGCAAACCGAGGGCGATATTTTCCGTCACGGTGAGGGTATCGAACAGGGAAAAGTGCTGGAACACCATGGCGATGCCCAGCGCGCGCGCGGCCGACGGGTTGGCGATCTCGACTTCGCGGCCATTCCACAGGATGCGGCCGCCATCGGGTTGCACGGCGCCATAGATGATTTTCATCAAGGTCGATTTGCCGGCACCGTTTTCACCGAGCACGGCGTGGATCTGTCCGGGCGCCACGCTGAGGTGGAGGCCGTCATTGGCCACCACGGACGGATAGCGCTTGCTGATGTCGTGTAATTCCAGGCGTGCCGTCATTGTTTTTTTCGTGCCTCGCTGCAGGGTCGCCGGCATCGACGCCGGTGGGAAAAATCAAATTGATATCTCTATCGTATCGGCATCCGCGGCGCTTGGGGGCGGGCGTGGCGGCGCGCATTTTTATTTCCGCAAAAAAACAACACCTGTATACAATTTTGAAAAAAATTATCAGCTTTACAGCAGCCGCCTTGCCCCGCAAGGGCGAGAAGGTGCGATGATTATATGTAAGAAATGATAGTAAGTATGCAGAAAATACATATCGTCCGATGCAGCGATGCTCGCATCATGGATTGAACGGCGCGCAATATGCTCCATCGCAGCGCTTCATGCGCGCTAGTAGGCTACCCCCTGCGCCCTGCCATCTCCAGTTCCCGTTTTCCAACACCGCCATCAGGAGCCGAAAGTGCCAAAAACCATACCGTGTCTGTTGCTCTGCCTCACTACCACCCTCGGCGTGGGCGCAACCGCCCAGGCTGCCGAATGGAGCGATACCGCGCTGAGCTGGCGCGCCGGCAATGATTACCGCGAGCCGTTCAATCCGGACGACATCAAGAAAAACATCGTTGCCATCACGCACGCCAGCGGCTACAAATACGGCAGCAACTTCGTCAACCTCGATTTCCTCCTGTCCGACAGCAAGGACCCTGGCGCGCTGGGCAAGACTTCCGGCGCACAAGAGGCGTATCTGGTGTACCGCAACACCATCGACATCGGCAAGGTGCGCGGCAGCGACATCAAGTTCGGCCCCGTGCGCGGCGTCGGCGTCACCCTGGGTTTCGATGTCAACACGAAAAATGACGTCGGCTACAACTCGCGCAAGCGCATGCTGGTGGCCGGCCCCACCCTGATGTGGGACGTGCCCGGCTTCTTCAACACCAGCCTGCTGTTGCTACGTGAAAGCAACGCCCCCAGCGGTGCCTTCCCGCCCATCTCGCAAGTGACGGGCCGCTACACGTATAAAACGCACGCCATGCTGACGGGCGCCTGGGCCATCCCCCTGTCGCCGCTGTTCTCGTTCGAAGGCTTCTTTAACCTCATCGATTCCAAAGGCAAGGATGAAGTGGGGCGCGACACGGCGGTCGAAACGAATATCGACATGCAAGTGATGGTCGACGTGGGCGCGGCCCTGGGCAGCGCCAAGAACACCTTCCGCGTGGGCCTGGAGTACCAGTACTGGAAGAACAAGTTCGGCAACTCGCCCGCGACCACGGGCAATGTGGGCCAGACGGCGAAGACGCCGATGATACGCGCGGAGTACCATTTCTAAAATTCATTGTTATGCATCAACACCCACGCTCGCGCCTGATGCCAGCATGAAGCTTTCCTGCTGGCGGAGAGCGCGACCGTGGAACAACTATTGCCGTATTACGAGCGTGAACTGGGCTTGTTCCGCCAGTACACGCGCGAGTTTTCCAGCCGCTATCCGAAAGCGGCCGGGCGCCTGCTGATCGCCGGCGAAACGTGCGAAGACCCGCATGTCGAGCGCCTGATCCAGTCCGTCGCCCTGCTCACGGCACGCGTCGCCAAGCGCCTCGACGACGCCTATCCGCAATTCACCCATTCCCTGCTCGACACCCTGTACCCGCACTATCTGCGGCCCTTTCCCTCATGCTCCATCGTGCGTATCGCCGCCGACGAAGCGCCCGGTGGCGGCCAGCTGGCCCAGCTGGCGCATGTTGCGCGCGGCACGGTGCTGCGTTCGCAACCGGTGCAAGGCGTGGCCTGCAAATTTACCAGCGCATATGATGTGATCCTGGCGCCGCTGGCCATTTCTCGCCTGCATTTTTCACCTCTCATCGACGCGCCGCCCGGCCTGCGCCTGCCCGCTGGCTCCAGCGCCTTGCTCAGCATTCAATTCACCAGCAGCAGCGCTCAGTACCATCTGGATCAAACGGGTTTTGCCAGCCTGCGCCTGTTTGCCGATGGCGAACCATCCGTGCGCGCGGCCCTGCTCGACGCCCTGTTCCTGCGCGGCGCGGGCGCGTATGTGGCGCTGGACGAACACAGCCCATGGCAGGCAGTCGATGGCACGCTGTTGACGCCAGCCGGCTATACGGAAGACGACGCGCTGATCCCCATTTCCGCCCGTTCCCACCCGGCGCTGCGCCTGCTGACCGAATATTTCGCCTTTCCGGAAAAGTTTCATTTCATCGATATCGCCTGGTCCAGGCTGGCGACCCTGCTGCCCAAACAGTGCCGCCAGTTCACCTTGCACCTGCCGCTCAAGGGTGTGCGCAGCGACAGCCACGAGGCGCGGCTCTTGTCCGGCGCCGGCCCCGGCAACCTGCTGCTCGGCTGCACGCCCGTCGTCAACCTGTTCGCCAAGTCCGGCGTGCCGATCCGCCTCACGCATACCGAGCCCGACTACGCCCTGGTGGCCGATGCCACGCATGCGTTTGCCTACGACATCCACAGTATCGAAGCCGTTACCCTGGTGCGCAAGGACGAGGCCGGCGAGCGCCTGAGCACCTTCTTGCCGCTGTATGCCTCGCTGCAAGGCGACCAGGCCGAGCAGGGCCAGGAGTATGGCCAAGAGCTGGGCCAAGAGCAGGGCCAAGAGCAGGGCCAATATTGGCTGGCGCGCCGCGACGAAACTGTGGCGGCCATCAGCCCCGGCCATGAAATGCGGCTCAGCCTGATCGACCCGCAGTTTTCACCGGGTAGCGCGGCCTGCGCCACCGTCTCGACGCAACTGCTGTGCAGCAACCGCGACTTGCCCACGCAATTGCATTACGGCTTGCCCGGCGGCGACCTGCTGGCCGAAGACGTGCCCGACGGCATCCCCGCGCGCTTCCTGCGCAAGCCCACGCCCAGCATGCGTTTCCTGGCAGACAATGGCGCGCACTGGCGGCTGATTGCGCACCTGTCGCTCAATTACGCCAGCCTGACACAGGCCGGCCTGAGCGAATTCCAGAAAATGCTCAGCCTGTACGACCTGCCCCGCTCGCCCACCACGCAGCGCCTGATCCAGGGCATCGTCACGCTCGAACACGGCAGCACGCGCGCGTGGATGCCGACCGTGCCGTTTCCCACCCTGATGCCCGGCATCGCCATTCGCCTGGGCATCGACGAGCAAGCCTTCGTCGGCAGCAGCATCTATATTTTTGCCCAAGTGCTGCAGCGCTACTTCGCCCTGAACAGCCAGCTCAACTGCTTTAGCCAACTGACGCTGCTATCCCAGCGCAGCGGCGAGGAACTCCTACGATGCCCAGAACGCAGCGCCGACGCCACGCCAGCGTAATCCAGCAATTGCTCGACGCGCCGCAGCGCTTCGAGTGCTTCCAGGCGCTGCGCCTGCTGCTGGCGTGGCTGGCCGAACACGGTATCGATGAACACACGGCGCTGGCAAAACTCATACGCTTCGACAATAGCGTCTCGCCGCGCTTTCCTGCCAGTCAGGTCGAGGCGCTGGCGACAAACGGCATCGCCGATGCCGATGCCCTGCTGCAAGCGCTGCTGTCCGGTCACAGCCAGCCTATCCACCTCACGCCTGCGTTCATGGGCCTGCTGGGCTGCCAGGGCAGCTTGCCCAGCCACTATTCGGAGCGCATTGCCGCGCACCAGTACAGCGAGCGCGACACCAGCCCGCGCGCCTTTCTCGACCTGTTTTCCAGCCGCGCCGTCGCCCTGTTTTACCAGGCCTGGCAAAAATACCGCATCGAGCAAGCAGGCCACGGCGGGGACTTCCTGTCGCGCCTGCTGGCGCTGGCCGCGTGCCAGCCGGGCCAGGGCCAGGACCAGGCGGCGATCGGCCTGTACAGCGGCTTGCTCCAGCAGCGCAACATCTCATCCATCGTCATGGCGCGCATCCTCAGCGACCACTTCGGCGTGCCCTGCCACATCGACGAAGCGACAGGCGCTATGGACGTGCTGGCGCAGCACGAACAAACGGCGCTGGGCATGGCCAATGCCCAACTGGGCCAGCGCGCCACCGTCGGCGAGCGCTGCCGCCGCCCCGACCTGGCCGTGCGCCTGCACCTCGGTCCGCTCACGGCGCAGCAGCACGCCAGCTTTTTGCCGCGCGCCCCTGCCAGCGAGGCACTGCGGCACATGCTGATGCTGTTCGGCCAGCCACTGGTGCGCTACGAGATCGTGCTGGTGCTGCGCGCCAGCGATGTGCGGGGGACGGCGTTGACGGCCACCGAGCAAGGTAGCCTCGGCTGCGATAGTTTCCTGGGCGATGCGGCAACACCGCGCCACCGCGATGACATGCATTACGAAATGCAATTGATGCCCTCACTCAACAATTGAACCTTGCGGCCGCGCAAAACGCTTGTGTTCGCTATTGCTACAGTCGGCCAACGATCCCAACCGTGAAGCGATGCGCGATGAGCCAGTTCCCGGATACGACGGCAGCATGGATGGTATTAGTGGGCGACATGCAGGGCCAGCGCCTGCTGCGCCTGCACTTTCCGCATGGCGACGGCCCCGCCCACATCCAGTTCCTGGCCAACAGCCTGGCCGCCAGCGAAAGCCTGTCGCGCGACTTTTCCTATGTGGTGGAAGTGCTGTCCGATGATGCCAGCATCGCGCTCGACAAAGTGATGGGCAAGATGGTGACCGTCGAACTGGTGCGCGAAGACGGCAGCTTGCGCTACTTCAATGGCTATGTGTTCGAGTTCCGCTTCCTGCGCACGGATGGCGGCTTCGCGTTTTATGAAATGGTGCTGGAACCGTGGCTGGCGCATCTGCACTTGCGGCAAAACAATGTCGCCTTCCACGGCTTGACGGTGGCGGCGCTGACGGACAAGGTCTTCGATGACTACCTGATGCGCGACTACAAGCTGGCCGCCGGCGGCCTGGATCCCGCCATCACCTATACCTGCCAACATAACGAAAGCGACCACAACCTGCTGCACCGCCACTGGGAGCAGCTGGGCTGGCACTACCGCTACGAACACCGCCTTGATGGCCACACCTTGTGGCTGGGAGACGACAGCACCATTGGCAAGCCCATCGATGGCGTATCGAGCGCCATGCCCTTCCAGCACCAGGCCGGCTCCCTGGAGGACGATGGCGTGCATCAATGGAGCACGGTGCGGCGCATGGCCCCGGCGCAGATGACGATGGCCAGCTTCAATTTCAAGAATCCGCGCAGCGCCCGCGCCAGCCGCGACTCGCTGAACCGGCAAGGCGCCGTGCCGTCCCTGGAAGTGTATGAAAACACGGGCAACTACGGTTTTAAAAACATCGACGATGGCGAACGGCTGGCCCAGCGCCGCATGGAAGAACGCGACGCGCAGGGCCAGCTCTTCGAGGCGCAAGGCAATGACCGCACGGCGCAGCCGGGGCGCTGGTTCAGCCTGGCTGGGCATTTCGACAGCGCAGCGTCGGGCAAGGACGCTGGCGAATACATGATCCTGTCCGTGCAGCACTACGCCAGCAACAACTACCAGCAAGGGCATGGCGCCATCTCGCACTACAGCAACACATTTACCTGCATCCACCGCGCCATCCCCTGGCGCCCCGGCCGAAACTTCCATAGCCGCGAACCGAAGATCTACGGCGTGCAGACGGCCACCGTCGTCGGGCCGCCCGGCGAAGAAATCCATACGGACGGTTACGGAAGAGTCAAAGTGCAATTCCATTGGGACCGCCTGGGCAGCTTCGACGATAAAAGTTCGCCGTGGATACGCGTGATATCGAACTGGGCCGGTCCGAACTTCGGCCACATCAGCCTGCCCAGGGTGGGCATGGAGGTAGCCGTGCAATTCCTCGACGGCAACGTGTCCATGCCCCTCATCATCGGCTGCGTCTACAACGCGCGCAACATGCCGCCATGGGACTTGCCAGCGAACAAAACGCAAAGCGGCATGCTGAGCCGTTCCTCAAAGAAAGGTTCCAGTGCGCACGCCAACGCCCTGCGTTTCGAGGACCGCAAGGATGCGGAAGAACTGTGGCTGCACGCGGAAAAAGACCAGCGCATCGAAGTCGAGCATGACGAGTCGCACTGGGTCGGCAACGACCGCAGGAAAACTGTCGACCGTGATGAAACCGTGCACGTCAAGCGCGACCGCACGGAGACGGTGGGCCACGATGAAGACATCACCGTGCACAACAACCGTCGTGAGCGCGTCGACCATGACGAACACATCGACATTGGCGACAACCGCCGCGAACATGTGGGCGGCAACGAGCAGGTGCAGATCGACGGCCACCGCTCGGAACGGGTAACCCTGGCCAAGGAAGAAAGCATCGGCCTGGCCAAGGTGTTGACCATCGGCGCCGCCTACCAGACCACGGTCATCGGCGCCATGAATACCACGGTGGTGCTGGCGCAGGCGGAGCAGATCGGCCTGACGAAAAGCGTCACCGTCGGCGCCGACAGTACGCTCACGGCCACCGATTCGCACACGATGAAGGTGGGCACTTCCAGCATCACCATCACGCCGGGACGCATCGAACTGGTTGCCGATGAAATCATCATCCGCGGCAGGTCCAAGGTACAGATCCATGGCGACGACATCGACAACAATCCGGGCTGACGATGAACGATGCCGGTACCGCCAATTTCAACATCCCCAACCTGCTGTTCGACAACCGCACGCCGCACGCGGCAAGCCAGTTCGACATGGTCGATCAATTCGGCGAGGCCTTCCACGTGGTGGTGGCGCGCATGGGCTACACCCTGGGGCCGTGCGGCGCCGATGGCCTGGCCAGCCTGCTGCCCATGGCACAACCATCGCCGCTGGCCACGGAAGACCGGCATCTGGGCGACGACACGCAGGCGGGCACCGTGCAGGAGAGCGACTTCGCGCCGTACAAGCCGCGCTGCGACGTGATCATCAATGGCGTGGCGCATGCGCCGCGCGGGCAGGCGATGCCGCAATTTCTCGTCAACCTGAAGGTGCGGTCAGAAAAGAAGACCCTGATCGACAAGACCTTGCAAGTGTGCGGCGAGCGTGCCTTCCGCAAGAAAACCGTCCTCACGCGCCTGGCGCAAGGCTGCGCCCGCATTGCCACGGTAGGCTTGCTGCGGCCCAATCCATGGCAGCTATCCGCACCAGAAGCGTTCCTGCAATTACCGCTGCATTATGCCTACGCGTATGGCGGGCAATGCCGCATTGAGGCCGATGATTACAACGCGGCGGCGCACGATTCCTGCCAGGCCAACCCGCTGGGACGGGGCTTTGCACGGCACTGGTACCTGGATGCGAAACACATCGATGAGGTGCCCGCGCCTCGCATCACGTATCCATCGATCACGTATCCATCGATCACACATCCTTCGCAGCCATGCACAGCCGCCCAGTTCTGGCAAGGCGCGGGCGGCAAGGAGTTGCCCGCGCCGGCGGGACTGGCCGCTATCGGCCGTGGCTGGCTGCCGCGCCGCACGCTGGCCGGCAGCATCGTGGTCAAGGATAAATGGGATGCCGACGAAATCCCCGTCCTGCCGGAAGACTTCGACTTTGCCTACTGGAACAGCACGCCGCCTGACCAGCAATGCCCGTACCTGACGGGACGGGAACAATTCACCTTGACCAATCTGTGCCGCCACGACCATCCCTCGGCCCGCATTGACCCGCGCGGCAACACGGTGCTGCGCTTCGCCCTGCCCCAACAAGTACTGTGCCTGTTGCTGGCGGACAAAAACGACCAGTTGCTCGTCTGGCGCCTGGCCATCGATACGGTGCTGGTCGATCCCGAGGCGGCCACTGTGGAACTGGTCTGGCGCGCCATCGTACCAGCCGATGCGGGCCAGGTCGCGTCGCGCCTGCTGCACCTGATGGAGCCGGCGCAAATCGCGCGCATCGAACTGCTGGAACAGGCGCAGGAAGTGCTAGGCGTAGCCGTCGAGCAGGGCAAAAAACCATGACGAATGAAACCGTCACCAAGTCGGGGCGCTTCTATTGCGTCAGCCTCAGCCCCGACATGTGCAAGACGCCCGTCGGCTCCAGCACGCCCCCTATTCCCTACAGCATCATCGGCGAGTTCTCGGAAGCACAGAACGCTTCGCCCAACGTCAAGTCGCACAGCGAGCCCGTCATCCTGCATCAGCGCAGCATTATTCCCACCGTCAAGGGCGACGCGGCCGGCAAGGCGGGCGGCGTCAAGAGCGGCACCGTCGGCAAGCAAGTCGACACCAAGGTCGCCAGCCCCATTCACCGCGCCAACGGCGCCAAGCTGGTGCAGATGGGGCGCGAAGTATGGATGAATTCGCGCAATACCGTGGGCAAGATTTATGAGCGGGGCGCGGAGGCGGCCAAGCCCGTGCTCAAGGAAGTGAAGGCGGCGATACGGGAAGCGGCTCAAGATTACAAGGATCATGGATCGAAGAAAATGCATGGCGCCGCCGAAGACATGGTGGACGCGGGCAGCGTCGTCCTGACAGGCAGCGCCGTGCTGGGAGTCGCCGGAGTGGGTGTCGCGGCAACGGGAGTCGGCGCCCCCGTTGCCGCCGCGATGGAAGCCGGGGCGGCAGCGGGCGCTGTGGCCGGCACGGCTACCGTTGCGACAGGCACGGCCATGGAAGCATCGGCCACAGTGCTCGACCAGGCGGCCGACTACCTATTGACAGGCAAGACACCTGATTTACTGAGTACCGCCTCAGACATCGTCACGAATGCGGCAGGCACAGTACTGCAAACTGCGGTGTTCAGCAAGGTCCCAGGTGGGAAAATACTGAGCAAGTTTCTCGGCAAAAAAGCGGCGCCGACCATCAATAAGGTCAAGGACAAGCTGGTCGGCAAAAAACCGGACAAGCCGCCCCCAAAACTCGACAAACCACCACCAAAAAACGGCGGCGACGACGGCAAGAGCCGTGGCAAGAAGGAGCCGAAATCGGAACCGCCGTCCGACTGCTGCCCCAAGGATAGCGGCCCCGCAAAAAAACCCGTCAAGGGCCGCAAGCCCGTGCATTTCGGTACGGGCCAGGAAATCCTGTACCAGACGGATTTCGCGCTCGAGCGCAGTATCCCCATCGCCTGGACGCGCTGCTACCGCTCCGGCGCCGAATGCGAAGACTGGGGCTTGCTGGGCGCACGCTGGTCCACGCCCTACACCGCCAGCCTGTCGCTATGCGCCGCCGGCATCGTGGTTCACGACGACAGCGGCCGCGCCCTGCGCCTGCCTTACCTGGAACCGGGCCAGCAGCACGACAGCCGCAAGGAAGGTTTCACGCTCACGCGCGACAGCGCCGACACCTTTGCCATGTTGTGGCGCGACGGCAGCGTCGACCGCTACGCGCGCGCTGAAGGCGCCTGGCTGCCGCACGGCTACGACGGCGTCAACGCCATGCTGGTTCCGTCCGCTCCCGTCGCCACGCAGCGCTTTGCACTCGTGCGTAGCGAAGGGCGCGATGGGCGCGGCATCAGCATCGACCGTTGCATGGATGCCAGGCCGGGCGAAGTGATGCTGCGCCTGCGCAGCGACGATGGCAGCGTGTTCGAAGCCATGCGCGGGGATGAGGACAAGGCCATCCACATCGGGAAGATCGATGAGGTATTGCCTGACGGCAGCCGCATCTGCCACGTCCGCTACGCGTATGCCAGCGAGACGAACGATGGTCAGCCGCCCTTCGCGCCACGTCACAACCTGATCAGCCAGTCGAATGCGCTCGGCGACACGCGCCGCTACACCTATCGTCACCACCTGCTGACGTCGTGCAGCAGCTACACGGGTTTTACCTACGAACTCGAATGGATCAGCCTGGATGCGCTACGTGCCCGCTGGAGCGGATCACCGTTAAGCGAGCAGGAACTGGCGCTGCGCTATCCCGTCACCGTGGCCAACAGCTACCAGGCGCGCGCCATCGCCACGCGCGCCCGGGATGGCAGCGAGTACACGCGCATCGATTACGTGGACAACGACACCAGCCGCATCACCGAAAACGGCGGCGTTCTCGAATACACATTCGACGCCAACTGGCTGGTCACCGAGGTGCGCCGCGTCATCGATGGCAAGGCCGCCTCGCTGGGCCGGCGCGAGTGGGACCGCGATGGCATGCTGCTGGCCGATATCGACGCCAACGGCGCCGCCACCCGCTACGCCTACGATGCAGCCGGCAACCTGGCCCGCAGCACCGATGCCAAGGGACACAGCAGCACCATCGAATACGATGACCAGAACCAGCCCGTCGCCTTCACCGATGCACTGGGCAACACCACCTTGCGTGAATACGATGCGGCAGGCCGCCCCGTCAGCATCACCGATGCTTTGGGCCATGTCACGCGCTACCGCTACGACCAGCGCGGCCAACTGCTGGAACTGATCGACGCCAGGGGCGGCAGCAAGCATTTCCAGTACAACCGCCAGGGCATGCTTACCAGCTACACGGATTGTTCTGGCCACAGCAGCGAATACAGCTACGACAAGCAGGGAAGATTGACGGCTGCGCGCGATGCCATGGGCCACGTCAGCAGCTACGAGTACGATGGCCTCGGCCGCCTGACCGGGCTCATCACACCAGACAAAACACGGGAACACTACGCCTACGATGCAGACGGCAATCTGGTCTTGCACGTGGATGCTGCCGGCCAGCAGACGCGCTACCGCTATAACGGCCAGGGCTTGCCCGTGGAGCGCACGGACGCCATCGGCCAAGCCTTGCAGTATCGCTACGATGCCGCGCTGCAACTGACGGAATTGATCAATGCCAAGGGCGAAAGCTACCAGCTCGCGTATCACGCGGAAGGCTGGCTGGCGTCGGAAACGGGCTTCGACGGCAAGCGTACGCAATACAGCTATGACCAGGCCGGCAACCTGACCGCCACCGAGTGCGGCAGCCGGCGCACGCAGCTGCTGCGCGACACGCTCGGTTTGTTATCCGTCAAGACCACGGCGGACGGCGTGGTGCGCTACGCCTACGATGCACTGGGCCGCTTGACGGCCGTATCCGCACCGCAAGCCGAACAGCGCTTTGTCCACGATGCGCTGGGCCAGCTGATCGAAGAGCGCAGCGCCTGCTTTTTGCAAACGCTGCCAGAAGCGGCAAGATTGCCAAATGCTCCGCGCGCGCCAGACGCCAGCTTTGTCATGACGCACGCGTATGATGAACTGGGCAACCTCATCCAGACGGTCTTGCCGAATGGACGCCGCATCGATACCCTGCGCTACGGCTCCGGCCACTGGCATGGCGTGCTATGGCAAGGCAAGACCGTGGTCGACGTGGAACGCGACAAGCTGCACCGCGAAAAGCAGCGGCAACTGGGCAGCAGCGGCTTGCTCGCCACGCGCCAGTACGACCCGCAATCGCGGCTCACGCAACTGACCCTGGCACGCGGCGCCGACGCGCCCGTCCCCATGCGCGAACGCCGCTTCGAATACGATGCGCAAGGCAACCTGACCACCATCTTACAGACGGGCGCCACCGCTGCCGGCCCGCTCGGCAAACTCAGTTACGCCTATGACCCCGTCGGCCAACTGCTGGCCGCCGTGCAACCTGGCCTGGCCGAACACTACACCTTCGACCCGGCAGGCAATCTGGTCGATACGGCCCCCGCCTCCGGCAACGTACTGAAACGCTACGGCGATACCGAATACGACTACGACGAGCAAGGCAACGCCACCGGCAAGCGCTTCCATCCACCAGGCAGGGAATCGACCTGGAGCGATTTGACGCTGCAATACGACGCCGAAAACCGCCTCAGCCACGCCACCAGGACAGAACGCCAGTCACGCCACCGCGCCCACTACTTTTATGACGCCTTCAGCCGCCGCATCGCCAAGCGGGTAGAAGAAGCACGCTGGAGCAAGCAGCAAGACATCACCAAGGACCAGCCCGCCAACTGCGCTAGCAGCACCACCTTCTTCGTCTGGGATGGCGACACGCTGGCACAGGAACTTGGGCAAGAAGAGACGGTCACCTATCTGTACGAGCCGGACAGCTTCGTGCCGCTGGCCAGGATCAGTTCGCCAGCCTGTCGCCGGGCAAGCACGGTCCACTTGCCGCGTATCGCGCAATGGGATTTACCTGCCATCCGGCACGACGCCGAATTGCAAGCGGCGATTGCGCAAGAACAAGCGTACACCGAAGCGCATCATGTATCAACATGGCAACGTACCCAAGCAGTAGCCAATGACGCGGCGGCACACGACCGCATCACCCACTACCACTGTGATCACCTGGGCACGCCACGCGAGTTGACGGATATACGAGGGAACCTGGTCTGGAGCGGCCGCTACAAGGCCTGGGGGCGTTTGCTGCATGTAGAGGGAGAAATTGAACAGCCGTTGCGGTTTCAGGGGCAGTATGAGGATGGGGAAACGGGGCTGTTTTACAATCGCTATAGGTACTATGACGCCAGTATTGCAAGGTACCTGACGCAAGACCCAATAGGATTACTGGGCGGGCTGAATGGATATGCCTATGTTCAGTCGCCAACCCAATGGATCGATCCATTGGGTTTGTCTGCTGGATGTCCAAAAAATACACCTTGCAACCCTTGCGTTGGGAAGGATCCTGCATCTGAAGCACGGGCAACTCAAGGAACAGCAACCTATCCGAACAATCCTTATGCTTTTGTAGATACTTATACTAATATGGTATTAAAAAAGGGAACAATTTTATACTCCCTATCACCTGGAGCAGCTCCAGGCTTTGGTGTCACAAATCATACCCTAATGAAATCAGCTGGCGACGTGAAGAAGTATCATGAACTGACCCAGGTAACCGCAGGGAAGGATAGCATGGACAATCCACGATCAATGAGAAAAGAAGTACAAGTTTATCGTGTAAACAAGGATATTTGCGTAGCAAAAGGAATGGCAAAAGCAAATACGCAATTTGGTAGCGGTGGTGCAACGCAATATTACGTTTCCCCATCAGACATAAACAGTCTCACGCCTGGCGTAAGAAGAAAGATATAAGTTCAGATGAAAAACAAAAAATACTGGAAGAACAATGGAACGAAAGAAAATCCTATATACGACTTTATATACCCAATATCATGGAGCGAAGAAGAAATACTTAAAGAGAATGAAGAAAATATTGAAAAAATAAAAGGTAAAAAATGTGAATGGGTGAAGCAACTAGAAAATATGCCAAAAAATATAATGAGCGCAGCAATAAGCGAAATTAAAAACGGAAATGTACTAAAAAGCATAAGCAACAATAACTGGCCAAACAATGGCAGCATTGTAGTTAGCTTTAGAGATAAATTCCATGAGGAAAACAAGAAATTAAATGGAGTCCAATGGCGCGAATTAAATGACCCTCACTATTGCAAAGAAGAGATAGCCGAGATTTTCAACAAAACAGAGTATTTGCTAATCCACTAACCTACCACCCGATTTGACACACCACGTTCGCTCCCCGATACTTGGCTCTAACCATACCAACTCCCCAAACGCAGTCTACCTGTGTAGCCGCTTGCGCCAGCACGAATGAACCTTTCTTTCCCTACCGCCCCCTACATCGGCCGCTTCGCCCCCTCCCCCTCCGGTCCCCTGCACATGGGCTCGCTCGTTGCCGCCATGGCCAGTTATCTCGATGCGAAGGTGCATCAGGGCACGTGGCTGCTGCGCATCGAGGACCTGGACTATGACCGCAATGTCGAAGACGCCGATATGGCGATCCTGGCCACTCTGCAGCGCTGCGGTATGGCGTGGGATGGCGAGGCAACGTGGCAGAGCCGCAGGCTGCCGCTGTACGAGGCGGCGCTCAAGCAATTGCAGGATGATGGCCTCGTGTATGCGTGCGGCTGTTCGCGCAAGGAAATCCACGATTCGGTGGTACAGGCGGATACGCACAAGAATAAAGCCGCCGTGTATCCGGGTACCTGCCGCCATGGCTTGGCGCCGGGCAAAGCGGCACGGGCTTTGCGGCTACGCGTGCCAGAGGGGCCACAAGCCGTGTATGGCTTTGCCGACCGCTGGCATGGTGCGCAGCGGCAGGATCTGGCCACCGAAGTGGGCGACTTCATCGTGCTACGCGGCGATGGATACTGGGCGTACCAGCTGGCCGTAGTGGTAGACGATGGCGCGCAGGGCATCACGCAGGTGGTGCGCGGCGCGGACTTGCTCGACTCCACGCCACGCCAGCTGTATCTGCAGAATGTGCTGGGCTTGCCCCATCCCGGCTTTTTGCACGTACCTGTCGTCAATAATGCCAGCGGCGAGAAACTGTCAAAGCAAACGGGTGCCCTCGCCTTTGATACGGGCACGCATGCCGCCGAACTGCTGGCGTCGGCACTGCTGCCCGCTGCCCGCTTCCTCGGTCTCGACGTACGCGCCGACAACCTGGAAGATTTCTGGCGGCAAGCCATTCCCGCCTGGGGACAGCGGCTGGCGCAACTTCCCGAACACACATAAAAAAACCCGCCACGGCGCGAGCCGGGCGGGTAGCAATGCAGGCGCCAGCACATGGCCGGCGCCTGGTATCAGGCAATTAGAAGTTGCCTTTAAATTGCACACCAAATTGACGTGGCTCATTGATGAAGCCCGTGCGGTTGTTGAAGTCGATGGCGCCCGTGATGCGTTGGGTGTCCGTGATGTTGCGGCCAAAAGCGGCCACTTCATACTTGCCGGCATCCCAGGTATAACCCACGCGCAAGCCGCCTTCGACCATCGGCTTGCCGGTGAACTCGATTGCCTCATACAGGAAGAAATTGATCTTGCTGCGATAAGCCCAGTCCGTAAAGACGAAGAATTCGCCGTTTTCCATCGGGATCGAGTAGCGGCCCGTGGCGGTGATCGTCCACTTCGGCGCTTGCGGCAATGGATTGCCGTCGATGATGGCACGGTTGCCAGTGGTCAGCGGATCGGTCACGGTGCAACGCGTTTGGGCGCAGGTGGCGATCGACAGGCTCGGATCCTTGATTTCCGTGAAGTTGTAGCTGCCGCCCAGGGACATCTTCAGGCTAGGCGTGACAAAACCTTCCAGTTCCAATTCCGCGCCACGGCCATTCGTCTTGGCTGCATTGATCAGGCGCGTGATGTTCGACGTACCGCCCACCACCGTCAACTGCTGGTTTTTCACCTGGTAGTCATACACACTGAATGCTACGCGGGCGCGGCGGTTGAACAGGTCAGCCTTGATGCCCGCTTCGAACGAAGTGATGGTTTCCGCATCAGCCACGGTGACAGGCACGCTGGTGCTGGCCGGCGCGATACTTGGCGCGCGGAAACCGGTGGCGATACGGCCGTAGAAGTTCACATCCTTGTTGTACTTGTAGGTACCGCTCAGGTCCCAGTTGACCTTGGCTTTGCTGACATCGGCGCTGGTCGGGTTGACCTGCACGATGTTGGTCGCTTCCACCGTGTTGAAATCCTTCTTGTCCTTGGTGTAGCGCAAACCGGCGCGCAGCATGAAATCATCGTTGACCGCGTAGTTGACGGAACCAAACGTTGCCCATGCCGAGTTCTTCTGGCGGCTGGCCAGGTGCGTGCTCAGCACATGCGTGTTGGTATCGAAGTTGTCGGTGAAGCCGTTGGCATCTTCATTGAAGTAGTACACGCCAGCCTGCCAATTGAGCGGACCGGCATTCTTCGATTCGGCGCGGAACTCTTGCGAGTATTGTTTTACGCTGGTGATGCCGCCAGCCGTTTCAACCTGGAAAGGAATGAAGTTGGGGCTGGTCGGGCCAAGTCCGTTCGGTGCGCCGCCGTCGATGTCGCCATGCGACACGTAATTGCCGACCTGTTCAAAGCCGGTGATCGAGTACAGCTTGACGCCGTCCAGGTCCCAGCTCAGGCGCGCGCTGGCGCCGTTGGTGCGCAGGCGTTGGAAATTCGGTGCATTCGTGAATGACTTGTTCGGGTCGAAACCGTCGACGATATCGTTCGTGCCTTGCTTGATCAGGTTGGCGTAGAAGATACGCGCGCTGCCCGTTGTATTGCGCTGGTGCACATTGAACAGGGCATTGAACGTCGTATTCGGTGCGTACAGCAGTTGCACGCGTTCGGCGTGTTCGTTGTAGCCGTCCAGCGCGTTTTTCTGGCCCGTAAAGGTGTTGTCGACGTAGTCGTCGCGGTGCTGGCGCAGGGTCGAGAAGCGCAGCGCCCATTCTTTGCTCAGCGGCACGTTGACGGCGCCATCGAAATTGCTGGTGTTGTGCGTGGCGGTGGAAACGTTGTAATAGCCTTCAACCTTGTCCAGGTTCGGCTTGACGGATTCGAACTTGACCACGCCGGCAGGCGTATTGCGGCCGAACAAGGTGCCTTGCGGGCCACGCAGCACTTCCACGCCAGCCACGTCGAAAATCGGATAGCCCTTGAGGATGGGGTTTTCTTGCACGACATCGTCGTAAATCAGGGAAACAGGTTGCGATGCAAAGATGTTGAAGTCGGTATTGCCGTAACCGCGGATGTAGAAGCGGGGGAAAGTACGGCCATTCGATGATTCCACGTTCAGGCTCGGCACTTTGCCGGCCAGCACGCGGATATCTTGACCGCCGGACACCAGCACGTCGAGCTTCTCGTCGCGCAACAGCGACACGGAGACGGGCACGTCGCGGATATTTTCCTTGCGGCGCTGCGCCGTCACGGTCACGGTTTCCAGCTGGCTGGCGGCAGGCGCCGTATCAGCAGCGACTTCATCTGCATACGCCGAACCGATAGGCAGGGCGGCGGACAGTGCCAGCATGGCGGCGCTTTTGGCGCACAACCGCTTGTGCATCTTGGACATCTTGATCATGTTGTTTCCCAGAAGTTTAAAAAAGAATTGCGAAATCTGTCTTCCAACCTGTCTCCGGCTTATGTACGGCGCGGGCGTTCTCCGCACCGTCATGGTGCAGCAGCGCGAACGGATGTTTCTCCGCTCCTGGCGTCACTGGCTCTGCCCTGGCTGTCCTCCAAGCTGACAGCGGTTCCGGCCGCATCTCTGGAATGTCTGATGAACACCAACTTTTGAGTAAGGCGCCAATTTAATTCAAGCGCCTTATGCGCTGCAAGAATATTGTTATGTAAAATATTCATTCATCAACATAAAGGGCAGACTAGTGGTTATTCAGCCACAATAGCGCCCTCGCCTTGTAGTTTCACCAGTTGATTTGCCGCAGGCCACACCTTTTTTTCCTGGTCAGCCGAAAGCAGAACTGGCATCCTGCAAGACAGCCCTGAGGGTAAAAATAGTTGTAATATCGCCAGAATTGAGTTGCACGGCTGCCCCATTTCAGTGCGGTGGCGGCCCCTGCATCCCCTTGCACCATCGTCGATCGCCTCCATGTCCGAACCGAGCCAGCCCAGCAACGCCGTACCGTCCTCCATCGCCGCCGCCCAGGCCGCACATTTACTGCTGGGTGCCCATTGCGACATCGTCTGGAGCACGAAAAGCTTCGGCCAGTTCGATGCCGACCAGCCTTCCTGGCGCGCCTTCACGGGCCAGACCGAAGCCGAACTGCTGGGCCGCGGCTGGCTCAATGCCCTGCATCCGGACGACCGCAACTTGCCTTACGTCATGCCGTCGCATCTGACGACTGTGTTCGAAGCGGAATACCGGCTGCGCCACGTCAGCGGCACCTACCGCAATATGATTGTGCGCATGCTGCCCGTGTGCGGGCCGGACGGCAGCATCGTTGAATGGCTGGGCTCGCATTGCGACGTGACGCAGCAACGGCAGACGGAACAGCGGCTGCGCCTGGCCATGCAGGGCGGTCGCATGGGCACGTGGGAGATCGACCTGGGCAGCGGCAGCATGGCCTGCTCCGATGCGTTCAAGACCAATCTGGGCCTGCCGCTTGCCAGCCACATCGATTACGCACAGTTGACGGGCGCCATGCTCGAGGGCGACCTGCAGCAGTGGCAGACGGTGGTGCATGCGGCCATCGCCGGCGCCAGCGATTTCGAGATCGACATCCGCGTGCGCTGGCCCGATGGCGCGCTGCACTGGGCGCATATGCGCGGCACCTGCACCAGCGATGGTGCCGGCAATGTGATTGCCCTGTCCGGCATTTCGCTCGACCTGACGGCCAGCAAGCAGAACGAGGAAACCCTGCGCCTGACCCTGGCGGCCGGCGAAGTGGCCACCTGGAACTGGGACATCGCGGCCGACCGGGTCACGGCCGACGGCAATATGGCGCGCTTGTTCCCCGTGAATGCTGGTGCGGCCACGGCAGCACCGCTGGCGCGCTATCTGGACATCATCCATCCCGATGACCGCGAGCAAGTCAGCGCGCAGATTACCCAGGCGCTGCACGAGCACGCGCCCTTCGAGGCCAGCTACCGCATCGGTGCCGGCGATGGTCAGTACCGCTCGGTCATCGCGCGGGGCCGCGCGGAATACGCCCCCGATGGCACGCCCTTGCAGTTTCCAGGCGTGCTGCTCGACATCACGCGCCAGAAACAAGTGGAAGATGCGCTGCGCCGCAGCGAGGAACGCTACCGCACCCTGATCGACCTGATGGATCAGGCCTTTTGCGTCATTGAAATGCTGTACGACGAGCAGGGCCGCCCCATCGATTTCCGCTACCTGGAAGGCAACCCCGCCTTCGTCAAGCAGTCGGGGCTGGACAACGCCATCGGCAAGACCATCCGCAGCTTCGTGCCCGAGCACGACCAGCACTGGTTCGACCTGTACGACCAGGTCGTCAAAACCGGCGAGCCCGTGCACTACGAAAACGAAGCCGTGGCCATGGAGCGCTGGTTCGAAGTCTTCGCCGCGCGCCTGGGCGGTCCCGGCAGCCGCCTGCTGACGGTGCTGTTCAGCGACATCAGCGAGCGCAAGCGCTCGGAGCAGCAATTGCGCCAACTGGCAGACAACCTGTCCGAGATGGACCGGCGCAAGACGGAATTTCTGGCCACCCTGGCGCACGAACTGCGCAACCCGCTGGCGCCCATCCGCAACGGCTTGCAGATCATGCACCTGGCCGCCGACAAGCCCGCCACAGTGGCGCGCGTGCGCGACGTGATGGAACGGCAAGTCAATCAGATGGTGCATCTGGTCAATGATTTGCTGGACGTGGCCCGCATCACGCGAGGCCAGATCGAACTCAAGCTGGAACGGGCAGACTTGAAAACCATCATCGCCAGCGCCGTGGAAACGAGCATGCCGCTGATCGAAGCGGGCCGCCACCAGTTGCAGGTGCAACTCGCTGAAGAACCGCTGCGGCTCGAGGCCGACCCCACGCGGCTGGCGCAAGTGCTGGGCAACTTGCTCAACAATGCCGCCAAGTACACGCCAGCGGGCGGGCACATCAGCTTGCGCGCCTTGCACGACGGCAACGAGGTGGTGATCGAAGTGCAAGACAGCGGCGTGGGCATTCCCGCAGAATCGATCACGACCGTGTTTGACATGTTTACGCAGGTGGGGCAAAACATGGGCAGGGCTCAGGGCGGCTTGGGCATCGGCCTGTCGCTGGTGCGGCGCCTGGCCGAGTTGCATGGCGGCAGCGCCACGGCGGCCAGTCCCGGTGCCGGCCTGGGCAGCACCTTCAGTGTGCGCCTGCCCCTGCTGGCGGCGGAGCCAGCCGTACCTGCCGTAGTGGCCGTTCCCGCCGCACTGGCCTCGCCGGCCTGCGCCGCCAGCGGCCCACGCTTCCGCGTGCTGGTGGTCGACGACAACGCCGATGCGGCCAATACCCTCGCCGCAGTGCTCGACATGATGGGCCATGCCACGCAAGTGGCCCACGACGGCGAGCAAGCCCTGGCCGTGGCGCCGCAATTTTTGCCAAACGTTATCTTCCTCGACATCGGCTTGCCCGGCATGAGCGGCTACGACGTGGCACGCGCGCTGCGCCGGATACCGGCCGGCGCCAACGTCGTGCTCGTCGCATTGACGGGCTGGGGTGCCGAAAACGACCGCAGCCAATCGAGCGCGGCCGGCTTCGACCACCATCTGACCAAACCGGCCAGCCTGCTCGCCATCGGCGAATTGCTGGCCACCCTTTCCACGCCAAAAACACCTGCAGACCATGACTGACTCCACAAACCACGTCCGCCGCCACCTCTTGCTGGCCGGCGCCGCCGCCCTGCTGTGCCCGACACCGCTGCTGTTTGCCGCGCCCGCCCCCCGCATCGCCGCCGCCCAGACGCAACTGGCCGCGCTGGAACAGGCCGCAGGCGGACGCCTCGGCGTTGCCGCCTGGCGCCAGGGCAGCGACCTGCGCGTCGCCTACCGCGCCGACGAACGCTTTCCCCTGTGCAGCACCTTCAAGGCCATGCTGGCGGCCGCCGTGCTGGCGCGCAGCGTCAGCCAGCAGGGCTTGCTGGATCAGCACGTGCGTTACGAGAAAAAAGACCTGGTCACGTATTCGCCAATAACGGAAAAGCATCTGGCCGACGGCATGAGCGTGGCGGACCTGTGCGCCGCCACCTTGCAGTACAGCGACAATAGCGCGGCCAATTTTTTGATGACAGTATTAGGCGGGCCGCAAGCCGTGACGGCGTTTGCACGCAGCATCGGCAACACGGTGTTCCAACTGGAACGCTGGGAAACGGAACTCAATAGCGCCATCCCAGGCGAAGTGCGCGACACAGCCAGCCCTGCATCGATGGCACACAGTTTGCAACAATTGTTATTGGGAAATAGCATGCCAGCGCCGCAGCGCCAGCAACTGGACGCCTGGATGCGCGGCAACACCACGGGCGACAAACGCATCCGCGCCGGCATGCCGGCCGGCTGGCAGGTGGCCGACAAGACGGGCTCGGGCGCCTACGGCAGCGTCAACGATATCGGCGTTGCCTACCCGGCCAGCGGCGCGCCGCTGCTGATCGCCGTGTACTACACGCGCGAACAGAAAAAAGCGGACACGAATCAGGACATCATCACGGCCGCCACGCGCATCGTGACGGCCGCGCTGGCGTAATTACTTCGGCAGGGCAGCCATGAAGCCCGCATACGTGGACCAGGCGGGGTCGGCCGCGCTGCGGATATCGATCGGGAATTTCGGGCGCGACGCCAACGCCGTGTTGAGGCGATTGAAAAACTCTTCGCCCGACTGCGTGTAATAAATCCATTCGCGCAAGTTTTCGCCCGTCGAAACCAGCGCCAGGGTGGCGAAACCATCCGCTTCCACGACCGGTTCCAGCGCCGCTTCCAGCTCTTCCATATGCTCGCGCTCGTTCGGCGCGGGCATGCCCGTTTCGTCCTCATAAAGCCAGGCAATGATGATGCGGTCAGGCTGCGACGACAGGTCCCAGTCGTCATGGAAGGCGTCGACATAGCGGTAGATGATAGCCATCTCGTCGCTGTGCGTGACGATAGTGCCCCAACTGCGGGCGGAAGTGGAATGTTGGTTCATGGTTGCAACAGTCAAAAAGAAGAATCGAGCAAAGGGCGAGCAGTCTACAGCACTGGCGGGCAAGTCACATTCCAGGCTTCATACTGGGCACCGCTCTTGCGCAGCCAGACGCGGGCGTAGCTGTCGCGGTCGCTCTTGAACACCAGCGCATAACGCTCCTCGGCACGCGGCGCAGCGGAGCCCACGTCGACGGCCGCCAGCGTAAACTTCAGCGCCCGCAATGGGGCACAGGCCGTATTGCCGGCCATTAATAATCGTGCCCGCTCCAGCAGCGGCTTCTGGTACAGCAACACGCCTTCCAGTTCCACATCGGGAATGCGCTGCAGCATGCGCACGGGTTCGGCCACCGCGCGGCAGGTGCCAAGGTCGAGCCAGGCGAAATACTCCATGCCCGCCTCCTGCCAGCGCGCCTGCTTGCCCTCGCCGTGCAACACGAACTTGGTACGCTGCGTACGGCACAGCGCGCCATGGCCGCGATATGGCGGCGTTTCCACGCTGCCCACCACTTCGCTGCCGCGGCCACCTACCACCGGCACGCTCTCGAACACGGTGCGTGCAGCGGGCTCGTCCGGATACTGCTGCGCATAAAATTCCAGCAAGGACGCGCGCTGCTGCGCATCCACCACCGCCTCGGCGGCACTGGCAGAGAGGCACACGGCCGACACTACACACAGCGCCAAGGGGCGCACAATATATCTTGGCATGGATCCTGGCATGGCATTCCTTCAATCGGAGTTCAGGGGCGGGTATCGCCCAAGCGCAGATTATATAGTTACCACGAAATACAGGGAGCAGCGGGCGTCAGGACGTGCGCACGTTGACACCACCTGCCAGCAGCTTGGCGCCGCAGGTGGTGGTGTCGCCTTCGAAGGCGATGGCGATGCCGTTGAGGGTATGCCGGGAGGAGCCGCTGGCGATCTTGCAGCCCTGATGCCCCTTGATAGGGCAGCTGCACAAGTCCCCCACGCAGGCGACAGCAATGCCGTTGACCGTAAAATGCGTGGCAGCACAACTGAGCACCTTGCCGCCGTGCGACGTGGCGTCGCCCAAACGGATGACTTTGCGCATGCTGCCTCCCGTTCTACTTGCCCGCCGAGCTTTCCAGGATGGCTTCCACCGATGGCGCCGCGTAGTTGGCCGGATCGACAGCCGGCGTGACGCGGCTGCGGAAAATATCGCCACTGGCGTCCTGCTGCTGGCGTTTGGCGTCCGATGGCGGCGTAATGAAGATGATGCTGGCCTCATTACCGTCCCGCAAGTTAATCGCCGCACTGGCGCCGCCATCACGATAGCTGCCCATCACGCCGATGGCCATCTGCATGAACCAGGTCGCCGCACCCGTATTACCCAGGCGATGATCGGTATTAATGAACTGCGCGCTCTTGCCGCTGTCGATTTCCGGCCCGCCCTGCGCTGCGTAGTCGTGCAGCATGCCTTCAAGCATCAGCAACTGCTCCGGCTGATTTCCCGTGCCGGCCACGATGCGCGCTGGCCCCTTGCCACGCTCCGTACCAGGCAAAGTCTGCAGCGCCTGCTGCCAGCCTGCATTGAATAACCTCTGGCGCTGGTCGCGCCGCGTGACGGGCTTGCCCTCTTCATCCGCGAACTTGACGAACACGGGCCGGTGCACGAAACCGAACGAGGGTAGGCGGTCGAAGGTTTCCATCTGTTCCCGGTTCCACGGAATGGGAAACCACGGCGTCGGTTTCCAGTCGCGCGGGGGACGATTTTCCCAGGGATTGAGCTTGTCGAAGGTATGCAAGCCCACGCCGCGGATATCGGACCGCTGAGCGAAAGCGGCAGCGGCGGCGAGCCATTCGGCGACGGTGGGTTGACGAGGTATGGGAGGAAAATCCGCTCCTAGCTCCTTGTCTGGTTTCGCCAGAGATTCCATCAATTGATAATACATCGCTCTGAATTGCTCTTGCACGAACTTATTTCCGAGATCGTCCCATATCGCTGGCCGCAAAAAATCAACACGTTCGCGCCGTGCCAACACAAATGCCACGGTGGTATCGGGCATATCGGGGATGTAATATCCATCCTGCAACATCTTTGAATCCCCTTTCGCACGAATACCATCTCTCGTCCCCGCACTATCATCGGACATCAGAACCACATACGGCACGTCAGGATGAATATCAAAAAACTCAAAGATGTTGAGCAGCAATTTGTCAGGATGTTCAGCCAGACTCCAAGGCGCTATCGAAAACAAATGCCATGCCATCCCGGAAGTTCCCGCGCCGGCAATCAATCCAGCCATCGGCACTCCAGTTTCAGGCTGTTGCTTAGAATCACGAATTGGTGGCCCCGCATAAAATGACGGCACTCCCCAGTACAGCGGCGTAAAGTTGATTCCGTTCTCCATCGCATCGTATGCACGCCCTCCGCTCACCCCATTTTTATCCAAAGCGCTCCACGCGTACTTGCTCTTGTCCTGTTCTCGAATAGAAGTAAAAGCACTTCCTTTTTGTAAGACATCCCATAGCCTAGCTTGCCGATACCTATCAAAGGTCACACCAAGGCCTATCACTTCCAAGACATATTCATCCCGTGATGTCATACCATTTACACTCTCCTTCTGAACCTGCGCAGATATCTTTTTCGATGCTGACTCTCTTTCACTTGCTTGTGCCGATACACTGATCCACCTAAAAAATAGGACAAGAAACAGTATTAGCAATGGAATACCAATCCAACGAACGACGGTCATGATGACCTCCTGCTCTAACTATTGAAAGGTATCGCTCCTCAGTTAATCGCAGAGCGACCAGAAAACTATAGAAATCTAAAGTCATTCAAGTCTTCGACTTCTTGACATCAGAAGTCCTTTTGCCACTTTTGGTTTCTGATATGACGATTTTCCACAAAGTTCCTGTCAGCAACGGTAGATCAGCGGGTAAGACACCTGAGTTGTAATAAGATATGTTCCCTTTGATGACATTTTTCCTCCAACTATTTTCCGTATCAAAATACATACGAAAATTCTCGAGGACCTCCGACCATAAAAGGATTCCTGGTCGTCGTTTTCCGCTTTCGTACGATATCTTCACCCGCCAATCTGCCACCGCACATAAATACGCATAGAACTGCGGATCAGAACTGGCCTTGCCGCTGCCAATCGCCACGTCGTACGCAGTTACCTGGCTGTGATTTTTGGCGCTTCCGATAATCGAACTGTGGAAGGACTTGGCACTGACTTCCCGCTGCCAGCGCAAGCGTGCCTCATTCGGGCTTTCCTGGATGGTTGCCAAGACATTTCCTTCCGTGTAGCGGGTGGCGGCAATGACCTTGCGTTGATCGAGCGGCCCTTTGCCATCGAGTTTCTTTTCCTTATTATAAGCAGTCGTCATCAAGGCCAATTCGGCCCCACGTATGGCTTCATCGCGCTCTGGGAAACGGCGATAGCCGGCCGGATCCGGGCGATCCTCTGCGGTTGTATGCAGGCCGCTTCCGCTGGTAAGTGCCACTGATGCATCGCAGGGATCGACTTCTTCCGCAGGTCCCTGATCGGCAACAGGACGATTTCTCATCATGGACGTTGCCGGGATATTCGCCGGATCGATTTGCGATATGCCGCTCAGGTCGGCGGCTACAGGCTGTTTCAATACTTCGCCCGTGATGGTGCGTATGCCATTGCGCTGCGCTATCTTGCTCAACCTGGTATTGACAGGCCAGGCCACCGCTTGATGTTGTGCACGGTGTTTTCGCAGAGAAACCTCCACATGCGACTGCTCGGTTTCCGTCGGCAGGCGCAACGGAAAGTCAAAAGGTGGCGGCTTGCCTACCAACGACACCGTAGTCTTGCCCGTGGCCGGATCAAGGCGGGTCTTGTCGCTGAATACCCGTTGATAGAATCTGCCGCCCAGTTCCGCCAACGCGCCGCGTACCTGCTTGCGTTCCACCATCTTGGTATGTCCGGAGGAAATACTGTACCCATCAAGACTGGAGGTCTCCTCTTCTTCCACCAATTCACTTCCCAATGCATGATCGGGCACGCCATCCCAGCCTATGCCCTGAATATTATCCAGCGCCACCGTCATGTCTTCAGGGCAAAAATACAGATAAACCTTGCGGCGGTTGTCGCGGTCTTCGGCGCTCTGCCAGCGGCTACCGACCATGCCGCGATGCTCATCCTTTTTCAAGTCGGCAAACGACGGCTGGCAGGCCTGACCACTGCCTTTTGTCACACCGGCCACGATATTCGCCAAAGTCTTCAGGCGCGCACCCATGGTCTGCGCACCACTGAGCAAATGATAATAGGGCTTCATCGCCGCATCCTCGCCGCCATCGAACCAGGCGGCACCTCGCATCAACAGAGGCAGGCTGTCCACCAGGCTGTACGGCGGATGCGTGAGTATCAAATTATCGGCCGGCGCCAACCCTTTCTCCATCAGCATGGCTTGCGCCAGCAACGACAACAGGCAGCCCTGGCTGTGCGCAACGATGCTGACGGTATCATCCGCATCGTAATCGCGAATCATGGAAATCAGTGCTGCCAGGCGCTGGGCTGCCAGCACCATATACATGCGTCCAGGCGCCGTCCTCAGCGGGCGCAAGGCATCGCCCAGGGGATCCGCAGGCGCATACATGCCCGGACGCCAGATGTCGGGCAAGCTGCTGGTGGCGTTGCCGAACGGCCCGCCTTCCTTGGATAGGTCCTTGTCGAGGCGGTTACCGTAGCGATCGACGAACTGGCCGTTGACGGTGCGGCATTTCACTCCCACTTCACGGTAGCCCCAATAAAACGGAATCACGGGGCTATTGGTGTCCTTGGCTATGGTGCGCTTGAAGAAGACGGCGTCGGGATCGTCTTCCAGCTTGTCCTTGTCGGCCGCCACGGGCATGCGGTAAGTTGCCGGCGTAAATGAGCGGCCCAGCCTGGCCTCCAAGCCAGCGCACAAGCCATGCTCCATCGCCTTGTAGCTGACGCCCACATCGTTGACGCCGTGAATGACGATGATATTGCCCGGCAGGTTGCGGCGTATTTTTACCTTCTTGCAGACGGTGCGTTCGCAATGCAGGATCGCCACGTCGTCACCCACCACGTACGGCACTTTTGGATAGCTGCCCATCGCACTCTCCTGGCGTCATCAATCCTTGTTGTTGAACACTTCGATGGCGGCCAGGTGCATCGCTGGGCGCTCCAGCACCTCCGTCTTGCCGCCCCCGTCACTGCGGCCATCTGCCAACGAACCATCGCCCAATTTCACGGCAAAGTGCGCTTGCGGCGCCAGTTGCGGTGCTGGCGGCACGCCATCGACGGGACTGTCGTCGCCCTCGTACTGAAAGATGAATTGCTGATCGGCCTTGCCGTCGGCAAAGTTTGGTAATTGCACGTCCATGCTTTGCGGATCATTAAACACAAAATTGGGCGCATTGAAGTTCAGTGGCGACTTGCTGCCAAAGGTGATGCCATCGGCGATGCGGATGAAAGCGCCATACTTGGAAATCAACACGATTTCATCGGCCATCCCCGTCAGCTTGCCCTCGCTGGCCGTCAACTTCAGGTTTTTCCCGGCATTCAGTTCCATGTCGTCATGCTGGCTTTGCAGCAAGAACTTGCCATGGTGCGCGATGGCGCGGATGCCATCCGCATGGGCAAACAACGAGATGCCCTTGCCTGCGTTGACGCTGTAGCGCTGGCCCGCCACCGCTTGCAGATGCTGCTGCGCCACCGTATCGATATTGCTGACGGCATAGCTGATGATGGCCTTCGAACTGGCAAAGCTGATGCCGGCCGGTGCCGTGACGGCAATCGCCGCTGCACCGCCCAGTTCGGCACGGGGCTGCGTATTGCTGCCGCCTTCCCAGCCTTTCAAACCGTGCTGCAATTCCTGCTGCGCCTGATCCTCCTGCACCAGCGCCTGATGCGTGGCCGCATAGCTGCCAAGAGAGCGAAACAATTCCAAACAGTTTTCCATCAGGCCTAGATATTCGGTGCGCGCCATGTGGCCGCCATCGCCATTCAGGCGCTTCCAGGCCGAGATCAGCATGCCCTTGCCCGCCCGCATCGCCAGTTGCTCGTCGGTGCGCAGCTCGGCACCCTCGCCGCGCGCGTCGCCCTGACCATTGCGCCGATCCTGCGTCAGCCAGCCCAGGTTGAGCTGGCTGGAACCATGATCGCTGGAAAGCTGGGCATTGATTTGCCCATGCACATCGTCAAAGCGCAGTTGATTGGTGCGCTTGCCCTTGATTTCGCGGCTCTTGATGCCGGACAAATAACGGTTGCCAGGCAGGTCACCGGCCTTGCTCAAGGCGATTGGCAACGCGCTGTGGTTGTACAGCTGGCCGACGACAATGGGCCGGTCCGGATCACCACCGAGAAAGGCCAGCAAGACTTCGCTGCCTACACGGGGCAAGCCCAGGTAGCCGCATTGCTGCATGCTGCCAGGTCCGCTTCCAGCCCAGCTCGACGCGACGCGCACCCAGGCCGAATCGGCATCGGTGTCGGAGGCACCCGTGCCGCCTGCATGTTGGTGGTCCAGCGTGCGCGTGGCGGGAAAGCGCACCTTGACACGGCCCATCGCATCGCAGTGGACTTCTTCATTGGCTGGCCCCACCACCACGGCGCTTTGCATGGTAACCGGCGGCAGGTCGATGCGCGTGTCGTAGGCCGGCACGATAGCCACGCCGCGCCGCACGGCAGTCAGTTCGATACGCATGCGCAAGGCGCCGGCATCCACCGCCGCCGCCAGCTCGCGCGGCGGCAGCGATGCGTCATCGGCCAGCCAACGATTGCGCGCAAACAGGCGCGCCACCCGAGCGGCAAGCTCCCTGGGTAAATTATTTTGCGCCGCTACCTGCAGCGACGTGACGACAAAATCTCGCTCGGCCGCTGGCAAGGCATCGATATCGGGATGCTCGGCCAGAGTAAAGTATTCACCCGGGCACAGGTCGCGTACGCTGCCTTCGGCATGAAAGCAATGGTTCTCGTAATCGTGCTGTTGCATGGCCAGCATGCCCAGCTGGCACAACGCTTCATGATCCGCGCCCGCGCGCGGCGGCAGCACGCGGTAATCATCAAGGGTGGCGGCAATCGCGTTGCCATGCGTGCCCTGCTGGCCCTGCCCCATGGCGTCGGCTGTCATGAGTGGCCGCGCACGCGGGTGTTCCTCATTCCAGCTATGTCGCGTTACCTTGCCCGCCTGCAGCTTGCGCACTTCGCTCCACAAGGTCAGGGTGTCGCGCTCTTCGGTTGCCCGGTCCGCGTGATAGCGCACGGTGTCCGCCATGTTCTTTCGCAAGCCATCGGCGTGGTTGAATAACACCAGGGTATGCGCCGGCTCGGCATGTGCATCCGGATTGCCCTCAGCACGAAAAAACCAGGCGACGCCGTTGCGCTTGAGCAAGCGGCGCACGAAGGCCGCATCGGATTCATTGTGCTGCATGACAAATTCGCGCTGCGGATAGGTCTGCGCCTCGAAGAAATCGGCAAACGCATACTGGAAGGCATGCGCCAGCACGGTATTGCTGCGTATCCATTCGTCGAGCAGGGTCTTGACGATCTCGATATCCGTCAGGCGTCGGAAGACGCGCGTATTGCAGCGTTTTTCCATGATGGTGAACGCGTCCGTCAGCACCAGTTGGTAGCTGGTCAGCGCGCCGTCGCTGTCGCCAGCACTCGCTTGCGTGACTAGGCCGCAGATGCTGCGCAACTGGCCCTGGTCGGTGACGATATCGAGCGCGGCGGGCAAGGCAATCAAACTGCTCAGCGGCAGACCGGCATGCGTCGAGACGCACAGCACGCGGTAGGCGATGCCGCCACAGATGGTCTCGCTGCCGACGATGCGCTGCGGTATCAGCACACCGGTGGGCACCTTGGGCGAGATACCCAGGCGCAGGCGCAAGGGACGTTGGGTACCCGATATCAACTCATCACCGTCCATGGCGTTCTCCTCATTCGCGCCTGCATCGAATCAAGCTGGAGAACCGACAATGCCATGGGATGGCAGGGAAATACTTGATATTTAGTAAGAACGCGCCAAGGTTCCCATAACTTCCGTCAGCCTTTGCCGCTTGGCCAGCAGAGCGGGGCTTGACCAGCACGACGTGGCGCTATCGCTGCGCCCCATTGTACAAGCTGCACATTTCCTCACAGCATTAGCGCTGGACATTCTTGAAGAAATTCCAGCTGATTACAGTGGCGTCCGGTCCCAGCTCATCGCTGAATGGCCAGCCTGGCGGACCGCCGCTCCACGCGTGATTCATGCCTTCCACCGTGTACTTTTGTGCGATGACGGCGCCGTTGTGCAGATACGTATCGATGGAGTAACTGCGGCCGTACGGCACCGTCTGGCGCACGATGCTGTCGGCACGGTAGCGCACGCTGTCATTGTCGAGGCCATCGTCGCCGACATCGCTGGTCTGCAAGAATTGCTCGATGGTTTGCTCGCCGTTGAGGGGGTTGACGACGATGTCGGAGGTGCCGTGGAACACCATCGTCGGCATTAGCCGGCGCGGCGAACCGGAGCAGCGCCAGGCATCCTTGCCGCGTATTTTCGGGTCGAAGGAACTGCCGTTGAAGAGGGAGTCGGCGGCCGTGAGCATGCCGATGGCCCCCTTGTACATGCCGCCCGAGTGCACCATCACGGCGGCGAACACATCGGAGTAGCAGGCAGCCATGATGGAGGCCATGGCGCCGCCCGCCGAAATGCCCGTGACATACACGCGGCTGTCTTGCACCGCATACTTGTTCTTGACCTTGTTCAAGATGCCCATTAGCACGGCCGGCTCGCCCGTGCCACGCTCCTGGTTCAGCGGCAGCATGAAATTCCAGCAGCGCATGGGATTGGCCGTGGCGTTCTGGCGCGGATAGACGACGATAAAGTTTTCGCTATCAGCCAGCTGGTTGTAGCGGCTGACGGCGGCCATGCTGTTGGGCTCGGAACCACAGCCGTGCAGCATCAACACCACGGGCAGCGGCGTGTTCGGATTGTAATTGCTCGGTAGCCAGACCTGGTATTCACGTGCCCCCCACAGGCTCGCATACAGGCCGAAGTCCCACTGCCCAGCAGAGGCCGGCAGCGCGGCCAGCAAGCCGCAGGCGGCGATGATTGCAGATAACAAGTGACGCAGTTGCTGATTCAGATGTGCCATGCCAGTCTCCTGATTATTATTAACGACGAAAACAGCGACAACAAACCGGCTTGATACACATCAAGCCGGCACTTCTACAACCTCTTAAAATTTATAGCCTGCCTTGGCGATGATTTGGCGCGGTGGACCGTAGAAACCGTCGAGGATGAACACGGCGGGAATGTTGTAGCCATCCGTGCGGTAGCGTTTATTGCCCAGGTTGCTGCCATGCAGACTGAAGGTCCAGTTCTTTGGCGCTTCCCAGACGACACCCGCCGTCCAGATGCTGTAGCCGCCTTGCGCCAGGGTCTCGCTCAAGTCCGTGGTCGGATACACCTTGCTGCGGTAGCCATAGCCGACCATGCTGCGCAAGGCCCCGCCGAACACATCGCGGTCCGTGCGCGTCAGGTTCAAGCCCACTTGCCGACGCGGCGTGTTGCTGAACTTTTGCGTATCCGCAATGTTCTTGCCGCCGCTCATGAACTCGTCATAGCTGGCATTCAGCAAGGCGAGGAAACCGTTGACTTCCCATTGGCGGTTGGGCCGCCACGAGAATTCGAACTCGGCGCCTTTGACGGTCGCCTTGCCCGCATTCGTGAAGTCGCCATAAAAGCCCGGCACGCCGCCCGGCTGCACATAGCTGGTGAAGACGGACAGCTGGATATCCTTGTAGCGGTTGTAGAACAGGGCCACGTTGGCATCGAACGTATCGTCCGGCGCCGCGTACTTCATGCCCACTTCCAGCGCGTCGAGTTTTTCATCCTTGTAGGGCCGCGCGGAATCGGGCACCACCAGGTTGTTGGCGCGCACGTTGTAACCGCCCGATTTGAAACCGCGCGACAGGTTGCTGTAGAAATTCGTCGTCTTCGACGCTTCATAGCGCACGGACAGTTTCGGCGAGGTATTGCTGACCGACAGGGACTTGTCGAAGTCGGCCGCCGTCTGGATGGGCCGCGTAAAGCCCACGTCGGCAAAGGCGCGGTTGAGCACGATGGCGCGCTTTTCCTCGCGCGTGTGGCGCAAGCCCGCATTGATGCTCCACACCTTGCCCAGCGGCCAGGTCCAGTCCGTGTACAGCGCCGTGCTGTCCGTCTCTACCGTGCTGACGGCGGCCGTGAACTGGCGTCCCAGGAAGTTGTTGTAGATGCCGCCGCCGGCCGTGCCTTCGAAGCGGTACAGGCCGATCACGCCGGCGCCGTAGTCGCCGCTGTATGACGCTTGCAATTCCAGGCTTTTCTGCTCGTCGCGCGAGTCGCCGAATACGTCGGCGATGGGCTGCGGCAAGCCGTCGAAGTCGATGGTTTGCTCGGACGTGCTGCGCCGCTTGGCGCCGATCACTTTAACGGACCACTCATTCGACAGCGTGTAGTTGGCCACCAGCGAGCCGCCACGGTTGTGCGTGAAGTTGTTGCCCGGCATGCCGCTCTGGATGTCATACGCATTCTTGCTGGCCGGCCGCTTGAGCGGGTCGAAGGCGCTCACGCCCATGCGCTGGAAGCCGCGCACGCCCGATTTATCGTCCGTAGCGTCCAGGCTCAGCACGACAGTCAAAGGGATGTCCTGCGGAAAGTAACCGATGGAAAGGCGCGCGGCCGTGCTGTCCTGGTCGCTGACCTGTTCGCCATTGAAGGTGTTGCGGCCGAAGCCGTCGCGGTCCAGCTTGGCAGCCGCCAGGCGCGCGCGCCAGGTGCCGTTCTCGTTGGCCAGATTGAAGGCGGCCTTGAAGTTGCGCTGGTTGTAATTACCGATACCCACTTCCGCCGAAGCGCCGTTTTCCTTCGCCAATGGGCGCGAAATGTACTTGATGGCGCCGCCAATGGTGTTCTTGCCGTACAGGGTGCCTTGCGGGCCGCGCAGCACTTCGATGCGCTGCACGTCGAACACGTCGAGCAGGGCGCCTTGCGGACGAGCCATGTAGACGTCGTCAAAATAAATGCCCACGCCCGGGTCCACGCCCCAGACGGGGTCGGCCTGGCCCACGCCGCGGATGAAAGCCGTCAGGGTGGTGTTCGTGCCGCGCGAAGCGTACACGGTCAGGTTCGGCACACGCTCCTGCAAGTCGGCCAGGTTCTGGATATTCGCCCGTTCCAGGGCCTTGGCGGAAAACGCCGTGACGGCCAGCGGCACGTCCTGCAGCCGCTCTTCGCGGCGGCGGGCGGAAACGGTGACGGTTTCCATGCGTTCTTTCGCATCGCTGGCTTCCTGGGCCGTGCTGGCAGCAGCGGGAGTGGCTTCCTGCGCCTGGGCCTGGGTGGCAAAGGCACCGGCAACGGCGAGGGCGGCGGGCATTAATTTCAAAGCAAGTTTCATAGCGTCTCCAATGTCAGGCTTGCTTGCCACCAGGGAAGACGGCCGGATTCCAGACTCGCAAGACGTAGCGGTACCGGCGCGCGTGTAGCGAGCACCTGCCCTGCGATGACTGTTTCCCGGCCCCCTGCCCGTGCGGCAAGTGGCCTGTTTATTTTGAATGTGTGGCGAAGAAGGACTGCAACAAGGTATTCACACGCTGCGCCTGGTCCAGGGGCGTGGCGTGGCGCGAGTTCGCAATAATCTCGATCTTGCACTGCTGAAACTGTGCGGCAAAGGCCCGCTTGCTGGCGACGGGCGTGTAATCCTGGTCGGCCGCCATGATGAAGACAGGCATGGCCAGAGCCTGGAAATGCATGTCGATATCCCAGTGAAAAATGGCGTCCAGCGCGGCCAGGTAAGCGCGCTTGTCCATGCCTGCCATCTGCGTGGCGAAGCGCTCGACCAGCGCTTGCTGGGATGGATCGGGAAACAGTTTCTTGCCGATGATCTTGCCCATGGGCTTCAAGCCCAGGGTGGCAATCACCGTACGGCGCAGCCAGTAGGCAAACAGCAAAGATGCCGGCTTGCTGCCCTGAAACGGCTGGGAATTGATCAGGCACAAACTGGCCACGCGGCCGGGCGCGCGGTTAGCCATTTCCAGGCCCACCATGCCGCCCAGGGAAAAGCCGACGATGTGCGCGCGCGGCACGTCGAGCTGGTCCATCAAGTTGAAGAGGTCGTTGGCAAAGTCGCCGATCTGCCAGTCGCCACCCGGCGCGGGACTGGCGCCATGGCCGCGCATATCGGGCACGATCAGGCGATAACTAATGCCGAGGGCATCGATTTGCGGGCGCCAGTCTTCGCCGCAGGACCCGAGGCCATGCAACAAGAAAACGGGCTCTGACTGCGCGGGCTCGCCCTGCGCCTTGCCGAGGTCGAGGTAATGCAATGGAACATCGGATGTCGTGTGACGCCGCATTCTGTCTCCTTGCTGTTGAACATGCTTTGTGTTCAGGTGCAGGAATCTGTTTTCCTGCTGTTGGAAAACATAATACGGAATCCGAATTCCGATTTCAAGTTAAATCGCTAAATATCTTAGGTTATCTCAAGTCAGGTAATTTAAAGCAACACGCACCAGTTCATCTTCCAGTGCCGCGCCCGATAAAAAGGACAGCGAACCCGTCAGGGTGTGCTGGTTCAAGATGCCCAGCAGCACGGGCGGCACCACCATCATCGCCTGCGTGGGGTTCGGGTGGCGGATGCTGGCCGACTTGCTGGCCAGCACGGCAACCGTGCGTTGCGAGATCAAATGATTGATCTGGTGCACCCTGTCACGAAATTGCGCATCCTGCGACGCGCGCGTGATCAAGGCCCGCAAGACGCCGCTGCGCCCGCCATTCACGGCCACGAACATGGCCACCATGGCGCGGATGAAGTCTTCCAGGCTGCGCGTTTCCCACTGGCGCAGTTCCGTCAGGGTCTCGACCTTTTCCACCATGTCGGAAAAAAAGCGCTGCAGCAGCAAGCGGCTCAACGTGTCCTTGTCGCCCAGCAAGCGGTAAAAGGTGCCGACCGATGTTTCCGCCAGCCTGGCCAGGTCGGCCACGCCGATTTCATCAAAACGGTTTTCCGCCAGCAACTGTTCGCCCACCAGCAGCAAGCGCTCGAACGCTTGTTTGCTGCGCGCCTGGGTGGGCTCCGGTGGAACGATCATCTGCGGGAAGGGCATCGGGAAGGAAGGCATGCGGCGTCGGCGTCTCTCGATAGTGGAACCTAGGTTCCGTTATTGGGTGCGCGTATTGTAACGCGGGAGACGGCCGATAGGGAGCGCCGCATGGCAAGCCCAACGTGCGCTACCTGCCCTGCCACTCCATGTAGACGTCGGCACGCTGGTAATGGGCATCGCCGGCTGGACGCGCCACGTGCGTAAAACCGCTGCTTTCGTACAGGCGGATGGCGGGCGCCAGCTTGCTGTTCGACTCCAGGAACAGCAGTTGTGCGCCGCTGGCCTCGAAGGCATGGAAGGCCCGTTCGATCAGCCGCCGCGCGATGCCCATACCCTGGCATTCTGGTGTGACAGCCATCTTCGACAGCTCGATGCTGGCGTTGCCGGCACGGATCAGCGCGCAAGTGCCAACGATTTCTCCATCGAGGCGCGCGAGGAAAATCTGCCCGCCAGCGTCGAGGATCGAGCGTTGCGGATCGGACAGCACCATGTCGTCGAGCGCCTCGACATAGAAATAGCGCTCCAGCCAGGCGATATTCAGGCGCTTGAAATCGGCCGCATAGTGGGCGTCGTAGTCGATGATTTCCACGGCGGCCCGTTCGCGCTGGCGCCGGCAGGCGGCGATCGTCTCGCCAAAGCCTTGCGCCTGCAAGCGCGCTTCCGCCCGGTCCACGCTGGCCATCAGCTGCGGTGTGCCTTGCTCGAACACGGCGTCGACGGCCGCGCGCACATCGTCCCACAGGGGCGCCATGTTGCGCAGCAAGGCTTGCCCGGCGTCGGTCAGCGCCAGCAGGCGGCGCCGCTCATCCTTGGCGTCCGGCATTTCCGCCACCACGCCAGCATCGAGCAGCTTGCGCCCCAGTTGCACCACCACCGGGTGCGTCTGCCCGATCTGCGCGGCCAGGGCCGTGATCGCCGTGGGGCCGTTGTCGCGCAGCAGCAATAACAAGGGGAAACAACGCGACGTCAGCTCGACGCCCGCCGCCACATAACTGGTATCGACGCCGGCATACAGTTGATCGGAAAGACGGCGCAGGCGACTGGCCAGCATCAGTGAGCCGTAGGTTTGCAGGTTGGAGGACATGATTAGGGAGATATATGTAAGTAGTTACGTATATCCTAACTCAAACTGGCCTTCCAGATCAACCGCAGGCTTAGTTCGTCTTCATCCTCCAGCATCGCCGCTTGCCACCCGGCCTGGAATACCGCCTCGGCCATCGTGCCCAGAGTCGGCCACACCTGCGTCAGCCAGCGCTTGCCCTCCTCGCTGGGCTCAACGTACAGCGCGCTGCGCGTGGCGCAGTCCAGGCCAATCGCGATGACTTGCCCCGCATCTTCCAGGCCGCCCGCGATCATGGCGGCGATGGGCAAGGCGATCAGCTCTGCGGTCAAATGCGGACGCAGCAGGCAGGCGGGCGCAATGATGGCGAACGATGCATCCACATAATTCCAGCAGTTGGTGGGCCAGTGGGCAGTCTTGACGGCATCGAGGAAGGCCGCGTCGCTGAAGGCATCCGGCTGGGCTTGCGCCTGCGCATAGAAGGCGGCAAGGGCGACGAGTTGTGGCGGGGAAGTCCAGGTGGGCATCGGTCATTGGTCCAGGCAAGCTGCGCCAGGCTGGCGGCAAAGGCGGACTGTAGCATGTTCAATCGGCACGCTGAAACATGGCTGGCCCGGGCATAATGCTGGCATCGCTCTTGCCCCTCTATGTGTGCATGCCGACCGCCCTTGAACTCTGGAAGGCCGAACTATTCAATGTGGGCGCCTGAGCGCAAGGCCGCATGCCAAGCTTCGCGCCGTTTGCGCAAGAGCCGCACGCCTTTCCGCTCCCAACTCATCCCCAACTACATGAGGAAGTCCATGTCGGTCTACGCCATCACCATCGCCTGCTTTGCACAGATGCTGCGCTCCCTGACAACGCTGTTGACTAAAGGCGAGGAACGCGCCCAGGCACTAGAGTTTGAGGTACAAAATCTGCTCGACGCACGGCTGGCGCCCGACATGCACACCCTGGCGCGGCAGGTGGAATTCACCTGCACCCAGGCGCAGGAAGCCGCGTGCCGGCTGACGCAGCAGGCGCTACCCCAACTCGCCACGCCCGCCAACATGCGGCAAGCCAAGGCGTTGATCGAGGACACCCTGGCGATGCTCGCCTCGGCGGACCGCGCAGTGATCGACGCTGGCGCAGAGCGGCAAGTATCGATCACCCTGGCCGACGGCCTGAGCTTCGACATGACGGGCCAGGAATACGCGCTCAACTGGGCCACGCCGCAATTCTATTTTCACCTGGTGACGGCCTACAACATCCTGCGCCATAACGGCGTGCCGCTAGGCAAGGCCGAGTACGTGCAGCATATGTTTGCGTATGCGCGTCAACCATAAGTATAGATGAAGGAAGGAAAGCAATGCTGCTATCACTCGACGATCCCATCTGGCCCACCCTGGAAGGCGGCTACCGCATGCCTTACGACGTGGCCGAGGCGCTCAAGGCCATGCAGGCGGGCGAAGACGTGTGGCATGAGCTGTGGGAAGAGCCGCACCACTAGGCAGCCTGGGCGCAACTACCCGCCATCGCCGCGCGCGACCTGCAGGGTCAACTCGACCCCGTCATGCTGGAAGCCGTGCTCGCCGTGCTTGCCCTTGCCAATGGCAAGCTGCGGCTGGGCGCCCTGCTGCTGCAAATGGACTCCTCCGAAGTGGATGACTGGCTGGAAGAGCGTCTCGGCTGGTCCGAGGTCTACGGCAAAGACGCGTAAAGCTTGGAAATAAGCTAGAAACGCTCGTCGCGCAGCGCCGGCAGCACCAGTTCGCGCACGAACGAGGCATTCGATAAGCTCAGCAGCATACGCACGACGGCAACGACATCATGCACGGGGATCAGCTCGCCCTCGCCCCGCGCGGCGGCGTCCGCCAGCGGCACCGACAAGCCATCGTAGGTATTCAGGTAACCCAGTTGCAGCGCCGTCACGGCCAGTCCCTGCGCACGGAAACCTTCACGCAAGGCGTCGGCGATGCCGTTCAGGGCGAATTTCGAGGCGCTGAACCTCACTTCTGGGCGGCCGCTCTGGCGCAGGCCGGACGTCGACCCAGTGAGTATCAGCTGCGGCTTGCTGCTGGCCAGCAAGCGGGGTACCAGGCGCTTGAGCAGCAAAATGGTCGCCGTGATGTTGGTATTGACCATGTCGACGATGGCGTCGTCCGTATCGCCGAGAAAAGCGTAGTCGTCGCTGAAGGCCTTTTCTTCCCATACGCCCAGGTTGTAGATGACCGCGTCCAGCGCGGCAGGTGCCTGGCGCGCAATGCGTTCGACGGCATCGGTCGGCACAGCCAGGTCCGCCGCGATCCATTGCAGCTGCGTGCCCTGCCCTGCGGGCAAGTCGGCAGCTGGCTGGCGCGATACGCCGATGACGGTGTGCCCGTCAGCGAGCAAGCCATCCACCAGCGCGCGCCCCAGGCCCCGGCTGGTGCCCACGTTCATGATATGCATACTGTGTCCTTTCCAATGAAGTCCACGCTGATGATAGCGGCGTTGTATTAAGCACTTGTATTAAGCACAGCTGAGGCGACTGCCCATCCCCACGCGTTTACTCACGCGGCGGAAATGCGTATGCTAGGTCTGGCAATCTCCGATAACACACAAGAACGAGACACATGCCTACTTCCAACACCGCCGCAATCGACGCCGCAAGCCGTCCCCTCACCCAACAAGACTATAAAACCCTGTCGCTGGCCGCCCTGGGTGGCGCGCTGGAATTCTACGATTTCATCATCTTCGTCTTCTTCGCCAATGCCATCGGCCAGCTGTTCTTTCCGCCGGAAATGCCGGAATGGCTGCGTTTGCTGCAAACCTTCGGCATCTTCGCCGCCGGCTACGTGGTGCGCCCGCTTGGCGGCATCGTCATGGCCCACTTCGGCGACTTGCTGGGCCGCAAGCGCATGTTCACCCTGTCCATCCTGATGATGGCCGTGCCGACACTGCTGATCGGCCTGCTGCCGACGTACGCCACCATCGGCCTGGCCGCCCCGCTGCTGTTGCTGCTGATGCGCATCTTCCAGGGCGCGGCCGTGGGCGGCGAAGTACCGGGCGCCTGGGTGTTTGTCTCGGAACACGTGCCCAGCCGTTTCACGGGCTTTGCCTGTGGCACGCTGACGGCCGGCCTGACGGTGGGCATCCTGCTCGGTTCGCTCGTGGCGACGGGCTTGAACACCGTCTACACACCGGAAGAAGTAACGGGCGGCGCCTGGCGCTATCCGTTCTTGCTGGGCGGCATCTTCGGCTTCGGCGCCATGTATTTGCGCCGCTGGCTGCATGAAACCCCCGTCTTCGCGGAAATGCAGCAGCGCAAGGCCCTGTCCACGGAAATGCCATTGAAAGCCGTATTGCGCAGCCACCGCGGCGCTGTCGCCGTGTCGATGCTGCTGACATGGATGTTGTCGGCCGGCATCGTCGTCGTCATTTTGATGACGCCTGCCCTGCTGCAAAAGATCCACCACATCGCCCCGCGCACCACCCTGGTGGCCAATAGCGTGGCGACGCTGTGCCTGGCCTTCGGCTGCATCATCGCCGGCATGCTGGCCGACCGCCTGGGCGGCAAGCGCGTGATCTTCGTCGGCTCCGTGCTGCTGGCCATCAGTACCTATATTTTCTACACCACCATCGGCAGCCGCCCCGACCTGCTGCTGCCCCTGTACGCCATGACGGGCCTGTGCGTCGGCGTCGTCGGCGCCGTGCCTTACGTGCTGGTGCAAGCGTTTCCAGCTCAGGTACGCTTTTCTGGACTCTCGTTTTCCTACAACTTGTCATACGCGATTTTCGGCGGCCTGACGCCGGTGGTCGTGACTCTGATGCTGAAGAACAACGTGCTGGGCCCCGCCTACTACGTGATCGGCGTGTGCGTGATCGGCATGTTGACGGCGCTGTTCATCAAGGACCAACGGCAGACCGTGGGACGGTAGATCAGCCGCCTGCGGCACAAGCCACCTTCGGGTGGCTTTTTTACACCCCGATTTGTCGCGCTGCACCAAAATCTGAAAAGGCGTTTCACATTACGGGATTTCAAACAGCGAACTCAGCCATTAATGCTCTCGCTTTTTGAAAATTCATTCCACATCGCAAAAAATACAAATTAAGTCGTTGAAAAACAAGGAATAAATTTAAGTTATATGTCTTATATAAGACTTGAACATCGGCGCCAATCGGCCTACTATTTAGTCATGCAGTTCGCATCGACAAAGCGGCGCACTCGACGATTTTCTCAAACTTAGTTTTTCTTTAGGAGATACACATGTCCCAATATCAAGACGACATCAAGGCTGTTGCCGGTTTGAAAGAGCAACAAGGTAGCGCATGGAATGCCATCAATCCCGAGTCCGCCGCCCGCATGCGCGCCCAGAACAAATTCAAGACCGGCCTGGACATTGCCCGCTACACGGCCAAGATCATGCGCAACGACATGGCTGCCTACGATGCGGACCCCTCCAAGTACACACAGTCGCTCGGCTGCTGGCATGGTTTCATCGGTCAACAGAAGATGATCTCGATCAAGAAGCACTTCAACAGCACCGACCGCCGCTACCTCTACCTGTCCGGCTGGATGGTCGCTGCCCTGCGCTCCGAGTTTGGCCCGCTGCCAGACCAGTCGATGCATGAAAAAACCGCCGTCTCGGCACTGATCAAGGAACTCTACACTTTCCTGCGCCAGGCTGATGCCCGCGAACTGGGCGGCCTGTTCCGCCAGCTGGACGCCGCCCAAGGTGCTGAGAAACAAGCGATCCAGGCCAAGATCGACGGCCATGTGACCCACGTCGTGCCCATCATCGCCGACATCGACGCCGGTTTCGGCAATGCTGAAGCGACCTATTTGCTGGCAAAACAATTCATCGAAGCGGGCGCCTGCTGCATCCAGATCGAAAACCAGGTATCCGACGAGAAACAATGCGGCCACCAGGACGGTAAAGTCACGGTACCGCACGAAGACTTCCTGGCCAAGATCCGCGCCATCCGCTACGCTTTCCTGGAACTGGGCGTGGACGACGGCATCATCGTCGCCCGCACCGATTCGCTGGGCGCCGGCCTGACCAAGCAGATCGCCGTGACCAATGAACCAGGCGACCTGGGCGACCAATACAATGCCTTCCTCGACTGCGAAGAAGTGTCGGCCGACGCGCTGGGCAATGGCGACGTCATCATCAAGCGCGAAGGCAAGCTGCTGCGTCCGAAACGCCTGCCGAGCAACCTGTTTCAGTTCCGCGCCGGTTCCGGCGAAGAGCGTTGCGTGCTGGACTGCATCACCTCGCTGCAAAACGGCGCCGACCTGCTGTGGATCGAAACGGAAAAACCGCATATCGCGCAAATCGGCGGCATGGTCAGCGAAATCCGCAAGGTCATCCCGAACGCCAAGCTGGTGTACAACAATAGCCCATCGTTCAACTGGACCCTGAACTTCCGCCAGCAGATGTATGACATCATGAAGGCCGACGGCAAGGACGTGTCCGCCTACGAACGTACCCAGCTGATGAGCGTGGAATACGACCAGACGGAATTGGCGATCACGGCCGACGAGAAAATCCGCACTTTCCAGGCCGACTCGGCCCGCGAAGCCGGCATCTTCCATCACCTGATCACCCTGCCTACCTACCACACGGCCGCCTTGTCGACCGACAACCTGGCCAAGGAATACTTCGGCGACCAAGGCATGCTGGGCTACGTGGCCGGCGTGCAGCGCAAGGAAATCCGCCAGGGCATCGCCTGCGTGAAACATCAAAACATGTCCGGCTCGGACATCGGCGACGATCACAAGGATTACTTCAGCGGCGAAGCGGCGTTAAAAGCGGCTGGTAAAGACAACACCATGAACCAGTTCTAAGTTTTTGGTTTGGCTGTAGAGTGAAAAACCCGCTTCGGCGGGTTTTTTTGCGTCTGAACCTTGCGTGACGTCAGCCTCGGAATACACACTTATACACATTCTGTGTATGATTACACAAAGCGGCACTTGGGAGCGGCACATGAACTCAAGTCATTTGATCTGGATGCTGAAAGAAGATGGATGGGAAGAAGTACGCGTCAAAGGCAGCCACCATCACTTCAAACATGCTGAAAAGCCTGGCTTGGTGACGGTGCCACATCCGAAAAAAGACCTGCCTGTCGGCACAGGGAACAGCATATTAAGGTCTGCTGGCTTGAAGTGAGAGAGCTACAGCATGTTGCAGAGTTCGACAAATAGTGAGTGAGGGACTAGCAATGGATATCCCCGTTGTCATTTTTAAAGATGCCGGTAGTGTGTACGGTGTGAACGTCCCCGACATCAAAGGCGTCCACTCGTGGGGCGACAGCGTGGAAGACGCGCTCAACAACGTCCGGGCAGCCATCACCAGCCACATCGAGACACTGCTGGAGTTGGGCGAACCCGTGGATATCACGCAAAGCAAGATCGAAGCCCTGCAGGCAAATCCTGAGCATGTGGGCGGCATCTGGGCATTGGTACACCTTGACCTTGAAAAACTCGATAGCAAGCCCGAACGCATCAACATCAGCCTGCCACGCTTTGTGTTGAGCAAAATCGACCGCTATGCGGCGGCGCGACACGAGACGCGCAGCGGCTTACTGTCGCGTGCGGCACTCAGCTTGATCGAGGCCGAAGCCAAGGACGGTGGCGCGCGGTGATGTGAGGTGCCGGACTCGGGGCCCCGCCTGGCAGGCGCATCGGGCTTTGCGGCCTGCTGTCAGCGGTATTTGATGTGATAATCTTGATATTCCTCTAGCAGGCACGCACTGGAAAAACATCAGCTGCGCGGCGCGGCGTCTGCCCATGACATCAGTTTCATGAAAGGGGCACCATGCCCGATTTGACAGCCTTGCTGATGTTTGGACTCGTGGCCCTGGGCATGGCGTTGACGCCCGGCCCCAACATGATCTACCTGATTTCCCGCTCCATCAGCCAGGGCCGCCGCGCCGGCTTCATCTCGCTCGGCGGCGTGGCCGTGGGTTTCCTGTTCTACATGCTGTGCGCCGCCTTCGGCATTACCGCCTTTGTCTTTGCCGTGCCCTACGCCTACGATGCGCTGCGCTTCGGCGGCGCCGCCTATCTGTTGTATCTGGCCTGGCAAGCCGTCAAGCCGGGTGGACGCTCCGCGTTCGCCGTGCGCGACCTGCCTGTCGATGGACCGCGCAAACTGTTTCTCATGGGCTTGATTACCAATCTGGCCAATCCCAAGATTGCTGTGATGTATTTGTCACTGCTGCCGCAGTTTATTACGCCGGGGCATGGGAGTATTTTGGTGCAATCGGTGGCGCTCGGTTGCGTGCAGATCATCGTCAGCATCGCCGTGAATTCGGTGATTGCGGTGATGGCGGGGTCGATTGCGGGGTTTCTGGCAAGCCGGCCGGGTTGGGTGGCGGTGCAGCGGTGGATGATGGGAGGGGTGTTGACGGGGTTGGCGGTGAAGATGGCTACTGAGGGGAGGAAGTAGTTTTAAGAGTTGATTTTATGATGCGGCTACACTTGACGAGAGCGAATTAGTACTAGATATATACTTTTCTAGTAGCTAATAATAGGAAAATCGTTTGCTTTTCATACTGACATCAAAAACGGAACACTTAGCCAGGCATCCCGTTCCGAGTCCACCAACTATATTTTTGGGTAAGCGTAAAGCCAACGCCGTCTTGAGCCGGATGTTGATTTGCTAGATGATGGCATCACACCGCTGGGAAGCGGCGTGTTGTTTAGGCTGAGGGGAGCTGTGCGGCACAGTTCCAGGGCAGGAAGTCGCCAACCCGGTTGACCGGATGCTC